>NZ_JAGPOT010000001.1 GCF_018224015.1 Pseudarthrobacter albicanus
ACGGGGCCATGCTGGCCAAACTGCGGAACATGGGCGAAGCCTGCACCGCCGCCAACCGGTTCATCGTGCACGAATCCCTGTCCGGCGAATTCAGCCGGCGCCTTGCGGACCGCATGGGCGCCCTCAAACTCGGCCGCGGCTCGGCGGAGGGCACCAACATCGGCCCCCTCATCGACGCCAAGAGCCGTGCCAAAGTCGACGAACTAGTCCGGGACGCCGTCGCCGGGGGCGCCACGGCACTCACCGGCGGATCGCCGTCGGACGGCGACGGCCACTTCTACCCGCCCACGGTGCTCACCAACGTGCCGGCCACTGCTCGCATCCTTCAGGAAGAGGTCTTCGGACCTGTGGCACCGGTGGTCAGCTTCCGCACCGAGGCCGAGGCGATTGCCCTGGCCAACGACACCGAATTTGGTCTCGTGGCCTACGGCTACACCCGCGACCTCAACCGTGGGATCCGGCTCTCCGAGCAGGTGGACGTGGGCATGTTTGGTCTGAACACCGGTATCGTGTCAAACCCGGCGGCCCCTTTTGGCGGTGTCAAGCAATCGGGCATGGGCCGCGAAGGCGGCAGCGAAGGGATCGAGGAATACCTGGAAACACGCTACATCGGCATCGCAGACCCGTCCTGATGCGCATCCTTGTCACGGGCGGCACCAGCGGAATCGGTGCCGCCCTCGTGCGCGATTCCCTCCGCGCCGGCCACACCGTCTTCACCACAGGGCGCGACGCCGTTGCCGCTGCCGTCGCCGCCATGGGCGGCATCGACGTGGCGGTCGCCAACGCCGGCTTCTCAGCGGCCGGGGATCTCGCGGACGGCGACCGGAGGTGTGGCGGAACATGGTCCTCACCAACGTCTACGGGCCGGCGATCCTGGCCAAGGCGGCCCTGCCGCAGCTCACGGCAAACCGCGGGCACATGGTCCTGATGGGCAGCACTGCCGGACGGAAGGTGTATCCGGGCAATCTGTACACGGCCACCAAGTGGGCGGTCACGGGCTATGCGGAATCACTCCGCCAGCAGCTGGTCGGGACCGGCATACGCGTACTGCACATTGCTCCGGGACATGTGGACACGCCGTTGTGGAAGGATGCCCCCGACGCTGCCATCACCCCTGAGTCGGTGGCCGAAACCATGCTGTGGGCCCTGGCCCAGCCGCCCGGCGTCGACGTTTCCGAGATCACCGTCCGGGCCACCGGTCAGGAATTCTAGGGTCCAAGGCGGCTGATGGTTCTTGCGAAGGCGACCTGCGGCGCCCGCCACAACAAGTTCCCCCAAAGGCTCCTCAGGTGCCGGAAAAGCCATCAGTGCGCAGTCACCAACGACCGAGAAAGGACGAAGAAAGAGATTGATCCTCAAAACGATACTTTCGATCAGCAAACGCAGTTGCGACTACCGGCCGTCAGGGACGGGGTTTCGCCCTTGAAAGCGGGTCTGCTTCGGCGTCCTGATGTCTTGATGGTCATCACGTCGGCGCCGGCCTATGTGGCCACCAGCGAGGTGCTGAAAGTCGTCCATCCGATGGATTTGACCCCGCTGCGATTTCTGCTCGCTGCCCTTGTACTCGGGTTGTATTTCCTGATGAGCAAACGCCGCCTCTCGCTGCGGAAGGAGGATGCTCCAAAAGTCATTGGCATATCGCTACTGGGCTACGGGGCCTACGGCACGCTGTTGAACATAGGCCAGACCACCGTTCCGGCCGGAACCACAAGCCTGCTGCTGAACACCTCGCCCGTCTTTGCGTTTACTCTGGCCTACCTTGTCTTGGGTGAACGCACTTCGCGGCAGGGGCTGTTCGGAATGGCAATCGCCGTTGTCGGAATTGTTGTGGTCACTTTGTTTGGATCAGCCAATCTCGGTTTTGACTGGAACGCTCTCATCGTCTTGGTTGCAGCACTGGTCCTGGCCGTTTCTCTTATTTGCCAGCAACCAGTGTTGGCAACGATCCCACCTGTGGAGATCGTCTTCTGGGGCTGCCTCCTTGGCGGACTCGCAACTCTTCCCCTGGCGCCCTACGACATCCGGCCCGAAGCGTGGAGGCCGGTCACCCTTGCCGCCCTTGTCGTGTTGGTTGTCTGCAGCACGGTTCTTGCCTGCTCCTTTTGGAACATATCGCTTGCGGAAACGAATGTGGCCGCAGGCGGGTCTTTGCTTTTCGCTGTCCCCGTCTTTTCACTATTTCTTGGTTGGCTACTGCTTGGGCAAGTCCCCACGACCGGCGCAGTTGCCGGAGGCGGTTTCGCGCTTGGTGGAGTCATCCTTCTTGGCCGCACCCAAAGCGCCCAACTTTTGGCCGACCACAAAGACCGAGTATTAGATTCCTAGCCTGGAGGAGATGGCCGACGATCCGATCATCTCCGGACCGCAGCCATCGAACAATACGAATCCATCCATCGACCGCCTCAGGAAAGCGGCGCTTTCAGGCCTACGATTGCGAAACAACATCGGGCGGCGTCCGATCTTTTGTACGGGAACTTGCGGACTTAAGAGGCGCAGGAGGCCTTCACCGACATCACCTGGGGGCGCTGCACGACAACTGGCCCCGGCAACCCGGACGCGGCGATGACCGGAGGGTTCGCCGCCCTGCGCGTGCGGCCAGCGAACCGCATCAGCCGCGGGACGAAACCGAGACCCCGGCCGTCGAATGGCTCATCATCGAGTGGCCCGAAATTGCTGCGGAGCCTACGAACAACGGGCTCTCGGCCCTGCCCGGGCCCACACCGCCCGGTGTTCCCACAATCGATCACACCCTCACGTTGACGAGCGTCGTTGCAGCCTTGTCGCTGATTTACGCGATTTCGGCGACGGACGGTAACGACCTGGCCAGCACCGTCATGGCACATTGCCCTCGCCGCCATCCTTGTCACTGCAGGAATCCTGCTCGGCCTCCGGTGGACCACCAAAGTACGGCCGAGTCGGCGGAGTCGGCGGTGGAACGAGAATGCCCAGCTTCGATGACGTCACCTCAGCGAGTTCAGGGGCAGAGGTGAGACGACCACCGAGGTCACCATTCTCAGCATCGACGACGTTCAACCGATGGGAGCATGGGCAACCATCAAGTGGAACAGATTCGGATATGTGCAGCCCGCGTGGCTCGAGGCAGGAACCATTGAATGTTGGCCTGGCTCTATCCTGCTAATCTCCCCAGACCCTGGCCAGGTGCAAGTCGTCCGTCCATGGCCACCGGCATATTGGATCCACGCCGATGACTGCCGCGCGGCGGCACCTGCCGGTTCAGATTCATTGCAATGAAGCGAACACGCCGCACGACAGTGGAAATCACCGTTGACGTCATCCGACACATGGTCATCCGAGGCAACCACGGTGGCTGGCCGCCCGGAGACCGAATTCATCGATTCGGCCTGGATCAAAGTTGAGCTCATCCCTGGCAGGTCAGGCGCGGGGCCGAGATCATCGCAATCCGCGGCGGCTCCTACGCGGCGTCGGCGGCCAACGCGCACAGACGGCTCTGGGTACACGGAACGCGGCACGGCGACTGCGCGACGGCGGCAGGAGCTTGGCCCGGAGCCCGACGGAGCCTGGATCACCCATCGTGAGGCCACTGCGGAGATTCTGGCCGCTGGCGATGCCGCCGTCCAGGAAGGTCGCACCGAGCTGCTCTCCGACCTCAACATCAGGTTCCATCAGAGCGTCGCCGAGCTGAGCGGGAGCTCGTCGCTGGCCGCAATCCTGCGTCTGATTTCGGGATCTATCGAGCGGCTCTGCTTCGCAGACGTCCAGCACCGCGCCATGAATTCTTGGAGCGAACACCAGCCCACTATGGACGCCATCGACGATGCAAACCTGGAGGCATCGGCAAAACTCATGGGGGCCCACATCCGCCGGTCAAAGCGGAGCTATTTCAAGCGGTTTGCCTCCCGCGCCCACGGGTAACTGCCCAGTCGGTGATCTGTATCCGGCCCGTGCCGGCGCTACATCCCGGGCCTACTTCGCCTTCCTGGATGCCGCCGAAAGACGGGCGCTGCTCCATGGCCAGCCCCATGCCGAGTTTTCCGAACGCACCGAGGTGAACGAAGAACGGCTGGAAAAGTTGTTCAAGAAGACAGTCACGGATGGTTTCGCCCTCTCGGAGGGCGAATACGACATCAGCACAAGGGCGCTGGCAGCACCGGTCATGATTGGCCGGCGCCCCATCGGATCTGTATCCCTGATCGAAAACCAAGGCTCAGTCCCCGACCTCCAACATCCGGAAATTCCTGCCCATCCTCTTAGCCTCCGTCGGAGAGCTGTCCAACATGCTCTCGAGCCACACGCCTTCGCCCCAACACAGCTGGTGGAAATGGGAAAAGCAACACCAGCACATCTCAGCCACGCCAATAAGGAGCACCTAAATCAGGCTGGACCTTCTCCTTTGCAGTCGTTCTTTCAAAGTCGTGGCGTTCCTCGTTTCGTTGGCTGCCCCTGTCGCGGGGCATTCCATGCACGTCTGGCGGACGGGGCTCGCCGTGGCGCAGACACGTCTTCCTTCCAGTGTCCGCCATCAGGCCATCCGAAAGACCGCAAGGGAGCCGTAGGAAGCCCTCTTTCTTTGGACTGTCCGGGTGTGATGCCGTGCCGGCCCTTGCGGGCCGGCACGGGCGGTGGCTTCTTAGCTTCCGATCGATGGTGTCGCCGGGACCTCGGGCCGCTTGACAGGCCGCTCGTCGGGCACCGTGACCATGATGGCGATGATGGCGACAACCACCATGAGCAGGTTGAACAGGATGCCGACGGCACCGCCGAACCGCAGGCCCACGTTCTCCTGGTTCCCGATGAACAGGCCCCACGATCGGATGGTGGCCGGGTCCATGGCCTGGGCCGCGACGTAGAGGGCCGCCGAGACGGCCACGCCGATAGCGTTGCCGAGCGAGGAGGCCATCTTGTAGATGCCCGCTGCTGCCCCGGCCTCGTCGTCGGGCACGTTCGACAGTGCGGCGTCCGTGGACGGCGTCGCGAAGAAGCCCAGGCCGATGCCGAACAGGGTGAAGCCGATGACGGAGAGGACGATGTACTGCCCGATGAGGGTGAACGTCATGGACGTCATCAGGCCGCTTCGGCCCGAAACGCTGGAGCAGTTTCTCCCCGACGCGGATGGTGGCCAGGATCGCCACCAGGTATCCGAGGGTCAGCAGGCCCGACTGCAGTGAAGACATGCCCGCGGCGACCTGGACCAGGCCGAGGGAGACGATCAGCGTGCCGGCCGCGCCGTTGAGGAGGAAATTGGACAGGGTGGCGCCGGCGAACGTCGCGTTGCGGAACAGCTTCAGGTTCAGGACCGGGTTGCTCCGGCTTGTCTCGATTCCAAAGAACACGAGCGTACCGACGACCGCGACGGCGATGAGCCCGATGCCGGTCCAGCTGAGCCAGCCGATCAGCGGGCCCTGCGAGATGTACACGTTGAGGGCCACGAGCGCGACGACGAGGCTTACCATGCCGCCCCAGTCGAAGGTGCCCCCGGCTTTCGCGGCTGACCTGGACTCCGGAGTGCCCCGCAGCAGGAACAGGGCGACGACCGAGAGCACGATCGAGATCCAGAAGATGGACCGCCAGCCCAGGAACGACGTCGCCATCAGGCCGCCGAACAGGGCGCAGAAGCCCGAGCCGCCCCACGAGCCGATGGACCAGAACGACAGCGCCCGCTGGCGGTCTTCCCCTCGTAGTAGTTCTTCACCAGGGCCATGGTGGAGGGCATGATGCACGCCGCGGACAGCCCCTGGACCACGCGGCCGCCGTGAGGCCGCCGGCGTTCTCCGGGGTCAGGGCGATCAGGAGCGATCCGAGGATGCTCAGGTAGATGCCGGTGTTCATGATCTTCACGCGGCCCAGCCGGTCCGCGAGCCCGCCGGCAACCACAATGAAAATGCCGGAGAACAGCGAGGTGACGGACACCGCGAGGTTCCCCAGTGTCCGTTCGATCCCGAGGGACCCCTGGATGCCCGGGATGACATTGAGCAGGGTCTGCGCGAACAGCCAGAAGTTGATGACGGCCAGGACGATGCCGACCAGCCATGCATCGTTCGGTTTCCATTGAGTTTCGGTCTTTGCTGCGGACTGGGCAGTGCTCATGGTTTACGCATCCTGGGAGAGGTAGGACAGTGCGGCGACGACATGGGCCTGGACGCCCATGGACAGGGTCGGGTCGATCACGGGGGCGAAGAACGGGGAGTGGTTCCCCGGGATGTCCTGGGCCACTGTTCCCTTCGCGGCCGCGGCCCGGTACGTCTCGGGGTCCACCCCGCCGAGGAGCCAGAATGTGTACGGCACACCGAAGGCGTCCGGAATGCGGCTGAAGTCCTCGGAGGCGGTCTGCCTCTCGGCATGGTGCACAGGGTCCGCTCCGAAGTGGGCGGAGAACGCGGCCCGGACCTGCTCTGTCACGGCCGCATCGTTGCTGGTGAGCGGAAACTGGTCGTAGTACTCGAAATCAGGTTCCCGGGGCGATCCGGCGGCAGCGCACTCCCCCTTGACGATCCGCTCAATCGAGGCGAGAACCGAGGCCCGGACCTGGTTGTCGTAGGTGCGGATGTTCAGCAGGAGGGTGGCGCGGTCCGGGATGATGTTCGATGTCGCGCCGGCGTTGAGCGCCCCCACGGTGACGACGGCGAAGTCGCCCGGCTTGGTCTCCCGCGAGACGACGGTCTGGAGCCGGAGCACGATCGAGGCGGCCAGCACCACCGGGTCAACGGACATGTGCGGCATCGAGCCGTGCGCGCCCTTCCCGTACACGGTGACCTTGAGTGAATCCCCGGCCGAGAGGACCGGCCCGGCCGTGGTGGCGACCGTCCCCGCCGGCATCGGCATCACGTGCTGGGCGAGGGCGACGTCGGGCCGCGGCACTTTGGTGACGAGTCCGTCGTCGACCATGGCCTTGGATCCGGCGCCGACCTCTTCGGCCGGCTGGAACAGCGCGATGTACGACCCGGACCAGGCTCCGCGCCCGTCCGCCATGAGCTTCGCGGCGCCGAGCAGCGCACTGACGTGCATGTCGTGCCCGCACGCATGCATGGTCCCGTCCACCTCCGAGGCATAAGGCAGCCCGGTGGCCTCGGTGACGGGCAGCGCGTCCATGTCGGCGCGCGCAAGGACCGTGGGGCCGTCCCCGTTCGCGAGGACGCCGACGACGCCGGTGCCGCCGATGCGGGTCACGGAATAGCCGAAGCCAGCGAGTTTCTCCCCGACGAGCTTGGAAGTCTCATGCTCCTCGAGGCTCAGTTCGGGATGCCGGTGCAGTTGGGTGTACGTTTCCCGGAGCCAGCCGAGCTCGGAATCAAGGCCTGCCAGGACTGTGTCGGAACCGCTCATGCGCATCGCTCACTCTCGGAGTCTGGGCACCCGGGCGGGCCGGGCGCAACCGGCAGAATCAGCCTAGACCCGGCGAGGCACCTTGGGGGGTGTCCCTGGGCGCTTGGGATTTTCCTTCGGGAGAGTCGGCGGCGGGTTTGTATACGCTGAAGCGGTGGACTCGGTCTTTGATTTTGAACACCAGTTTTAACCGCCGCGATGCGCCGCACGGTGAGACTTTCAAAGCTGGTTGGCTGCCATTTCGCAGCGATATGTTTCACCGCGTTGGTTGTTCCACATCCACAAGGGTCACACGCGGTCGGTACCGTGGTACAGTCCGTTCACGGCCTTCCGCCCTCCGGGATCCGGGATTCTGGATTCTGGAAGAGGCGGGCCGGTTCCGGGCTCAGCCGGAACGGGAACAAAGGAGTAGCCCATGTCGATGGACCCGTCGTCCTTGCCAGCATCCTCCGAAAGCCAACCTCCCGCAGACCCGGCACCCGGCGGACCTTGCCGCGATGCCGCTTCGGGGATACGCCGCCAGGCCTCGGCCATTATCGACACAGTGCTCGCAGACCCCGCGCCGGAGCAAGGCCGTGTCAGGGATCAGCTTCGCGAACACGTTGCCGCCCATCCCGGGCACCCGGAAACGGCGCTGACCGAACACCTGATTTCCCTCAGGTCCCTGACCCGGCTCCCCGCCGGCACCTCGAAGGTGCGGCCCCAGGCCGCCGGGTCCGCCATTCAGCCGCAGACCGGAACCCCGGCTCCGTCAGCGGCGGAGCGCGCCTCGCGGATCGAGGCGGTCCTGAAAGGCAGGATGCTGCTGACCGCTTTTCAGCCGATCTACGAACTCTCCACCGGCTCCGTTGTCGGCGTCGAAGCGTTCACACGGTTCGTCTCCGACGGGGGCGACAACGCGGGCTACTGGTTCGCGGAAGCCGCCGAGGCGCGGCTGGGAAGCGAGCTGGAATTCGCGGCCTTGGAGTCTGCCCTCGCCGCCGCGCGGCACCTGCCGACCCACCTGTACGTGGCGCTGAAGCTGTCCCCGGCCACCTGCTTGGACCCCCTGCTGCCGGGCTTGCTTGAGGAATCCACGCTGGCCCCTGACCGCATGGTCCTTCAGCTCACCGACGCCCTGACCGCGGAGCAGCCCGCCGCCCTGGGCGCCGCGCTGGCGCCCCTGCGGCAGCGCGGAGTCCGGCTCGCGATCGACCATGCCGGCTCGTACTTCGACTCGATCCGCCACATCAGGCAGCTCCAACCCGACATCATCAAACTGGACCGCAACCTCATCGCCGGAATCGATACGGACACCCTCCGCCATGCCTTCGGCGAGGCCATGGTCGGCGTCGCCGAGCAGCTCGGAGCAGCGCTCATCGCCGAAGGGATCGAAACCAATGACGAACTGGCAGCTGTCGCCGGTCTCGGCGTGACAGCCGTGCAAGGCTACTTCCTCGGCCGGCCCACCACCCGCCCCCAGGACTGGGCCCACTGGAACCTCCCGGTTCCTTCAAAGACGGGATCGGACATTTCTCCCCCAATAGCTTCGATTTGGTTTTGACCACGGTCATACAGCGGCCCTGCTCTCCTTGAGATTATTCCGTACGGCTTGGGCGGCCTGAAATTAGCGGTCTCGTTCATGTTGTCTTCTGCGCTATGCGGTACACGGTGCTGCGCGCGACTCCGAAGAGCTCGGCGATCTCGGCAGTGGTGTGCTGACCTCCCGCATAAAGGGAGACGAGATGGGCTTCCTGGCTTTTTGTGAGTTTGGGCTGTTTGCCCCGCAGTCAGCCTTTGGCTTTGGCGACCTGCATGCCTTCCCTGGTACGGGCACGGATGAGATCGGATTCGAATTCGGCGACCATGGCCAGGACATTGAAGAGCAGCCGGCCGACAGGGTCGGTGGGATCGTGTACGGATCCACCAATGCTCAGCTTCACTTCCCGTCTGGTGAGATCTTCAATGATGTCCGTGGCATCCCGGAGGGACCGAGCGAGCCGGTCGAGCTTGGTAATGACTAGGGAGTCGCCGGCACGCACAGCCGCGAGGGCTTCGCGCAGACCCGGTCCGCGGCAATCCCATCCGCATTCTCCTGCCCGGTCGTATCCTGGCTCGGTATGCCCGATCCGGCGATGATCCCCCGCTCGGTAATTTTCCGACCGAGAACTTCTGCGGATGTGAAAGCATACAGCCGCTCCGTGGCATGGTTCCAATACGTCACCTGCCATGCCTCTAAGAGGATGATCACTTCCTGGACGCCATAAGGCTTCCTGGGCCCGGGCATGTCCTGCTCATGTTAGCGCCGGATGCAGCCCTTGGAAGGCTTCGCCCCCAGCAAGCCATGAACGGCCCTCAGGCGATCTGGCAGTCCTTGTCCCGGGTTTTTGGCTCGGAGGCGCCCCAGAAAGGGCTGACGCCCTCCAAAGTGGCCCGCGGCAGTCCTCGGCGCCGTCTCAATAGTGACGGTTGCCGGGTTTCCCCCTTGGCATAGGCCATGGCCTCACTGTGATCGATTTCCAGCCGGCTGTAGGCGCCCTCGTTGTTCAGCCTGTCCCGCTTCCTTGGAATTAGGACACATAAACGCCATGGCGGACTCGCCGGCAGTAATCGGGCCGTGGGCGACACCCGTTCTCATGTGGAAGCCATCGCAACCACGCCCGGTCGATCACGTATCCACAGATGGCCGGAGACGACATTCCACCGGTTATCGGCATCTGAAAACAAGCAACATTGGATGCGGATACGCCCAGACGGGACACCATGCCCGGGTTGGTGCCCTCTGATCCGCATACTGGACCTAACGTGCGAACTAGTCTGACGTTAATGCGCCCAGCCCGTGTGCGACCCGGTGGGCACGCCGTGCCCGGAATGGGCCGCTGAGGCCGGGACCGTCGGTTCTTCGCCGTATTCGCGGTGGGCGTCGTGGACCACGGCGCCACCTACTATCGTCAGGTCGGCCCGTTCTCCGAGCAGTTCTTCGGCCTCCAGTACGTACAGGTTGGCTGACCAGACCACGACGTCGGCCTTTGCCCCTACGCGGATGACTCCGAGTTCGTTTTCCGCATGCCAGGCCCAGGCCCCGCCTTGGGTATAGGCACGCAGGGCGGTGTCAAGATCCAGGCGCTCGTCCGGGGTCCATGCCGAACCGCCGTCGAGCCCTGCCCGGGTGAGGGCGCTGTAGAGTCCCACGAGGGGGTCCATCTCACCGACCTGCCAATCGCTGGAGAAGGCCAACCGGGCACCCGATTCGGCGAGGGACTTGAACCGCCATGCGCGGTCCCAGCGCTCCTCGCCCACGTTCTCCATCCAAGTTCCGGCGACCAGGTCCGGGGAACAGTGACGCGGCTGCATTGCCGGGACAACGCCCAGCTGGGCGAAGCGGGGTAGATCGGCGTCATCCAGGCACTCGACGTGCACGATCCCGTGCCGGCGGTCCGTGGTGCGGTTGCTGCGTTGGGCCTGTTCGATTGCGTCCAGGGCCATCCGCACTCCCCTGTCGCCGGTGGCGTGGGTGTGGGTTTGGAAGCCCAGCCGGTCCAGCTCGCCGAGCATCGCTGTGAACTCGTTGGGTGGCAGGCTCGAGGCGCCGCGGTGGCCGGGCCGGTTGGCGTAGTCGGCAAGCATGGCAGCAGTGTGCGGTTCGATCACGTCGTCGGCGTACAGCTTGACCGGGCCCAGCCGGAGCATGTCGTCCGCGGGCGCACTGTCCACCGCCTCGCGCAGGTCCCTGCGGAATTCCGCGTCGGCACCCACAGGATGGAAGAGCGCGGTGATGACCCGGGAATGCATTTTCCCCTCGGCCCGGGCCCGGTACATGAGGTCCAGTTCAGCCAAGGGTACTTGGGGCTCGACGACGGTCGTGATGCCACTGGCGGCGGCCATCTCCAGGCTTGAGGTGATGCGCCGGTAGCGGCGATCCGGGGAGTACATCGGGATGTCCCGCTGCAGGCCTTTCAGTCCCGCCGTCGTCATGGCGCTCGTGTAGAAATCGGTCACCCATCCGGTGGGCCAGCCGTCGTCGTCGAGCTCCGGGCGCCCCCACGGTATGGACGCGCCGCGCTCGATACCCAGCACCCGGATCGCGGCGTCGTTGAGCCATACCGAGTGCTGGTCATAGGTGGTGATGAAGATGGGACGGTCGGTCAGGCCGCGCAAGTCCGCGGCGTTCGGCCGGCGTCCCTCGACCACCGAATACACGGCGTTTTCGGCACACACCCAGTCCAGGTCGGGCCGGGCGGCGGCGTGTTCCGCTATCCGGTTCCGCACGTCCGCAAGGGTGTGGGCGCCTTCGAGGCTGACGGCGTCGGGATCGAAACCCAGGAGCAGGTGGTTGTGGCTGTCGATGATCCCAGGGCTCAGGAGCCTGCCGCGCAGGTCCAGGCGACGACGGGCCGGCGGCGCATCCCGGTCCGTGCCAACGTAGCTGATGAGCCCGTTGCTGATGCCGACAGCTTCGGCCCAGCCCGTCCCGTCGAAGGTCCGGACGGCTCCGTTGCAGAGCAGCAGGTCAAGCATCAGTTGTTCTCCTCTTCAATTACTGCGTCAAGGAGCAGTAGATGGGTTCCGGAACGGGGCCGGAGATACAGGTAGTAGTAGATGAATCCGGCAGCGACGAAAGCGAGCGAAATTCCCAGGCTCAGCCACTGCGCCGGGTCCATGATGGCGACGACGAAAACCAGGAGGAGGGCCGCGATGCAGAGGGCGGGCGGCAACGGCCACCACGGCATCCGGTAGCCGGGGCGGTTCTTGTTTCCGCGGCGGTAGTTGATCGCGGCGAAGGCAATGCAGAGGTAGCTGAAGGTCAGGGTGGATCCGGTTGCGGTCAGCAGAACGTCCAAGGGGGCAAAGCATGCGAGGAAGGCGATAGCACCCATGACGGCCGTCGCCGCGACCGGCACCTGGCCTTTGCCGCTCACTCGGCGGAGTCCCCTGGACAAGGCCTCGGGCAAGGTGTGGTCGCGGGCCGCGGCGTACAGCAGACGGCCGGACTGCAGGGTGATGGCGATGATGGCATTGATGATCGAGAAAGCGACAGCGAGCAGTACCAGCATGGTGACGGCGTCTCCCGCCCGTTCACTCAGGAACTGCTGCACCGGCAGCTCCGCACCGAATAGTTCTTCCTGCGAGCTCGCGCCGAGCAGGATTGCGAGGAGGGGAATCAATTCGGCGGCGATCGTGACGGCCGCACTCCACAGGACCGCCCGCGCCAAGGTGCGGGCGGGGTTCTTGGTTTCCTCCGCGAAGTAGACGGCGCCACCGTAGCCGTTGAAGGAGAAGATGCCCTGCGTGACCGCAATCATGAGACCGGCGATCGCCAAGGGCGCCAGCGATCCAGTGGAAGCGTCCAGGGCCTGCGGGGTAAAGAGCGTGTCCAGCGGCCGCTCAATGTGGACTAGGCCCAGCACCACGAGCAGGACCAGTGCGCCCATCTCGATGAAGAGGAAGACACCCGTCAGCCAGGCGTTGGCCCGGATGTTGAAGCAGGCGGTGATGGTGGTGAGGACCACCACCACGAGCGCCGTTGCCTGTGGCGACAGTCCGGCTATTGCTACGCCCAGGTAGTCCGCGACGCCGAGCGCGAAGACCGCGACGATGAGCGGAAGTGAGAGGAGGCTGATGAAGAAGGTCACGACGCCGAACGCCGGCCCGAGCGCCCGGGAGACGAGCGAGTAGTCCCCGCCCGCCACCGGATAGGCGGAGGCGAGTTCGGCATAGCAGAACGCCACGAGAATGCTGATGACGCCCGCGATGAGGAAACCCCAGACGACGCCGGTTCCGAACGCCGTCAAGGCGGCGCCGCCGAGGATGAAGACGCTGGAGGCGGGCGAAATCGAGGACAGAGTGATGAGGATGTTGCCGCCCAGGCCGAGGCTGCGGGACAGGGAGGCGCTATAGCTCCGGCCAGCGGCTTCGGACTGCGCGTGGACGGTGCTGCTGAGTTGTTCCATGAGGGTCCATTCGGGTTGCGATGGAAGCATTTGGTTTTTTGACACCATCGTCAAATAACCATTGGAGTGTGGCAGCTCATATCGGATAGTGTCAAGAGCATGGCTAGACCCAATACCCAGGAACAGCGCCGCTCCGAACTTGTGGAGGCCGCTCTCAAGGAAGCCTCGACCCAAGGCCTGCGCTCACTGTCCCTGACAGATGTTGCCAAAAGGGCCGGGCTGACCAGGGGGGCTTTGCTCTACTATTTCGACGACTTGGATGCACTCCTTGTGGAGGCCCACCGTGCCGGCACTGAGCGGTTCTGCGACTACCGCGACAATGTGGTCGCAGAACTCGAAACGCCCGCAGAAAAACTTCGGGCAGCCATTTCCGCGGGTCTGCCCAGCGGCCCGGACGACGCACTCATGCGGCTCCTCTACGAGTTCGACTTCATGGCCGGACAATCTGAACTGCACGACACCCTGGTCCAGCAGATGTACCTGCGGCAAACAGCCACCTACCGCGCAATATTTGAAGAGGGCAATGCGTCGGGCGCTTTCGCCATCTCCACCGATCTCGGCCAGGCCACCATGAACATGGTTGCCCTTGAGGACGCCTACAGCCTGCACATTGTGGCCGGGAACAGACTGGTCACCGTCGAGATGGCATGCGGGGCCATGCTCGCCTTCGCGGAGCAGATCGGCTGCCGGCCTTTGTCCTGACCCTGAGAGCTGGTCCGCAGCAGGACCGATTCGCCCATCAAAGCACGAAATCCCAATGAGTGCGGAACATGGTCGACATCATCCGGAATCCTTACCGAAGGAGTTCGGGTCCTGGCTCTAGGTGTGATCTGGTTTGTCGCGCCGTTCGTGTGTCTCTCCATACGGGACGTCGCGGCTGACGGCAACGGTGTATTTGGTGAAGTCGTGTTGGGTCACCAGGATGCTGTGCCGCCTGTCCCGCATCGCGCGGCAGCCGTCGCGGGGCCAGACGCATGCTTCCAGGACGGCAATACGTCAAGCCCAACCCAGAAATTTGCCGAAAGCGTGTGGTTTCCGTGTGGTTGACCAGACGCGAGGCACTAAAAGGGCCCTCCAACCTAACGTTTCCGCAGGTCGGAGGGCCTTCACGGTGGAGCTAAGGAGATTCGAACTCCTGACCTCTTCGATGCGAACGAAGCGCTCTACCAACTGAGCTATAGCCCCAAAGCAACGCCGGTCCTGAAGGAACGGCGTTGCCGGTATCCCTAGGCTACAAACTATCTGCGTTCTTTGCCAGCCAGACACGGAATGTCTCGGTTCCGTGGCGCTCTTCAGGCGCCAGGTTCAGGCCCGCACGCAAGTATTTGCCCATGGCGCCCGGCACCGGCAGCCGCACGGGGCGGCCGCGCGAACCGCTGGCCTGCTTCCAGTCCAGCGCCAGCTCCCCCATCTCCGCGATCTCCGGTCCCCCGACGGTCCGGACACGGTGCCGCACGCCCGAGGGCGCCGCCAGGGCCGTTTCCAGCAGGGCCGCGGCGACGTCCGAGGGCGAGATGGGCTGGAACCGGGCACCCTTCAGCACGGGGATGATCCCCAGCGGCGAGCCGGCGGCGAAGATGCCCGCCAGCAGGGAGTGGAACTGCGTGGCCCGGACCGCGATTGTTTCCAGCCCGGACCGCTCGTAGGCCTGCTCCTTGGCCGCCCTCGTCCGGTAGTAGCCGAAGCTGCTCCGGTCAGAGTTGATGATGGACAGCACCACCGCCCTCGCCACCCCGGCGTCCTGGGCGGCGGCGAGAAGCCGGGCCCCGCCGTCGGCGAAATTCCTCAGGGCCTTCCCTGACCGCGCCTCAAGGCAGTCGATGACGACGCCGGCGCCGGCCAGGGCTGCCGCCAGCCCTTCCCCCGTCGAGACGTCGCCCCGGAAGTACTCCGCGCCGTCGTGGTGGCCGGCGTCCCCGGCCGGCGGCGGATGACGGCTGACGGCGGCGACCGCATGTCCTCCGGCAACAGCCCGGCGCACCACCTCCCGCCCCACCTGGCCCGTGCCGCCGGCAACGCAGATTCGGGTCATGACCCGAGCTTGCCGGAGTCCGGGTCAGGCGCGGCGGCGCTGGAGGACATCGTCCAGGTTGCTCAAAGCGCTCTGGCCCTTGCCGGGCTGCGCGTCGGACACCGCCGGGGCCTCGGCGGCAAGCGCCCGTCCCGCGCCCTGCGAGAGTCCCTGCTTGAGCGAGGGCTTCCCGACGGCTTTGGGGGCTTCCGGAAGATCGAGCGGTCCGGGGGCCGCACGCTCGGCCTTGGGCGCTTCAACGTAGGTTGGCTTGGGGACTTCCACCGGCTCCCAGCTGGACCCTGCCGGGGACAGCCGTACGGAGGTGTCGCCGGACGCCGCGGCTTCGGCCATGGCGGCCTGCCGCAGCTCCTGGGCGGTCAGCGCCTGCGGAGCGGCTATCGGGGCGACTTCCGGGGCGCCGGCGCCTGACTCGGCGTCGAAAAGCGGGCTCTCGGGCCGTTTCACTGGCTCGCGGACTTCCGGCGCGTGGACGCCGGGGGCGCGGGCCGGAGCGGACTGCGGCGCCCGCGACTGCAGCGACGGGCTTGCCCCGGGGGCACCCATCGCCGCCCGGAACGCCACCTCCACCTTGCGTCGTCGGTCCCGCACGGCCAGTCGGCGGAGCAGCACGACGGCGCCGGCAGCGCCCAGGAGCGCCACGGCCGGCAGCCAGGCGGTGCCGATACCCAAAATAAGAAGGGCCGCAGAAAGGACGCCGGTGAGCAGGGACAGCACGCCTGCCAGGGCCACGGCCAGGCGCCCGTAGCGGATCCTGAACGCCGGGCCGGCTGCCGGACGCTGCGGCCCCCCGCCGACGTCGGCCGTGCGCTTGACGGATGCGGTGCGCTGGGTGCTGGTCATCGGATTCTCCTGCTGGGCCGTCATCTTCATGACCCTCCCGGCTAGGGGGTCTGCGGGTTCTAGCTCAATGACATCCGCCAGGAACTCGCCCGCAGGCTGCAGCTGGTAGCGCCCGTTCCGCAGAACGTAGGGCGCCACCCACACAATCCAGAGCGCAACAGCAATGACAAGGATCACAGAGCTGCTAAGAGGGAAGTCCACAATCAAAACGGTACGAGCAACACCGGGAACGGCGCCGCATTATCCGCGGTGTGTCGTGGGGTGAGTGACAAACGACTGGATTTACGCCGGAACGCCGGGTGGGGAACCCCCCGGCAATCAGGCCTGGCGGCTTCGAAGCCACCGTGCGAGGAGCCCCTCCGGGACTTCCTCCGAGGTCAGCGCAAAGGTGCGGTGATCGGCCCATTCGCCGTTGATGTGCAGGAACCGCGGACGGTATCCCTCATCCCGGAATCCGAGTTTCTCCACCACGCGCAGGCTGGGTCCGTTTTCCGGCCTGATGTTGATCTCCATCCGGTGCAGGCCCAGGGTGCCGAAGCAGTAGTCCGTTGCCATCGCCACGGCCGTGGGCGCGATGCCCTGGCCGGCCCGGTCCCTGGCCACCCAGTAGCCCAGGGTTGCCGTCATCGCCGAACCCCACACGATCGATGAGACCGTCAACTGGCCCACGATCACAGGATCCTGGAAACCCGGCGTCCAGGCCGTGATGACGAAGGGCAGGGCCGTGGCCTGGGCGGCCTGGACCTTGAGGGAGCGCACCATCTGCCGGTAGTCGGGCAGACCGCCGCCTGGTGCGGGGTTCGATGCTTCCCAGGGTGCCAGCCACTCGCTGTTCCGCGAGCGGAGCGCCGTCCACTCCCTGCGGTCCCGGTACCGGATCGGGCGCAGCACGATGTCGCCGCTCTCCAGCGTCACCGGCCATTTGAAGTCGCCCCCCACGGGAATTACTTGGTCAGGCTGGGAGTCAGGCTGGCGGCGAAGCCTGGCAGCCATTCGCGCAGGCCGGGACCGAGATCGTCGCTGTCGCATGCAAGCTGGACACAGGCCTTCAGGTAGCTGAGCTTGTCGCCGGTGTCGTAGCGGCGGCCGCGGAAGACAACGCCATACACTCCGTAGCCCTCGCCTTCGCCGGACGCCAGTTCCTGCAGCGCGTCCGTGAGTTGGATTTCCCCGCCACGTCCGGGCGCGGTGCGTTCCAGCACTTCAAACACGGCCGGGTGCAGGACATAGCGGCCGATCACGGCCAGGTTCGACGGCGCGTCCGCGGCGTCGGGCTTCTCCACAAGGTGCTTGACGCGGACATAGTCCGCACCGTCGACGACGTCGATGTCGGCGCAGCCGTAGGCGCTGATCTGGGACGGCTCGACTTCGATCAGGGCGATGACCGATCCGCCGGTCTTGGCCTGGACCTCGATCATGGTGCTGAGCAGTTCATCGCGGGCGTCGATCAGGTCATCGCCGAGGAGGACGGCAAATGGTTCGTAGCCCACGTGCTGTTTCGCCCGGAGGACTGCATGGCCAAGGCCCATGGGATCGCCCTGGCGCACGTAGTGGATGTCACCGAGGTTGCTGGCGGCCTGGATGGACTCCAGCTTCGCAGTGTCGCCCTTGGCTTCAAGCGAGGCTTCGAGCGAAGGGACGCGGTCAAAGTGGTCCTCCAGCGCGCGCTTGTTGCGGCCGGTGATCATCAGGATGTCGCTCAGGCCGACATTGACGGCTTCCTCCACGACGTACTGGATGGCCGGCTTGTCGACGACGGGCAGCATTTCCTTCGGCATGGCCTTGGTGGCCGGAAGGAACCTGGTACCGAGGCCCGCCGCGGGGATGACGGCCTTGCGGACGGAAGCGTTGGGTGTAGTCACTCGACTAATCTAACGGAGGTACCAAACATTCGGTAATCATTCCGGCCCCTTGGAAGTCCCCTTCCCGGGCTGCAGCAGGCGGAGGGACAGGACATCATGGCGTCAAAGGAAGACATCCGGTCCGGCCACAGGCTCGGGCGTGCCAGGCTCTCCGCGGCAGCGCGGGAAGCTGCCGCGGCGGCCATCGCCCGCCACGGGCTGGACTGGGCAGCCGGACTCGCCGGCGGCCGGCCGGGCACGTTTGCCGCCTACCTCGGCGTGGGTTCCGAACCGCCGACCCTTCCCCTGCTGGCGGCCCTGCACGGCGCCGGACACCGGGTGCTGCTTCCGGTCTGCGAGCCGGCACTCGAGCTCAGCTGGGTGTACTGGACCCCGGAGTCCGGGTTTGTCCGCAGCCGCTACGCCCCCATCCAGGAACCCGTCGGAGAACGCCACAGGACTGCGGCGGTGCGGCACGCCGCCGGCATCTTCCTGCCGGCCACCGCAGTCGATCTCTCCGGCAACAGGATCGGCCAGGGCGGCGGCTATTACGACAAGTTCCTGGCCGCGCTCCAGGACGCCGCTGGCTTGCACCCGCACGACGCCGCCCCGGTGCCGACGGCCGCCGTCGTCTACGACACCGAGGTACTGCCTGCCGGCAGCATTCCGGCCGAGTCGTTCGACCGGAAGGTGTCCGCCGCCCTGACGCCGGGCGGGGTGTTCCGGCTTGGTCAGGCCGCGTAGCCGGGGTGATAGAATTAGCACTCAGGCCCTGCGACTGCTAAGTGACGGAACCTGTCGATAGAGATATCGGCGGTGATCCTGACTGGACAGCACCGGACCTGCTCGTTTGTCCCTGAGGAGGATTTCCAGTGCCCACGTACGCATACGCCTGCAAGGACTGCAGCCACGCCTTCGAGATCGTGCAGTCATTCACCGACAATTCCCTGACGGCCTGCCCCGAGTGCCGCGGCACCCTGCGCAAGAAGTTCAACAGCGTCGGCGTGGTGTTCAAGGGTTCCGGCTTCTACCGTACCGACTCCCGTGACGCCAAGGGCAGCAACGTGCCGGCCGCGCCGGCGGCCGCCGCAGCACCCGCGCCCGTTGCGGCGCCTGCCGCCGCTGCCGCCAGCTAGGACCTTTTCCCGCGCGGCTTCCGCCGGCCGCGGCCGCTGCCGCCGATGAGGTTTTCCACATAGCCGTTCCGGCGGCTGCTGCCGGCCCCCGACGGCTGGGTAGCGTGGCGGCATGCCTATACTCCCCTGCCCCGTTGGCAACCCTGCTGCATTCCTTGGCCCTGCCGCGCTTCCTGGCCCTGCCGCGCTCCGTGGGACGGCCTTCCGTGCCGCTCTTCCGGATGGACGCCCCGCCCGGCCCTGGCAGCACCCAGGGGGCCGGGCGCGCACCCGGAAACCAGGCCGCCGCCAACCAGGCCGCCGTCCGCCGGGCCGCCGCCTGGCCGGCTGGCTGAACCGCAACCGCAGGCTGGCGGTGGCCCTTCTGCTGTGCGTCGCCGCGTCCCTGGCGGTGCACCAACTCACGCCGGCGCCTGCGGCGACCGTGGCCGCGTTGGCCGCCGTCAGCGATCTTCCGGCCGGCAAGACCCTCGCACCCGAAGACGTAGTGGCCCTGGATGTGCCGGCCGGCCTCGTGCCCGGCGGGAGTTTCAGCACCCCGGCGGCGGTCCAGGGCAAGCAGTTGGCAGTGGCACTCCGCAAGGGCCAGCTGCTGTCCGACGCCCAGCTCCTGGGACCTGGCCTGCTGGCAGGAAGCCCGCCCGGTTCGGCGGCCGTACCGCTCCGGCTGGCAGACCCGGACTCCATCCAACTGCTCTCCCCCGGACAGCTGGTCAACGTGGTGATGACAAGCGGCAGCGGCTTCGAACAGCCGGCAGCGTCCCAGGTCCTGGCCGCTGCGGTCCCCGTGCTGTGGACCTCCGCGCAGGGCGGGAAGGCAGGCCCGTGGCCGGCGAGCGGCGGGGCGGAGGGCCTGATTGTCGTGGCAGCCGACCCCGGGCAGGCGCTCCGGCTTGCCGGCGCCTCCACCTTGGGCAAGCTGTTCTTCGTGCTCGTGGGAACCACCCCGGACTAGCGGCCCAGCCTCAGCGGCCCGGCGTCGCTGTCGCCGGGGTCCCGGAACGCAGCAGCCTAGCCCCAGTGCGGAGGCTTCTGCTCCTGAAGCCACGAGTCGTGGTCGTAGCTGTTCGGCTGGTCGCCCCAGCGGCGCGGATCGTCCTCGGCCGCCTTGTTCGGGAGCACTCCGGCAACCGAGGCATGAACTGCCTGCCGGGGTGCGTCCTCGGCCGGCACGCGCCGTTCCCGTACGTCATTCCCGTCGTCAGTGTGCCCGCCGTCGCCGTTGTGGCTGCTGCTGTTGTGGACTTCGCCGTCTGCACCCATGCCCTCGGCCTCCTTATCGCGTGCTGCTGTTCCTTGCTGCGCTGTTCCTTGCTGCGCTGTTCGTTGCTGCTCCGCGCTTGCCAGCCACGTCGACGGCGTCTGCTCCGACCATTCCGGTGCGGACGGTTCCTGCCCGGAATATATCCCGGCCTCAGGACCGTCTACCTGGCGCGCGGCCAGGTTCTCGACGTCGTCCTCGAAGAATCCCGGCGAGGTGCGCATCCGCCGCGGGACCTCCGGATTTTCCAGCCCGAGATACCCGCCGATCCGGTCGGCGCAGGCCGAAGGGTCGGTGAACACCTCTATGGTCCATAGTGGCATATAGCGCCAGCCGAGACGCTCCAGCACCTGCGGCCGGAGCCTGCTGCGTTCGCGCACGGTCATCCGCCGGTACTGCTCGGTGCCGTCAGACTCGATGGCGACGGGCCGGGGAATTTCCGCGTCGTCCTGGCCGATGGTGCTCAGCGGGTCGGCGGCCGCCACCATGTTCAGCGCGCCGTCGTATTGGTGCCAGACCCTCGCCCCGCGGGCGCGGAGCCTGTCGCCCAGGTCGGCCACCAGCGGATCGGCGCCGAGCGCCTGCTCGCTGGCGGCGGCCCGGGAGGCGGGGCTGCCCAGATCGGAATTCCCCGCGATCTCACGGTCAATCAGTTCGTAGAAGTCCACCGCCCCGTGGCTGAGTCGGGTGACGTCCAGGTCCTCGGGGCGGAAGCAGCTGAGCACGTGCAGGGACCGCCGCGAACGCGTCATCGCCAGGGCGAACTTGGCGCGTCCGCCTTCCGCGGAGAGCGGGCCCAGGTTGTGGAGCGCGCGCCCGTGCGGAGTGCGGCCATATCCCGGCGAGAAGATCACGTGGTCGCGGACCAGGCCCTGCGCCCGCTCGAGGTCCACCACCCGGAACGATTCGTCGCCGGCGGTGAAGAAGCCCGCCAGCTGCGGGTAGTTGGGCAGCTGCAGCCGGATGGATTCGCCGATCCGGGCCGCATGCCGCAGGCTGCCCGTGACCACTGCCAGTGACGTCCTGGGCCGGAGACTGGCGTGTTCGAAGACCAGCTCCACCGCGCGGTTGACTTCGGCGACAACCGATTCGACGCCGTCGTGGTCCGCGCTGGGCAGTCCCGTGCCGTCCGGCAGGTACTCGACCGTCAGGGCACGGTCCAGGCCGGTGGCGGACTGCCCCTCCGGGAGCCGGCGGAGCTCGCCGTCGTAGAAGCCCTTGCTGAGCTGCCGCACGAGGTCCTCGTCCACCGCCCGGTACACGGTGCGCAGGTTCCACACGGGCAGCACGGCAGAGAGCGCCCGGTAGGCGCTTTCCACGCCCTGGTGGGAGGTCTCCCCCGCGGCGAGCCGCTCCACCCCGACGGTGAAAGTCCGGGGACTGGCGATCCGGTCATCACCGAAGGCAATGACCTGCCTGGCGCGGGCGATTGCCGGCAGGACGGCCTGCAGCGAGGTGGCCTCGGCGTCCAGGATGACGACGGCGTCGAACGTCTGCTCCACCGGGAGCAGGCCGGTCATGAGGTAGGGGCTGGCCGACCACACGGGCACGAGCATGGGCAGCAGCTCCGAGGCCTGGCCGGTCAGGGCTGCGAGGGTCACCCTGCCGTCCTTCAGCAGGCTGCGCAGGAGGTCGGCCTGCCGCGGGTGCTCCGCGATGGCCGCGCCCCAGCGTTCGGTCAGCTTCCAGCGCAGCCGGGCCGCGCCGCTGGCGATGTGGGCGTTGTCCGCGAGGCGGTACTCCGCTTCGAGCTGGCGCAGTGCGTCGCCGTCGGACATGGCGAGGTAGCCGTCGCCGCTGATCATGGCTTCCAGCGCCGACTGCCACCAGGCCAGCTCGAGTTCGGCCGCCACCGACTCCGCCGGGACCTCCCGCTCGGCCAGGTCGGCGAGGAGCTCGCCCAGGCCGTGCTCGCGCATGTTCTCCACGAGCAGTGTCCGCTCGGGCAGGGTCTCCAGCGTGCCGGTATCGGCAACCAGCCGGCCCAGCCGTTCCATCAGTTGGTCGTAGCCGGTGCTGTGCAGCCCGCCGCCGTCCGCGGTGAATTTGACCGCCTGCCCCAGCTCGGCCAGTTCCGACTCCAGCTCGCGGTACAGGGCGGTGATTTCGGCGAGACCGGAGGGGACGGCCGGGTGGCGCTGCGTGGTGGCGTAGCCGGACCAGGCGGCGCGCTGCTCCTGGACCAGGACCAGGGAGCTGTGGAGATCCGCGATGTGCACGCCCGGCCGGACGTATTCCTTGGCCACGCGGCGGAGGCGGGAGCGCTGCATCGACGGCATCTCGATGTTCCGTTCGCGGCGCCAGGCGGAGGCCGCGGTGGCGGAAATGAGGTCGTGGACCGGGCGGTCAAAGATGTCCGGGGTGAACTTGTCGAGGCTTTCGCGGACCGCAACCAGGAGGTCGATCTGCTCGCCCCATTCGGCGAAGGTGTTGCCCAGGCGGATCTCGGCATGTTCGGCGACGCCGTTCATGCGCCCGCGCAGCAGCGGCAGTTTCTCCGCCACCGAGCGGGCCACCTGCTGGGCCTCCTCGGTTTCCTTGCGGGTCAGGAGCCTCGCCCCGTGCCAGGGGCTCGTGGTCGACGCACGGCTGAAGCTGCCCAGTTCGGCGGCCCGGCGGAGCCGCCCGGCCAGTTCCTCACGGTCCCGGATGTTGTCCAGCACGCTGCGCTTGAGCCGGACGGTGGTGGCGGGGGCGGGCTGGATGGAGGTCAGCGCGGCCAGGGACTGCATGGCCTCGTACGGGGAGCAGCCCCAGCGCTGGCGGACGTTGTGGAGCGATGCCACGTGGTCCATCAGGGCGTGGCGGTGTCCGGTCAGGGTGGTGTGCAGGTTCGCCAGCTGGGGCTGGAGGGACTTCTCGTTGCGCACGATGGCACGGACCAGCTGGCCCTTGAGCTGCAGCGGGGTCGCGTGGCCGGAGAGCTGCAGCAGAACGGATTCGAGTCCGAGCGTGTCCAGCTGGCCGCCGAGCTCGGCGAGGCTGGCGCGCCGGTCCGCGACCACCAGGACGGTCTTTCCTTCATCGACGAGCGCGCCGATGGTGTTGATGGCCGTCTGGGTCTGGCCCGTGCCCGGCGGGCTGCTGACCACGAGCGAGTCCCCCGCGCGGACGGCATCGACCACGTACTGCTGCTCCGCATCGGCGTCGAGCAGCAGCAGCTCGTCGGCCGGGTCCCGCTCGTCGGTGCTGGGGAAACGGCCGGCCGCAAGTTCCGGCACGTCCACGGGGCCGCCGGCGGCGGCCGCCAGCCTGGTCACGAGCGCGTTGTTGGGGTTGATCCACGGGTCATCCAGGTTTCCGGACAGGTCGGCGAAGGTGGAGACGAGCAGGTTGTGCTCGACCTCGGCGCCGTGGATCGGCTGGATGAGCGTACCGAGCCGGTCCAGGACCGGGCCCGGATCATACCGTGCGGTGCTGTACGCCATCCGGGTCACGGCATTGACGTCGAAGACGATCCCATGGACGAATTTGAGGTGGCGGACCAGGGCGGGGTTGATCTGTGCCTGTTCCGTCAGCTGCAGTTCATAGTCGTCCTCGCCGGGACGGACCGTGAGTGAAATCGCGGCGAGCATCACCGGGGCGGAGATCCGCTGCGGCTTGCCCCCGACGGCGGACGTCCAGACGACGGTGCCGGCCGAGAAGTATCCTGCGTCAATGCCGCGGTCGTTGGCGAGTTCGAAGATCTTGGACCGCAGGTTGCGGGAGGCCCGGGCCGCGACGACGTACTGCTGCCGGTCACGGATCAGGGTGGAGAGCCTGGTCCGCCGGCCGGCCATCAGCTGGGCGAGCCCGGAGGGGTGGGCGTGGGTCAGCTCAATGGAGCCCTCGGGCGTCTTGGTGAACCGCAGCATCGTATCTGCCCCGGTGACGGGCTTAAGCCCTGTCAGCCATTTCCTGAGCTCCTCGGAGTCCTCGGGGTGGCCTTGACCAACTGACACTGCTGCCTTCTTTTCTCTGCTCGCGTTTTCTCTGCCTGCGTTTATTCTGCCTGCGTGTTTTCTGTCTGCGTTTTCTGTTCTCGCGCGGGACGCCTTGGACCATACGGGCATGCATCCGAGAGTAGCCCGAATCCGGCGCCGGTGAGACACCGCAACACTGGCGCGGGGCAAATTGAACCCGAATTCGAAGATACTCCACGGCAGCGGGAGGGCCGGCCTCAAAGGAGGCCGGCCCTTCACAACGCTATTCCCACTCGATGGTTCCCGGCGGCTTGCTGGTCACGTCCAGCACCACTCTGTTGACCCCGTCCACCTCGTTGGTGATCCGGTTGGAAATCCTGGCCAGCAGATCGTACGGCAGCCGCGACCAGTCGGCCGTCATGGCATCCTCGGAGGACACGGGCCGCAGCACGATCGGGTGGCCGTAGGTGCGGCCGTCGCCCATGACGCCGACGCTGCGGACATCCGCCAGCAGCACCACCGGCATCTGCCACACCTCGTCGTCCAGACCGGCGGCGGTCAGTTCCGCGCGGGCAATCGCATCCGCCTTGCGCAGCAGATCCAGCCGCTCCTTGGTGACCTCGCCGACGATCCGGATGCCGAGGCCGGGCCCGGGGAACGGCTGGCGCCCGACGATCTCCTGCGGCAGGCCAAGCTCTGCGCCGACGGCGCGGACCTCGTCCTTGAACAGGGCCCGCAGGGGCTCGACGAGTTCGAACTGCAGGTCCTCCGGCAGGCCGCCCACGTTGTGGTGGCTCTTGATGTTGGCCGCACCTTCGCCGCCGCCAGATTCGACGACGTCGGGGTACAGCGTGCCCTGGACGAGGAACTTGATCTTCTCGCCGTGCGCGGCCGCCTCGGCGATGATGGCCTGTTCGGCCTCCTCGAAGGCGCGGATGAATTCGCGGCCGATGATCTTGCGCTTGGTTTCCGGGTCGCTGACGCCGGCGAGTGCCGCCTGGAAGCGCTCCTGCTCGTTGGCGACGTAGAGCTTGACGCCCGTCGCGGCGACGAAGTCGCGTTCCACCTGCTCGGCTTCGCCTTCGCGCAGCAGGCCGTGGTCCACGAAGACACAGGTCAGCTGCTCGCCGACGGCGCGCTGGACGAGGGCTGCAGCGACGGCGGAATCAACACCGCCGGAGAGTCCGCAGATCACCCGGTCCCCGCCGATCTGTTCACGGATCCGCCCGATCTGCTCCTCGAGGATGTTGCCCGCGGTCCAGTTCGGTTCGAGCCCGGCACCCTTGAACAGGAAGTTCTCCAGGACCTCCTGGCCGTAGGCCGAGTGCTTGACCTCGGGGTGCCACTGAACGCCGTAGAGGCGCTTTTCCTCGTTGGCGAAGGCGGCGACGTCGGCGCCCGCCGTCGTCGCGAGGACCTCGAAACCCTCAGGGGCATCGTGGACGGAGTCGCCGTGGCTCATCCAGGTGCTCTGGTGCTGGGGCATGCCTTCCAGGACCGAGCGGCCTTCGCCGAGGATGGTGGTCTCGGTGGCGCCGTATTCGCGGAGTCCGGTCCGCGCCACCGTGCCGCCCAGGGCGTTGGCCATGGCCTGGAAACCGTAGCAGATGCCGAAGACCGGGATCCCGGTCTCGAACAGGTCCGCGCCCACGCTCGGTGCGCCGTCGGCGTACACGCTGGCGGGGCCGCCGGAGAGGATGATGGCGGCGGGGTTCTTGGCCAGCAGCTGCTCGGTGCTGTAGGTATGCGGAACGACTTCCGAATACACATTCGCTTCCCGGACGCGGCGGGCAATCAGCTGCGCGTACTGGGCACCGTAGTCAACAACCAGGACGGGCTTGTGGGACGTCTGGGATGCAGTGGGAGTAGTCACCCTCCCAGCGTACTTTGCGCCGCCGCCCGGCCGCACCTCGGGACGCGGAAGCGGGCCCGTATTCCGGCCCCGGGTAAGCGAACTCACGTCAGGGGCGCGCCGCCCCGGCAAGGTCGGACCGGCCGCGGGCAGATCAGGGCGGATCGGGCGCCCCGAAGCGCCCTGATCTGCACTTTGGTGTCCGACGGCGTCCGGCGCCTTGGGACTGAAAGCTCAGTAGCGCTGCGGCGCCTGCGGGTTCGCGGCGAGTTCGGCCTCGACCTGGGCGTGGAACTTTTTCTCGACGAAGAAGGACAGGAACGGAACGACGCCGCCGAGCGCCATCGTGATGAGCTTGGCGAACGGCCAGCGCATGAGGGACCACAGGCGGAAGTTGGAAATGAGGTACACGACGTACATCCAGCCGTGCACGATCAGGATCGTGACGGAGAGGTTCAGCCCGCCGATGACCCCGGCCGGCTCGGCGTCGCCGAATCCGAAGCCGTGGGGCTGGCCGGTGACGGCGTTGGTGCCGCCGGCGAAGAGGTACTGGCCGAAGCCGTACCGGGTGATCAGCTCGGCACACAGCAGGAGCAGCATGGAGCCCGTCAGGTAGGCCAGGACCTTGTAGAACTTCAGAGCGGAGAGGATCTGGGCCCCGGTACCGCCGAAGCGGCGTTTCTTACCCGGCGCGGTTCCCGTTCCGTTGGCGGGCTGCGGCTGGACGGCCGGCTGGGGCTCGATCATGATTGCACCTTCGGGTCTGTTGGGTTGCGATTGCTGGAATTCGTGCCGGCAGGTTCTCCGGCGGCCGCCGCCTCTTCGGCGTCGAGGGCGTCCTCAAGGGTGCGGCGGTAGTCATCCTTCACGAGGCGCCACCAGATGAACAGCGCGAAGCCGGCGAAAACAACCCATTCCACGGAATAGAAGAGGTTCAGCCAGTTGACCTTCTGCGCAGGGGGCTGGGGCCCCACCCGAAGGGGTTTGATCTCTCCGGCGGACGCAGCCGCGCCGACCTCGGCACTGCCGGCCCGTTCGGAGGCCGCTGCAACGAAGCCGGGGTAGCTGGTGACGTCCCAGACGTTGATCAGTTCCGCCACGGAGGCCGCGCTGGCACGTCCGGGCCCGGGATCGGTCTTCGGCAGGGGTGCTTCGGAGGGCAGCAGCCTTCCCGTCAGTTCAATGGTGCCCGACGGCGGCGCCGCGGCGTCCGCCGGATCCGCTACCCAGCCCCGCGCCACCGGGATCCAGGTCTGGGCGGAGGCGCCCGAGCCGGTGAGGACCGGGGCGTCCTTCACGGCGAAGGCGGAGACTACCCAGTAGCCTTTCGCGCCGTCGTCGAAGCGGTCCGGGACGAGGACCTGTTTCTGCGGATCGTAGCTGCCGGTGGCGGAGACCATCTGGTCGGCGACCGAACCATGGAAGAAGTCACCCGGCTGCAGGACCGTGGTGAGCGGTTTGACCTCCTCGGTCGTGGTGCTGGCCGGAGCCTCCGCCTGGGTTGAGCGGCCGAACTGCCACTGGCTCAGCAGCACGAAGACCCCTGAAATGGCGATCGCAAACACAAGTCCTGCGATCCAGCGGGGTTTCAGGGCGGTTTTCAGCACCCCTTAACCGTACTTCGTCGGCGTGTAGAACAACGAAACGGGCCCTGCTGCCCCAATCTTCAGTGGTCGAAGAAGACCAGGCTTGAATTGATCAGTTCGGCGATCACTTCGGCGTCGTAGGCCCGGCGGAGCGACTCGCGGAACGATTCCTTGGACAGCGAGCGGGCCAGCGTGGCGAGCACCTCAAGGTGGTCGGAGAAGGAGCTGGCAGGGGTCGCGATCAGCAGGATGACCGTGGCCGGGCCGTCGGCGGCGCCGAAGTCGAGGGACCGGCCATACTTCGTGACGCCCACGGCGATCGACGTCCGCGAAACGAGTTCGCTGCGGGCGTGGGGCAGCCCGATCCCGCCCGGGAGCCCGGTGGCGAGCTGATGCTCGCGGGAGCTGACCTGCCGGAGGAATCCCTCCAGATCGGAGATCCGGCCCGCGGCATACATCCGTTCCGCGAGCTGGGCCGTGGCGTCGAGTTTGTCGGTAGCGTCAAGCTCCAGGATCACCATCTCGGGGGTGGTGAGTTCGGCGTCATACCGGTCCAGTGGTTCCGCCAAGTGGTGTCCCTTCGAAGTGGCATCGGTGCAGTCCCGCAGCAGGCAGAGGATCAGCGCAACAGGCCGGCACAGCCGGTCAACGCAACGGAACGATGTCCTCCACGCCCAGCCGTGCGGCGTCGGCGGATTCGTCGTCCGGCTGCTGCTGGCTCAGCCGTTCGGCGTCGACCCGTGCCAGATAGTGCTTGATTTCGCCCTCGCGCTGCGCCTCGCTCCAGCCGAGAACATCCCCCATCAGTTTAGCCACGACGGGGGCAGCGGACACACCCCGGTCCCATGCCTCGATCGAAATCCGGGTACGGCGGGTCAGCACATCCTGCACGTGGCGGGCGCCCTCGTGCGAGGCGGCGTACACGGCCTCGGCCCCGAGGTAGTCATCGGCGCCCGGCAACGGTTCTCCCAGTTCGGGGTTTGCGGTGATGAGGGCCAGCACTTCAGGGGTCATGGAGCCGTAGCGGTTGAGCAGGTGTTCGATCCGCGCCACGTGGACGCCGGTCTCGTCGGCCATCCGGTTCCGCCTGTTCCAGGCGGCCTTGAAGCCGCTGGCACCGAGCAGCGGGATGGACTCGGTGCAGCTGGGCGGGACGCGCTCGTCCATGCTGCGGGTCGCCTCGTCCACGGCATCCTTGGCCATCACCCGGTAGGTGGTCCATTTGCCGCCGGCCACGACGACGAGCCCCGGCACCGGATGCGCCACGACGTGCTCGCGGGAGAGCTTCGCCGTCGATTCGCTCTCGCCCGCCAGCAGCGGACGCAGGCCGGCGTAGACCCCTTCGACGTCCTCGCGGGTGAGCGGGCGCTTGAGGACCTTGTTCACATGCTCCAGGAGGTAATCGATGTCCTTGCTGGACGCCGCCGGGTGGGCCTTGTCCAGGTGCCAGTCGGTATCGGTGGTGCCGATGATCCAGTGCCGGCCCCAGGGAATGACGAACAGCACGGACTTCTCGGTCCGCAGGATCAGCCCCACGGTCGACTGGAAGCGGTCCCGTGGCACCACGAGGTGGATTCCCTTCGAGGCGCGCACCTTGAGCTGGCCGCGGTCCGTCACCATGGCCTGGGTCTCGTCGGTCCAGACGCCGGTGGCGTTGATGACCTGCTTGGCCCGGATCTTGAAGGTCGAGCCGTCCTCGTGGTTGACCACCTTGGCCCCGACGACGCGTTCGCCTTCCCGCAGGAAGTCCACCACGGACATCTGGTTCACCGCGTGGGCGCCGTAGTGCGCCGCGGTGCGGACCAGGTTGGCGACGTATTTGGCGTCATCGACCTGGCCGTCGTAGTACCGGATGGACCCGACGAAGGCGTCGTCCTTGAGGCTCGGCGCGGCACGCAGGGTCCCGCGGCGGCTCAGGTGCTTGTGGAAAGGCACCCCGCGACTGTGCCCGCCGGTGATGGACATGACGTCGTACAAGGCGATGCCGGCGCCCACATAGGGGCGCTCGAGGAAGGGTTTGGTCAGGGGGTACAGGAACGGGACCGGCCGGGCGAGGTGCGGGGCGAGGACCGAGAGGATCAGGCCGCGCTCGTGGAGGGCCTCCTTGACCAGGCCAAAGTCGAGCATCTCCAGGTAGCGCAGGCCGCCGTGGATCAGCTTCGAGGACCGCGAGGAGGTGCCCGCGGCCCAGTCGTTGGCCTCCACGATCCCGACGCTCAGTCCCCGGGTGATCGCGTCCAGGGCCGAGCCGGCGCCGACGATGCCGCCGCCCACGATCAGGATGTCGAGTTCCTTGCCCGGTTCCGTCGTGCCCTTGAGGACCGCGATTGAAGCTTCACGTTCCGCGGGCCCCAGGGCACCACCGGCCATGGGAGAACCGCCGGGAAAACTGTCCATGTCACGCCTCCATCCGGATCAAACCTCGTAGGGCACCAGACTACGTCCAAGTGCCCCGGATGGGCAGGGGGTTCAGTTGCCTGCGTACGGCGACACGACGACGTCGACGCGCTGGAATTCCTTCAGGTCCGAGTAGCCGGTGGTCGCCATCGAACGGCGCAGCGCACCGATCAGGTTGGACGTGCCGTTCGTGTTGTGGCCCGGCCCGAAGAGCACCTCTTCGAGCGGCCCCACGGTGCCGACGTTGACCCGGTCACCGCGGGGAAGTTCGAGGTGATGCGCTTCCTGGCCCCAGTGCCAGCCCTTGCCGGGGGCCTCCTCGGCCCGGGCCAGGGCGCTGCCCAGCATCACGGCGTCGGCGCCCATCGCGATGGCCTTGACGATGTCACCGGAGGCGCCCATGCCGCCGTCGGCGATGACGTGGACGTAGCGTCCGCCGGACTCGTCCATGTAGTCGCGGCGGGCGGCGGCGACGTCGGAGATCGAGGAGGCCATCGGCGAGTGGATGCCCAGGGCGCGGCGGGTGGTGGTGGTCGCTCCCCCGCCGAAGCCGACCAGGACGCCTGCGGCGCCGGTGCGCATGAGGTGCAGCGCCGGGGTGTAGCTCGCCGCCCCGCCGACAATCACGGGGACGTCGAGTTCGTAGATGAACTGCTTGAGGTTCAGCGGTTCGTGGTCCTTCGAGACGTGCTCGGCGGAGACTGTGGTTCCGCGGATCACGAAGATGTCGACGCCGGCGGCAACCACGGTCTTGTAGTGTTCCTGGGTCCGCTGCGGGGTCAGCGAGCCGGCCACGGTGACGCCGGCGGCGCGGATCTCGGCCAGCCGTGAGGTGATCAGCCCGGGCTGGATGGGTGCCTGGTAGAGGTCCTGCATCCGGCGGGTGACGGCCGGGCTGTTGGTCTCATCCGCGAGGCCCGCGATCTCGTCCAGGACGGACTGCGGATCCTCATACCTGGTCCACAGGCCCTCAAGGTCGAGCACACCGAGCCCGCCGAGGCGGCCCAGGGCGATGACGGTTTCCGGCGACATTGCCGAATCCATCGGCGCCGCGATCACCGGCATGTCGAACTGGTAGGCATCAATCTGCCACGAGACGGATACGTCCTTGGGGTCACGCGTACGTCGGTTGGGGACGATCGCAATGTCATCCAGGGAGTAGGCACGACGCCCACGCTTGCCACGGCCAATCTCAATCTCGTAAGTCACTGCTCTAGGTTATCCCAGCCGGGGGGCCTGATCCCGATGGCCCGCCCGACTGCCCCGCAATGCCCTTGCCCCGGGCCGGCCGCATCCTCTGCCAGCCGGGGGCAGGCCACACCCAATTGCCGCATCGGGCCGGAATACGACGCCGTTTAGCGGCCATCTCCGGAAAATCGCCGCCCACTGGCCCGCGGGACCGGCGGCTTTCTCCGCTACCCGCGCGGACGATAGGATCCAGAGTTGAACGTTCAAATAATACGCAGCGGGTAGGGAGACCATCTTCATGAGCGGCAACACGGCAAAACAGGCGCGGCAGGAAGCGGCGGCCCGGCTCGAAGGCGTCAAAGCGGCGCAGGCCCGGCAATCACGGAAGCGCAAGCTGCTCTGGGCCGGCGGCGGCACCGTGGCCGTGGCGCTGGTGGGATCCCTGGTCGCGGTCGCGCTGATCAATGATCCGCCCCCGCCCCCGGCAGCGAGCATCCAGATCGCCGGGCTTCAGACGTTCGAGAACCTGACCGCCAACCATGTGTCCACCCCGGTGACGTATCCGCAGTCCCCGGCCGTCGGCGGAGACCATGCCAGCGCCTGGCTTAACTGCGGCGTCTACTCCCAGCCGGTTCCGGCCGAGAACGCGGTCCACGCGCTGGAGCACGGCGCGGTCTGGGTGACCTATGACCCGGCCGCCGTCTCCGGGGCCGAGGTTGAGAACCTGCGGAAGGCGCTGCCCGGCACCTACACCGTCCTCTCACCGCTGGCAGGCACCGCCGCACCGATCATGCTGTCCGCCTGGGGCGCCCAGGTCGGCGTGGACTCCCCCGCCGACGAGCGGATCAAGGCTTTCGTCTCCAAGTTCTGGCAGTCATCGAATGCCCCCGAACCCGGTGCCGCCTGCACGGGAGGCATCAACGCGCCCGGCCGCATCGCGTGAGCGCAGAGGCTGCCGCCGCCGGTACGGCCGGGAGCCGGGTGCGGCGGCCGCTGGCCGTCCTCGCCGCCGTCGTGCTCGCTATCCTCGCCGGCTGGGCCCTGGGCCGCCTGAGCGCACCGGCCTCTGCTTTCCCCCCTGGGGGCACCGTCGAGGCCGGCTTCGCCCGGGACATGCAGGTCCATCACCTGCAGGCGGTGGAAATGAGCATGCTCGTCCGGGACCGCACGGACGACCCGGACATCCGCCGGCTCGCGTATGACATCGCCCGGTCGCAGCAGCAGCAGGCCGGACAAATGTTCGGCTGGCTCTCCGTCTGGGGGCTGCCGCAGGCGTCCACCGCGCCCGCCATGGCGTGGATGACCGACGGCGGCGGCCCCTCCGCGCACGACGGCGGCCACGCTGCGCACGGCAGCGGCGCGGACGCCTCCACGCCCACAACGGAAACCCTGATGCCCGGCATGGCCACCCCTGCGGAACTGGCGGCTCTCGAAGCCTCCACCGGCGCGGCGGCCGAACGCCTCTACCTGGAGCTGATGATCCGGCACCACCAGGCCGGGGTGGCCATGGCCAGGGCCGTCCTGGACCGCAGCGACAACGTGGCCGTGACGTCCCTGGCGCGGTCGGTCGTCACCGCCCAGCAGTCGGAAATCGACTACATGTTCGAGCTCCTCACGGCCCGGTAGGCGGGACAGCGGGAAGATCCCGGCCAGATAACCCTCTTTCGGGCATTGCACCGCGGCCGCTGATCAGCCCTTGCGGAGCCGCCAGTGACCGCCGGGCCTCAGCGGGCCGGCGGGCCGGTGGTCCCGCACCGCCACCGGCCCGCCGCGGAGCCTTCCGTCAGTGGAACTTGTTCGGGAAGGCGCCGATGATGCCGGTGCTGAGCTCGTCCGCCATCATCATCATGTGGGCCTCCGCCTGGTCGTAGGCGGCAATGCCGTGGGCGTAGTTCCCGGCCAGTTCGTCGCTGCCGTACACGATGGTCTGGTCAATATGCCCCTTCATCATGTCCCGCATGTGCTCCTGCGGCCAGAACCTGGGGTTGGCTTTGGCGAGGAAGTCGGCGATCTCCTGGGCGTTCGCATGGACGGCGGTGGTTGCCGATTTGAGGGCTGCTGGGTCATTGGCTTTCGCCGCCTGGAACAGCGCCACGAAGTCGGTGATATGTGCTTTCAGCAGGGTGGTCAGCTGGTCGCTGGCAGCGCTGCCGTAGAAGGGCTTGATGGCGTTGCCGATGTCCGCCTGGTTCTGCAGCAGCCGCGAGGCGGTGGTGGGGAAGCCGGCGGAACCGGACGCGAAGTCGACGACGGCGAGCCGCGTCCACTCCATGTGCTGCGCCCACAGCCTGCGCATGCCCTGGCGGACGGCAGCCTGCGCAGCGGGAATCCTGCCGGAATTGGCGTCAGCGCCGGCGGAGTGCCCGTGGGCCAGGGCACCGGCGGGCACCTCCTGGGCGCCGGCGGCCGGCTGCAGGCCCTGCGCCGGCGAGTAGGCGATGAACAGACCGGCCAGCAAGGCCAGCACCGCCAGCGGCAAGGAGCTCCAGAGGCGTCGCGGACGAGAAGCGAAGTAGCTCATGACATGTCTTCCTGTCTTACCGTGCGGAAACGCCGGCGCCTCCGGGGTGGCCCGCGAATGGCTGGCACTGCTCCGGGATGCCGGTTGGGCGAAGACGTCCATGGCTACTTAGTGGCCGCCCGGCGCCGGATCTTACCGGAGGCGGACCGCGGCACCGTGCGGGGAACCGGGGCCCGGGCTGCAGGAAATGCGTTCAACTTTTCCGGTAAGACGGCGGCTGCCCGATGACACTCACCAGTTATGAGAAACCATCATGCGGTGCCCCCGGCTTCCTGCCCGGACGACGGGGTAATCCACCACCCGGAACCCGGCGGCCGGAACAGTACCGTCGATTGGCGCCGGAAGCTGCTGCGGTCGGCAGGCTTTCCTGATAGGCTCGCGCATCTGCTGGCAGGAACACCCGGGGCTGACATTCATGCACTGCTCAATCTGGTGGACCGGGGTTGCCCGCCGGAACTGGCGGCCCGAATCCTCGGACCGTTCCCTGACCCTGGCTGGCGGGAGTGATCCGATGGCTTTCCTGGACGGCCCCGAGCTGGCGGATGCGGACCCGGTGCGGACGGAACGCGTCCGCGACGATTGGGTGGAGCTGCTCAGCTCGCCGGGACCCGGCCGCGACGACGCCCTGGCCAGGCTGCACGGACTCCTCCTCAAGGCCGCCCGCCACCAGGTGTCGCAGATGTTTGCCAGGCTGCCCGCCATCGGCCAGGCTCGCCGGGAAGATATTGTCAACCAGGCGGCGGACGAAGCCATGGTCGCAGTGCTGGGCAAGCTGTCCAGCTTCCAGGGCCGGAGCCAGTTCACCACCTGGGCGTACAAATTCGGCATCCTGCACGCCGCCGTCGAGGTCCGCCGCAATCTGTGGCACAACCGCGAGGTGCCGCTGGAATCGATGCCCGAGCCGGCCGCCGTCGGGACCTCCCCCGAGCAGCTGGCCGAGGCAGCCGACTTCTCCAACGCTGTCAGCGCCGCCATCGACCAGGTGCTGACCAAGCATCAGCGCAGGGTCGTGTTGGCGCTTCTCGTTGACGACGTTCCTTTTGATGTCCTCGCAGACAGGCTGGGCACCACGCGCAATGCCCTGTACAAGACGCTCCACGATGCCCGGGGGCGGCTCCGCACGCACCTGACGGTTGCCGGTTATCTGGTGCCAACCCGCGCGGAGGAGGTGATCCCATGACGAAACCGCACCGCGCTTTGACGGATCAGGCAGCCGAGCGGTTGACCCTGGCCGCCGAGCCGTGGCTTTCGTGCGATGACTGCTTCGAGCAGATTGATGCGTATGTCGAGCGGTTGCTGGCCGGCAGTTCCGCGCCCATGCCGGCGATGCGCGCCCACCTGATCGGGTGTGCCGCCTGCGGCGAGGAGGCCCGGTCCCTGCTGCTCCTCGTAGCGGAGGATGAGGGCCTTGATCCGGGCCCCGGGCTGCGCCGCCTCACGGCCGGGTAGCAAGTAACGAGCCCCCGGTAGGCACGGGGCCCGGACTGCCGGCACCGCGGCGCCGCTGCCGGAGCCGGCGGACCTGGATCCACAGCTCGCCCACTTACCGGGAGCCGCATAACCGCCGGCGTCACTCGGCGCTGATGTCTCCGGTCTCCACGACGCTAAGCTGCGATTCGAACATCCGGAAATACCGGCCCCGCAACGCCACGAGCTCCCTGTGCGTGCCCTGTTCCACGACCCTGCCGTCCTCGAGCATGTAGACCACGTCGGCTTTCTCGATCGTGGCCAGCCGGTGGCTGATGGCGATGATCGTGCTGCTGCGGTCGGCGAAGAGCCGGGTGAAGATCCGGTGTTCGGCCAGGGCGTCGATGGCCGAGGTTGGCTCGTCCATGACCATGAAAGAGGCGTTCCGGTAGAAGTTCCGGGCCATGGCGAGCCGCTGCCACTGGCCGCCGGAGAGGCCGCTGCCCTTCCGGCCGCGCGGGTCCTCCATCCAGTTGCTGACGTGGTTGTCCAGTCCGTTCGGCAGCCTGGTGAGGAAGTCCAGGGCCTCCGCGTCACCGGCGGACCCGCGGATCCGGGCGTCATCCCGCGGCGCATCGACGTCGCCGAAGAAAATGTTCTCCGCGGCGGTGGCGAATTCATACTTGAGGAACTCCTGGCTGAGCACCGCCAGATGCCGGTGCCAGGATTTGACGTCGACGGCGGCGAGGTCGACGCCGTCGAGCAGCACCTGCCCGGAATCCGGCCTGTAGAGCCCGGCCAGGATCCGGATCAGCGTGGACTTGCCAGCGCCGTTCTCCCCCACGATGGCGATGTGCTGGCCTTCCCGGATGGTCAGGGAAATGCCTTTGATGACCTCGAGTTCGCTGCCGGTGTAGGTGAACCGGATGTCCCGCAGTTCGACGGTCGTCGGGGCCTGCAGCAGCGGCGGGGCATGCTCCGCAGGGACAGGGAGGGCCATGAACAGTTCGTAGTCCTTGAGGTTCGCCAGGTCCTCGTCGATCGAGCTGAGCGAGGAGACCAGGCTGTTCGCGGTGGACAGGGCGCGGCTGACGATCTGCTGGACGTAGAGGAACTGCCCGACGGGCTGGGCCCGGGCGATGATCTGGCCCACCACCCAGATCAGGGACACCACCTCCGCGCCGTACTGCAGGGCATCGGCGGCCAGTTGCTTGGGGATGTAGCGCTTCTGGAAGTCCAGCCGGCGTTTCTCGTCGGCGTCCCGCAGCCGGGAGCGCAGCCCCATCAGGTGGCCGACGATCCCGTACAGGCGCATCTCGGCAATGTGCTGCGGTCGCAGCAGGTTGGTTTCGATCATGCGGCGCTGCCGGCGCGAATCGACCTGGGTGTTCCAGTGCGCGATTTGCTCGCGGGACAGCCTGAACTGCAGGTAGACGCTGGGGACGATCGCGACCAGGACGATCACCGCGATCCACCAGCTGACCAGCAGCAGCGCACCGATGGCCAGGATCACCGAGACCAGCTGGGTGAAGATCGCGGCGATGCGGTCCAGCACCCGGGCGTAGGAATCGGAGAAGCGCTTGGCCCGGTCGTAGAGGTCGACGGTCTCTTTATCGTCGTACCGCCAGAACTCGAGGGCCAGGAAACGCTCGTACATCAGGTCGCCCACGATCGCGCCGACCCGGAAGCTCATGAGCTGCTGGATGTAGCGGTCCACGCTGCTGAAGGCGCCCCAGAACAGCCCCAGCGCGGCGGTGATGACGACGTACAGGATCGCCTGCCGGCCCGCCGCGGCGTCGCCCGCATACGCCGCCGCCAACGAGGTCGTGGTGAGCGCGGCGAAGTAGGTGGTGACGAGCGGCAGCACGGCCGAGATCAGCGACCCGGCGACCTTCATGACGACGGCGGAGGGCGAGGCCCGGAAACTGACCCGGAGCACCTGCGCCACGGCCCGCGCGTACGGCCTCAGCGCAAGCTTGCGCCGGGGCTCGCGCGCGGGCAGGGGTTCGGACATGGTTTCAGCCTAGTCCCGGCGGGTGGCGGCGGTGCCGGCTAGCGTGAACCGTAGTTGGGTGCCTCCACCGTCATCTGGATGTCATGCGGGTGGGATTCCTTCAGGCCTGCCGGGGTGATCCGGACGAACTTTCCGCGGGCCTTGAGCTCGGGAATTGTCGGGGCTCCCGTGTAGAACATGGTCTGGCGGAGCCCGCCGACCAGCTGGTACGCGACGGAGGCCAGCGGGCCGCGGTAGGCCACGCGGCCTTCGATGCCTTCGGGGATGAGCTTGTCATCGCCGGAGACGTCGGCCTGGAAGTACCGGTCCTTGGAGTAGGAGGTGTTCTTGCCGCGGGTCTGCATCGCCCCGAGCGAACCCATGCCGCGGTAGAGCTTGAACTGCTTGCCGTTGACGAAGATCAGGTCTCCCGGGGACTCGTCGCAGCCTGCCAGCAGGGAGCCGAGCATGACGGTGTCGGCGCCGGCGACCAGCGCCTTGCCGATGTCGCCCGAGTACTGCAGGCCGCCGTCGGCGATCAGCGGCACGCCGGCGGGGATGGCCGCCTTGGCGGACTCGTAGATGGCCGTGATCTGCGGAACGCCGACGCCGGCGACGACGCGGGTGGTGCAGATCGAGCCGGGCCCGACGCCGACCTTGATGCCGTCGGCACCGGCGTCGATGAGCGCCTGGGCGCCTTCGCGGGTGGCGGCCTGGCCGCCGATGATGTCCACGTGCGCGACGGCGGGGTCCGCCTTCAGGCGGCGGATCATGTCCAGCACGCCCTGGGAGTGGCCGTTGGCGGTGTCCACGAAGAGGGCGTCCACGCCGGCGTCGACGAGCGCCATGGCGCGTTCCCAGCCGTCGCCGAAGAAGCCGATGGCCGCGCCGACGCGCAGGCGGCCTTCCTCGTCCTTGGTGGCGAGCGGATACTGCTCGGCCTTGGTGAAGTCCTTGGTGGTGATGAGGCCCTTGAGCCGGCCCTGCTCGTCGACGAGCGGAAGCTTCTCGATCTTGTTGGTCGCGAGCTTGTGCGAGGCTTCCTCACGGCTGATGCCGACGTGCCCGGTGACGAGGGGCATCTTGGTCATGACGTCGCTGACGAGGCGGATCGGGAAGTCCGCCTCCGGGACGAAGCGGGTGTCGCGGTTGGTGACGATGCCGAGCAGCCTCATGCCCTCGTCCACCACCGGCAGGCCGGAGACCCGGTAATGCGAGCAGATCTCGTCCAGTTCGGCCAGCGTGGCCTCGGGGCCGATGGTGAGCGGGTTGGTGATCATGCCGGATTCGCTGCGCTTGACCCGGTCGATCTGGTCCGCCTGGTCGGCGATGGAGAGGTTGCGGTGCACGACGCCGAGGCCGCCCTGGCGGGCCATGGCGATCGCCATGCGGGACTCGGTGACGGTGTCCATCGCGGCGGACAGCAGCGGCGTCTGGACCGTGATGCGCTTGGAAATCCGGGACGAGGTGTTCGCTTCGGACGGGATGACGTTGGTGTGCCCGGGCAGAAGCAGCACATCGTCATAGGTCAGGCCGATGAAGCCGAAGGGGTCGTGTTCGGGCTGGGTCATGAGTGCGCCTCTTACCTTGGGTTACGGGGTTTCACGGGTAGGGATTGCAGCAGATGACCAGCCCGTCATTACGGGCATGGCCTGTGCAGAAGTGTTGAGTAAATAGTAGAACCTCGGCGGCGATCCCCATATTCCGGGGCGGCAATGTGAGGTACGGCATGCGCCCTGGCGGGTGCCGCCGCGGGTGCGGGCGGCGGTGCGGCCCGGCTCAGTTCCAGCCCGTGGCCGCGAGCAGCCGCTGCTCGAACATCGGAATCATGGTCTGGACATACGTCTTGGTCAGGTGGTTGTCGTCCTTGTAGACGCACACGTTGCCCACCACGGCTGGGCATGTTCCCCCCGCGCAGATGAAATCGCTCAGGTCCATCAGGTGCAGCCCCGCCACCTTGCCCCCGTACCCGTCCAGGGGCGAGGAAGCCGCCAGGGACTCCTGCAGCGGCACGTTGCAGGCCGCGGCATCCGGGCCGCGCTTCTGGACGCATTCGGGCATGTTCATGGCGAAGCGCGGGTTGTCGCGGATCCCGACCACCTCCATGCCGGCGTCGGTGAAGGGCCGGACGCCCTCCAGGTACCCGGGCACCTCGGTTTCAAACGGCGCCTCGATGTGGGTGAGCGACGCTACCGTGAAGACGGCATCCGGGCGGTGGTCCAGGACGTACGCGGCACTTGCCTCATTGAAGGCGTTGCACCCGGCGTCCCGGTCCGGGCTCTCGCCGCCGAACCGGCAGTTGCCCTTCAGTAAGGTCACGACTTCCCAGCCGTGGCTCTTCGCGATCGGGCCGAGGGCTGCCATGTACTGCTGGGCATGCGAGTCCCCGAGCACCACGATCCGCTTGGTGACGGTGTCCGGCGGGCTGTTCTGCAGGCAGCCGGACAGCTCGGGATCGGCGGGGACGTTGGCCCCGGTGCACAGCCCGTCGATATCGGCCCACTCGTTCTTCATGGCGGCCGGGGCCGGAATGAGCTTCGCGTCCGGCGTCGGCCTGCCCGCATTCTCCGGCGCGAGGGCGGCGGCGCCGGGGGTCAGTTCCCGGGGCTGCGACGCGGCCGCGGCCTCCTCGGCCAGCAGTTGGGTCTGCCAGACGGACACGGGCCCCGCGAGCAGGGCGCCGCAGGCGGTGATGACGACGGCGGTGCGCCAGGTGCGGCGTTCCGGCCAGTGCCACTCGCGCAGCGGCTTTTCGACGAAGCGCGTGGTCAGCACGGCCAGCACAAGCGAGGCGGCGACAATCATCAGGCCCTGCACCAGGTTCGGGGAGGTGATCCCCTTCCCGGTGAGGGCCAGGACCAGCAATGGCCAGTGCCAGAGGTAGAGGGCGTAGGAGTTGTCGCCCAGGGAAACGAGGGGCTTCCAGCTGAGCAGGCGGTCCACGCCCAGGCGGCTGCCGCTTTGCCCGGCGACGATGATCGCTGCCGCTGCCAGCGTCGGCCACAGCGCCACGAAGCCGGGGAAGGAACGGTCCACGCTCAGCAGCAGTCCGCAGGAGAGCATGGCGGCCAGCCCGGCCCAGCCCAGCGCCACCCTCAGGATCTTGCCCGGCTTGAGGTAGGGCAGGGCCAGCGCCAGCAGCGAGCCGAGGGCGAACTCCCAGAGCCGGGCGCGTGCGTCGAAGTAGGCGTATGCCTGGTTGGTGGCCGTCTGGTCAATGGAGTACACGAGGGACGCCACGAAGATTGTGCCGAAGCCGGCCGCCAGCAGCAGCCGGTAGTTCAGCAGCCGGTTCAGCAGCCGGTCCAGCAGCCCGCCGGTTCCCGCATCCGGCACACTCCGGCACCGGAGAACGCGCCGGAGCAGCGCCGTGCCGGCAAACACGAGCGGCCAGAGCAGGAAGGCCTGCCCCTGGATGGACAGCGACCAGAAGTGCTGCAGTGGGCTGGCACCGGAGTGGTCCTGGGCGTAGTAGTCGACGGCGCTGTCCCCGAGGAGCCAGTTCTGCCGGTAGAGCAGGGAGGCCCAGGCCTGGTCCAGGACCTCCGGCCAGCGGCTTTGCGGAAGGATGGCCCAGGTCCCGGCGAGGACGCCGAGGACCACCACGACGACGGCGGGCAGCAGCCGCTTGAGCAGGTGCAGCCAGTGGCGCACGAGACGGAGGGGTTTGCCGCTTTCCACCTTCCGGACGAAGCTGAGCGTCATCAGGAAAGCCGAAATGAGCAGGAAGATGTCCACGCCCCCGGAGACCCGTCCGAGCCACACATGGTAGGTGACCACCATGAGGACGGCGAAGGCGCGGAGGCCCTGGACCTCGGGGCGGTAGCCGGATGTCCGGTGCGCGGGAGAGCCCGCGTCCGCGGACTGCCCGTGGCTCGCTCGTTCGACACAAAATCCCCTCGGGCCGGTTTCCAAAAACATCAATGTTACCGAGCCGTAATTTTCCTGGCCAATCGTCGCGGCCGCCGGCCCGGACCCCCCCAGGCCTCTTCGCACCGGGAGGACATGCCCAGCCTTGGCGCCCGGGACCGGGCATAACCGGAATATGTCCATCCGCCGGCCCCGGCGCGGGGCATCTCCAGCGGTGCCGGGGGCATGTCCGGAACCCGCGGCGAACCCACGACGAAGACCGCTAGTCTTTTACGAGTCGGAGGAGGCCGCCTTGTGATCGTGCAGCTGCGGATTTGCGTCCCGGACGAGTTGTCCGGGACGGTGGTCGAGAAATGCTCCGGGCAGCTTGGCGTCGCGGAAGTGGCCCTCCACCCGGGCGCCTCGGTGATGCCTCCGGGGGACGTCGTCCTGGTTCTCCTCGCACGGGAGTCCGTAGAGCGGCTGGTGGAGGAACTCCAGGTCCTTGGTGTTCCGGAACGGGGGTCAATCTCCGTCACTACGCCCGAGCTGGTGGTCTCGGCCCGCGCAGACCAGGCAGAGGCGGCAGCTCCCGGCGAAGGCGCCGACGCCGTGATCTGGGAGGAGGTGTCCCGCCAGACCGGCGAAGATTCCCGGCTGACGTGGAGCTTCCTGGCGTTCCTGGTGCTGGCCACCCAGCTGGCGGCCATCGGCATCGTCACGGACTCGCCCATCGCCATCGTCGGCGCCATGGCGGTGGGCCCCGAGTTCGGTCCGCTGGCGGCGCTGGCCGTGGCGCTGGTGCGGCGCCAGGGCCAGCTCGGGCGCGGCGCCGCCCTGGCCCTCGGCGTCGGCTTCCCCGTCGCCATGCTCGCGGCAGCCCTTGCCGCCTGGCTGTCGGTGCCGCTGGGTCTGTTTCCGGCCGACGTCCTGGAGCGGGGCTCCGCCGTCGAGTTCATCTACCACCCCGGCCCGTATTCCCTGATTGTCGCCGTGCTGGCCGGGACCGCCGGGATGCTCTCCGTGATCAGCCGGCGCTCGGCGGCGCTGGTCGGCGTGTTCATCTCGGTGACCACAGTTCCCGCCGCCGGCTATGTGGCCGTGGCGCTGGTCCTGGGCGAATACGGGAAGGCGGCCGGCTCCGCCCTCCAGCTGCTCCTGAACCTGGTGGGAATCGTGGCCGCGGCCGCTGCGGTGCTGGTGTTCTACCGGCTCATCCAGCGCCGGGACCCTGCCGGCACAAAAACAGGGGGCCGGACCAGCTGATGCTGGCCCGGCCCCCTGTCCTGAAGCGGAGTCCGGAACCGGCGCCGGAAGACGCCGCCGGCCCGCCTTAGCGCCGGTGGTCCACCTTAGTGCTGGTGGCCCGCGTGCGCGTCATCATCGGCGGGCTTCTCGACCACGAGGGTTTCCGTGGTGAGGACCAGTGCCGCGATGGACGCTGCGTTGCGCAGGGCCGCACGCGTGACCTTGACGGGGTCGATAACGCCCGCCTCGATCAGGTCTTCGTACTCGCCGGTCTTGGCGTTGAAGCCCTGGTTGTTGGCGGATTCGGCCACCTTGGCGACGACGACGTAGCCGTCGAAGCCGGCGTTCTGGGCGATCCAGCGCAGCGGCTGGGTCAGTGCCCGGCGGACGATGCCGACAGCGGCAGCCGCGTCACCTTCGAGGGCCTGCACGGCGGAGTCCTCGTCGAGCGCCTTGAGGGCGTGGATGAGGGCGGCGCCGCCGCCGGCCACGATGCCTTCTTCGAGGGCAGCGCGGGTGGAGGACACGGCGTCCTCGATGCGGTGCTTCTTTTCCTTCAGCTCGACCTCGGTGGCAGCGCCGACCTTGATCACGCCGATGCCGCCGGCCAGCTTGGCCAGGCGTTCCTGCAGCTTTTCCTTGTCCCAGTCGGAATCCGTCCGGGTCAGCTCGGCGCGCAGCTGGGCTACCCGGGCTGCGACGTCCTCGGCCGAGCCGGCGCCGTCGACGATGGTGGTGTTGTCCTTCGTGACGGTGATGCGCCGGGCGGTGCCCAGCACCTCGAGGCCGACGGTGTCCAGGCTGAGGCCCAGTTCCGCGGAGACAACCTGGGCGCCCGTGAGCGTCGCGATGTCCTGGAGCATGGCCTTGCGGCGGTCACCGAAGCCCGGTGCCTTGACGGCAACGACGTTCAGGGTGCCGCGGATGCGGTTGACGATCAGCGTGGAGAGGGCCTCGCCGTCGACGTCCTCGGCGATGATGAAGAGCGGCTTGGAGCTCTGCAGCGCCTTCTCCAGCAGCGGCAGGAATTCCTGGACCGAGGAGATCTTGCCCTGGTTGATCAGGATCAGGGCATCCTCGAGCACTGCTTCCTGGCGTTCCGCGTCGGTGACGAAGTACGGGGACAGGTAGCCCTTGTCGAACTGCATGCCCTCGGTCAGGACCAGTTCGGTCTGCGTGGTGGAGGATTCCTCGATGGTGATCACACCATCCTTGCCGACCTTGCCGAATGCCTCGGCCAGCAGCTCGCCGATCTCATCGCTCTGCGCGGAGATGGAGGCGACGTTGGCGACCTGGGTGCCGCCAACCGGGCGGGCGTTTTCGAGCAGGCGGGCGGCGACGGCCTCCACGGAGACCTCGATGCCGCGCTTGATCTCGCCCGGGGCTGCGCCGGCCGCAACGTTGCGCAGGCCTTCCTTGACCAGGGCCTGGGCCAGCACCGTGGCGGTGGTGGTGCCGTCACCGGCAACATCGTTGGTCTTGGTGGCGACCTCCTTGGCAAGCTGCGCGCCAAGGTTCTCGTACGGGTCGTCCAGCTCGACTTCACGGGCGATCGTGACGCCGTCGTTGGTGATCGTGGGAGCGCCCCACTTCTTGTCCAGCACGACGTTGCGGCCGCGCGGGCCAAGCGTCACCTTGACAGTGTTGGCGAGCTTATCGATGCCGGCTTCAAGCGACCGGCGGGCAGCGTCGTTAAACGCAAGCTGCTTTGCCATGGTTTTGTCCTTTCAAGACAGAACCCCGCGCAACAGACCTATCAGACGTGAATCAGACGGATCGGCGGCGCGGGGTCCAGAGAGTTACTTTACGACGATCGCCAGAACGTCGCGGGCGGACAGCACGAGGTACTCGGTGCCGTTGTGCTTGACTTCGGTTCCGCCGTACTTGGAGTAGATGACGACGTCGCCTTCAGCGACGTCGAGCGGAACGCGGTTGCCGTTGTCGTCAAAGCGGCCGGGGCCTACTGCAACAACTTCGCCTTCCTGGGGCTTTTCCTGCGCGGAGTCCGGGATGACCAGGCCGGAAGCCGTGGTCTGCTCTGCTTCGAGCGGGCGGACAACAATACGATCCTCAAGAGGCTTAATAGAGACCGACACTCGGACCTCTCCTTCTACGTCAGCAAATTCGTGGGCAGTAAAACTGTGGTCCCGTGGCTGGCAAACCGTCGTCGCGGTGCCGGCAGCAAGCCTGGCGGGCAGTTCTTCATGTGTTAGCACCCTCCTACGGAGAGTGCTAATCACGACTCTATGTAAGGAGTTAGCACTCGGTCAAGGCGAGTGCCAGAAATCCGCTCCGGATGAACGCCCGTGTCGTGCCGGACGGGGGCTGCCCGCGCGTGCTACTGCCCGGCGAGGTCCTCGAAATCCACGTCCTCGCCGTTGGCTTCGTCGTCCCGGGCCGGCTCATTCCGGTGGCGGTACAGCATGAGCCCCCCGGCGGCCGCGAGGACGACGCCGATGGCCAGGCCCATGATGCCGCCGAGGCGGGCGGCGGCGTAGGTGTCGCGGATCGACCGGGCTTCCTCTGTAGCGTCCCGGACGTCCTTGCCGCCGACCGAATAGATGGTGGCGTTGAAGGAATCCAGGAAGAAGATGATGACCAGCAGTGCAACGCAGACGATTGCGATGACACTTCCGGCGATCAGCGCCGGGCGGGCAAACCTGGCAAACCCCCGGCGGCCGCGGTGGTCCTCTTCGGCGTCCTGCCGCGCTGCGCTTTGGTCGAACCCGTTCAGCCCGCCGAGCCCGCCGTCGCTGCGCTGGTCGTTGCTGCCGTTCCCTGCCGTGCCACTGTCTTCCGCGCCGCTGTCTTCCATGCCGTCAAGACTATCGGGCGTCCGGAGGGAGGGCGCCTCCACTACGCTTGTCCCCATGGCTGACGCACCGCAGGACCAGATCGCCCCGCTCCTCAATCCCGAGGGGTGGGAGCTGCTGGCGTCGCTGGGACCGTACCGCGAGGACGAGGCCTTCCGGCTCAATGCCTCGCTCCGGAAGGCCGGCCACTCCCCCGAGCTGGTCTCCGCCGTGCTGACCCAGTCGCGGCTCCGGACCCGGGCCGAGGCCAAGTTCGGCGAGTTCGCCCGCCAGATGATCTTCACCCGGGCCGGCCTGGAGCAGGCCACCCGGCTCACCGTGGCAGCCAGGCACGCGCAGCGGTTCGCCGGGGCGGGCATCGCCCATGTGGCGGACCTCGGCTGCGGGCTCGGCGCCGACGCGATGGCACTGGCTTCCCTGGACATCACTGTCACGGCGGTGGAACTGGACGAAACCACGGCCGCCTGCGCCACCATGAACCTGATCCCGTTCCGGAACGCCACCGTGGTCCACTCGGATGCCACCTCCGTTTCGCTGGAGGGGATCGACGGCGTCTGGCTGGACCCGGCCCGCCGCACCACGTCCACCTCGGGCACCAAGCGGCTCTGGGATCCGGAGGACTTCTCCCCGCCGCTGTCCTTCGTGGAATCCTTGGCCGCCTCCGGCCTGGCCGTGGGTGTGAAGATGGGCCCGGGCATGCCGCATGACTCGGTGCCGGCGGACTGCGAGGCCCAGTGGGTCTCGGTGGGCGGGGACGTCACCGAGGTGGCGCTGTGGTTCAACGCGGTGCGGCGCCCCGGCATCCGGCGGGCAGCCCTGGTGCTGGGCCCGCAGGGCGCGGCGGAACTCACCAGCGGCGAGGACTTCGACGGCGGGCCGGTCGCCCCGGTCGGACCCGTGGCGGGGTACCTGTACGAGCCCGACGGCGCCGTCATCCGCGCCGGGCTCGTGGCCGACGTCGCCCTGGCGCTGGGCGGGCACCTGCTCGATGAGCACATCGCCTACATCTGCGCCCCGGAACTGCAGGACACCCCGTTTGCCCGGGCCTACAAGGTCCTGGAGGTGATGCCGCTCAACGTCAAGGCCCTCAAAGCCTGGGTCAGGGACCACGGCATCGGCGTCCTGGACATCAAGAAACGCGGCACCTCGGTCACGCCGGAAGAGCTGCGCAAGCAACTCCTCCCCGCAGGGAAGACGGGAGGGAAGACCGGAGGGAAGACCGTCGGAAAAAACAAGAAGACGGCCACCCTGGTGCTCACCCGGATCGGCGAGGACAAGGTGGCCATCGCGGTGGAGCCCGTCCAGCTCCCGGCCTGACTCCGGGCTGCCGGGTTGCTGCCGGCCTGATGCCGCAGCTGCCGCCGCGCTACTGGGCGCGCATGAACTCCTCGGCGGCCTGCACCTGCGCATCGCTGGGCCGGATGCCGGTGTACAGCACGAACTGCTCCAGCGCCTGGATGGTGGCGACCTCGGCGCCGGTGATCACGGTCTTGCCCGCCGCGCGCGCAGCCTTGACCAGCGGCGTCTCCGCCGGCAGCGCGACGACGTCAAACACCACCGTGGCGGCGTCCACCGCCGCCTGCGGGAAGGACAGCGCATCGGCGTCGGGTCCGCCGGCCATGCTCCCTGCCATACTCCCTGCCATACCGATAGGGGTGACGTTGATGAGCATGTCGGCGGCGCCCTCCGCGGCGGAAGGGTCCGCACGCCAGGCAAAGCCGTAGAGCCCGGCGAGCGCGCGCCCCGCTGCCTCGTTGCGGGCGATCACGGTCACGTCCGTGAAGCCGGCGTCGCGCAGTGCCGCCACCGTGGCTTTGGCCATCCCGCCGGAGCCGGACACCCACACCGACGAGGAGGTGGGCACGGCGTTGCGCTGCAGCAGCTGCTCGATGGCCGTGTAGTCGGTGTTGTAGGCCGTGAGCCGGCCGCCGTCGTTGACGATGGTGTTGACCGACTCGATGGCCTTCGCGGACGGGTCCATGACGTCGACCAGGGCGATGACGTCCTCCTTGTACGGCATCGACACGGCGCAGCCGCGGATCCCGAGGCCGCGGACGCCGGCGATCGCCAGCGCGAGATCCGTGGGTGCGAAGGCCTTGTAGATCCAGTTCAGGCCGAGCTGCTCATAGAGGTGGTTGTGGAAACGCGTCCCGTTGTTGCTCGGCCGGGCCGAGAGCGAGATGCACAGGGTCATGTCTTTGTTCAGTATGGGCACAGCTCCATTAAACGCCAGCCCGGCTGAACGCCGGCTAAGCCACGGCTAATTGCCGGCGCCCTCAGCCGCAGCCCGACCCCGGCTGATAGGGCCCGACGGCGACGGGCAGCTTCCCGGGGGCCGTCGCCTTGCCGGCGAGCACCGCCGCCAGCGCATCGAAGGCTCCCTGGCTGCGGCCGTACAGGGCGATCTTCGCCGGGGCAGCCGAGTCAGCGAGCGGCCACGGCGCGTCGAGCGCAACAGCCACGTCCGCCGCTGCTGTCTCCGGCGCTGCCGGCCCTCCGCCGGGACCGATCAGCGAAACCAGCGGGCCGTCGCCGACGCTGATCCCGGCGGCACGGGCCGCGGTAGTGAACCGCGACCGGTCCTCCTCGGAGCCTCCCGTCACGCGGACGCTGGCGGGCACGAGGGGTCCGTGGCAGGGGCCGGCCAGCACGGTGATCGCAGCCTCCGAGACTTTCCGTGACAGTCCGGTGCCGCTTCCCGGCGCCGTTCCCGGCGGGGTGCCGGTCCGGCCGCGCCAGATCATCATGGTGGCCACCCGCTGCGCGGCCTCGGCCAGCCGGTCCGGCGGCAGGGCGCCGCTCTTGACCGCGGTAACGATTGCGGCGTGGGCCACGGCGACGTCCGCCGGCATCAGCAGCAGGTCCGCGCCCGCGGCGAGCGCAAGAGGCGCGGCGGAGTCGAGGGGGAACTGCTTCCGGACCGCCCCCATGTTGAGCGCATCCGTCACGGCCACCCCGTGGAAGCCCATCCGGCGCAGCTCCGCGTAGGCCGCCTTGGACACGGACGCGGGGACCCCCGGTTCCAGCGCGGGCACGGCGATGTGGCCGGTCATGACCATCGGCAGGCCGGCGCGGATGGCTGCCTGGAAGGGCACCAGGTCCCTGGCCCGGAGCTGCTCCAGCGAGGCGCCCTGGACGGGGAGGTCCGCGTGGGAATCGACGCCCACCGAGCCGTGGCCGGGAAAGTGCTTCGCGGCGGGCAGCAGCCCGGCGGCCAGCATCCCCTGCGAGAAGGCGACCCCCAGGTCCGCCGCGGTGCCGGCACTGCCGGACATGGACCGGGCGCCGATGGTCGGATCGGCCGGTCCCATGGTGACATCCATGGCGGGGGCGAAATCGGTGTTGAAGCCGACCGCTGCCAGCTCCGAGGCCAAGGCCTGGCCGGCGCCGGACGCCAGCGGGGCGTTTCCGGCGGCGCCGTAGCTCATCGGGGCAGGCCACTCGGTCAGCGGTGCGCGCAGCCGGGCCACCAGCCCGCCTTCCTGGTCGACGCCGATCAGCCCGGGCCAGCCACGGCCGTCCGCGCGCGCCGCCGCCTGGAGCCGGCCGGTGACGCTGCGCATGGCGGCGGTGTCCACCTGGCTTCCCGGCGTCCCCGGGACGTTGTCGCCCATGATGATGGAACCGGCCAGATGCAGCCGCTCGATGGTCGCGGCGTGGGCCTCAGGGTCCAGTCCGGGGTAAAACGGGAGCAGGACCTGCCCGGCCCGCTGCTCAAGGCTCATCGCGGCGACGGCCCGGCCTGCGGCGTCGGCGTCCTGTTGCTGCGGTCCCCAGCCGAGCGGCCGGGATGCGGGGGCCGCGGGCTGCGGCTCCGGGGAGTCCGCCGCGCTCCCGGGCGGGGCCGCGGGCTGCGCAGTGGCCGGTGCCGGCGCCGGGGTCCCGGGGGCCGCGGGACTGCCGGAGCTGTCTGCCGGCGGAGGCGCCGAGCAGGAGGCCGTCCCGAGGACCAGGCCCAGAATTGCCGTCAAGACCGCTGCGGTCGGAGTGCTTTTGTGAATACTTTCACCTGTTCGCTGTAACTTGGCCACCGTCTCGATGCTACGCCTGCACTAGACTTGGACCACCGTTTCCCTGCCAACCGTACGGCGGCTCCGCCCGTGACTTTGCCGGCCGGGTAACGGAAACGGACAGCAGAACAGTGAAGGGACCACGTGAAGATTGATTTCGCTTCATCCAGGCAATCAACTCTTGGTGTGGAATGGGAACTCGCCCTCGTCGACGCCGAAACGGGGGAACTGGCCTCCGTCGCCAACGAAGTGCTTAGCGGCGTGGTCGCGAGGCATCCGGAGCTGAACGAGGATGACGAGCACCCGCACATCAAGCAGGAGCTGCTGCTGAACACGGTGGAGCTCGTCACCGGGATCTGCACCACCGTGGCCGAGGCGAAGGCGGACCTGGGCAGTTCCCTCGCGGCGGTCCGTGAGGTCACCGATCCGATGGGCGTCGAGGTCTTCTGCGCCGGCAGCCATCCCTTCAGCCCCCCGCAGCTTCAGCCCGTGACGGACAAGGCCCGGTACGCGAAGCTCATTGACCGCACCCAGTGGTGGGGCCGGCAGCTGGTCATCTACGGCGTCCACGTCCACGTCGGCCTCGACAGCCGCGACAAGGTCCTTCCCATCGTGGATGGCCTGGTGAACTACTTCCCGCAGTTTCAGGCGCTCTCCGCGTCCAGCCCGTTCTGGGGCGGCGAGGACACCGGTTACGCGTCCCAGCGGGCCCTGATGTTCCAGCAGCTGCCCACCGCGGGCCTGCCCTTCCAGTTCTCCAGCTGGGAAGATTACGAGTCCTACGTCCGGGACATGTTCACCACCGGCGTGATCGATACGCTCTCCGAAATCCGCTGGGACATCCGTCCGGTACCTGCCCTCGGCACCATCGAGATGCGCATCTGCGACGGACTGGCAACCCTCGAGGAAGTCGGCGCCATCGCCGCCCTCACGCAGTGCCTCGTGGACGACTTCTCCACCCTGTTGGACAACGGCGGCACCATTCCCACCATGCCGCCCTGGCATGTGCAGGAAAACAAATGGCGGGCCGCCCGGTATGGCCTGGACGCCATCATCATCCTCGACGCCGAGGGCAATGAGCAGCTCGTCACCGAGCACATCCGCGAGACGGTCGCGCGGCTCGAACCCGTCGCGGCCAGGCTCGGCTGCAGCACGGAACTGCTCGACGTCCTGAAGATCATCGAGCGCGGCGCGGGCTGCCAGCGGCAGCGCCGCGTCGCCGCGGAGAACGGCGGGGACCTGCGCGCCGTCGTCCTCGACCTCGTCAAGCAGATGCGCAAGGGCCCGGACGCGTAGCTGGTCCGTTCGCTCGTTCGTCCGGGCTTCAGATCCAGGCGGCGGGCCGGGAGGACATGCCCAGTCTTCGCGCCCGGGACCGGGCATAACCGGAATATCTCCATCCGCCGGCCCCGGCGTGGGGCATGTCCGGATCCGGGGCCGCGCCCAAGCAGGCGTCCGGGTCCCCGGGCCGTCCGGAGCGGGCTTCAGGCGGAGACGGTGGTGACCGGCATGGAGGAATCGGGCGCAAAGCCGATGCCGCTCGGTGCTACCCCGGCCATCACGAGCTGGGCGCCGAGCGCGGCCACCATGGCGCCGTTGTCGGTGCACAGGGACAGCGGCGGGACGGTCAGCCGGATCCCGGCCGCACTGCAGCGCTGCCCGGTGAGCTGGCGCAGCCGTGAGTTGGCGGCCACTCCCCCGCCCAGCAGGAGCTCGGTGATGCCGTGTTCGCGGCAGGCGAGCACCGTCTTGGACGTGATCACGTCCACCACGGCTTCCTGGAAGGCCGCGGCGATGTCCGCCACGGGCACGTCCTCGCCGCGGGCCTCGAACTGCTCCACGCAGCGGGCGACGGCGGTCTTGAGCCCGCTGAAGGACCAGTCGTAGCGGTGCGGGCCTGGTTCCTCCGCTGTCCCCATGTACTTAGGCTGGCTGAGTCCGCGGGGGAAGCGGATCGCCTTCGCGTTGCCGCTGCGCGCCAGCGCGTCGATGGCGGGGCCGCCCGGATAGCCCAGGCCCAGCAGCCGGGCGACCTTGTCGTAGGCCTCGCCGGCGGCGTCGTCGATCGTGGAGCCGAGCAGTTCGACGTCGTCCGTGATGCTCCGGATCCGCAGGATTTCGGTGTGTCCGCCGGACACCAGCAGCGCACCCAAATTTTCCGGTAGAGAGTTCTCCGGCAGACCGCTCTCCGGCAGGGAGCCGGGACCGGCGTCCGGGCCGCCGGCACCCCCCTGGAGGAGGCCGACGCCGACGTGCGCCACGAGGTGGTTGATGGCGTACAGGGGCTTGCCGGTGGCGACGGCGAGCGCCTTGGCAGCGCACACGCCGACCATCAGCGCTCCCGCGAGTCCGGGCCCGGACGTGACGGCGATCGCGTCGAGCTCCTCCAACGTGACGTCCGCGTCCGCCAGCGCCTGCCGGAGGGTGGGCACGAAGGCGTCGAGGTGGGCGCGGGAGGCGATCTCCGGGATCACCCCGCCGAAGCGGACATGTTCCTCCATCGAGGAGGACACGGTGTTGGTCAGCAGGGCCGTTCCGCGGACAATCCCGACGCCGGTCTCGTCGCAGGAGGATTCGATGCCAAGGACCAGCGGCCGGTCACTGTGCTGGGTGCGGTTCATGGGCGGTCTGCTTCCCGGGGCTGGTCGGAGGGTGGTTCGGTGTCCAGCCGGAGCCGCATGATCAGGGCGTCGACGCCGTCGCGGTAGTACCGGGGCCGGACGTGGATCTGTTCGAAGCCGAAGCGGCGGTAGAGCTGCTGGGCGCGGGGGTTGTCCGCGCGGACTTCCAGCAGCACGTCCTCGGCATGGCGCCGCCGGCTTTCCCTGATGAGCTCGGTGAGCAGGGCCGAGCCGATGCCGTTGCCTTCCTGCTCCGGCACGACGGCGATGGTCTGGACGTCCGCGATCGGCTCGATGCACATCAGCCCGGCGTAGCCCACGATCCCGCCGGCGAGCTCGGCGACGAGGTAGCGGCGGGTCTCCCGCTGGGCCAGCTCCTCGACGAACATCTGCAACGGCCAGGCGTCCACCGGGAACAGCCGGCGTTCCAGCTCGTGGACGGCCGGGATGTCGGCGGCGTTCATGTCGCGCAGCGTCGCCCCGCCCGGCAGCGTGGACGCCGCTTCCGGGCCGCTCACAGCGCCCGCTTCCGGGGGCCGGGCACCCGGGCGTCGGACTCCCGCAGGTACAGCGGGGTCGAGTCCAGCAGCGCCTCCCCGGCGTCGAGCCGCGCGAGGGCGAACTGGCCCAGCGAGAGCGCCTCCGGCTGCCGGGAGCTGAATTCGGGAACCGCCTTGACGAGGTCGGCGTAGATCCCGGCCCCGGCACCGTAGACCGGGAGGTCGGGGAGGTCCGCGGCGAATCCGACATGCGGGCCGTCCAGCAGCTGCGGCAACTGGGCGTCGGCGAGGGTGTACCGGGCCCAGTAGACCTCCTTGCGCCGCGCGTCCGTGGCGACGATGAACTCCGGCACAGCATCGGTGGACTCGGCGACTTCGAGGGCGATCGCGTCCAGGCTCATGACGCCGTACAGCGGTTTGTTCCAGACGAAGGCGAGGGTGCGGGCAGTGACGATGCCCGAACGCAGCCCCGTGAAGGGGCCCGGGCCCACCCCGGTGACGATGGCGTCGACGTCGGCGCCGTCCAGGCCGGCCTCGGCCATCAGCTGCTCGATGCCCGGGGCCAGGACTTCGGCGTGGCTGCGGGTGTCCTCGGTGGCGAAGCTGGCCACCACGGACTCCGGGGCGTCATCGGAGACGAGTGCGGCGCTGGCCACGGCCGAGGTGTCGATGGCGAGGATCAGCATCAGGAGTTCCCTTCCGGGATGGCGGGAGGGGTTTCCGGGACGGTAGCCGAAGAGGCCTCCGGGAGGGCCCCGGGCAGGACCGGGGGCTCGGCCCAGCGCGGGCCGAAGCCGCGGATCACCACCGTGCGGGGCTCGTCGTCGTCGGTGTCAAAGTCCAGGACACCGGCGGGCTGGTCCGGCGTGTCCGGGCCGTGCACGGCTGCACCTGCGCCGCTGCCGCCCGGCGGGGCGCCGGCGCCGCCCAGCGGGCGGTACAGGTCCACCTCCAGCCGGCTGTCGCCCAGGTGTTCGACCCTGTTGCGGCCCCATTCGACGACGGTGACGGCGCTGTCCATCGTGTTTTCCAGGTCGATGTCATCGATTTCGGCGGCGGATTCGAGCCGGTACGCGTCCACGTGCACGAGGTCCGGGCCGCCCGGGCGGGGCCCGTCCGGCAGGTTCGGGTGGATGCGGACCAGGACGAAGGTCGGCGAGATGATGCCGGCGCGCACGCCCAGCCCTTCGCCGAGCCCCTGGGTGAAGGTGGTTTTCCCTGCGCCGAGTTCGCCGGTGAGGATCACGAGGTCCCCGGCCGCCAGCTGGGCGCCGAGGGCCGCCGCGAGGGCGTGCGTCTGTTCCGCCGTCCGGACGTCGAGCGTCCGTTCCCAGACCGCCGCGCTCACGGCCTGGCCTGATCGTTGCTGGCGGCCCCGGCGGCGGGCTGCGGCTCTTCGTTGATGTAGCGGCGCGGCACCCGGGGGCTGATCCGCGTCACGATCTCGTAGTTGTTGGTGCCGGCGGCACGGGCCCAGTCCTCCGCCGTCGGGGCGCCGTCCTCGCCGTTGCCGAACAGCACGGCCTCGGCTCCGAGGATGCTCGGCCCGCCGGCGGCCACGTTGCGCGGCCCGAGGTCGATCACCATCTGGTCCATCGCGATCCGGCCGACCACCGGGTACGTCACGCCCTCCACCCGGACCGGTCCGCCGGTGGCCACGCGCGGAACCCCGTCGGCGTAGCCCAGCGGGATCAGCCCCAGGGTGCTGGCGCCGCCGGTGCGGTAGTTCAGTCCATAGGAGACGCCCTGGCCGGCAGGCACGTCCTTGCAGTGCGAGACGAGGGTGCGGACCGTCATGGCCGGCCGCAGGCCCAGCTCGGCGGAGCTTTGCCCTTCGAAGGGGGACAGCCCGTAGATGCCCAGGCCCACGCGGACCAGGTCGAAGTGCGTGTCGGGGCGGGACAGGGTGGCCGGGGTGTTGGCGAGGTGGCGCACCTCGGGGTCGACGCCGGCGTCCCTGGCGATGGCGAGGACCTCGCGGAAGGCCGCGAGCTGGTCGTCGGTTTCGGGCCGCTCGGGTTCGTCGGCGACGGCCAGGTGCGAGAAGATGCCCACCACCCGCAGCAGTCCCTGGTCCTGGTACTCGACCGCCTCGCCCACGAGGGCGTCCCACGCCTCCGGGGTGGCGCCGTTGCGGCCCAGGCCGGTGTCCGCCTTCAGATGGATGCGGGCAGGCCGTTCCTGCTCCCGGGCCGCCGCCACGATCCGCTCCAGTTCCCAGCCCGAGCAGCCGATGTCGATGCCGGCGGCCACGGCGGCGCCGAAGTTGCTCTCCGGCGTGTGCAGCCAGGCCAGCAGTGGTGCCTCGATGCCGGCCGCGCGCAGCGCCAGCGCCTCGGAAATGTGGGCCACGCCCAGCCAGGCGGCACCGGCGCTGAGGGCGGCCCGGGCCACGGGAACGGCGCCGTGGCCGTACGCGTCGGCCTTGACGACTGCCATGACCTTGGCGGGCGACGCCACCGCCGCCAGCCGGCGCACGTTGTGCCGGATGGCCTCGAGGTCGATTACTGCCGAGCGCTCCTCGGGATGGGCCGGCGCTGCCGCCGTAGGGGTCTGGATATCACCTGTTGCTGCTGGGTAAGTCACTTAACGATTCTAGGGGCGGCAGTGGGCGCCTGATAATTCCGGCCCCGATGGCAGCACCGAGCGGGGGACATGCGCATTCCCCGCACCGCGCGCGGGACATGTTCATTGCCCGCACCGGAAACCGGACACAAGGGGATCATGTCCATGCGCCGGCCTGGGCGGAGGGCATGTCCAGCGCACTGGATCCCGGGCGCGGGCCCCTCAGGCGTCGGAAAGGTGCGCGATGGTCGCCGTCGCCCGCCGGAGCGCTTCCGGCGGCACGTCCCGGACGATGTCGGCCAGGAAGTGGTAGCGGCGCAGCCACTGGCTGCCCTGGCGTTCCTTCCGGGCGTTGGCCCGCTGCCACCAGTCGGCGATGTCGCCCCAACCGGGTGCCGCGAGCGAGCCGCCGACTTCCTGCACGGCCAAGGCCGCGCACAGGTTGGCGAAACGGAGCCTGTCCCCGAGCGGCCAGCCGGCCAGGCAGCCCACGATGAAGGCCGCGCCGAAGCAGTCTCCCGCGCCGGTCGGATCGTAGGCGGAGACCGGCAGGGAGGGCACCCATTCCTCCTCGCCGGTTTCGGAATCGACGGCCATGGCGCCCTGGGGGCCCAGCGTCACGACGGCCACCGGCACCTTGTCCGCGAGTGAATACAGCGCCGACCAGGGGTTGTCCCGCCCGGTAAAGGCCATCGCCTCGTGCTGGTTGGGCATGAACGCGTGGAAGTACTGCAGGTTCTCCAGCCGGGCGGAGGACCACGCGCCGGTGGGATCCCAGCCGACGTCGCCGAACAGCCGGACGCCGGCCGCGCGGGCATCCAGGGCCCACGGTTCCATTTCCTCGCCGAGGTCCGCGACGGCCGCGAGCGCCGGCGGCGGGCACCCGATCAGCTGGGTCGAGGTCACCGGCGCCGGATGGCCGTGGGTGACCATGGAGCGGTCCTTCTCGACGCTGAGGGACACCGTGACGGGCGAGTGCCAGCCCGGAATCCGCCGTGACAGGGACAGGTCCACATGTTCCTGCCCGGCCAGGATCTTCCAGTTGTAATCGCCGTAGCCGTCGTCGCCGAACGCGGCGGCCAGTCCGGTCCGCAGCCCGAGCCGGGCCGCGGCGATGGCCTGGTTGGCCACTCCGCCGGGGCAGCTGCCCATCCCCTCGCTCCAGATCTCGGTGCCGGCCCGGGGCGCGTGCGGCAGCCCGGTGAAGATGATGTCCTGGAACACCGTGCCGGACAGGAGCAGGTCGAAACCCTCCGACGCCGGTCCGCGGACGGCGGACAGCGGATCGTAGCGCCGGGTCGGTATCGGGTCCATGTACGGCACACTACGCCGTCCCCGTACCCGTGGAAAGGCGCGGCCCGGGGCCGGTGGACGCCCGTGGGAGCAGCCCCGAAGCGGGACAGTACAGCAGCGGCAAGGAACACGTGCGAATAGACTGTGCGCATGCGGCTCATGATTGCCGGCGGCGGCGGGTTCCGGGTACCGCTGATCTACCGGGCGCTCTCCTCCGGGCCTTTCGCGGGGCTGGTCCGCGAGCTGGTGCTGTACGACGTCGACGCCGGCCGGCTCGCCGCCGTCGACGCGGTCCTGGCCTCGCTCGCCGGGCAGCCCGGGGGCGCATCCTTCCCCGCGGTCCGGACCACCACGTCCCTGCCCGAGGCGCTCGACGGCACGGACATGGTGTTTGCCGCGATCCGCCCGGGCGGCACCGCCGGGCGCACGGCGGACGAGCGGATCGCCCTGGACCTGGGGGTCCTGGGCCAGGAGACCACCGGGGCCGGCGGGATCTCCTACGCCCTGCGGTCCATCCCCCGCATGCTGGAACTCGCGGCCCAGATGCGGCGGCGGTGCCCTGAGGCATGGCTGCTGAACTTCACCAACCCCGCGGGTATCGTCACGGAGGCGCTGCTCCCCGTCCTCGGCCCGAAGGTGGTCGGCATCTGCGATTCCGCCGGCGGCCTGGTGCACCGGGCGGCGCGGGCCGCCGGCGTCGTCCTCCCGCAGGGACAGCTCGAGGGAAAGCTTGAGGGACAGCTCGAGGGAAAGCTCCAGGGGCAGCTCGACGGCGTGGGCTACTACGGGCTGAACCATCTGGGCTGGCTTTACCGGCTGGAGTCCGGCGGCCGGGACGTCCTGCCGGAGCTGCTGGCGGACGCCGCGGCCCTGGCGGGCTTCGAGGAGGGCCGGCTGTTCGGCCCGGAATTCCTCGCCGGGCTTGGCTGCCTGCCCAATGAGTACCTCTATTACTACTACGACACCGCCCGCGCCGTGGCCGCCATCCGCGACGCCGGGCAGACCCGCGGCGAGTCCATCGACGCGCAGCAGTCGGAGCTATATCCCCGGCTGGCGGCCGCGGGGCCTGACGCCTACCGGCTCTGGGAGGCCGCCCGCAGGTCCCGCGAGGAAGGCTACCTGGCCGAGGCCCGGCCGGCCGGCGAGCGCCGGGACGAGACGGACCTGGCCGGCGGCGGCTACGAACGCGTCGCCCTCGCTGTCATGCGGGCCCTCTCCGGGGGCGGCCGGGCCGAGCTGATCCTCAATACGTCCAACACGGTGCCGGGCGCGGGTCCCGGCGCAGTCCCGGCGGTCCCCGGACTGCCCGCGGACTCCGTCGTCGAGGTCCCCTGCAAGGTGACCCCCGACGGCATCGTGCCGCTGCCGCAGGACCGTCCGGCCCCGCCGCAGCTGGCGCTGATGCGGCGGGTCAAGGATGTGGAGCGGCTCGTGGTGGAGGCAGCCGGACCAGCCGCCGGACAGGGCCGGCGGGAGGCGGCCCTCGCGGCCTTCGCCCGGCACCCGCTGGTCGATTCGGAGCTTCTGGCCGGAAAGCTCCTCGCCGGTTACGAGGCCGCGTTCCCGGAGCTTGGGGCGCTCTGGCGCGGCGGCGGCCCGTCCGCGGTACAGGAGTAATGTTTTATCGACATGCAGTCCACGCAGGGAAGGGGGAACAATGTCACTGGTCCGCCGTGTCGCGTTCCTCTCCCTGCACACCTCCCCGATGGAGCAGCCCGGCTCGGGCGACGCCGGGGGCATGAACGTGTACATCCGGGCGCTGGCCGCGGCCCTGGCGGAGACCGGCGTCGAGGTGGAGATCTTCACGCGGTCCACCGCCGCCGGGCAGCCCGCCGTCGAGCATCCCTCCCCGGGCGTGTGCGTCCACAATGTCCTGGCCGGGCCGCCGCGGAAGCTGCCCAAGGAGGAGCTGCCGGAGCTGCTGCACACCATGGTGGCCGAGATCGACCGGATCCGCCAGCTCCAGCCGCACGGCCGCTACGACCTGATCCATTCGCACTACTGGGTGTCCGGGGTCGCGGGCCTGGAGCTGTCGCAGCTGTGGGGGCTGCCGCTCGTGCACACCATGCACACCATGGCCAAGGTCAAGAACCTGCTGCTGGAGTCCGGTGAGCAGCCGGAACCTCGACGGCGCGAGGAGGGCGAGCACCGGATCGTCGACGGCGCCACCCGCCTGGTCGCCAATACGGGGACCGAAGCCGCCGAGCTCGTCTCGCACTACAACGCGGACATCGACCACATCGACGTCGCTCCCCCGGGCGTGGACCTGGCCGTCTTCACGCCCGCGTTCCGCAGCCGGGCACGGGCCGGGCACGGCGTGCCGCCGGGGAAGTTCCATCTGCTCTTCGCCGGCCGGATCCAGCGGCTCAAGGGCCCGCAGGTCCTGGTCAAGGCGGCCGAACTGCTGCGTTCCCGCCGCCCGGACATCGACCTGCAGGTGACCATCCTGGGTGCCATCAGCGGCGCGAAGGACTTCAACCTCAAGTCGCTGATCAGCGCAGCCGGGATGGACGACGTCGCCACCCACCACCCGCCGGTCAGCGCACCAGAGCTGGCCGGCTGGTTCCGCTCGGCCGACGTCGTGGTGATGCCCTCGTACAGCGAATCCTTCGGCCTGGTGGCCCTGGAGGCGCAGGCCTGCGGGACGCCCGTGGTCGCCACCAAGGTGGGCGGGCTCTCCCGCGCCATCTTCGACGGCCGGACCGGGCTGCTGGTGGAAGGACACAAACCCGGCCACTGGGCCGACGCCCTCGAGGCCCTCTACGACGATCCCGCCACCCGGGAGGATATGGGCCGGGCCGCCTCGGTGCACGCCGAGGGGTTCGGCTGGCAACGCACCGCCGCCATCACGCTGGAGAGCTACCACACCGCCCTGAGCCAGCACTTTGGAAGCCTGCACATCCCGGTGGGCCACGCGCCCTGAGCCGGACCCACTGGCCGGCAGCACCGGACCGGTACACCGCCGACGCCACGAACCGAAGGACAACGATGTCTGACACCGCACCCGCTGGAAGCGCCTCGGCAACTGCCCCGGCCACGGCCCTGAGCGATCTGGAGATTGCGCAGCGGGCCACCATCCGGCCGATCGAGGAGGTCGCAGCCGCGGCCGGGATCAACGCCGAGGCGCTCGAGTTCTACGGCCGCTATAAGGCCAAGATCGACCCGGCAAAGCTGAGGGTCCCTGCTTCCGGCGCTGGCCGCGCCCCCGGCAAGGTGGTGCTCGTGTCCGCGATGTCGCCCACGCCCGCGGGTGAAGGCAAGTCCACCACCACGGTGGGTCTGGCGGATTCTTTGGCCCGCGCAGGGCATCGGGTCATGATCGCGCTGCGCGAACCGTCCCTGGGCCCCATCCTGGGCATGAAGGGCGGTGCGGCGGGCGGCGGCTACTCCCAGGTCCTGCCCATGGACGAGATCAACCTGCACTTCACCGGCGACTTCCACGCGATCACCTCGGCCAACAACGCGCTCATGGCCCTCGTGGACAATCACATCTTCCAGGGCAATGAGCTGAACATCGATCCGCGCCGGATGACCTTCAAGCGGGTGCTGGACATGAATGACCGCTCGCTCCGGGAGGTCGTGATCGGGCTGGGCGGGCCTGCGCAGGGCGTGCCGCGGCAGGACAGTTTCGACATCACGGCGGCCTCCGAGATCATGGCCGTCTTCTGCCTGGCCACGGACCTGGACGACCTTCGCGAGCGCCTGGGCCGCATCACCTTCGGCTACAGCTACGACCGCCAACCGGTCACGGTGGCGGATCTGGGCGTCCAGGGCGCGTTGACCATGCTGCTCAAGGACGCCCTCAAGCCGAACCTCGTCCAGACCATCGCGGGGACGCCCGCCCTGGTCCACGGCGGCCCGTTCGCGAACATCGCGCACGGCTGCAACTCCCTCATCGCCACCCGGACCGCGCAGCAACTGGCAGACATCGTCGTCACGGAAGCCGGCTTCGGCGCAGACCTGGGCGCCGAAAAGTACATGGACATCAAGGCGAGGGTGGCCGACGTCGCGCCGTCCGCCGTCGTGCTGGTGGCAACGGTCCGGGCGCTCAAGATGCACGGCGGCGTCGCCAAGGACCGGCTCAAGGAACCCAACGCGGAGGTGCTGGCCGCCGGCGTCGCCAACCTCCAGCGCCACATCCGCAACGTCGGGAAGTTCGGCATCACCCCGGTTGTGGCGATCAACAAGTTCGCTACGGACACCCGGGAGGAGCTGGACTGGCTGCTGGACTGGTGCGCCGCCGAGGGTGTGCCGGCCGCCGTCGCCGATGTCTGGGGCCGCGGCGGTGGCGGCGACGGCGGGGACGAGCTGGCCGCAAAGGTTGCCGCTGCCCTCGACGCCCCGCACACGTTCCGGCACCTGTACCCGCTGGAGCTGTCCGTGGAGGACAAGATCCGCACGATCGTGCAGGAGATATACGGCGCCGACGGCGTGGACTTCTCCGTCCCGGCGCTCAAGCGGCTCGCCGACATCGAGAAAAATGGCTGGTCAGGCCTTCCTGTCTGCATGGCCAAGACGCAGTACTCGTTCAGCGACGACGCCACCCGGCTCGGCGCCCCGAAGGGCTTCACGGTCCACGTCCGGGACCTCATTCCGAAGACCGGGGCCGGTTTCATCGTGGCGCTGACCGGGGCCGTGATGACCATGCCGGGCCTGCCGAAGGAACCGGCCGCGATGCGCATGGACGTCGACCCCGACGGCAATCCCGTCGGCCTCTTCTAGACCCTCCCTCACCTCCGTTGCCCTATCACTTTTGGCTGCCATTCCCCCTTCTTGACGCCCGTAAGTGATAGCGCAACGGGCTTGGGCATGGCTGTGGAGGACTGGTGCCGTCGGATTGTGGACAACTTCTGCGGGAGCGGCGGCGTTAGGGCAACAATGGTGCGCATGCGTCCATCTGCGCCTCTACCGGCCCACCTTTCCGCCGCCCCGTTCACTGTCCAGGAGGCGAGGGCTGCCAGTCTGAGCAGCGGCCGGCTCCGTTCCTCCGACCTCGTCTCAGCCGGCCGGTTGGTGTATCTGCCCGCCGGCTGGGAGTTTGAAATCCGCAGCCTGGCGAGGGCACTCTCGGCGGCAACACCGGGCGCATGGATCTCGCACGTGACCGCCGCAATACTGCTTGGGCTGTGGCTTCCGTCCTGGTTCCGTGGCTGCCGGGAACTCCATCTCAGTAAGCCCAGGGCGCTGCCCCCGGTCCGGCGCGAGGGTGTGGTCGGGCATACCGTGCTTGCTTTCGAGGACGAGGTCATGGTGCTGGACGGCACCCGCATTTCAACCCCGGCCCGGACCTGGCTTGACCTTGCCCGCGTCCTGCCACTTGAAGATCTCGTAGCGGTCGGCGACCAGCTGGTCCGTCGCCCCCATCCGGGCCTCGAGGACCGCTCGGAGCCGTGGGCAACACTTCCCCAGCTGCACGAAATGCTGAGGCGCCACCCGAAACTCAAAGGAGTCGTGAAGGCGCGCCAGGCGACGGAACTGATCCGTCCCGGCGCCGACTCCGCGCCGGAGACTTTCCTGCGCCTGGCCCTGACATCTGCCGGACTCCCGGAACCCGAACTGCAGCTGCGGATTGTCCAGGGTGACCCGTATTCACCTGCCGCGGACCTCGGCTATCGTGAGCATCGGGTTGCCATCCAGTACGACGGCGGCCACCACCTCACGCGCGAACAGCAGTCCCGCGACAACCGCCGCGACGAATCGTTCAACTCTGCGGGCTGGCGGTATTTCAAGTTCAACGCAGACGATCTGGCCGATGACTTCCGGGGTGCCGTCCGCAGAGTCCGCCGCGCCCTTCGTCCCTGTTAAACGCCGGTTGCCCTATCACTTGCAGCAGCCAAACCAGGCGTTTGGGGACCACAAGTGATAGGGCAACCGGGGGAAACGGGGTGAAAAAAGGGGGTTAGCGCTCGAGGTCGCCGCGGATGAAGGCCTCGACCTTTTCACGGGCGAGGTCGTCGTTGAACTGCTCCGGCGGGGACTTCATGAAGTAGCTCGACGCCGAGAGCAGCGGGCCGCCGATGCCGCGGTCCAGGCCGATCTTGGCGGCGCGGATGGCGTCGATGATCACGCCGGCGGAGTTGGGCGAGTCCCAGACCTCGAGCTTGTATTCCAGCGATACCGGGGCGTCGCCGAAGTTGCGGCCCTCGAGGCGCACGAAGGCCCACTTGCGGTCGTCCAGCCACTGCACGTAGTCGGACGGGCCGATGTGGACGTCGCGCGGCGCGATGTCGGCCTCGACGTTGGAGGTGACGGCCTGGGTCTTGGAGATCTTCTTGGACTCGAGGCGGTCGCGTTCCAGCATGTTCTTGAAGTCCATGTTGCCGCCGACGTTGAGCTGGTAGGTGCGGTCCAGCGTGACGCCGCGGTCTTCGAAGAGCTTGGCCATGACCCGGTGCGTGATGGTGGCACCGATCTGGCTCTTGATGTCATCGCCCACGATCGGCACGCCGGCGGCGGTGAACTTGTCCGCCCACGCCTTGGTCCCGGCGATGAAGACCGGCAGCGCGTTGACGAAGCCCACGCCGGCGTCGATGGCGCACTGGGCGTAGAACTCGGCGGCTTCCTGGGATCCGACCGGCAGGTAGCAGACCATGACGTCGACCTTGGCGTCCTTGAGGACCTGGACGACGTCCACGGGCTCCTCGGCGGACTGCTCGATGGTCTCGAGGTAGTACTTGCCGAGCCCGTCGAGGGTCGGCCCGCGCTGGACGGTGACGCCGGTCGGCGGGACGTCGGCGATCTTGATGGTGTTGTTCTCGCTCGCCAGGATGGCCTCGGACAGGTCCAGGCCCACCTTCTTGCCGTCGACGTCGAAAGCGGCAACAAAGTCAACGTCGTTGACGTGGTACTTGCCGAACTCCACGTGCATCAGACCCGGGATCGTGGCCTGGGGGTCGGCATCCCGGTAGTACTGGACGCCCTGGACCAGCGAAGTGGCACAGTTACCTACGCCAACGATTGCAACACGAATCGGATTTGAAGACACGGAACTCCTTTAGGAACAAACTTCACGCACCCGGTGGGGACGCACTCTGATGTGCGACGGCGGCAGACGGGCACGGGGCCATACGGCACCCTAGCATTGTAGTCAACGCCGCGGCGGCCGCGCTTGTTCCCGTCCTCCGCCGGCTTTTCTGTTACGTTAGCGGGTCCGGCTCTTTCTGGGCCCACAGGTTGATGTCCGACTCGACGGCGAACTCGTCAATCGAGGTGAGCTCCGCTGCCGAGAAGTCGAGCCGTTTGACGGCGGCGAGCGTGTCCTCAAGCTGCCCGACGGTGGAGGCGCCGACGAGGGCGGACGTGACGGAGGAGCCCCTGGACTGCCCGCGGAGGATCCAGGCGATGGCCAGCTGGGCCAGCGACTGGCCGCGGCCTTCGGCGATCCGGTGGAGCCCCCGGACACGGTCCAGCCTGTCCTCGGTGATGGTGGATCCGGCCAGGGATTTCGCCTGGGCGGCGCGGGAGCCGGCCGGAATGCCCTGGAGGTAGCGGTCGGTGAGCAGGCCCTGCGCCAGCGGGGAGAACGCGATGGAGCCCGCGCCCACCTGCTCCAGTGCCTCATAGAGGTTGGGTGTGCCGTTTTCGGTCCAGCGGTTCAGCATGGAGTAGCTGGGCTGGTGGATCAGCAGCGGGGTGCCCAGGTCCTTCAGGATCCGGGCCGCTTCCAGGGTCTGCTCCGGGGTGTAGGAGGAGATGCCGGCGTACAGGGCCCTGCCGGAGCGGACGGCCGAATCCAGGGCGCCCATGGTCTCCTCCATCGGCGTCTCCGGGTCGGGGCGGTGGCTGTAGAAAATATCCACGTAGTCCAGGCCCATCCGTTCCAATGACTGGTCGAGGCTCGCGAGCAGGTACTTGCGGGACCCCCATTCCCCGTACGGGCCCGGCCACATGTTGTACCCGGCCTTGGTGGAGATGATGAGCTCGTCCCGGTAGGGCCCGAAATCGTCCCGCAGGTGTCGGCCGAAGTTGGTCTCGGCGGACCCTGCCGGGGGGCCGTAGTTGTTGGCGAGGTCGAAGTGGTTGACGCCGAGGTCGAAGGCGCGGCGCAGGATGGCCCGCTGGACCTCGAAGGGTTTGTCATCGCCGAAGTTGTGCCACAGGCCCAGGGAGATGGCCGGGAGTTTCAGGCCGCTGCGTCCCACCCGCCTGTAGGGCATGGAGTCGTAGCGGGTGTCTGCTGCGGAATAAACCAAGGGTACTATCCTGTCGTAGAGGGTTACGGGGTGAGAATTGCGGCGCTGTGGCCCGGAAGGTCCAGCCGGCCGGACGGCCCGCCGGACAGCCCTGCCGGGTCAAGCCGGACGCCGTCGTCGGTGGCCAGCGCGAGCCGTGCCCCGGCGACGGCAACCCGGCGCGGTTCGGCGGAAAAGTTCATCGCCACCTGGACGGCGCCGCGCCGCAGCAGGAGCCAGCGGTCCTCCTCGCTGAAGTCCACCTCGGTGCCGTCGAAGCCGGGTCCGGCGAGCTCCGGCGTCGCACGGCGCAGCGCGATGAGTGCCCGGTAGAGCTCCAGGAGCCGGGCGTGGTCGCCGTCGGCGGCTTCCGACCAGTCCAGCTTGGAGCGGGTGAAGGTGTCCGGGTCCTGCGGGTCGGGCACGACGGCGGGATCCCAGCCCATCCGCTCGAACTCCCTGATCCGGCCCTCCGCGGTGGCCTTGCCCAGCTCCGGCTCAGGGTGCGAGGTGAAGAACTGCCAGGGCGTGGTGGCGCCGTACTCCTCGCCCATGAACAGCATGGGCGTGAACGGGGACGTCAGGGTGGCGACGGCGGCGAGCGCCAGCGGCCCGTAGCCCAGCGACGCGGACAGCCGGTCCCCGGTGGCGCGGTTGCCGATCTGGTCGTGGTTCTGGCTGCAGACCACGAGGGCGGCGGGGTGGACCAGGGCGGTGTCGATCGGCCGGCCGTGGTGCCGTCCGCGGAAGCTCGAGTAGCTGCCGTCGTGGAAGAAGCCCCTGGCCAGGACCTTGGCGAGGGCCCCCAGCGAGCCGAAGTCGGCGTAATAGCCGGTGGTCTCGCCGGTGACGTTGACGTGGACGGCGTGGTGGAAGTCGTCGCTCCACTGCCCGGTGAGGCCGTCGCCGTTGACGCCGCGCGGGTAGAGCAGGCGGGGGTTGTTCAGGTCGGATTCGGCAATCATGGCGGCCGGGCGCCCTCTTTCCGCGGCGACGGCGTCGGCGAGGGCCCCGAATTCCTCGAGCAGGTGGACCGCCCGCTCGTCCTTGAAGGCGTGTACGGCGTCCAGGCGCAGGCCGTCCACGTGGTAGTCGCGCAGCCACATGGCGGCGTTGGCCAGGATGTAGCGGCGCACCTCGTCCGAGCCCGGGCCGTCCAGGTTGACCGATTCCCCCCAGGTGTTGCCCTCGCCGGACTTGAGGTACGGCCCGAAGCGGGGCAGGTAGTTCCCGCTGGGACCCAGATGGTTGTAGACCACGTCCTGGATGACGCCCAGGCCGGCGGCGTGCGCGGCGTCCACGAAGCGCTGGTAGGCGGCGGGGCCGCCGTAGCCTTCGTGCACCGTGTACCAGGCGACGCCGTCGTAGCCCCAGTTGTGGGTGCCGTTGAAGCCGTTGACCGGCAGCAGCTCGACGAAATCGACGCCGAGCCCGGCCAGGTAGCCCAGCTTCCCGATGGCCGCGTCCAGGGTCCCTTCGGGGGTGAAGGTGCCCAGGTGCAGCTCGTAGATCACGGCGCCCTGAAGCTCCCGTCCCGCCCACTGCCCGTCCGCCCACTGGTGGCTGCCGGCGTCGAACGTCCGCGAGAGGGCGTGCACGCCCGCGGGCTGGCGCCGGGACCGCGGGTCCGGCAGTGGCGTCGGGTCCTGGTCGAGTAGGTAGCCGTAGTCCACCTCGCCCGCGGCCGGGGCGCCGGCGGCGGTCCACCAGCCGGCTCCGTCGCAGCCGCCGCGCAACCCGCTGGCGCGGCTCATCGGGTACTTATGTCCGTCGGCGAGGAGGGTCACTGCCTCGGCGTCCGGCGCCCAGAGATCGAAGCGTCCGGTTCCGTGTACTGGCAAGGTCATGGCATTTTTCCGTTCCCCATGTCGGTTGTTCAAGGAGTCCCTAGGCCGTGGGTACCAGCAGGGCGACCGGGTAGGTCGCCAAAATCTGCCCGACTTCGACCTCGCCGGGGCCAAAGGAGCGGCCCGTCAGCTCGTCCGTCATCGCGGCACCAAGAACGACGGCGGTGCCCTGCCAGCCGCCCTTCTGCTCGAGTCCGCGGGGCAGCCGGGTGGCGAGCGTGAGGGCTCCCGCCGAGTTGCCGCCCCGGTTGAAGGCCAGCAGGTGCCCTGCCGCGGCGCCCGTGGCGTGCACCGGGGAGTAGCCGGTGAACAGCTCCGGCCGGTCCCGGCGCAGGCGCAGCGCCCGCGAGGTCACCAGCAGCTTGGCCGTTTCGTCGAGGAACGACGCCGGCCGGGCGCCGGCGTCGAGCGCGGCGAGGGCCTCGCGGCGCGCGCCGAAGTCGACCGGCCTGCGGTTGTCCGGATCGGTCAGCGAACGGTCCCAGAATTCGGTGCCCTGGTAGACGTCCGGAACGCCGGGCATGGTCAGCTGCACCAGCTTGGCCGCCAGCGCGTTGGAGGCGCCATAGGGTTCCAGCAGGCCCGCGAGGGCCTCCAGTTCCGCGCGCACCCCGGCGTTGTCGAAGGCGGCGTCGACGGCGGCCGCCAGGGCCTGCTCGAAGGCCGGGTCGGGGTCCATCCAGTTGGTCGAGTTGCCGGCCTCGCGGGCGGCCTTCCGGGCGTAGGACTGCAGCCGTTCCCGGTCCGCGGGCCAGACGCCGGCAACAGCCTGCCACAGCAGGTTCGCCAGCGGCCCGTCGGGCAGCGGTGCCAGCCGCCGAAGCCGGCCCAGCGAGGCCTTCCACTCCGGCGCCAGCTCCGCGAGCACCGAGATCCGCGCCCGGGTGTCCTCGCTGCGTTTCGTGTCGTGGGTGCTGAGCGTGGTCATGGACAGCGGGAGCGCGGCCGCCCGGCGCGCCATCCGGGCGTGGAACCCCTCCGGGGTGAGCGCGAATTCGGTGGGATCGGCGCCGACTTCGGTCAGCGTGCCGAGGCGGGTGTAGCGGAAGAACGCGGTGTCCTCCACCCCCTTGGCCATGACCATGCCGGAGGTCTGCTGGAAGCGGCGCCCCAGCTCCGCCTCGGCCCCGGGACCAGCATTGAGCAGGAGCGGCAGCAGCAGCCCCACGGCCGGTCCGAGCTCGGGCCGGCGGCGGACGGCGAGTTCGCAGGCCTCCTTGAGGACCTCTTCGCCTTCCGGCAGGTAGCTGCGGTAGACCGGGAACGCGGCAATGATTTCGGCCAGCGCATCGGCGGCCGGTTCACCGCCCAGGCCCGTACCGGCGGGTACCAGGCGGGCCAGCCGGAGCATCTCCGAATGCAGGATCCCGTCCGTGATCCTGCGCTTGGTTCCGCGGATCATCTCCTCGTAGTCGGCGGGCCGGCCCCCGCGGAGTTCGGCGTCGAGCGCATCGAGCGGTGCCTGCCCGGCGGCGTCGACGAAGACCCGGTCCACGTCCGCGAGGGCGTCGTAGCCGGTGGTCCCTTCGCAGTCGAAACCGGCGGGGAGCACCTCCCCCGGTTCGAGGATCTTCTCGATCAGCAGGTAAGCCCCGCCGGTGGCCTCCCGCAGGCGGCGCAGGTAGCCTTCGGGGTCGGCAAGGCCGTCCGGGTGGTCGATCCGCAGCCCGTCGACGAGCCCTTCCCGGAACCAGCGGAGAACCTCGGCGTGGGCTTCGTCGAAGACCTCCGGGAACTCGACCCGGATCCCGGCGAGGGTGTTGACGGCGAAAAACCGGCGGTAGTTCAGCTCGTTGTCGGCCCGCCGCCAGCCGATCAGCTCGTAGTGCTGCCGGTCGTGGACCTCGCGCGGGGTGTCGGCAGTGGAGTCACCTGCAGTGTAGCTGCCGTCGGCCAGCGGGAAGCGGTGGTCGTAGTAGCGCAGCTCCCCGTCCCGGATCTGGAGCGCGTCCAGGTCCGAGTCCTCCCCCAGCACGGGAATCCGGATGCGGCCGCCGCCGAAGTCCCAGTCGACGTCGAACGTCCGGGCGTAGCGGGACTGCCGGCCTTCCTTGAGCAGCGACCACCACCACGGGTTCTGCGCCGGGGTCGCGACGCCGACGTGGTTGGGCACGATGTCCACGAGCACCCCCAGGCCGGCCTCCCGCGCCGCCCGCGACACCGCGGCGAACCCCTCGGCCCCGCCGCGGTCGGGGTCGACGGCGGCGGGGTCGGTGACGTCGTAGCCGTGGTCCGAGCCCCGCTCGGCCGTCAGGACCGGCGAGAGGTAGACCCAGTCCACGCCCAGCGACTTCAGGTACGGCACGATGTCCGCGGCATCGGCGAGGGTGAAGCCGGGCCTGATCTGCAGCCGGTAGGTGGAGACCGGCGTCCTCATGAGTCTTTCTTCTTCGATCTGGCTTTCCTGGCCGCCTTGGGTTCGGGCACGGCCGGTGTCGTCAGCGAGGCGGTTTCAGTCGTGCTGGTCTGCGACAACGCAGCCAGCGAGGCCGCCACCGAGTGGTCGGGCTCCACCTCGGGTGTGCTGTGGGCGCGGAGCACCACCAGGGACTTGGCGTCCACGGACAGGACGCCGCCGGCCTTCACCGGGCTGCTGTCCGCATTCTGGCCTGCGGTGTCGATGATGACATCCCAGGCCGGGGCGTGCTCGTCCGAGGGCAGCGTGAATTTCACTTCGTCATCATGTGCATTGAAGAACAGCACGAAGTTGACGTCGGTGATGCGCCGGCCCCGCTCGTCCCGGCCCCGGATGCCGTCGCCGTTGAGGAAGACGCCAATGGACCGCCCCAGGCCGCTGTCCCAGTCTTCCGGCTTCATGGTGGAGCCGTCCGGGTCCAGCCATTCGATGTCCGGAAGCCGCTCTCCCTCGCCGCGCAGCACGGGCCTGCCGTCAAAGAACCGGCTGCGGCGGAACGTGGGGTGCTTGGCCCGAAGGGCGTTGACGGCGGCCGTGAACTCCACGAGCGGCTGGTCGACGTTGTCCCAGTTGATCCAGGTCAGTTCAGAGTCCTGGCAGTAGCCGTTGTTGTTGCCCTGCTGGGTGCGGCCCAGTTCGTCGCCGTGGAGCAGCATGGGGACGCCCTGGGAGAGCAGCAGCGAGGCGATGAAGTTCCGCTGCTGGCGGGCACGGAGCCCAAGCACCTTGGGGTCCTCCGTGGGGCCCTCGGCGCCGCAGTTCCAGGACCGGTTGTGGGATTCGCCGTCGTTGTTGCCTTCGCCGTTGGCGTCGTTGTGCTTCTCGTTATAGGACACGAGGTCCGCCAGGGTGAAGCCGTCGTGGGCGGTGACGAAGTTGATGGAGGCCACGGGCCTGCGGCCGGAATGCTCGTAAAGGTCCGCGGAACCGGTGATCCGGGAGGCGAATTCGCCCAGGGTGGACGGTTCGCCCCGCCAGAAGTCGCGGACGGTATCGCGGAACTGGCCGTTCCATTCCGTCCACTGCGGCGGGAAGTTGCCCACCTGGTAGCCGCCGGGGCCCACGTCCCAGGGCTCGGCGATGAGCTTGACCTGGGACACGACGGGGTCCTGCTGGATGAGTTCGAAAAAGGTGGACAGCTTGTCCACGTCATAGAATTCCCGGGCCAGGGTGGAGGCGAGGTCGAACCGGAAGCCGTCCACGTGCATCTCGGTCACCCAGTAGCGCAGGGAGTCCATCAGCAGCTGGAGGGAATGGGGCTGCCGGACGTTGAGCGAGTTGCCCGTGCCCGTGTAGTCCATGTAGTGCTTCTCGTCGCCGTCCATCAGGCGGTAGTAGGCGGCGTTGTCGATGCCCTTGAAGGACAGCGTGGGGCCCAGGTGATTGCCTTCGGCGGTGTGGTTGTAGACGACGTCGAGGATCACTTCGATGCCGGCCCGGTGCAGTGACCGGACCATGGCCTTGAAGTCCTGCACCTGCTGGCCGGCGTCGCCGATGGAGCTGTAGCCGTTGTGCGGGGCGAAGAAACCGATGGTGTTGTAGCCCCAGTAGTTGTTGAGGCCCTTGTCCTCCAGGATGCCGTCGTTGACGAACTGGTGCACCGGCATGAGCTCGATGGCGGTGACGCCAAGTTTCTGCAGGTGGGAAATGACGGCGGGGTGCGCCACGCCGGCGTAGGTGCCGCGCTGTTCTTCCGGCACTTCCGGGTGCAGCTGCGTCAGGCCCTTGACGTGCGCCTCGTAGATCACCGATTTGTGGTAGGGGACACGGAGGTTGTGGTCCCCATCCCAGTCGAAGAACGGGTTGATCACCACGCCCATCATCATGTGCGGGGCCGAGTCGGCATCGTTCCGGGAGTCGGGGTCCCCCATGTTGTAGGAGAAGAGTGCCGGATCCCAGTCGATCTGGCCGTGCACGGCCTTCGCGTAGGGGTCGAGGAGGAGTTTGTTGGGGTTGAAACGGTTGCCGGAGGCCGGATCATAGGACCCGTGGACCCGGTAGCCGTATTTCTGCCCGGGCTGGGCCTGCGGAAGGTAGCAGTGCCAGACGTACCCGTCGACCTCCACGACGTCGTACCGGGTTTCCGTTCCCGTCTCGTCGAACAGGCAGAGCTCGACCTTTTCCGCCCGCTCGCTGAACAAGGCGAAGTTTGTGCCAGTGCCGTCAAAAGTGGCTCCCAGCGGGTAAGCCGATCCGGGCCAGACTTCCATGTGTACTCCTCGTGCGTGGCGGTAATCTCTAGACAGACTACTGGTAAGTAGGGTTAGTATTCCTGTTTTGGCGCATCATGGCCCTTGATGACAGCATGCTTACAGCGTGCGGATCACCTCGGGAATGCTGCCGGCGATGGCACCTGCAGTGACCGGGCCGCCCGCGGAGGCCAGGGCCCCGGCACGGCCGTGCAGGCTTGCCGCCATGGCCGCGATCGCCGCCCACCTCGCGTCGGGATCGATGCCGCGGTCGGCGAAGCGCCCGACGTCGGCACCGAGTTGCGCCAGCAGCGCACCGATGACTCCGGCCAGGACGTCGCCGCTGCCGGCCGTGGCGAGCCAGGGGGTGCCCTCGGCCTGGCTGTAGAAGTCCTGGTAGGGGGAGGCCACGAGGGTGGTCGCTCCTTTGAGCAGCACGGTGGCTTCGGTCAGGCCTGCGGCGCGCCGCACAGCGCTGAGCGTGGCGGCTTCCACCGCGGGGCGGTCCAGTTCCACCCCGAGGCGCTTCAGCAGGGCCGCCAGTTCGCCGGCGTGGGGCGTCAGGACCACCTGCGGGGCCAGCACCTCAGGCAGGGCCGGCAGCGCGCCGGCGTCGGCAATCGTCGGCAGGCCCGAGTCTGCGGCGTCGCGGGCGCGCTGCAGCTGCTGCTCATCGGATTCGTCCAGCCCGGAGCCCACGAGCCAGGCCTGGACATGCGCATCGGCCACCGCCCCGGTGCTGCAGACGATCTCGGGGCACCACCGGCGGACGAGGTCGGCGACGTCGGGGGGCCCGAGATAGCGCACCATGCCCACGCCGGCGGCGAGGGCACCCCGGCAGGCCAGCACGGCGGCGCCCGGATAGGCGGCTGAGCCTGCGACCACCCCAAGCACGCCCCGGGAGTACTTGTGCGCCCGGCGCCCGGGGTGCGGCAGCAGGGCGGCGAGGTCCCCGGCCTCCAGCCGCTGCAGGGCCGGCCACGGAAGCCCGGCCTCGATGCCGATGGGGAGCACCTGCACGCGCCCGGCAAAGTCCGCTCCCGGGTCGGCCAGCAGGCCGGCCTTGGCGGCGCCAAAGGTCACTGTCACGTCGGCGGTGAGCACCGGCGCCGGCGATTCCCCGGTGTCCGCGTCCACCCCGCTCGGTATGTCGCAGGCAACCACCAGCCGGGGGCGTGTCCGTTCCAGGGCTGCCATCAGGGCGGCCGCGGGGCCCCGCAGGCCGCCCCGGGCGCCGGTCCCGAGGACGGCATCAATCACGACGTCGGTGCGGGCCGCGGCCGCCGCCTGCTCCGCGCCGTTCCCGGCCGTGAGTGCCACGGCGCGGCCGCCGGCCTTGCGGAACGCGGCCAGCCCGGCAGCGTGGGCGTCCCCGCCGGTGAGCACCGCCGTCGTCCGCATGCCCCGGCCGGCCAGCAGCACGGCGGCGAACAGCCCGTCGCCGCCGTTGTTGCCCTTGCCCGCCAGCACGGTGACGCTGGAGCCGTAGAGCCGCTGCCCGCGGCTGCGCAGCTCGCGGATCACGGTGTTGGCAAGGCCATAGGCGGCCCGCTGCATGAGGACAGCGTCCGCGCCGGCGTCCAGGCTCGCTTGGAGAAGGCGCTTTTCAGCCTCCCGTATCTGGGTTCCGGTGTAGGCGCTGATCATGGTTTTTCCGTCCATTCAGTGCGGTCGCTGGGAAGTCCGGATCTGTTCGGGCGGGTTCGGGCCGGCGCCCCGCGGGCCTTTCTCAGCCTTCGGCGACGACCGTCGCGGTGGCGATCCCGCCGTCGTGGCTCATCGACAGGTGCCAGCGCTTGACGCCCTTGGACTCCGCCACGGCCAGCACGGTGCCCTTGACCTGGACCGTGGGACCGTTCTGGTCCAGCCCGATCCAGCAGTCCTGCCAGTTCATGCCCGCCGGAGCCCCCAGCACCTTGGCCACGGCCTCCTTGGCGGCGAACCGGGCGGCCAGGGACCGGGTGTTCAGGTCACGTTCGGCCGGGACGAACAGCCGGTCGCGCAGCCCGGGGGTGCGCTCCAGCTGCCGGCCGAACCGCTCGATGTCTACGACGTCTACGCCGATGCCAACAATCATGGCGCTATTCTACGGTGACGCTCTTGGCCAGGTTGCGTGGCTGGTCCACGTCGTATCCCTTGGCGGAGGCGAGGGCGAGGGCGAAGATCTGCAGCGGGACCGTGCTGAGCAGCGGGGCCAGGAGGGTCGGGGTCTCCGGGATGTAGAAGACGTGCTCGGCGTACGCCTTGACGGCCTCGTCGCCTTCTTCGGCGATCACGATGGTCTTGGCGCCGCGCGCCCGGACTTCCTGGATATTGGAGACCACCTTGGCGTGCAGCGAATCCCGCCCGCGGGGTGACGGGACCACCACGAAGACCGGCTGGCCCTCTTCGATCAGCGCGATCGGGCCGTGCTTGAGCTCGCCGGCGGCGAAGCCTTCGGCGTGGATGTACGCGAGCTCCTTGAGCTTGAGCGCGCCTTCCATGGCCACCGGGAAGCCGACGTGGCGGCCCAGGAACAGCACGGACTTGGCGTCGGCCATGGACCGGCCCAGCTCCTTGATCTCGCCCTCGTTGTCGAGGATCCGCTGGATCTTGGCCGGGATCTTTCGGAGGTCGGCCAGGATGTCCTTGATCTCGCCTTGGAACTTGCTGCCGCGCAACTGTGCCAGATACAGGCCCAGCAGGTAGGCGGCCGTGATCTGTGCAAGGAACGCCTTGGTGGAGGCGACGGCGATTTCCGGTCCGGCGTGCGTGTAGAGGACGGCATCCGATTCACGCGGGATGGTGGACCCGTTGGTGTTGCAGATGGAGACCGTCTTGGCGCCTTGTTCCTTGGCGTAGCGGACGGCCATGAGCGTGTCCATGGTCTCGCCGGACTGGGAGATGGAGACGATCAGGGTGTTCTCGTCGACGATCGGATCCCGGTAGCGGAATTCGTGCGAGAGTTCCACCTCGGTGGGGATCCGGCACCAGTGCTCGATCGCGTACTTCGCGACCTGCCCGGCGTAGGCGGAAGTGCCGCAGGCCAGGACAATGATCTTGTCGACGCTCTTGAGCAGCTGCGGGTCGATGCGGACTTCGTCCAGCGTCAGCTTGCCGTGGATATCGGAGCGGCCCAGCAGAGTCTGCAGCACGGCGTCCGGCTGGTCGTGGATTTCCTTTTCCATGAAGGACGGGAAGCCGCCCTTTTCCGCCGAGGCCGGGTCCCAGTCAACCTTGTATTCCTTGCCTTCGGCCGGGGCACCGTAGAAGTCCGTGATCTCCACCGAATCGGCGGTGATGGTGACGATCTGGTCCTGGCCGAGCTCGACGGCGCGCCGCGTGTAGTCGATGAATCCGGAGACGTCGGAGCCCAGGAAGTTCTCGCCGTCGCCGAGGCCGACGACGAGCGGGGAGTTGCGGCGGGCGGCCACGACGACGTCGGGCTGGTCGGCGTGCACGGCGAGCAGGGTGAAGGCGCCGTCGAGGCGCTGGCAGGCTAGCTGCATGGCCCTTGTCAGTCCGCCGTCAGAGTCCCCGCCGCCGAGCTGGTTCCGGTAGATGTCGGCCAGCAGGGCGGCGGCCACCTCGGTGTCCGTCTCGGAGAGGAACGTCACACCCTTGCCCACGAGCTCCAGCTTGAGTTCGGCAAAGTTTTCGATGATGCCGTTGTGGATCAGCGCCAGCTTGCCGCCGTCGGCCAGGTGCGGGTGCGCGTTCTGGTCCGTGGGGCCGCCGTGGGTTGCCCAGCGGGTGTGGCCGATGCCGGTCAAGGCTTCAGGCAGCGGGCTGGCCTCCAGCTCGGCGATCAGGTTGGCCAGTTTGCCTGACTTCTTGCGGGACGAAATGGTCCCGTCCGACACGACCGCGATCCCCGCCGAGTCGTAGCCGCGGTACTCCAGGCGCCGCAGTCCTTCGAGGACAACGTCCAGAGCATTGTGTCCAGTATTTACCCGGCCAGCTGAGTGGCCCACATATCCAACGATTCCACACATGGGGACCAGCCTAGCGGGTTTCCCGGACAGAGAACGTAGGACCAGCCCGGCATGACGGGCCTGTCCATTTCGCTCTCGGCCCCGTCAAGGGCAGAATCTCTAGGGTGACTTTGCAACGCAATGAAGCGAACGGCGACGGCGTCTCCCCGTTCGTGGAGCTGGACCGGCAGACCTGGTCCCGGCTCGCCGCCCAGATGGAGCAGCCCCTCAATGAAGAGGACGTGCTCCGCCTGCGCGGCCTCGGCGACCCCCTCGACATGAAGGAGGTCAGCGAGGTCTACCTGCCCCTCTCCCGGCTTCTGCACCTCTATGTGGAGGCGGCGGGCCAGTTGCACGCGGCCACCACGACCTTCCTCGGCGAGCGGACCCAGCGCACGCCCTTCGTGATCGGCGTGGCAGGCTCCGTGGCGGTGGGCAAGTCGACCATCGCCCGCGTGCTCCGGGAAATGCTCCGGCGCTGGCCCGGCACCCCCAACGTCGAACTCATCACCACGGACGGGTTCCTGTATCCGCTGGCCGAGCTGCAGCGCCGCCAGCTGCTGGAACGCAAAGGCTTTCCGGAGTCGTATGACCGCAGGGCCCTGCTGCGCTTCGTGAGCGAAATCAAGAGCGGCGCGGAAGAAGTCCGGGCCCCGTGGTACTCGCACGTGACGTACGACATCGTCCCCGGCCGGGAAGTGGTGGTGCGCCGCCCCGATGTGCTGATCGTCGAGGGGCTGAACGTCCTGGCGCCGGCCCGGCCGCGGCAGGACGGCCGCCAGGGCCTGGCGCTGAGTGATTTCTTTGACTTCTCCATTTATGTCGACGCCAAGACGTCCTATATCGAGGAGTGGTACGTGGACCGCTTCCGCAAGCTGCGGAGCACGGCGTTCGCGCAGCCGGAGTCCTATTTCCACCGGTATGCCACGCTGTCCGACTCCGAGGCGGAGCAGACCGCCCGCGACATCTGGAAGCGCATCAATGAGCCGAACCTGGAGGAGAACGTCCTTCCCACCCGGGGCCGCGCGCAGCTGGTCCTGACCAAGGATGCGGACCATTCCATCCGCCGCATGCTGCTGAGGAAGGTCTGACACCGATGCGCCACGAGCGCGGCGGTGACGTGGAAGCGGAGCAGGGACCCCGCCCGGAGGCCCCGAGCCGGAGGGCCTTCAGCCGCCTCCTGATGGCCGGGTCCGGCCTCGCCCTCGGCGTCGTGCCTTTGGCGGGCTGCTCCCCCGAACCGGGCGGCCTGCCGTCGCCGGCCGCCGGAACGCCGCCCCCCTCCGCCGGGACCGTGCCGCCGTCACCGGCGGCGCCCGCCGAAGGAACGACGCCGCCCTCCGAAGGCACGACGCCGGCACCCGTGCCGGTAACCCCGCCAGGATCCGCGCCGTCGGCCGCGGCGCCGGGCGTACAGCATTCCCTCAGCGACCCGGCGAGCCCGTGGGTGGTGGTCAACAAGCACCGCCCGCTCTCCCCCGCTGATTATGTCCCGGCCGATCTTGTCCGGCCGGCGGTGCGCCTGGCCGTCTCGGGCGAAGCGGCGTTGCTGAACAGCACGACGGCGGCAGCGGCGGAGCGGCTGTTCGCGGCGGCGGCGGCCGACGGCGTCGTCCTGACCCTGGCCAGCGGATACCGTTCCTTCGCGACCCAGACGGCGACGTATGGCGGCTATGTGAAAACGCGGGGACAGGCCGACGCGGACACCGCGTCCGCCCGGCCGGGCTATTCCGAGCATCAGACGGGATGGGCCTTCGACATCGGCGACGGCGGCGGGGCCTGCAGCTTCCAGCCCTGCTTCGCCGAACAGCCCGCGGCCCCCTGGGCCCGGGACAACGCCCGCCGCTTCGGCTTCGTCGTCCGCTATCCCCCGACGTTCGAGGGAATTACCGGGTACTACTACGAGCCGTGGCACCTGCGCTACATCGGGGTGGAGGCGGCAACGGACATGGCGAACCGCGGAATCGCGACCCTCGAGGAGTACTTCGGCCTGGAAGCCGCGCCGGGGTACCTCTGAGGCTGCGGTCCGGCGGTTGCGGCGCGGCCCTACGTCAGTCGGCGACGAGCGCCAGGGCGAGTTCGGTCCGCACAACCTGCGCCAGGCGTTCGGCAACGTCCTGGGCCGTGGCCTGCTCCGCGGCCTCGACCATCACCCGGACCACGGGTTCGGTTCCGGACGGGCGCAGCAGGACCCGTCCGGTCTCGCCCAGCTCGGCTTCGGCAGCCGCCACCGCCGCGGCGACGGCTTCGTCGCCGTTGACGCGGGTGCGGTCAACCCCCTTGACGTTGATCAGGACCTGCGGAAGCTTGGTCATCACCGTGGCGAGCTCCTTGAGGGGCCGCCCGGTGAGGGCCACCTGGGCTGCGAGCTGCAGCCCCGTCAGCACGCCGTCGCCCGTCGTGGCGTGGTCGGCAAAGATCACGTGGCCGGACTGCTCGCCGCCGAGGTTGAAGCCGCCGTCGCGCATTTCCTCCAGGACGTAGCGGTCACCCACTCCGGTTTCGCGCAGGCTGATGCCGGCATCGCGCAGCGCGATCTTCAATCCGAGGTTGCTCATCACCGTAGCCACCAGGACGTCGTCCTTAAGCTTCCCCGCTGCCTTCAGCGCCACAGCGAGGATCGCCATGATTTCATCGCCGTCCACCTCGTTGCCTTCGTGGTCCACGGCCAGGCAGCGGTCGGCGTCGCCGTCGTGCGCGATGCCCAGATCCGCGCCATGCGCCAGGACGGCACTCTTGAGCGGACCCAGGTGGGTGGAGCCGACGCCGTCGTTGATGTTCAGGCCGTCCGGTTCGGCACCAATGATCACCACGTCCGCGCCCGCATCCTTGAACACCTGCGGGGAACAGCCGCTGGCCGCACCATGGGCGCAGTCCAGGACCACCTTGAGGCCATCCAGGCGGTGCGGGAGCGTCCCGAGCAGATGCACAATGTAACGGTCCTCGGCATCGGAGAAGCGCTGGATGCGCCCCACTTCGCCGCCCACGGGACGGAACGCTTCCTTCCCCATCTGTTCCTCGATGGCGTTTTCGACGTCGTCGGGGAGCTTCTGGCCGCCGCGGGCAAAGAACTTGATGCCATTGTCCGGTGCAGGATTGTGCGAGGCAGAGATCATCACGCCAAAGTCCGCGTCCAGGTCTGCCACCAGGTAGGCCGCGGCAGGCGTGGGGAGCACTCCGGCGTCGTACACGTCGATCCCGGAGCTGGCCAGCCCGGCTTCAACCGCGGCGCCAATGAATTCGCCGCTGGCGCGCGGATCACGGGCCACCACGGCGCGTGGCCGGGTTCCGCTCGTATTGCGGGCGTGGCCAAGCACGACGGCAGCGGCCTGGGCCAGCTGCAACGCCAGTTCGGCGGTCAGCAGGCCATTGGCCAAACCCCGGACACCATCTGTTCCAAATAATCTAGACATCGGGTCAAGTTTAGTCGACGGGCTGGAGAAGTCCGGCACTTCGGCCCCGCTGCACGGGGGCCGGACCGGCAGATCCCCGTCCGATGACCAGCGTGCGCAGGTCAAGTGGCCCTGCTCCGTCACAAATCGACGGTGGACTACTTGGTTTATGCGTTTGAGTACTCTACTTTCCCAAAAAACCTCGCGTGCCAGCGAGATATCCACTTATGCTTCCGTTCATGACAGCTAGCTCTGGGGGCTTGGCGCTCGAAATCGTTGTACCGGTCTTTAATGAACAAAAGGTACTCGAAAACAGCATCAGAACACTCGAAAATTATTTGGTCCAGGAAATGCCTGCAACATGGCAAATCACCATCGCCGACAATGCCAGCACCGATAATACGGCCGTTATCGCCACGCGGTTGGCCGCACAATTGCCCAACGTGGTTTACCGCAGGCTTGAGGTCAAAGGGCGCGGCTTCGCTTTGCGGGATGCCTGGGGGGCCTCCACCGCCAAAGTCCTGGCCTACCTGGACGTGGACCTCTCGACGGATCTCGCCGCGCTGCCGCCGCTGGTGGCTCCGCTGCTTTCCGGCCATTCGGATATTTCCATCGGGACCAGGCTTGGGCAGAGTTCCCGGGTCAGCCGCGGTCCAAGGCGGGAGTTCATTTCGCGGTCCTACAATTACCTCCTCAAACGGACCATGCAGGTAAAGTTCTCGGACGCCCAATGCGGGTTCAAGGCTATCCGCGCCGATGTGGCCACGAGGCTTCTCCCCCATGTTGAGGACAACGGCTGGTTCTTCGACACGGAATTGCTGATCATCGCTGAGCGCTCCGGCCTGCGCATCCACGAAATTCCCGTGGACTGGGTCGATGACCCGGACAGCAGAGTCAATATCCGACAGACAGCGTTGGATGATCTCCGTGGCCTGGTACGCGTGGCGGTCTCGCTGTTGAAGGGGACCATTCCGGTCCAGGCGATTTATGCCGAGTTGGGCCGCAGGCCCATCATCCCTCCCGGGCGGCCGAGCTTCTTCGGCCAGGTGCTCCGGTTCGGGTTGGTCGGCGCGGCTTCCACCATCGCCTTTGCTTTGCTGTATCTGATCCTGCAGGCACCATTCGGGGCACAGCCGGCGAACTTCCTGGCGCTGCTTCTCACCGCCGTCGGAAACACCGCAGCCAACCGCCGGTTCACCTTTGGCATCAGCGGCCCGGTGAGGCTTTTCACCCAACAGTTCCAAGGGCTCATGGTCTTCCTGCTGGCCTGGATCATCACCTCGTCCTCACTGGGAGTTCTCCACGCTGTCAATGTCGATGCCCCTCCCAGCCACGAGTTGCTCGTCCTGACGGGAGCCAACATTCTGGCAACCCTTCTCCGGTTCGTCCTGCTGCGTCTCTGGGTCTTCCGGGTGCGGGGCGAGGATGACCGCGTCGCCGGGCGCACGCCCAGGCCCGTGGAAGAGCCGGCGCTGTGAGTACCACGGCAGCCCGCACCAGCGATTCAGCGCGGCGCGACGGCGCTACGGCGGGCCGCCGTGCGGCACGCCGACGGTGGACGCCACGGCGCGTCCCTGGATTCCTGCGGGGTCCGTCGGCGGATCCGGCCTGGGAACGGCCGGCGCTGGTGATCCTGCTGGCTTTCACAACGCTGCTCTACACCTGGGGGCTGGATCGCAACGGGTGGGCCAACTCGTTCTATTCCGCGGCAGCGATGTCAGGTTCCCAGGACTGGACCGCCTTCTTGTTCGGATCCTCCGATCCCGGCAACGCCATCGCCGTGGACAAGCCCCCTCTCAGCATCTGGGTGATGTCGTTGTCGGTCCGCATGTTCGGCCTGAACCCGTGGAGCGTGCTCCTCCCGCAGGCCGCCATGGGCGTCAGCTGTGTCTATCTGCTGTACCGCATGGTCCGAAAACGGCTCGATGCCACGACCGGACTCCTTGCCGGAGCATTCCTGGCGGTCATTCCCGTGGCCACGGTCATGTTCCGTTACAACAACCCCGATGCACTCCTGACGCTGCTCATGATCGGGATTGCCTACTGCACCCTGGAATCCTTGGATCGCGGCAAGCTTCGCTGGCTACTCGTGGCCGGGTTGCTGACGGGCGCCGCACTCCTCACCAAGCAGCTCCAGGTCTTGCTGCTTCTGCCCTCCATCGCGCTGGCCTATTTCGTGTTCGCCCAAACCTCAGCGTTGAAAAAGTTTTTGCATCTCTTAGCGTCGCTCGCCGCAGCCGCCGTCGCGGCCGGGTGGTGGTTCTTGTTGGTCCAGCTCACCGACCCGTCCCAACGGCCGTTCATAGGGGGCTCCCGGACCAACAGCGTCATAGAGCTCACTTTGGGCTACAACGGGCTGGACCGTCTTACCGGGGAAGACGCCACCCGGACAATGGGCGCCGGCGTCGCCGGGTCGGCTGACCAACTCGATAGCGGCTTCCAGCGATTCCTGCAGCCACAATTCTCCGGGCAGAGCGGGTGGTTCCTCCCGTTGGCCGTAGCGGGTCTTTGCCTGGGCATCTGGTGGGTGTGGCGGCGCCAGGCTCCCCGGGCGGCACGGGCCCTTCTCCTGCTCTGCTGCGTCTGGTTCGCGGGCGCCATGACGGTGGTCGCCTTCATGTCAGGCATCGTGCACCCTTACTACATCCTGACCGCTGTACCGCCCCTGTGCGCCCTGGCGGCGGTTGCCCTGGTGTATTTCCTGCGTAGGCTCCGCGAATCCCGCACACGTCTTTTCGCCGCCATCATCTTGACCGCAAGCATGATCTTTGCCTTCATCACTGTTTCCCGCTCCACGGCGGATTTTCCGGGTCTACCCCAGGCCATGCTGGTAATTTGGGGTGTTGCCATCGCCGGAGTCCTTCTACGGGCACCAAATCCCATAGTGGCGCGGGCCACCGGCGGGATCCTGGTTGCCACACTGTTTTTTGGCCCCCTTCTGTGGTCGCTGAACACGGTTCTGAGCCCTCATATCGGGGCCGGCGTAATCGGCGGCCCCAGCATCCTTGGCGCTCGCACGGACGACCGCACCCGCCCGTATGCCGACATGCCCCCGAGCTACCAGGCGGTTATGTTCGGCGACCTGCCGTCGCCCGTCGTACTTGAGAGGTTGCGCAGTCAACCGTCGTCAACGACGTGGGCGGCTGCCGTCGTCGGGTCCGAAACGGCGGCCAATTACCAGCTGGAGTCCGGCCGGGCGGTGCTGCCGCTCGGGGGCTTCGACGGCACGGACCCGTTTCCATCGCTGGAGCAGTTCAAGGTCCTCGTGGAACAGGGCCGGGTGGGCTCCATCGTGATCCAGAATCTTCCGCCGTTGACCTTGGAAGGCCGGGGCGAGTCCGCCCGAATCGTCGAATGGGTGAGGGCAGGCTTCACCGCTGAGCGCATTGGCGAGGCACAGTACTTCCGGTTAGCCGACTAGAGAGAGATATGAGCATGTCGAATTATTCTGCCCCGCCCGCGAATCGGATAAATTTCGCTAATAAGTTTCCTCTGGTGGCCCGGGCGGCAGTCATCCTGTTTTGGCTCTGGGGATTAGTCATGGCATACGTGGCCATTAAGGCTGCATTCCTCGACAATGCACTAGGGCAAGACGCCCATGCTTATTGGCTCGCCGGCCAGGGCGAACTGGTGTATGACAGAGTGCCCGGCCAGCAAGATGCATACCTCTACTCGCCGGCTTTCCTTACCGTGATCCTGCCCCTCGCCATGCTCCCTTGGCTGCTTTTCCTGCCGATGTGGATCTGCCTGGAGGCAGCGGTCCTCCTCTGGCTATTAAAACCGCTGCGAACCAGATGGTTCGTTCCAGTTTTTCTACTCTGCACGCCGGAACTCGTGGTCGGCAACATCTATATATTGCTTGCCGGCGCCGCTGTGATCGGCATGCAAAAGCCTGCCGCGTGGTCGTTTCCAATCCTGACAAAGATCACAGCTGGAGTCGGACTTCTGTGGTTTGCCGTGCGCGGCGAGTGGGGGCGACTACTGCAAGGTGTTGGCGGGCTGGCTATTGTCGTCATCGTCTCGTACGCTCTGGACCCCACGCAGTGGCATGCTTGGCTGCAGTTCTTACTCGAAAATAGGGACGGGACACCGGACAGCCGAACCAGTTTTCTGCTGCGTTGCTTCCTCGCCGTTGTTTTAGTGGTAATCGGAGCGCGAAAGCAATGGCCCTGGCTGGTCGCTCCCGCCATGGTCCTGGCTTCCCCGGTGCTCGTCGGTCTCATACCGCTAACGATATTGGCCGCAATCCCCAGACTTGGAAGGCTGGCTGCGCAAAACGCAGTCACTTCCAGTTCCCCGTTGCCCGATAAAGCGGTATTGGCGAGGAAGCCCTGACTACCAAAACGTCACTTGGTCTGCACGCATAAACAACGGAAGCCCGTCCAGCCAGAGATGGCGGGACGGGCTTCCGGGTAAGGGGGTTTAGCGCTTGGGAAGGCGCTTTTTAGCGCTTGGAGTACTGCTGAGCCTTACGGGCCTTCTTGAGACCGGCCTTCTTGCGCTCGATGACGCGGGCGTCACGGCGGAGGTAACCGGCCTTCTTCAGTGTGGCGCGGTTGTTCTCGGTGTCAATCTCGTTCAGCGAACGGGCGATGCCGAGGCGCAGGGCACCGGCCTGGCCGGAAATGCCGCCACCGTGGATGCGGGCAATGACGTCGTAGGCGCCGTCAAGATCGAGGATCTTGAAGGGCTCGTTGACGTCCTGCTGGTGCAGCTTGTTCGGGAAGTAGTTCGCCAGCTCGCGGCCGTTGATGGTCCACTTGCCGGTGCCGGGCACAATGCGAACACGGGCGACGGCTTCCTTGCGGCGGCCAACTGCTGCGCCGGCGACGGTCAGGGCCGGGCGTTCCTTCTTGGGCGCTTCTGCTTCCGCAGGACCGCTTTCCGAGGTGTAGCTGGTCAGGTTTTCCTCAGCCGGAATGGCCTCGGTGGTCAGTTCTTCGTTCTGAGCCACGATTCTCCTTGATTAAAAGTTGGTTGGTGGCCAGGACTACTGGGCGACCTGGGTGATTTCAAAAGTCTTGGGCTGCTGGGCGGCGTGGGGGTGCTCGGCACCCCGGTATACCTTCAGCTTGCCCAGCTGCTGTGCAGCGAGGGAGTTCTTCGGCAGCATGCCCTTGATGGCCTTCTCGACAGCGCGGACCGGGTTGGATTCCAGCAGCTCCGCGTAGTTCATGGAGGTCAGGCCGCCCGGGTAACCGGAGTGGCGGTATGCGCGCTTCTGCTCCAGCTTGGCGCCGGTGAGGGCAACCTTTTCAGCGTTGATGATGATGACGAAGTCGCCCATGTCCATGTGGGACGCGAAGGTGGCCTTGTGCTTGCCGCGCAGCAGGATTGCGGTCTGGCTCGCGAGACGACCAAGGACAACGTCTGTGGCGTCAATGACGTGCCACTGGCGGTTGATATCGCCGGGCTTCGGGGTGTACGTACGCACGGTGTTTGCCTCGTTCTTGTTCTGGCGTTCTTGTTTTAGGCGTCACTCGGAGGTGCACCTACTATCTATGCGCTACCGGAACAGAGGTGAGGGCTCTATGTAACCAGTCATCCTGAGGACTCGAATGTGCACGTTGAGTAGTCATCCTGCAACCGGATTCCCAAGCGGGCACGCATCATCGAGAAAGGACACGCACAACGACTACCAAGAATAGCCGAAGGCGGGTCTCTGGGTCAAAATGGGGTGTCCGGATGCATCCAGCCCGCCGCCGGCCCGTCGCATCCCTGGAGGAACCGTGTCCGATCCCGCCGCTGCCGGCTCCGCTTCGCTGCTATTCATTGCCGGAATCGGAGCCTTGGGCCTATGCCTCACACTGCTCGTCGAATTCCTCCTCCCCCGGGTGCTTCCCCGGCTGACGGTTTCGTCCGGCCCAGGGTTGAGAATCACGACGGCGGCCGCCGCCTTTGGACTCTCGGCACTCCTCGCATGGCGCTTCGGTACCTCTGCAGAGCTTCCGGCCTACCTGGTTCTGGCCGTCACCGGCGTACAGCTGGCCCGCATTGACATCCTGCACCACCTGCTCCCGAACCGGCTGGTACTCCCGTTGCTGGGTACCGGACTACTCCTTTTATCCTTCCCCGCGGCAGTAGCCGGCGAGGCTGGAAACCTGCTCCGCGGCGTCGCCGGCGCCGTAACATTGTTCGTTTTGTACCTCATCCTGGCCCTGACCAGCAGAAACGGCCTCGGAATGGGGGATGTGAAGCTCGCCGCGCCCCTCGGCCTGTACTTGGGCTACCTAGGCTGGTCCCAGCTGTTCTACGGCGGAGCCCTAGGCTTCGTTGCCGGCGGCATCGTCTCCGTGGTCCTCGTGCTGAAGAACCGCGGAAACAAGCCGAAGGAAGTCGCCTACGGACCGTCAATGCTGGCGGCCGGCCTGGCCGTCATCCTGCTGCTGCACTAGGCCGGCCAGGCGCCCCGGCGTGGGAAGCATCAGTAAGGCTGCTGAGTAAACCAAGTAGTTTGCCGCCGCACCCCGGCGCCAACTGAGTACATCACCATTTTGGCCTAAGTGGTGCCACAAATTTTCCGTATCTAAAGTCGAGTATCCGGTTTCATTGCCGGGCCGTTAATCGCCGTGCAATTGTTGTCCCAACGGAACTCCAGGGGATAGCAAACGGGGATTTGCTGGAATTCCGTAACAAATATTCGACACTCCGGAAAAGGAAATTCAAATGACTGGTCTCATGGTCTCAATGCTTGCTTTTGTCTCTGGCGTCAAGAACAAATTCGAATCCGAAAAGGGCGCGACGGCCGTGGAATACGGACTGCTCGTGGCACTCATCGCCGCCGTGATCGTCGGCGTTGTCACAACCCTCGGCACTCAGATCTTCACCGCGTTCAGCACGATCAGGAACGCCATCTAGTTCAACTAGTGGGAATGCCCAGGGGCGGGGCGGCGGCAGTCCGGGCGATAGTTCCGCTGTCACCGCTTCCGCACCTGGGCTTTTTCGATGAGCAGGGTTGTGCCAGGCCTCAAGTCTGGAGGGGTTGTGCAACGTCTCAAGGTGCCAGGGTCTCAAGGAATCCGGAGCGGCCGTGCGGCGGGCGTGGGAAGCCGGCCGAGGGAACTCCCGGGCGTGGGAAGCCGGCCGAGGGAACTCTCGAGCGAGGCGAGGGCGGCAGCCGTCGAATACGGTCTCCTGGTGGCGCTCATTGCCGTGATCATCGTCGTCACGGAGCCGTAAGCATTCGACTTTCAAAACAGGCTCTCGCAAGTCCTGAGCCATCACAGAAAGGCCTAGAAAGTGAAAACTCGCCTGCTGGGAGGCATCGTCGCATTTGTGCTGGCTATTGTCGGCACGCTGTTGTTGGTCTCATACGTTCAAGCATCCGAAGCCAGGGCCCAACAGGACCTGCAGCCCGTTGAAGTGCTCGTAGTCCAGGAGCAGATCCCGAGGGGATCCGATCTTGAAAAAATAAGATCCGCCGTCAAATCAACGTCCCTTCCCTCGGCTTCGGTCCCCAATGGAGCGCTCAAGAGCCTGGACGGGCTCAATGCGAAGGTAGCAGCTGTAGATCTGCTGCCCGGGGAGCCGCTGCTCGGGGCCCGGCTGGCGGATCCGGACACCCTGTCCGCGCCGGGGTCCGTCCCCGTTCCCGACGCAATGCAGGAGATCTCGGTGCAGCTGGAGGCCCAGCGGGTCGTCGGCGGACGCATCGCCGCCGGCGACACGGTAGGCATCGTCGTCCTCTTCGACAAGGGCGCACTGAAGGACTCCCCCGACGTCGAATCCGGCCAGCAGGTCTTTCACAAGGTCCTGGTGACCAGCGTCCAGCGGTCCACGGCCAAGGCATCGACGGGCGGCGACCCGGCCGCCCAAGCCAATACGGAACTGCCCACCGGCCAGCTGATCGTCACGTTCGCCCGGAACGACGCCGATTCCACCAAGATCGCCTTTGGTGCCCACTTTGGAAGCCTGTGGCTCACCAAGGAACCCTCAACAGCCGCCGAAGGCTCCCCGCTTGTGGTCAAGAAGCCGGAACTGTACCGATGAGCCGCTACGTACTGATCACCCCAGATCCAGGATTTGAACGCCGTGCGAGGCAGGCGGCATCCGGATTGCACGGCACCTTCCACGCGATCGCGGCCGACCACCTCCCGCCGGGTCCCGACGACCTGCTCAGGGTACTCAGCGGCGACCCCGTCGAAGTCATCCTGCTGGGACCCGGTTTACAAGTGGAAGACTCGATCCGTCTCGCCAGCCTTTTCGACCTCCAATATCCGGAAATCAGCGTCGTCCTGGTTACCGAAAGCGAAGAGGGGATTGCCCTGCCCGCGATGCGGGCCGGCATCAGGGATTTGCTCCAGCCAGGTTCCGATGTGGCCACCATCCGGTCGTTGCTGGAACGGGCCAGTCTCGCAGCCGCGGGGCGGCGTCGCGGGCTGGGCAGCTCGGTCGAGGGGTTGCCCCGGCGTGGCCGCATTATCTCGGTCATGTCGCCCAAGGGCGGGGTCGGCAAGACAACCATTACCACCAACCTTGCCGTGGGGTTGGGCAAGGAAGCTCCCATGGGCGTCGTGGTGGTGGACCTTGACCTCCAGTTCGGGGATGTGGCTACGGCGCTGATGCTGGAACCGGAAAGAACCCTCGCTGATGCGGTGGTCGGGGCCGCCGTTCAGGACAGCGTGGTGCTGAAGTCCTATTTGACGTTGCACCCATCCGGCATCTATGCGCTCTGTGCCCCGCTGCGCCCGACCGACGCCGACCAGATATCGGGCGAACAGGTAGGACGCCTCCTCAGCCAGCTCTCCAACGAATTCCAGTACGTCGTGGTTGACACGGCGCCGGGTCTGGGCGAGCACGTTCTGGCCACGCTGGAACTGGCCACCGACGCGGTGTGGATCTGTGGCATGGACATTCCCAGCATCCGCGGGCTTCGGACGGGGTTCGGCATCCTCGCCGAACTCGACCTTGTGCCTGAGAACCGTCACCTCGTGCTCAATTTTGCCGATCGACGGACCGGGCTGACGCTGCAGGACGTTGAGGCAACCATCGGTTCTCCGGTGGACGTGGTCCTGCCGCGGTCGCGGGCCGTGCCGTTTTCCACAAACAAAGGCGTTCCGCTGCTGCAGGACGGCACCAGGGATCCGGTGACAAAGGGACTGCGCCAACTTGTGGAACGGTTCAGCGCCGATTGGGAGTCCCGCCCCCACAAGAAACTTCACAGAAGGGCAGTGGTCCAATGAACCTCACCAAGCGTTTGGAATCTCTTCGCGGCGCCGACACCGGAGCGGCCCCAAGCCCAGGAGCCGCCAGCGGCCCCTGGGCCGGTGGAGCAGAGTCCGCCGGGGTTCGGTCCCTCGCACCGGAACCGAAGGCCCGCAGCACCGACGCCAGCGAAGCCTTGAATGCCATCAAGGACCGCGCCGGCACCGCCCTGTACGAACGGATGGGCAGCCGCATCACGGATGCATCCCTGGACGAGGCAGAGCTGCAAAGCTATGTCAAGGATGAGCTTCGGGCCATCGTGGACGAAGATGAAATACCGTTGACCGCCCCCGAACGGCACCGGCTCGTGCAGGAGATCATCGACGACGTCCTGGGACTCGGACCACTCCAAAAGTTCCTAAACGAGGTTGCCGTCACGGAAATCATGGTGAACGGGCCGGACAAGGTGTACGTGGAACGTGATGGCAAGCTGTTCCTGACCAATGCCAGGTTCAGCTCGGAAGACCACCTGCGCCGGATCATCGAACGGATCGTCACGAAGGTCGGGCGGCGGATCGACGAGTCATCGCCCATGGTTGATGCCCGGCTCTCCGACGGATCGCGCGTCAATGCGATCATTCCCCCGCTGGCAGTGAACGGGGCGTCGCTCACGATCCGTAAGTTCGGGCAGGTGCCCTTGACCGTGGACAACCTGATCTCCTTCGGAACGCTGACACCGGAAATGGCGGAACTACTTCACGCCTGCGTCCAGGCAAGGCTCAATATCCTGGTATCCGGAGGCACCGGCACCGGAAAGACGACCCTGCTCAATGTCCTCTCGTCGTTCCTTCCGGCCGACGAACGCATTGTCACCATCGAGGACGCCGTGGAACTCCAGCTGCAGCAGGAGCACGTCGTGCGGCTGGAAAGCCGGCCACGCAATATTGAGGGCAAGGGTGAGGTCGCCATCCGGGACCTGGTCCGGAATTCGCTTCGCATGCGGCCTGACCGGATTGTCATCGGCGAAGTCCGCGGCGGTGAATCGCTGGACATGTTGCAGGCGATGAACACGGGACACGACGGTTCCATTTCCACCGTGCATGCCAATTCGCCCCGGGATGCCATAGCGCGGCTGGAAACCTTGGTGCTCATGGCCGGAATGGACCTGCCGCTGCGCGCAATCCGCGAACAGATTGCGTCGGCGGTCAACCTCATCGTGCACATCTCCCGGCTCAGGGACGGGACCCGGCGGGTCACCCACGTCACCGAGGTCCAGGGGATGGAAGGGGATATCGTCACCCTCCAGGATGCGTTCACTTTCGACTACAGCGCCGGGCTGGATGCCGACGGGAAGTTCCTCGGACGTCCCACACCCACCGGGGTCAGGCCGCGCTTTGCCGACCGTTTTGCCGAGCTGGGCATCCAGGTGTCACCGGCTGTCTTCGGAGGCCTGCACGCGGGCGGTGGATACCGGTGACTGCTACAAGCCCTATCTTTTTCGCCCTGGGCGTTGGCCTGTGCGTCGTGGCCCTGTGCATCCTGCTGTTTTCGACGATAGGCATCGGCACGACCGGAATCGCCTTGTCCCGGCGCCGGCCGGGGATCAAGGATGAGCCTTCTCTTCTGACCCGCGTGGCCGACTCCGCCGTGGGCTTCGTGGATCGAAAGGTCGGCCGGAACGCCAGATTTGGTTCCAGGGAATCACTGGAGCAGGCCGGAATACGTCTTCGGCAGGCTGATTTCATCCTTCTGATCTGCTGCGTTGGCGTCACAGCGGGCATTGTCGGGTTCCTATTAGGCGGCGTCGCCGCGGCTCTGCTGTTCCTTGCGCTCACGCCGTTCGGTGCGATGCTCTTCCTGAAGATCCTCACCAACCGCAGACGTGCGAAGTTCGAGGACCAGCTCGCGGACACGCTCCAGATCCTGGCCGGAGGTCTGCGGGCCGGCCACAGCCTCTTGCTGTCCGTCGATGCCGTCGCCCAGGAGGCGGAATCGCCAACGTCCGAGGAATTCGCCCGGCTGGTGAATGAAACGCGGCTGGGGCGGGACCTGAAGGACTCGATGCTTGATGCTGCCAGACGCCTCAAGAGCGAGGATTTCGACTGGACGGGCCAGGCGATCGAGATCCACCGCGAGGTGGGCGGGGACCTGGCGGAGGTTCTCGATCACGTCGGTGAAACCATCAGGGAACGCTCCGAAGTCAAGGGACAGGTCCAGTCCCTGAGCGCTGAAGGCAAACTTTCCGCTTACATCCTGGTTGCCCTGCCGGTGGGCATGTTCCTGTATCTCAGCGCATCGAATCCGGCCTACATGGGCGCCCTGTACTCGAATTTTCTTGGCTGGGCAATGCTCGGCATCTCAGTGGTGCTGCTGGCCCTCGGGTCCTGGTGGCTCAGCCGCGTCGTAAAGATCAAGTTCTAGGAGGATCGCCGTGAGTGTACACGCGTGGCTGATGGTCGGACTCATCATCGTTCCGATTTCCGCAATGGTGTGGTCATTCATCTCAATCGACCGCGGCGGCCTGGCCGCGGTCCGCAGCAACCTGGGCCGGGGAATGCGCTCCGTGGAGGAACGCACCCCTGGCGCGGAGCCGCGCGGAGCCGCGCGCCTCGGCGTCCGGCTGACACCCAAGGGGTACGCGGGGTGGCTGGACAAACTGCTGGCCAGGGCGGGCCGGCCGGCAGTCATGCCCCTCGAACGCCTGCTGATCGCCAAGCCTGCCCTGGCCCTGGTGGGGGCATTCTTCAGCGCCCTGTTGGCTGCGAAGTCGCCCACCGGCGTCGTACTTCTGTTCACGATCCTCCTGCCGCCGCTCGCGTACTTTGTTCCGGACATCCTGATCCACGGCCGCGGCGCGGAGCGCCAGAAGGCCATCCAGATGGAACTGCCCAACACCCTCGACCAGATGCTGATTTCGGTCGAGGCCGGCCTGGGATTCGAAGCCGCCATGGCCCGGGCGGGTCAGAACGGTACGGGCCCCCTCGCAGCGGAGCTCGTCCGCACGCTCCAGGACCTGCAGGTCGGGCGCAGCCGCAAGGATGCCTACCTGGCCCTGGCCGAAAGGTCCGATGCACCGGACCTGCGGAGCTTCGTGCGGTCCGTGGTGCAGGCGGACAGTTACGGTATCGCCCTGGGAAGTGTCCTTCGGACCCAGGCAAAGCAGATGAGGGTCAAGCGCCGTCAACGCGCCGAAGAGAAGGCAATGAAACTGCCCGTCAAGGTCTTGTTCCCCCTCATGTTCTGCATCCTGCCCGTCCTGTTCATCGTCATCATGGGGCCGGCCGTCATCAATGTGATGGACAACATGATGGGAGCGTACTAGAGATGTTTAGGTTTCCGGCTGGAAGTCCACCGAATCGGAATGATCGGCAGCGGGGTGCCGCGGCTGTTGAATTTGCCCTCATCGTTCCCCTGCTCGTGTCCCTGGTCTTTGGGGTGATCGACTTTGGTATGGCGTTGGGGCAAAACATCAGCCTGCAGGGCGCGGCGCGGGAGGGCGCACGGCAGGGCGTAACGCAAGGCGACGTCCTCACGTCCATCAGCCAGGCGAAGGGCCTGCTGGACGATGCCAAGCTCCAGGCTGCGTTCAAAGTGGATTCCTCGGCAGGGGCTCCCGGCGTCATGGTTGTCTGTCTGCGCTATCCGCAGTCGTCCCTGTCCGGTTTCTACTCCTGGGCACTCGGCGGCTTCTTCGAGGCCAAAGCCGTCATGAAGATGGAAGGCACCGTGACTGCTACGTCCGGCGCAAAGAATGGAGGATCATGCACTCCGTAACGCCAGGATCGACCCGGGACCGCCGTCGTCACATCGAAAAGGAAGAGAACCGAATGATCCGCAAGGACCCGCACAGCCGTGCTTTCCGGGAGCGCGGGGCCGCGACGGTCATCTTTGCCCTGCTGCTTCCCGTGCTTTTTGGGTCTGTGGCCCTGGCTGTCGATTTCGGCCGGCTGGTCTACGAGCGCCAGCACCTGAGTAACGCGCTGGACGCTGCCGCGCTGGCCGGTGCCGCCTCGCTCCCGAGCGATCCGACCGCCGCCCGGAATGCTGCGGTGGCGTTTGCCAAGGCCAACGACCCTGCCGCGGACCCCACGGCCTCCTTCTGGTGCGTGGTCGCGTCCTCCGGGGCCGCCAAGACCGTGCTCAGCGGCCAGATCCCCAGCGTCTGCGACCCCGGACCGGTCACCGGGGCCAAGTGCAGCGAGACGATCTGCGCGATCCCGTGTACCCCGGCTGCCGGGCTCGCCTGCAACACGATCACCGTGACCGCTGCCAAGGATGTCCCCTTCGCCTTCGCGCCCGCGATCGGGATCAACACCGGAAACACCGGGTCGCTCGCCTCCGATGCGTGCAAGGGGTCGTGCGGCGCCCAGACCCCGAACCCCATGGATGTCGCCATAATCGCTGACCGCACCAGCAGTATGAGCACCGACGACCTTACCAATTTGAAAGCCGCGATTCAGACCACACTCAAGACCATGACCAAGGACCAACAATACGTGGCCCTGGGCACCATCGGCCGAAGCAGTGACACGCCCAGCGCTGCCTGTATCACCGACCCCTCGGGCTCCGCTACGAGTGGCCCTTGGATTCCCGTCCCGTTCTCCAACGACTACACCACAACAGGTGCACCGCCGGCGCTCAACAACGCCAGCCCCCTCGTCCAGGGCGTGCAATGCTTGCAGCACTCGGGCACCGGCACGTACCTCGCCTCGCCCATGAAGGCCGCGGCCCGATATCTGCTGGGCCTGGATGCGAACAACCTGCGGGACCTGCCGCCGCGTTCGGGGACTCCGCGCAAAGCCATTGTCCTGGAGACCGATGGCCAACCGAACGAGACAGGCATCGCGGGCGTCACCGACGTCGGCACGCCAGGGGACATCAAGAACTCAGATGGCGTGATCGCGTGCAATAACCTGAAGGCCGTCGCGGCCGACGCCAAGGCAAGGAGAATCCTGATCGTCACCGTCGGCTATAACTTGAGCCTCGCACGATGTGGGGGCACAGGCGAGTTTGTGCGGGACGTCCTCGCTGCCGCAGCCTCCGACAAGGCTCCGGGGGTACCAAGCACCGCCGGCAACGATTGTTCGTCGCCGGCGCTGATAGCTGCGGAGAACTCCGACGGAGATTACTTCTTCTGCGCCGCAAGCGGAACGGACCTCGGCCCGATCTTTGTCTCAGCGATCAATGCGATCAGCCCGAACTCCCGCCTGGTCCGGATCCCGTCATGACGGCCTGCCCTTCGCAGGCCTGCCGCAGCCTTCTCGCGGAGTACCGCAAGGTTTCCGCAGGAACCCCCGGCGTGCGGTGGGTCCGCGGGATCAGGCGATAGCGTAGGCACATGTCATTTCTTGCCACCGCCCCGGACGATGGACATGACGCTCCCCTCGTAGACCCGGCAACGCTCCAGGAGCTGGGGGCACAACTGGACAACCCCGTCGTGGCCAAGGACTTCGCGAGGGACTACGCCAGGATGTGGGACCAGCGCTACGGGTCCCTGGCTGCGGCCCTTGACCGCGGTGACGCAGCCGGATCCCTGGATGCCGTACTGAGCCTGAAAATATCCTCGGCGATGGTCGGCGGCCTCTGCCTGGCCCGCCTCGCCGGCGAGCTTGAGGATGCCATCCGAGGCGGCGACATGGACCACGCGCGGTCGTTCCTGCCCGAGGTGGCAGAGCGTGGCAGGGAAACAATGGACGAGCTGCAGGCCGGCCATGATTTCAGGGAAAGCTAATCCCGGCCGGGTGCCAGCCGGTACCCCACCCCACGGACGGTCTGGAGCCAACGCGGCTGCAGCGGATCCTCGCGCAGCTTCCGCCTGAGGTTACCGATGTGCACTTCGACGGCGCGTTCATCCGATTCGCTGATGTACGCATCCTCGCGGTAGTGCTGACCCCGGGCCACCCGGACCAGCTCGGCCTTGGAGCGGACAGCACCGCCCGCCTTCAGCAGTGCGAGAAGGAGATCGAACTCGCTGCGGGTCAGGCTGGCCGGCACACCGTCAAGGGCGACCGAGCGGGTGTCCGGATCCAGCGCGAGGCCGTTGTGGCGCAGCATCCGGTCCGGGGGCAGCGCAGGCCCGCGTCCCGCCGGGCCAGCCCCGGGGCCGGTCCCGGGGCCCGGCGTCGGGCTCCCGGCAACGGCTTCCTGCCTTGGCCGCCGCATCATCGCGGCCACCCGGGCACGCAGTTCGCGGGGCCGGAACGGTTTGGCCATGAAATCATCGGCACCGGTGTGCAGTGCCGTCAGGGTGTCCAGCTCGTCCGTCCGCGCCGTGAGCATCACGACGTAGGCGTCGCTGAACCCCCGGATCCGGCGGAGGACCTCGAACCCGTCAATATCGGGAAGGCCCACGTCCAGGGTGACGACGCTGGCTTCCCGGCGGCGGACCACATCGACCCCTTCCCGCCCGCCGGCGGCGGTGTGCACTTCAAAGCCCGCCTGGCTCAACACGGCTTCAACAAGGTTACGAACGTCCTCATCGTCCTCAACGACGACGGCGACTCCGAGCTCGCTCATGGCCCCCCTCCCATCTGGCACTGCTCCCCAACACATAGCGGACGCGCGGGTATTGTGACCGGCATCAGACCGCGCGGCTCTGTCAGAATACCCACGCCGGAGGGAAGATGCCGTTGCGGCACGGGCCGGGCCACAAAAACTTTAGTCATGTGTCAATACTCTGTGACGGGAGATGTTAAATTGAAGCGGGAGGAAAGGGCGCGGCTTCGTTGACTGAACAGCAGTGGGTCCGTCATGCGGACGGATGCTTCCGGGCCCTTGTCCCGCAGGCGAGGGTGGTGGCGTGCCAGCTTCCGTTGACCCTCATCATCGCCGGCCTCTATCTTGCCGCTCCCGGCGCCTGGCCCCAGCTTCTGGACAGCAGCCTGTTCCTGTCGGCGCTGGTCCTCCACACCGTGCTCCTCCTGGCCTGCCTCACCGTCCCCTGGCAGCGCTTCGGCCCGCTGGCTCCGCTCATCGTCCCCGTCGTGGACCTCCTGGTCATCGGCCTTACCCGCGCTGCCAACATTGAGAACCTGCCGGACCCAGGTGTGTTGTCGGTCCTCCCCGTGGTCTGGATCTCGGCCTCCCGCCTGTCGTCCCGGGCGAGCATTTCGTTGAGCTTCGCCGGCACCCTGCTGGCCGGCCTGCCGTACGTTTTCGCGCCCGGTCCCGCGCCCGCGCAGGTCCGGCTCGCCGGGGTACTCCTGCTGCCGCTGATGATGCTTGCCGTGTCCCTGGCCATGCGGTCCGCCAGGGCCCAGCTGCGCAACCAGCAGTCGCGGACGGCGTCCAAGGAGACCGAACTGCAGGCCCTGCTCGCGGACAGCCGGGATCGCGAGCGGCTGCTGAACACAATCCTGGACACGGTCGACGTCGGCATCGTGGCGGTCGATGCCGAGGGGCACCGGCTGCTGACCAACAGCTGGCAGTCCCAGCTGGAGGCCTCCGCGGCACGGTCCGGCGTGGCGGATACCATCGCGCCGGAGGCTGCGGAGGACGTGCCGGTACTGACCGGCCAGGACGGGCAGACGCCTCTCCCCCACGGGCGGCGCCCCATCCGGCGCGCGCTGAAGGGCGAATCCTTTGCCGACTATCTGGTGTACTTTGGCGAGGCGCCCGCCGGCAGGGTCCTTTCCACGGGCGGACGCCCGCTCAAGAACGACGACGGCGGCTTCCGCGGGGCTGTCATCGTGTTCAACGAGGTCACCGGCCTGGTCGAAGCCCTCGCGGCCAAGGAGGACGTGGTCTCCACCGTCTCGCACGAATTCCGTACGCCCCTGACCTCGATCATCGGCAACCTGGACCTGGTGCTCGGCGACGCGGAGGACCTGGCTGCCCCGGCCCTCCGCCGGATCGAGGTGGCCCAACGGAATGCCGAGCGGCTGCTGGCCCTCGTCTCGGATCTGCTGCTGTCCGCAAATTCGGCCGTCCACGTCTTTCCCCGCCGGACCGATCTGGCCAGCCTGGTGGAGGCCAGCCTCGGCTCGGCGCACGCCCATGCGGAGTCATCGAAAGTCGCCCTCTCCATGGACGTGCCTGCCCCGCTATGGGCCCATGTGGATCCGCTTCGGATCAGCCAGGCCCTGGACAACCTGGTCTCCAATGCCATCAAGTATTCGCCCGACGGCGGCTCCGTCAGGATCTCGGCGAGCACCGAGAACGGCTGGGTACGGCTTCAGGTGGTGGACGACGGCATGGGCATGACCGCCGCGGATGCCGGACGCGTGTTTACCCGGTTTTTCCGGAGTCCCGCCGTCCGGGAGGGCTCGATTCCGGGGGCCGGCCTCGGGCTGTCCATCACCAAGGCCATCGTGGAAGGCCACGGCGGATCCATCTCCTGCACCACGCTGCCGGGCTGTGGCAGTACGTTCACCCTGGAGCTTCCCGCCGAGGGCCCGCCGCCGGCCTTCTAGCCGCCCCGGCATCCGGCCGCCGGAGATCCGAGCTGCGGAGATCCTAGGTGCGCAGGGCCCGGGTCAGCTCGGCCCGGGCCAGCAGCTCGTTATCCGACGGATAGGCCACCTCCTCGAGCACCAGCGGATGGGGTGCCGAGAGCACGGACCTGGCGTCACGCTTCTTCGCCAGCAGCCGTTCGTACAGCCACCCCGGCTCCTCGATGCCGGCGCCCACGAACAGGGCGGACCCCACGAGGGAGCGCACCATGTTGTGGCAGAAGGCGTCAGCCTGGACGGTGGCGACAATGATGCCGTCGGAACCGCGGCCGAATTCAAAGCGCTGCAGTTCCCGGATGGTGGTGGCGCCTTCGCGGGGCTTGCAGTAGGACCGGAAGTCCTGGAGCCCGAGCAATTCCTCGGCGCCCTCGTTCAGCAGCCCGACGTCGAGCGGTTCCCTGTGCCAGAGGGTGAAGGCGCGGCCCAGCGGGTCCCACAGTGCCGGGCCGTCGGCGATCCGGTAGCTGTAGCGGCGCCAGAGGGCGGAAAAACGGGCGTCGAAGCCAACAGGGGCCAGTGCGACCCTGTGGACCTCGACAGCCCCGGTAAGGTCCCCCAGCCCCCGGCTCAGGGCGCCGCGGAGGCGGCGGAACAGGGCCACGGCCGGATCGAGCTCGACCCCTCGGTTCAAGCCCAGCCATTCCGCCTCGGTCAGGTCCAGATGGACCACCTGGCCGCGGGCGTGCACGCCGGCGTCGGTCCGGCCGGCCACGGTGACGCGGACCGGCCGGCGGACCAGCAGCGCCAGCGCTTCCTCCAGGACACCCTGGACGGTGCGGAGCGCGGGCTGCACGCCCCAGCCGCTGAAGGGGCCGCCGTCGTACGCAAGATCAAGCCGGATACGCAAAAACCCGCCGCCCCCCAGGACGGGGGCAGCGGGTTTCTGGTGGTTCATAGACTTAAGTCTACTGCGGCGAAACGGCCAGTCTTACTCAGCTTCAACTTCCTGCTCGGCGTCGCCGCCGGCAGGAACGAAGCCGGCAGCCTGTGCAGACTCAGCAGAGTCGAACCAGACTTCAGCGATCGTCGAGTCGTACCAGCGCGAGCCGGGAACGTGGTACTTCATGGAGTCCTCGTTGCCCTTGACCTCGAAGCCCTCGGGAGCCTCGTTGTCCTCGGTAGCGGCGTGCGAGCCGGCGAACTTGGCTTCAGCAGCTTCGGTCTCGGCAACCGGCGCAGCCTTGTCGGCGTCGCGCTTGGCAGCCTGGGTAGCCTCGGCTACCACGGCCTGCTTCGCGGAAACCGGCTCAAGGACCAGTTCGATGACAGCCATGGGAGCGTTGTCGCCCTTGCGGTTGCCGATCTTGGTGATGCGGGTGTAGCCACCGTTGCGGTTCTCCACTGCCTGTGCAATGTCGGTGAACAGCTCGTGGACGATGCCCTTGTTGCTGATCAGGCCGAGTACACGACGGCGGGAAGACAGGTCGCCGCGCTTGGCGAAAGTCACCAGACGCTCGGCGTACGGCTTCAGCCGCTTGGCCTTGGTCACCGTGGTGGTGATCCGCTTGTGCTCGAACAGTGCGGCGGACAGGTTCGCGAGCATAAGTCGCTCGTGAGCCGCTCCGCCTCCGAGGCGCGGACCCTTAGCGGGGGTAGGCATAATAGTTTCTCCTCATATGGAAGCCGTCGGGCTGCGCACACCATGGTGCATCCAGCCCCGCCGGCCAGGATCTGTTGGTTAGAGCTCGTCGTCGCTGAACGCGGCGTCGTCCTCTTCAATTGCTGCGGCGCGTGCTGCGAGGTCAAATCCGGGAGGCGAGTCCTTGAGGGACAGGCCCAGTTCAACCAGCTTTGCCTTGACCTCATCAATGGACTTCGCACCGAAGTTACGGATGTCCATGAGGTCGGCCTCGGAGCGCGCAACGAGTTCACCCACGGTGTGGATGCCCTCACGCTTGAGGCAGTTGTACGAACGGACCGTGAGGTCCAGGTCCTCGATCGGCAGGGCCATGTCTGCTGCCAGGGCAGCATCCGTCGGCGACGGGCCAATCTCGATACCTTCTGCTGCGGTGTTCAGCTCGCGGGCCAGACCGAACAGTTCCACCAGGGTGGTGCCTGCCGAAGCAACGGCATCGCGCGGGGCGATGGCCTGCTTGGTCTCGACGTCGACAATGAGCTTGTCGAAGTCAGTGCGCTGCTCGACACGGGTGGCTTCCACGCGGAAAGTAACCTTCAGCACCGGCGAGTAGATCGAGTCAACCGGAATGCGGCCGATCTCGGAATCGCCGGACTTGTTCTGAGCTGCCGAAACGTAGCCGCGGCCGCGCTCGATGGTCAGCTCGAGCTCGAACTTGCCCTTCGAGTTCAGCGTGGCGATGTGCAGATCCGGGTTGTGGAATTCGACGCCGGCCGGCGGAGCGATGTCCGCGGCCGTGACGACTCCCGGGCCCTGCTTGCGCAGGTAGGCGACAACCGGCTCGTCGTGCTCGGAGGAAACCGACAGGCTCTTGATGTTCAGGATGATCTCGGTGACATCTTCCTTGACACCCGGAACCGTGGTGAACTCGTGCAGCACGCCATCGATCCGGATGCTGGTTACAGCGGCACCGGGGATGGAGGAGAGCAGGGTACGGCGGAGGGAGTTTCCGAGTGTGTAACCAAAGCCCGGCTCCAGCGGTTCAATAATGAAACGGGAGCGGTTTTCGGAGACGACCTCTTCGGAGAGGGTGGGGCGCTGTGCAATGAGCACTTAGGTTTCCTTTCGGCGAGCATCCGCTATATGACGCAACACAGGTGGTGGAAAAATCGGTCTGAAGACATAACGCGGCTGGGCCTGCCCGGACCGGTGAGGGTCCGGGCAAGCTCCTGCTGCCGGAAAGACTTAGACGCGGCGGCGCTTCGGCGGACGGCAGCCGTTGTGCGCGGCGGGGGTGACATCCTGGATGGATCCAACCTCGAGGCCAGCGGCCTGCAGTGAACGGATAGCGGTCTCGCGTCCGGAACCCGGTCCCTTGACGAATACGTCGACCTTTTTCATGCCGTGCTCCTGCGCACGCTTTGCGGCGGCTTCGGCAGCCATCTGGGCGGCAAACGGGGTGGACTTACGTGAGCCCTTGAAGCCCACCTCACCGGAGGAAGCCCAGGAGATGACAGCACCGTTCGGATCCGTGATGGAAACGATGGTGTTGTTAAAGGTGCTCTTGATGTGCGCCTGGCCCAGCGCGATGTTCTTCTTGTCCTTCTTACGCGGCTTGCGAACCGCGCCACGAGTCTTCGGGGGCATTATTTCTCCTACAGAAAGTTATCGGGGAAGCCGAGTTAATCCCTCAGGGATTTAACGGGTCTTCTTCTTGCCGGCGACGGTACGCTTCGGGCCCTTGCGGGTACGGGCGTTGGTCTTCGTACGCTGTCCACGTACGGGCAGGCCCTTGCGGTGGCGCAGGCCTTCGTAGCTGCCGATCTCGACCTTGCGGCGGATATCAGCTGCTACTTCGCGGCGAAGGTCACCCTCAACCTTGTAGTTGCCTTCAATGTAGTCACGCAGCTGGACCAGTTCGGCATCGCTGAGATCCTTGACGCGGATATCAGCGCTGATGCCGGTGGCAGCCAGGGTTTCGTGTGCACGGGTCTTGCCCACGCCGTAGATGTAAGTAAGCGCAATTTCCAACCGCTTTTCGCGGGGAATGTCTACGCCAGCGAGACGAGCCATAGTGGCAGTGCTCCTTGAATAAACCGGAGGTCGTAGGCAGTACACCCGCACGTTCCGTGCGGCCCCAGCCTCCGACCGGGGGTTAGCTGTCCGGACTCGTTCCTGCTCAATGTCCCAGATCAGCTTGTGCTGCCTTTTATTTACTTGCGTGGGTTAGCAACCCAGGGTTTCCCGGAAGGGAAATTAGCCCTGGCGCTGCTTGTGGCGCGGGTTCTCGCAGATCACCATGACCCGGCCATTACGGCGGATCACTTTGCACTTTTCGCAGATCTGCTTGACGCTCGGCTTGACCTTCATGGCGTTCCTTTGCGTGTTGCAGTTGGTCAGCTGGACCGGCCTTCGGCTGTTGCCTTGGCCACCCAGTGTTTACTTGTAGCGGTAGACGATACGACCACGTGTCAGGTCGTACGGGCTCAGCTCCACCACTACCCGGTCCTCAGGGAGAATCCTGATGTAGTGCTGGCGCATCTTTCCAGAGATGTGTGCCAGAACGACGTGCTTGTTGGTGAGCTCAACGCGAAACATTGCGTTGGGCAGCGCCTCAGTCACAACGCCCTCGATCTCAATGACCCCGTCCTTCTTGGCCATACCCTCCGCTAACTGTTGTTTGCCACAGCCCTCCGGTTTGCACCGGAAATCACCGCGGACGTTTTTTGATTGATTGGCTGATGCCTCCCGGCCACAAAAGGGCACAACAGGGCAGACAACCAACAGACAACACTACGCCATAGCGGCGTGAATGTTAAATCCAGCTATCGTAGCGCACTCAGCCCCCGTATGCACCCAGGCGGCCCGCCGGCGTGCTCACCGCCTCCGCAGCGGCGATCCCGTCCAGGATGGCCAGGCGCACGACGTCGGCTGCCGCGCTCTGCAGGGTAATGAGGCTCAACTGCCGGGCAGTCTCGCTGCTGCGGTCCAGGGCGAGAGCGCCGGTGGCCAGCGCGAACACGGTGTCACCGTCCGCCAGGGTATGGCTCGGATTCAGCGCCCGGGCAATCCCGGCATGCGCGGCTGAGGCGGTCCGTTTGCATTCCGCCTTGTCCAGGACTGCGTTGGTCGCGACGACGACGAGAGTCGTGTTGAGCGGCTGCTCGCCCGCGCCGGACGGGGAATCGGGGACCCGGAAGCGCGCGTCTAAGGGAGGAACGACCGAGCGCGCGGAGGGTTCGGGATTTCCCGGCCGCCCAGGAAACGGCAGTCCCAGCGCATTCACGACTGCCAGCGCCCCGACCACTACGCCGTTTTCCAGGGTGACCGACGCCGTCCCCACTCCCCCTTTGTATGTGCCCCGGCCGATTGCGGCTCCGGTGCCGGCGCCCACGTTCCCGCGGCCGACGTCGTGCCCGTCCATTTGTGCTGCGGCGGCGGCGGTTGCCGCGTAGCCCATGTCCGCGTCCGGGCGGGCAGCGAAGTCGCCGCCGCGGCCGAGGTCGAAGATGGCGGCTGCGGGGACGATCGGCACCACGCCGCCGGGAACCGGAAAGCCCCGGCCGTTCTCCTCGCACCAGCGCTGGGCTCCGTGGGCGGACACCAGGCCGAAGGCGCTGCCCCCGGTGAGCACCACGGCGTCGACGGTCTGGCTCAAGGTGGTGGGATCCAGCGCGTCGGTCTCGTGTGTGCCCGGGCCGCCGCCCCGGACATCGACGGAGCCCACGGTGCCCGGCGGCGGCAACACCACGGTCACCCCGCTCAACCAGCCGTCGTCGGACTTCTGGACATGCCCTACCCGGACCCCGGCGACATCGGTGATGGCTCCCATGGCTCCATTGTGCCCTCCAGGCCCGACTGACTCGCACCTGTTGTCGTTCTGAGCGCTCAGAACGACTACAACTGCGAGCTACATGGGCTAAACGGGGGCATGGGACTTGTCACGGGATGGGGACCGGCACGACGCCGAGCGGCGCCAGCCTGGCCGCCCCGCCGTCGGGCGCCGAGAGCACCCAGATGCCCCTTTCGTGGACCGCGACGGAGTGCTCCCACTGGCAGGAACGCTTGCCGTCGGTCGTCACCACGGTCCAGTCATCGTCCAGGACGGCCGTGTCGATGCTCCCGCGGACCAGCATGGGCTCAATCGCCAGGCAGAGTCCGGGCCGGATCCTGGGCCCGCGGTGGCTCGTGCGGTAGTTCAGCACGTCCGGGGCCATGTGCATCTCGGAGCCGATCCCGTGGCCGACGTAGTCCTCGAGGATCCCCAGCGGCTGGCCGGGCACGGAGGACACGTAGTCGTCCACGGCGCTGCCGATGTCGCCGACGAACTTGCCGGTGGCGAGGGCGGCGATCCCGTGCCACATCGCCGCTTCGGTGACGTCCGAGAGCCGGACGTCTTCGGGATCGGCGGTGCCCACGATCACGGTCCGGGCCGAATCGGAGTGCCAGCCGTCCACTATTGCCCCGCCGTCGATCGAGATGATGTCCCCGTCCTGCAGGACACGGTCGCCCGGGATGCCGTGCACGACTTCCTCGTTGACCGAGGTGCAGACGGTGGCCGGGAAGCCTTGGTAGCCGAGGAAATTGGAGGTGGCGCCGGCCTCCTGGAGCACGGCGGCGAACACGGCGTCGAGATCCCCTGTGGTCTTCCCGGGGAGGGCCGCGGCGACGGCGGCGTCGAGGGCGCGGCTGAGGACGAGCCCGGCCTCGTGCATGGTGCGCATCTGGGCGTTTGTCTTGTATTCGATGCGGGGCTGGCCGAAGGCCATCTGCAGCTTCCTTTCGGTGGAGCATTCGGTGGAGCCGCGCTGCCTGCTGGCGTGGGCGCGGCGAAAAATGGCTGAGGCTCCCCCCGATGTTCCGGGAGGAGCCTCAAGTAACATACGCCTGGATCAGGCCAGCTTGACTTCTTTGATGGCCTGCATGACGCGGTCCGTGACCTCGTCGATACCGCCGATGCCGTCGACCCGGGTCAGGATGCCGCGCTCGGCGTACTTCGCCACCACGGCTTCCGTCTGCGTGTGGTAGAGGTCCAGGCGGTGGCGGATGACTGCTTCGTTGTCATCGCTGCGTCCGGTCTCCCGCGCACGGCCCAGCAGGCGCTTGACGAGTTCCTCGTCGTCGGCCGTGAGCTGCAGGACGACGTCGAGCTTCTGGTCGCCGTCGGCCAAAATCCCGTCGAGGTAGTCCACCTGCGCCGTGGTCCGCGGGTAGCCGTCGAGCAGGAATCCTGCCTCGACGTCGTCCTCGCTGAGCCGGTCGCGCACCATCTTGTTGGTCACGCTGTCCGGCACGAAATCGCCGGCGTCCATGTACCGCTTGGCTTCGATGCCCAGCGGTGTCTCACCTTTGACGTTGGCGCGGAAGATATCGCCGGTGGAGATCGCAACGACGCCGAGGCGCTCCGAAATGCGTTCCGCCTGCGTTCCCTTGCCGGATCCGGGAGGTCCGATTATCAACATTTTCGTCATCGCAAAAGCCCTTCGTAGTGACGTTGCTGTAGCTGCGCGTCAATTTGCTTGACGGTCTCCAGCCCGACGCCCACCATGATCAGGATCGAGGTGCCGCCGAACGGGAAGTTCTGGTTGGCGTTGATCAGGACCAGTGCAACCAGCGGAATCAGGGCTACGAAACCCAGGTAGAAGGCGCCGGGCAGGGTGATCCTGGAAAGAACGTACTGAAGATAGTCCGCCGTCGGCCTGCCGGCACGGATGCCGGGGATGAAGCCGCCGTACTTCTTCATGTTGTCCGAGACCTCTTCGGGGTTGAAGGTGATCGCGACGTAGAAGTACGTGAAGAAGACAATCATGGCGAAGTAGAGGGCCATGTAGATGGGGTGGTCGCCGCGGGTCATGTTGTTGTTGATCCACTCGACCCAGGGCTGCATCTGCTCGCCGGCCTTCGGCTGGTTGAACTGCGAGATCAGGCCCGGCAGGTACAGCATCGAGGAGGCGAAGATGACGGGCACGACGCCGGCCATGTTCACCTTGATGGGGATGTACGTGCTGGTGCCGCCCACGGTGCGGCGGCCGATCATGCGCTTGGCGTACTGCACGGGGATGCGGCGCTGGGACTGCTCCACGAAGACCACGAGGGCCACGGTCAGCAGGCCGATCGCAAGCACCATGAAGAAGGTCCCGGGGCCCTGCGACTTCCAGATCGCGCCGAGCGAGCCGGGGAAACCTGCGGCGATGGACGTGAAGATGAGCAGCGACATGCCGTTGCCCACGCCCTTTTCGGTGACGAGCTCGCCCATCCACATGATCAGGCCGGTGCCGGCCGTCAGCGTGATGATGAGCAGGATCGTCGTGATGATGGACGCGTCCGGGATGATCGGCAGCTGGCAGTTGGGCAGCAACTGGCCGGAACGGGCCAACGACACCAGCGTCGTGGCGTTCAGCAGGCCCAGGGCGATCGTGAGGTAGCGGGTGTACTGGGTCAGCTTCGACTGGCCCGAGGCGCCCTCCTCGTACAGGCTCTGGAAGCGGGGAATGACCACCCGGAGCAGCTGGACGATGATGCTTGCCGTGATGTACGGCATGATCCCGAGGGCGAAGATGGAGACCTGCAGCAGTGCACCGCCACTGAACAGGTTGACGAGCTGGTAGATCCCGCCCGAGGTCTGACCGTTCTGCAAGCATTGCTGGACATTCTGGTAGTTCACACCAGGCGAGGGAATGAAGGCACCCAAGCGGAAGATTGTGATGATTCCCAGCGTGAACAACAACTTGCGTCGCAGATCAGGCGTGCGAAAGGCCCGGCCGAATGCGCTAAGCAAGCGTCCTCCTGAGGATAAGTAGAGTCGTGTGAGAGGTCAAATAAACCTAACAACCGAGTCTAGCGGGTGGACGCGCCCCGCGGGCAATCGGCGCGGCCCGGAAAACGAAAAAAACTCCCGGTACCGGGGCCTGAGCCCCGGTACCGGGAGTTTCCACAACGGGCAGCTGCCCCGCCGCCTCCTTAGAGGGCGGTGGTGCTTCCGCCTGCTGCGGCAATCTTTTCTGCGGCGCTGGCCGAGAATGCATGGACGGTGACATCGACCTTGACGGTGATGTCGCCGGTGCCAAGCACCTTCACGGGCTGGTTCTTGCGAACGGCACCCTTTTCGACCAGGTTCTCCACGGTGACTGCGCCACCTTCCGGGAACAGCTCGTTGAGCTTGTCCAGATTGACAACCTGGAACTCGACCCGGAACGGGTTCTTGAAGCCGCGCAGCTTCGGCAGGCGCATGTGCAGCGGCAGCTGGCCGCCGGCAAAGCCCGCCTTGATCTGGTAACGGGCCTTCGTACCCTTGGTACCGCGACCGGCGGTCTTACCCTTGGAGCCTTCACCACGACCAACGCGGGTCTTGGCGGTCTTGGCACCCGGGGCGGGACGCAGGTGGTGAACCTTCAGTGCGTTCTGCTTCTCAGCAGCGGCGCCCTGTGCCTTTTCGGCGGTGTTCTTCTCTGCCATTACTTCGCCTCCTCTACCTTTACCAGGTGCGGAACCGTGTTGAGCATACCCACGGTCACGGCGTCGGCGGTGCGGACAACAGTGTGTCCGATCCGCTTCAGGCCGAGGGACCGCAGGGTGTCGCGCTGGTTCTGCTTGCCGCCAATGGCGGACTTGATCTGAGTGATCTCCAACTGAAGGTCGGAGACAAGCACGTTCTTAGCCATGGCTCAGGCACCTGCCTTCTGGTTCAGAAGGGCGCGCACCATTGCCGGCGGAGCGATCTCGTCGAGCGGGAGGCCGCGGCGTGCTGCCACGGCCGCAGGCTCTTCGAGACGCTTCAGGGCATCAACGGTCGCGTGAACGATGTTGATGGCGTTGGAGGAACCGAGCGACTTGGAGAGGATGTCGTGGATGCCCACGCACTCCAGTACTGCACGGACCGGGCCGCCGGCGATCACACCGGTACCGGCGGAAGCCGGACGCAGCATGACAACGCCTGCGGCGGCCTCGCCCTGCACACGGTGGGGAATGGTGCTGCCGATGCGGGGGACGCGGAAGAAGGACTTCTTGGCCTCTTCAACGCCCTTCGCGATGGCGGCAGGAACTTCCTTAGCCTTGCCGTAGCCGACGCCGACCATACCGTTGCCGTCACCGACGACGACGAGGGCGGTGAAGCTGAAGCGACGACCACCCTTGACGACCTTGGAAACACGGTTGATGGTTACGACGCGCTCTACGAACTGGCTCTTTTCGGCTTCGCGGCCACCGTCGCGGCCGCCACGGCCACCACGTTCGCCACGGCCCTGGCCCTGGCCGCCACGCTCGCCACGACGAGCGCCACCACGGCGGTCGTCAGCGGCAGCAGCAGGCGCAGCGGTCTCAGTTGCCGGAGCAGCTACAGCTTCAGTCACCTGAATGTCCTTTTCGTTATTTTCGGTCACAGTGAAAGCCCACCTTCACGGGCGCCGTCAGCGACGGCGGCGATCCGGCCGTGGTACTTGTTACCACCGCGGTCGAAGACAACTGCTTCGATGCCGGCAGCCTTGGCACGCTCGGCGGCCAGTTCGCCAACGCGCTTGGCCTTGGCGGTCTTGTCACCGTCGAATGCCCGAAGGTCGGCTTCCATTGTGGAGGCGCTCGCCACGGTCAGGCCCTTGGTGTCATCGACGACCTGGACGAAAATGTGGCGTGCGGAACGGTTGACGACCAGACGAGGACGTACAGCCGTACCGGAGATGCGCTTGCGGATACGAAGCTGGCGGCGGCTGCGCTGGGCAGACTTGCTCTTGTTCGTACGCTTCTTGTTAATTGCGATGGCCATGGTTACTTACCAGCCTTTCCGACCTTGCGGCGGAGGACTTCGCCGGCGTAGCGAATGCCCTTGCCCTTGTAGGGGTCCGGCTTCCGCAGCTTGCGAATGTTGGCAGCAACCTCGCCGACCTGCTGCTTGGAGATACCTGAAACAGAGAGCTTGGTCGGGGTCTCTACTGCAAAGGTGATGCCGTCCGGTGCCGAGACATTAACCGGGTGGCTGTAGCCCAGAGCGAACTCCAGGTCAGAACCCTTGGCCTGGACGCGGTAACCGGTACCGACAATCTCAAGCTTCTTCTCGTAGCCTGCGGTGACACCCTGGATCATGTTGGCGATCAGGGTGCGGGTCAGGCCGTGCAGCGAACGTGAGGCGCGCTCGTCGTTCGGGCGGGCGACAGTCAGGGTGCCTTCTTCCAGGGAAACCTCGATCGGGCTGGGCACAGTGTGGCTCAGCTCGCCTTTGGAACCCTTGACGCTGACGACAGAGCCGTCAACCTTGACCTCAACGCCGGCAGGAACGGTGATGGGGAGACGTCCAATACGTGACATTATTCTCTTCCTTTCCCGTTACCAGACGTAAGCGAGGACTTCGCCGCCCACGCCCTTCTTGCCGGCCTGCTTGTCAGTCAAGAGGCCGGAAGAGGTGGACAGGATTGCGACACCCAGGCCACCGAGCACGTGCGGCAGGTTGGTGGACTTTGCGTAAACGCGCAGTCCCGGCTTGGAAATACGACGAACGCCAGCGATTGAACGCTCGCGGTTCGGACCGAACTTGAGCTCGAGGGTCAGCTTCTTGCCGACCTCGGCGTCTTCTTCTTTCCAGGAGGCGATGTAACCTTCAGCCTTCAGGATGTCGGCAACGCGTGCCTTGAGCTTGCTGTAAGGCATAGACACGGAATCGTGGTATGCCGAGTTTGCGTTGCGCAGACGCGTAAGCATGTCTGCGACGGGATCTGTCATTGTCATGTGGGCTCTTGCCCTTCCTCATAACGGTTTCCGCCGTGCTGTCCTGAACTTGGTTCAGCACCAGCGCGGGCGGACCTTTTACGTAGCTAGATTAATCTTCGGCCTTGAACGGGAAGCCAAGCGCCTTGAGCAGCGCGCGGCCTTCGTCGTCGGTCTTGGCAGTGGTCACGACAGTGATGTCCATGCCGCGGACGCGGTCGATGGAATCCTGGTCGATTTCGTGGAACATAACCTGCTCGGTCAGACCGAAGGTGTAGTTGCCGTTACCGTCGAACTGCTTGCCGCTGAGGCCACGGAAGTCGCGGATACGCGGCAGGGCCAGCGTAACCAGACGGTCCAGGAACTCCCACATGCGGTCCCCACGCAGAGTCGCGTGTGCACCGATCGGCATGCCTTCGCGCAGCTTGAACTGTGCGATCGACTTGCGGGCCTTGGTGACCTGCGGCTTCTGGCCGGTGATCAGGGTCAGATCGCGGACAGCGCCGTCGATCAGCTTGGAGTCCTTGGCGGCATCTCCAACACCCATGTTCACAACGACCTTGACCAGACGGGGAACCTGGTTGACGTTCTGGTACTTGAATTCCTCAGTCAGCGTGTTCTTGATGGAATCGGCGTACTTGGTCTTCAGACGAGGAACGATCTTGCTTGCCGGAGTCTCGAGAGTCTCAGTCATTAGATGTCCTTCCCTGAGCTCTTGGCCACGCGGACACGCACTTCACGCTTCACGCCATCGCGCTCAACGGTCTCGGTGCGGAAACCGACGCGGGTGGGCTTCTTGGTGGACGGGTCAACCAGAGCCACGTTGGAGATGTGGATTGAAGCCTCGACGACCTCGATGCCACCGGTCTTGGTGCCGCGCTGCGACTGACCGACCTTGGTGTGCTTGGTTACGCGGTTAATGCCTTCGACCAACACTCGGTTGGTCTCGGGGAATACGCGCAGAACCTTGCCCTGCTTGCCCTTGTCGCCGCCGCGCTCAGCCTTGGCGCCAGTGATGACCTGAACCAGGTCACCCTTTTTGATCTTAGCCATGGACTAGAGCACCTCCGGAGCCAGAGAAACGATCTTCATGAACTTCTTGTCGCGAAGTTCACGACCAACCGGTCCGAAGATACGGGTACCGCGGGGGTCTCCGTCTGCCTTCAGGATCACAGCTGCGTTCTCGTCAAACTTGATATAGGAACCATCCGCACGGCGGCGTTCCTTCTTGGTACGGACGATGACAGCCTTGACGACATCGCCCTTCTTTACGTTGCCGCCCGGAATTGCGTCCTTGACGGTAGCGACGATTACGTCGCCAATGCCTGCGTAGCGACGGCCAGATCCACCGAGAACGCGAATGGTAAGGATTTCCTTAGCACCCGTGTTGTCGGCGACCTTGAGTCGCGACTCCTGCTGAATCACTATTTACTCCTTGCGTCGCGCGGGTTCTCAGACCGAAAATCTTCCTACGGAATGAGCCTTGCGGAACGGTTGATCGGGGTGTCTCTTGACCTGCCTGGATTTTGCCAGACCAGGCCTAAACGCCCGTGCCAAAAACATTTGCTTCCCAGGCGGTTCCCGACTGATCGGGGCGCGAGGGGGCACTATGCCGTGGCACGATTGTTTACGAGGTTGATGATGACGCGCGAACGGCGCCATACAAACTCAAAATCATAGCACGTTTTGGGCCCACCCCCATATCGTCGGGATGGCGCGAACGGGCACTTGAGGCCCCGAAAACCGCGATTCCGGGGCGTCAAGTGCCCGTTCGGGCGTGGGCCGGCGGTGACGTGCGGGCCCGTTCGGGCGTGGGCCGGCGGTGACGTGCGGGGCCGTTCGGGCGTGGGCCGGACACGGAGAAACCCCCGCTCCCAGAAGGGAACGGGGGTTCTCTGTACTTACAGCGAAGCTGCAGGTGTTACTTGGCCTTTTCGAGGATCTCCACCAGGCGCCACCGCTTGGTGGCGGACAGCGGGCGGGTCTCGGCGAGGAGTACCAGGTCGCCGATGCCGGCGCTGTTCTCTTCGTCGTGAGCCTTGATCTTCGTGTTGCGGCGCAGGACCTTGCCGTAGAGGGCGTGCTTCACGCGGTCCTCGACCTGGACAACGATGGTCTTTTCCATCTTGTCCGAGACCACATAGCCGCGCTTCGTCTTACGGTCACCGCGCACGTCAGCCGTAGCTGCGCCGGAAACAGTTTCCGTCACGTTCTCGTCCTTTTCACTCACTTGGCGTCCTCCTCGGTCGCAGCCTCGGCCGGCTCTTCAGCCTTCTCAGCCTTGGCTGCGGACTTCTTGGACTTCTTTTCTTCCTTGGCTTCCACAACCGGTGCGGCAACCTCGGCACGAATGCCCAGCTCGCGTTCACGGAGAACGGTGTAGATGCGGGCGATGTCCTTCTTTACCGCGCGCAGCCGACCGTGGTTCTCCAGCTGACCGGTGGCGGACTGGAAACGCAGGTTGAACAGCTCTTCCTTGGCCTTGCGGAGTTCTTCAACGAGTCGCTCGTTGTCGAAACCGTCCAGCTGTGCGGATGCAAGTTCCTTGGATCCTACTGCCATTTCTATTCACCACCTTCGCGACGCAGAATGCGTGCCTTCAACGGGAGCTTGTGGATTGCCAGGCGCAGGGCCTCGCGGGCTACCGATTCCTCGACACCGGAGATCTCAAAGAGAACCCGGCCCGGCTTGACGTTGGATACCCACCATTCCGGAGAACCCTTACCGGAACCCATACGGGTTTCGGCAGGCTTCTTCGTCAGCGGGCGGTCCGGGTAGATGTTGATCCAGACCTTGCCGCCACGCTTGATGTGGCGGGTCATCGCAATACGGGCAGATTCGATCTGGCGGTTCGTGACGTATGCCGGGCTCATGGCCTGGATGCCCCACTCACCGAAGGAGACCTTGGTGCCACCCGTAGCAGCGCCGGAACGACCCGGGTGGTGCTGCTTACGGTGCTTGACTCGACGTGGGATAAGCATTTAAGCCTGTCCTCCTTCTACTGCAGCAGGTGCAGCCTCAACTGCCGGAGCTTCGGCAGCAACAGGTGCTGCTTCAGCCGGACGGTCGGTACGACGGCGGCGGTCACCACGGTCAGCGCCACCCGGGCGGCCCGGGCGGTCGCTGGCACCACGGCCGCGGGACGGAGCAGCAGCTGCCTGCTGGGCCAGTTCCTTGGCGGTGACGTCACCCTTGTAGATCCAGACCTTCACGCCGATGCGGCCGAAGGTGGTCTTGGCCTCGTAGAAGCCGTAGTCGATGTTCGCGCGGAGGGTGTGCAGGGGCACACGGCCTTCGCGGTAGAACTCCGAGCGGGACATTTCTGCGCCGCCCAGTCGACCCGAGCAAGCGATACGGATGCCCTTGGCACCTGCACGCTGCGCGGACTGCATGGCCTTCTTCATCGCACGGCGGAAAGCCACGCGGGAAGTCAGCTGCTCAGCAACGCCCTGGGCGACAAGCTGTGCTTCCATCTCGGGGTTCTTGACCTCGAGGATGTTCAGCTGGACCTGCTTGCCCGTGAGCTTTTCGAGCTCGCCGCGGATGCGGTCTGCTTCTGCACCGCGGCGGCCGATGACGATGCCCGGACGTGCCGTGTGGATATCCACGCGGACACGGTCACGGGTGCGCTCGATTTCAACCTTGGCGATACCGGCGCGCTCCATGCCCGTGGACATGAGCTGGCGGATACGGATGTCTTCGCGGACGAAGTCCTTGTACCGCTGGCCGGCCTTGGTGCTGTCAGCAAACCAGTGCGATACGTGATCGGTGGTGATGCCGAGTCGGAACCCGTGCGGGTTAACTTTCTGTCCCACTTAGCGAGCCTCCTCTTTCTCCGGGGTAGCAACTACCACGGTGATGTGGCTCGTGCGCTTCTTGATCTGAAATGCACGACCCTGGGCTCGCGGCTGGAACCGCTTCATGGTCGGGCCTTCATCAACATACATTTCGCTGATGATGAGGTCACCTTCGTCAAACGCCACACCGTCGCGGTCCGCGAGGACCCGGGCGTTGGAGATTGCCGACTGAACTACCTTGAAAACCGGCTCCGAAGCTGCCTGCGGGGCAAACTTCAGAATTGCCAGAGCCTCATTCGCTTGCTTACCACGAACAAGGTTGACGACGCGCCGGGCCTTCATAGGCGTTACGCGGATGTGACGCGCAATTGCCTTGGCTTCCATTGCTTTCCTTCTCTCGTCTTTGACGTAAGTGCAGGCGCCTAGCGGCGCTTGCCCTTACGGTCGTCCTTGACATGGCCGCGGAATGTCCGCGTTTGAGCGAATTCGCCGAGCTTGTGCCCGACCATCGACTCGGTGACAAACACCGGAATGTGCTTGCGTCCGTCGTGCACGGCGATCGTGTGTCCGAGCATGTCGGGGATGATCATCGAACGGCGGGACCAGGTCTTGATGACGTTCTTGGTGCCCTTTTCGTTTTCCCTGGCTACCTTCACAAAGAGGTGCTGGTCAACGAAAGGACCTTTTTTCAGGCTGCGTGGCATGTGTCCAGGCTCCTATCGCTTGTTCTTGCCAGTACGACGGCGACGAACAATAAGCTTGTCGCTCTCTTTGTTGGGACGGCGGGTGCGACCTTCGCGCTTACCGTTGGGGTTGACGGGGTGACGTCCACCGGACGTCTTACCCTCGCCACCACCGTGCGGGTGGTCAACCGGGTTCATGGCGACACCACGGACGGTCGGGCGTACGCCCTTCCAGCGCATGCGGCCGGCCTTGCCCCAGTTGATGTTCGACTGCTCGGCGTTGCCGACCTCGCCGACGGTTGCGCGGCAGCGCACGTCAACGTTGCGGATTTCGCCGGAAGGCAGACGCAGCTGGGCGAAACGGCCTTCCTTGGCAACGAGCTGGATCGACGCGCCGGCGGAGCGGCCCATCTTGGCGCCGCCACCCGGGCGCAGTTCGACTGCGTGGATAACGGTACCGACCGGGATGTTGCGCAGCGGCAGGTTGTTGCCGGGCTTGATGTCAGCGTCGGCACCTGCCTCTACGGTGTCACCCTGAGCCAGCTTGTTCGGGGCGATGATGTAACGCTTGGTGCCATCAATGTAGTGCAGGAGGGCGATGCGAGCCGTACGGTTCGGATCGTACTCAATTTCGGCAACGCGGGCGTTGACGCCGTCTTTGTCGTGGCGACGGAAGTCGATCAGACGGTACTGGCGCTTGTGTCCACCACCCTTGTGACGGGTCGTGATCTTACCGGTGTTGTTACGGCCGCCCTTTTTGGGCAGCGGACGTACCAACGACTTTTCCGGCGTCGACCGCGTGATTTCGGTGAAGTCCGCTACGCTCGAGCCGCGACGGCCCGGGGTAGTCGGCTTGTATTTACGGATTCCCATAATTTATTTCCTCGTTAAAGTGGTCTCCGCTACGAGAGCGGACCGCCGAAGATGTCGATAGTGCCTTCTTTGAGGCTCACAATTGCACGCTTGGTGCTCTTGCGGGTACCCCATCCGAATTTGGTGCGCTTGCGCTTACCGGCACGGTTGATGGTGTTGATCGAGTCGACCTTGACGGAGAAGATTTTCTCCACGGCCAGCTTGATCTCGGTCTTGTTCGAGCGGGGGTCCACCAGGAAGGTGTACTTGCCCTCATCGATCAGGCCGTAGCTCTTTTCCGAGACGACAGGTGCAAGCACGACGTCGCGCGGGTCTTTGATGGTGGCTGCACTCACTTGGCGTCCTCCTCGTTCTTTGCCACTGCCCGGTCAGCAACGAATGCTTCGTAGGCAGCCTTGGTGAAGACGACGTCATCGGAAACGAGTACGTCGTAGGTGTTCAGCTGGTCTGCGTACAGAACGTGAACATCCGTGAGGTTGCGCACGGAAAGTGCCGCAACATCGTTGGCGCGCTCGATGACGACGAGCAGGTTCTTGCGCTCGGAGATGCCGCGCAGCGTTGCCAGTGCGGCGCTGGAGGACGGCTTGGTGCCGGCTACCAGTTCAGCGACAACGTGGATGCGGCCGTTACGGGCGCGGTCAGAGAGTGCGCCGCGCAGGGCAGCAGCAATCATCTTCTTGGGGGTGCGCTGGCTGTAGTCACGCGGCGTGGGGCCGTGGACTACGCCACCACCGGTCATGTGAGGAGCACGGATTGAACCCTGACGGGCGCGGCCGGTGCCCTTCTGCTTGAACGGCTTGCGACCTGCACCGGAAACCTCGGCGCGGGTCTTGGTCTTGTGGGTACCCTGGCGAGCAGCAGCGAGCTGGGCAACGACGACCTGGTGCAGCAGCGGCACGTTGGTCTGTACGTCGAAGATCTCTGCAGGCAGGTCAACCTTGACAGTGCTAGTCATTGAACTAGGCTCCCTTCACGGCGGTGCGTACGAGGACGACCTGGCCGCGGGCACCGGGAACGGCGCCCTTGATCAGGAGCAGCGACTTCTCGACGTCAACCGCGTGGACCGTGAGGTTCAGCGTGGTGTGACGGACGGCGCCCATGCGGCCGGCCATTTTCATGCCCTTGAAGACGCGGCTCGGGGTGGATGCGCCACCGATTGAACCGGGCTTACGGTGGTTCTTGTGGGCACCGTGGGAAGCTCCAACGCCGTGGAAGCCGTGACGCTTCATAACACCGGCGAAGCCCTTACCCTTGGTGGTGCCAACGACGTCGATCTTCTGGCCGGCTTCGAAGAGCTCCACGGAGAGCTCCTGGCCCAGCTCGTAAGAGTCAGCATCTGCAGTGCGCAGTTCTACGACGTGGCGGCGAGGCGTGACGCCTGCCTTTTCAAAGTGACCAGCCAGCGGCTTGGTGACCTTGCGGGGATCGATCTGGCCGTAGCCGATCTGAACGGCGACATAGCCATCAGTGTCTGCATTGCGCAGCTGCGTGATGACGTTCGAGTCAGCCTGGACCACAGTGACGGGGATGAGCTTGTTGTTCTCGTCCCAGACCTGGGTCATGCCGAGCTTCGTGCCCAGCAGGCCCTTTACGTTACGGGTTGCGGTCATAGTCTCTCAGCACCTCCCTACAGCTTGATTTCGATGTTCACGTCGGCCGGCAGGTCGAGACGCATGAGCGAGTCAACAGCCTTGGGCGTGGGGTCGATGATGTCGATCAGACGCTTGTGAGTACGCATTTCGAAGTGCTCACGGCTGTCCTTGTACTTGTGCGGAGAGCGGATGACGCAGTAGATGTTCTTCTCCGTCGGCAGCGGCACAGGGCCAACTACCGTGGCGCCTGCGCGCGTGACCGTCTCAACGATCTTCCGTGCTGAAACGTCAATGACCTCGTGGTCGTATGACTTCAGCCGGATGCGGATTTTTTGTCCCGCCATGTCGCCTGACTCTCTTTCAGTTAGTGCTGCTCTGGTTAGGGCTGCTCTGTTTACTTGCCTGTTGCATGTGGCTGCCGAAGCATTTGAAGTCTTAACTACCACCCGCCGCACAGGCTGAATCCGGATGAATCCGGGTTCCTCAACCTGCCGGCGTAACCGACCCCCGCGGTCGGGCGTGTCGCGCTTTTTCAGGCCTACACGTCCGCAGTTCCATGGGGAGGGGTTATGTTTGGTCTCCGACTTGGACCCTGACACCCGGCATTATCCGGATCGGGACGCGAAGGAGCGCTTGAACAACTCATCTAGTATGCCCGAATTACCGGGCAGAAGCGAATCAGCCCCCGCGGCGGTGCCCCCGGCGCCGGCTCCCGGGCTCCATTGCCTTCGTCCGCCATCAAACGGATGATAGGGACATGACCGTGCAGGACGCTGTATCGGTTCAGGCGCTGGCCGCGCGCCTGGGCCCCAACTTCACCCTGGGAGTCGCCTCGGCAGCCTTCCAGATCGAGGGTTCCCTCGCGGCCGGAGGCCGCGGCCCGTCCGGCTGGGATGCCTTCGCCGAGAAACCCGGCAGCATCATGCACGGCCACTCCCCCGCGGTCGCCTGCGATCACTACAACCGGACACCCGAAGACGTCGAGCTGATGCGTGCCCTCGGCATCGACTCCTACCGCTTCTCCCTCTCCTGGCCCCGGATCCAGCCGGACGGGACCGGGGCTTTCAACGGCGAGGGCCTGGACTTCTACGACCGGCTGATCGACCAGCTGCTGGCCGCCGGCATCTCCCCCATGGCCACCCTGTACCACTGGGACACGCCGCTGCCCCTCGAGCGCCGCGGCGGCTGGATGAACCGGACGACGGCGGAGCGCTTCGCCGAGTACTGCGCGGCGGCCGGCAGGCGGTTCGGTGACCGGGTGGCGCAGTGGGTGACCCTGAACGAACCGGTCTCCGTCACCCTCAACGGCTATGCCCTCGGGGTCCACGCACCGGGCCGCACCCTGCTGTTTGACGCCCTGCCCTCGGTCCACCACCAGCTGCTGGGCCATGGCCTTGCCGTGCAGGCCCTGCGCGCGGAAGGCGTCAAGGGTGCGGTGGGCGTCGCCAACCTGCATTCGCCGGTCCGGCCGGCCACGCGCAAGCTTACCGACCGGCTGCTGGCCAGGGTCTTTGACCTGATGATGAACAGGATTTATGCGGACCCGATTCTTTTGGGCCACTACCCGAAGCCGCCCCTGGTCGCGAGGCCGTGGTTCCGCTCACTGGGAAAAATCGCCGATGCCGACCTGCGGAACATCCACCAACCGCTGGACTTTTACGGGCTCAACTACTACTGCCCCGTCAAGGTGGCCACCGGGCCTGGACCTGACCACAGCCCCGTGGGCACCACGGAGGCCATGACCCGGTTGCACTTCCACACGGCAGCCTTCCCCGAGTACGACACCACCGGATTCGGCTGGCCCGTGGCGCCGGAGCACCTGGGGATATTGCTGCGCGAACTGAAGGACCGATACGGTGAGGCCTTGCCCCCGCTGTACATCACCGAGAGCGGGGCGAGCTTCCCCGAACCGGACCACGTCTCCGGCCCCATTGCCGATGCCCGGCGGATCAGCTACCTGGCGGCCCACCTGGGCCATGCCCTGGCTGCCACGGCCCCGGGCGGCATCGCCGCCGACGTTGAACTGCTGGGCTACTACGTGTGGACGCTGATGGACAATTTCGAGTGGGCGGCCGGCTACTCCCAGCGCTTCGGCCTGGTGCACGTGGATTTCAAGACCCTCAAGCGCACCCCGAAGGATTCCTACTACTGGTACCAGGCGCTCAGCCGGGCCCGCCGGCGCGGACAGACGACAGAGCCGCGCTGAACCCTACCGCTACTTGCTGCCGTTCCTGTTCGCCCGGCGGATACGCCTGGCACGCTCGATCTCGACACGGAAATGCTTCCGCGCCCAGAACACACCGGCGACGACGGCGGCCACCACCAGCAGGAAAATAAACCAGCCCATTAGGGAATCCCTTCGTATGCAGCAACGGTAACAAAGAGAACAGCCCCGCTGCAGTGCAGCGGGGCTGTTCCTTCTTCACGGCGGCCGTCAGACGGGCAAACCGATCGGAGATCTAAACACAGATCTTCAAGTATTACTTGATGATCTTGGTGACACGTCCCGAACCGACGGTGCGGCCGCCTTCGCGGATAGCGAAGCCGAGGCCCTCTTCCATGGCGATGGGCTGGATGAGCGCAACGGTCATCTCAGTGTTGTCGCCGGGCATAACCATTTCCGTGCCTTCCGGCAGGGTGATAACGCCGGTTACGTCCGTGGTGCGGAAGTAGAACTGCGGGCGGTAGTTGGAGTAGAACGGGTTGTGACGTCCGCCTTCGTCCTTGGAGAGGATGTAGACGTTGGCCTCGAAGTCGGTGTGCGGGGTGATGGAACCCGGCTTGACGACAACCTGGCCACGCTCTACGTCATCGCGCTTCAGACCGCGGAGCAGGAGGCCACAGTTCTCGCCGGCCCATGCTTCGTCGAGCTGCTTGTGGAACATCTCGATACCGGTGACCGTGGTCTTCTGGATCGGGCGGATGCCGACGATCTCGACCTCGGAGTTGATGGCGAGGGTTCCACGCTCGGCGCGGCCCGTTACAACGGTGCCACGGCCGGTGATCGTGAAGACGTCTTCGATCGGCATCAGGAACGGCTTGTCACGGTCACGGACGGGGTCCGGAACGGAGTTGTCGACAGCTTCCATGAGGTCCTCGACGGACTTGACCCAAACCGGGTCGCCTTCGAGGGCCTTCAGGCCGGAAACGCGGACAACCGGAGCCTCGTCGCCGTCGAAGCCCTGAGCCGAAAGCAGCTCGCGAACTTCCATTTCGACGAGGTCGAGGAGCTCTTCGTCATCGACCATGTCCGACTTGTTCAGCGCGACCAGCAGGTAGGGAACGCCAACCTGGCGGGCAAGCAGAACATGCTCGCGGGTCTGGGCCATCGGGCCGTCAGTGGCGGCCACCACGAGGATTGCACCGTCCATCTGTGCAGCACCGGTGATCATGTTCTTGATGTAGTCAGCGTGACCCGGAGCGTCTACGTGGGCGTAGTGGCGCTTCTCGGTCTGGTACTCAACGTGGGAAATGTTGATGGTAATGCCGCGCTGACGCTCTTCGGGAGCAGAGTCAATAGACGCGAAGTCGCGCTGCTCGTTGAGAGTCGGGTACTTGTCGTACAGCACCTTGGAAATGGCGGCCGTCAACGTCGTCTTACCGTGGTCAACGTGACCAATGGTACCGATGTTAACGTGCGGCTTAGTCCGCTCGAACTTTGCCTTTGCCACAGGTTCCTCCTAGAACGTTTTCAAATGACTTACCCTTCGGCCGCGCTTGTCGCGGCAGAAACTCAGGTAAGTCTACTTGGGGGGCTTTGGATTGGTGAAATTGCAGAGTCAGGAACTAATACTAGTGCCTAGAGCCTGTTCGTGCTGGCGGCCGGGGCCCGGCTTGACCGGACTGCATCTGACCGGGACCGGCCACCAGCACCAGGCGAATCTCCGGAACCGGAGACGCACCCGAGTTTGTCGCTTCGAAAGTCCTGGGACTACTCGCCGCGGTTCTTCTGGATGATCTCGTCGGCAAACGCCTTCGGGACCTCGGCGTAGCTGTGGAACGTCATGGAGTACACAGCGCGGCCCTGGGTCTTCGAACGCAGGTCTCCGATGTAACCGAACATGCCGGACAGCGGGACGTGAGCACGGATGACCTTGACGCCCTGGGCATCCTCCATGGACTGCATCTGGCCACGGCGGGAGTTGAGGTCACCGATGACTTCACCCATGTATTCCTCAGGGGTGCGGACCTCGACATCCATCAGCGGTTCAAGCAGGACAGGGTTCGCCTTGCGGGCGGCTTCCTTGAAAGCCATCCGGCCGGCGATCTTGAACGCCATTTCCGAGGAGTCAACATCGTGGTACGCGCCGTCAATCAGCGTGGCCCTGATGCCGACAACCGGGTAACCGGCCAGGACGCCGTCGTTCAGCGCATCCTGGATACCGGCGTCAACCGACGGGATGTACTCGCGCGGAATGCGGCCACCGGTGACCTTGTTCTCGAACAGGTACATCTCGCCGTCGGACGTGTCCAGCGGTGCGATCGCAATCTGGATCTTCGCGAACTGGCCCGAACCACCGGTCTGCTTCTTGTGCGTGTAGTCGTGACGCGCAACAACAGCCTTGATGGTTTCGCGGTAAGCAACCTGCGGCTTGCCGACGTTTGCCTCGACCTTGAATTCGCGGCGCATGCGGTCCACCAGGATGTCCAGGTGGAGCTCGCCCATGCCGGCGATGATGGTCTGGCCGGTGTCTTCGTTGAGGGAGACCTGGAAGGTCGGGTCCTCCGCGGAGAGCTTCTGGATGGCGGTGGAGAGCTTCTCCTGGTCACCCTTGGTGTTCGGTTCGATCGCAACCGAGATCACGGGCTCCGGGAAGCTCATGGACTCGAGGACGATCTGGTTGCTGGAGTCACACAGGGTGTCGCCCGTGGTGGTGTCCTTCAGCCCGATCGCTGCGTAGATGTGGCCGGCGGTTGCACCGTCAACCGGCATTTCCTTGTTGGCGTGCATCTGGAACAGCTTGCCGATGCGCTCCTTCTTGCCCTTGGTGGAGTTGACCACCTGGGATCCGGCTTCGACGTGACCGGAGTACACGCGAATGAAGGTGAGCTGACCGAAGAACGGGTGCGTAGCAATCTTGAATGCCAGGGCCGAGAACGGCTCCTCGGAGGACGGCTTGCGCGTCAGTTCCTTCTCCTCGTCGCGCGGATCGTGACCGATCATCGGCGGGACGTCGAGCGGGTTCGGCAGGTAGTCGACAACTGCATCGAGCATCGGCTGAACGCCACGGTTCTTGAAGGCAGAACCACAGAAGACCGGGTAGAGCTCGGAGTTGATCGTCATCTTGCGGATGCCGGCCTTGAGCTCATCGACGGTGATTTCTTCACCTTCGAGGTACTTCTCCATGAGCTCTTCGGTAGCCTCGGCAACGGTCTCGACGAGCGTTGCGCGGTATTCCTCGGCCTTTTCCTGGAGATCGGCGGGGATCTCCTGGACTTCGTACTTGGCACCCATGGTGACGTCACCCTTGGAGTCGCCGGGCCACACCAGGGCGCGCATCTCGAGGAGATCCACCACACCGATGAAGTCGTTCTCGGCACCGATGGGCAGCTGCATAACGAGCGGCTTGGCGCCAAGGCGGCCGATGATGGTGTCCACGGTGAAGTAGAAGTCGGCGCCGAGCTTGTCCATCTTGTTGACGAAGCAGATGCGCGGCACGTTGTACTTGTCGGCCTGGCGCCAGACAGTCTCGGACTGCGGCTCCACGCCTTCCTTGCCGTCGAACACGGCAACGGCACCGTCGAGGACGCGCAGGGAACGCTCCACCTCAACCGTGAAGTCGACGTGGCCGGGGGTGTCGATGATGTTGATCTGGTTGTTGTCCCAGAAGCAGGTCACGGCGGCAGACGTGATGGTGATGCCGCGTTCCTTTTCCTGTTCCATCCAGTCGGTGGTCGAAGCGCCGTCGTGCGTTTCGCCGATCTTGTGGTTCACACCTGTGTAGAACAGAATGCGCTCGGTGGTGGTGGTCTTGCCGGCGTCGATGTGGGCCATGATGCCGATGTTGCGGACCTTACTAAGGTCGGTAAGCACGTCCTGTGCCACGGTGTCTCCCTTTCGGATGGACTGCACGTTCGCCGCCGGCCCGGTTGAGCCGGCGGCGTCCGGGAATTATTACCAGCGGTAGTGTGCGAAGGCCTTGTTGGACTCGGCCATTTTGTGGGTGTCTTCGCGACGCTTCACAGCGGCACCGAGACCGTTGGAGGCATCCAGGATTTCGTTCTGGAGGCGCTCGGTCATGGTCTTCTCACGGCGGGCCTTGGAGTAGCCGACCAGCCAGCGGAGGGCGAGGGCAGTGGAGCGGCCCGGCTTGACCTCGACCGGGACCTGGTAGGTGGCGCCGCCGACGCGGCGGGAGCGGACCTCGAGGGAAGGCTTGACGTTCTCCATGGCCTTCTTGAGGGCTGCAACAGGGTCGCCGCCGGACTTGGCACGTGCACCTTCGAGGGCGCCGTAAACGATGCGCTCTGCGGTGGACTTCTTGCCGTCAACCAGCACCTTGTTGATGAGCTGGGTAACCAGCGGGGAGCCGTAAACGGGATCTAGAACTAGCGGCCGCTTGGGGGCCGGACCCTTGCGAGGCATATTACTTCTTCTCCATCTTTGCGCCGTAGCGGCTGCGGGCCTGCTTACGGTTCTTGACACCCTGGGTATCGAGGGCGCCACGGACGATCTTGTAGCGGACACCCGGAAGGTCCTTCACACGGCCGCCACGTACGAGCACAATGGAGTGCTCCTGGAGGTTGTGGCCTACACCGGGGATGTAAGCGGTGACTTCAACGCCACCGTTGAGGCGCACACGTGCGACCTTACGCAGAGCCGAGTTCGGCTTCTTCGGGGTTGTCGTGTAAACGCGGGTGCAGACACCGCGGCGCATCGGGCTGCCGTTAAGCGCGGGAGCCTTGGTCTTTTTGACCTTCGGCGTGCGGCCCTTGCGGACCAGCTGGTTAATCGTAGGCACTCTCGTGTTCTCCGTTTTATCCGGAGCGGCCGTTGGCAGCCGCTCTCTTGTCGCTGCACCCCGCCGCCCGAGCTTTGAAGTTCTCTCGGGAGCGGCTGAGGCGAAGCCTTAATAGTCGGACCGCACGCCGGGTTCCGGGGATTCTCATCCCGGACTGCCCCTAGGCACGCGAAAATGTGGCATACGTTGCACAAGAACCCTGCAAACCGGAAACGTCGTCCTGGTCCAGCCTTTCAGCTGCAACCGGCGCACTCATCCACTGCCACAATAACAATTAGTCTCAAGTCTAACACGGACCGTCCCGGCCCCTTAATCGGCTTCATCGGGTCCGATCCCCCAACTGACTCGCAGTTAACGTCGTTATGGGCGCCCATAACGACGTTAACTGCGAGTCAGTTGGGCAAATGAGCGAGGCCCCGCCCCCACAGCGTGGGAACGGGGCCTTCAGTCAAACAAAGGGCAGGGCGGCCGGGTCCCTACGTGGCGCGGAACGCGACACGAAAGGGCCCGCCGTGCCCGTCAGCGGAAGTCGTTGCCCAGGTCGTAGTCATCCAGCGGGATGGCGTGGAACTCGGGAGCCCCGTCGCCGCCCAGGGAATCGTAGGAGAAGTCACTGAATGCGCTGGGGCCGGTGAACAGGTTGGCCTTTGCTTCTTCAGTGGGCTCCACCGTGACATTGGTGTAGCGCGGGAGACCCGTGCCTGCCGGGATGAGCTTGCCGATGATGACGTTTTCCTTGAGGCCGAGCAGCGGATCGCTCTTGCCTTCCATGGCCGCCTGCGTCAGGACGCGGGTGGTTTCCTGGAAGGAAGCGGCGGACAGCCAGGACTCGGTCGCCAGGGACGCCTTCGTGATGCCCATGAGCTCAGGACGGCCGGAAGCCGGCGTCTTGCCCTCGGAGACAACGCGGCGGTTGGCTTCCTCGAAGCGGCTGCGCTCGGCGAGCTCGCCGGGCAGCAGGTCCGATTCGCCGGACTCGATGACCGTGACGCGGCGCAGCATCTGGCGGACGATAACCTCGACGTGCTTGTCGTGGATGCCGATGCCCTGGCTGCGGTACACGCCCTGGACCTCGTCCACCAGGAACTTCTGCGCGGCGCGGGGGCCCATGATGCGCAGAACCTGCTTGGGGTCGACCGGTCCGTTGATGAGCTTCTGTCCGACACTGACGTGCTCGCCGTCCTCGATGAGAAGGCGTGAGCGGCGCAGGACCGGGTAGGCGATCTCTTCGGAGCCGTCATCCGGGGTGATGACCAGGCGCATCTGCCGCTCGGACTCTTCGATGGTGATGCGGCCGGCTGCTTCGGCAATCGGTGCGACACCCTTCGGAGTACGGGCTTCGAAGAGCTCCTGGATACGGGGCAGACCCTGGGTGATGTCGTCGCCACCGCTGGCGGAAACAGCACCACCGGTGTGGAACGTACGCATGGTCAGCTGGGTACCGGGCTCACCGATGGACTGTGCGGCGATGATGCCCACTGCCTCACCGATGTCGACGGTCTTGCCGGTGGCCAGCGAGCGGCCGTAGCACAGGGCGCAGGTGCCGACGCTGGACTCACAGGTGAGTACGGAGCGGACCTTGACCTCGGTGATGCCTGCTGCGAACAGTTCGGCGATGACGACGTCGCCGCAGTCAGTGCCGCCGGCGGCCAGGACCTTGCCCTTGGAGTCAACGACATCCACGGCCAGGGTGCGGGCGTACGCGCTGTTCTCGACGTTCTCGTCCAGGACCAGCTCGCCGTTCGCGTCTGCCACCGCGATGGCGGTCATGAGGCCGCGCTCGGTGCCGCAGTCCTCTTCCCGGACGATGACGTCCTGCGAAACGTCCACCAGGCGACGGGTCAGGTAACCCGAGTTGGCGGTACGCAGCGCAGTGTCGGCCAGGCCCTTCCGGGCGCCGTGCGTGGCGATGAAGTATTCCAGCACCGACAGGCCCTCGCGGTAGGAGGACTTGATCGGACGCGGGATGATCTCACCCTTAGGGTTGGCCACGAGGCCACGGATACCCGCGATCTGACGGACCTGCATCCAGTTACCACGGGCACCGGAGGACACCATGCGGTTGATGGTGTTCATCGGGGACAGGCTGTCACGCATCGCCTGCGCGATTTCGTTGGTTGCCTTGTTCCAGATCTCGATCAGTTCCTGGCGGCGCTCGTCGTCGTCGATCAGGCCCTTGTCGTACTGGCCCTGGATCTTGGCGGCCATGGTCTCGTAGCCGGCGAGGATCCGCGGCTTGTCCTTGGGCACCTCGATGTCGGAGATGGCGACGGTGACGCCCGAGCGGGTGGCCCAGTAGAAACCGGCATCCTTCAGGTTGTCCAGCGTCGCCGCGACCACAACCTTCGGGTAGCGCTCGGCGAGGTCGTTGACGATCGTGGACAGTTCGCCCTTGTCCGCAACGTTCTCAACCCACGGGTAGTCCGCGGGCAGCGTCTGGTTGAAGACGACCTGTCCGAGGGAGGTCTCGACCAGTGCGATCTGGCCGGGCTCCCAGCCTTCCGGAGCTTCCCAGCCGGCGTAAGGGACGAAGCCCTCGAGCCGGATCTTGACCTTGGAGTTCAGGTGCAGCTCGCGCAGGTCGTAGGCCATGATGGCTTCCGCCACGGAGGAGAAGATCCGGCCTTCGCCCGCCGAACCGACACGCTTGGTGGTCAGGTGGTAGAGACCGATGATCATATCCTGCGAAGGCAGCGTCACCGGGCGGCCGTCGGAGGGCTTCAGGATGTTGTTCGAGGACAGCATCAGGATGCGCGCCTCAGCCTGGGCCTCGGGGCTCAGCGGCAGGTGCACGGCCATCTGGTCGCCGTCGAAGTCAGCGTTGAAGGCGCCACAGACCAGCGGGTGGAGCTGGATTGCCTTGCCTTCAACAAGCTGCGGTTCGAACGCCTGGATGCCGAGGCGGTGCAGGGTAGGTGCACGGTTGAGCAGCACCGGGTGTTCGGTGATGATCTCTTCCAGCACGTCCCAGACCTGCGGACGGTAACGCTCGACCATGCGCTTGGCCGACTTGATGTTCTGGGCGTGGTTGAGGTCCACCAGGCGCTTCATCACGAACGGCTTGAAGAGCTCCAGTGCCATCTGCTTGGGCAGGCCACACTGGTGCAGCTTCAGCTGCGGGCCGACGACGATGACCGAACGGCCGGAGTAGTCGACGCGCTTGCCGAGGAGGTTCTGGCGGAAACGGCCCTGCTTGCCCTTGAGCATGTCGCTCAGGGACTTCAGCGGACGGTTGCCCGGACCGGTGACCGGACGGCCGCGGCGGCCGTTGTCGAAGAGGCTGTCAACGGCTTCCTGAAGCATGCGCTTCTCGTTGTTGACGATGATCTCCGGGGCACCGAGGTCAAGCAGGCGCTTGAGGCGGTTGTTGCGGTTGATCACACGGCGGTAGAGGTCGTTGAGGTCGGAGGTCGCGAAGCGGCCGCCGTCCAGCTGGACCATCGGGCGCAGTTCCGGCGGGATCACCGGGACGGCATCCAGCACCATGCCGAGCGGGCTGTTGTTGGTGGTCAGGAACGCGTTGACCACCTTCAGGCGCTTCAGCGCGCGGGTCTTGCGCTGGCCCTTGCCGTTGGCGATGATGTCGCGCAGCATGTCCGACTCGGCCTGCATGTCGAAGTTCTCCAGGCGCTTCTTGATGGCCTCGGCACCCATGGAGCCTTCGAAGTACATGCCGTAGCGGTCACGGAGTTCGCGGTACAGGCCTTCGTCACCTTCGAGGTCGGCGACCTTGAGGTTCTTGAACCGGTCCCAGACCTGCTCGAGGCGCTCGATTTCGGCGTCCGCACGCTTGCGGACGTTGGCCATCTGGCGGTCGGCGGAGTCGCGGGCCTTCTTCTTGTCGGCAGCCTTGGCGCCTTCGCCTTCGAGGCGGGCAATCTCGTTCTCAAGGTCGCGCGCGATCGTGGCGATGTCCGAGTCGCGGTTGTCGATCAGCTGCTTCTTCTCGATGTCGTGCTCAACCTGGAGGTTGGGCAGTTCCTCGTGGCGGCTGTCGGCGTCGACGCTCGTGATCATGTAGGCGGCGAAGTAGATGACCTTCTCGAGGTCCTTCGGTGCCAGGTCCAGGAGGTAGCCCAGGCGGGACGGGACACCCTTGAAGTACCAGATGTGCGTGACAGGCGCGGCCAGCTCGATGTGGCCCATGCGCTCACGGCGCACCTTGGCGCGGGTGACCTCAACGCCACACCGCTCGCAGATGATGCCCTTGAAGCGCACGCGCTTGTACTTGCCGCAGTAGCATTCCCAGTCGCGGGAAGGGCCGAAGATCTTCTCGCAGAAGAGGCCGTCCTTCTCGGGCTTGAGCGTGCGGTAGTTGATGGTTTCCGGCTTCTTAACCTCGCCGTAAGACCAGCCACGGATGTCTTCCGCGGTGGCGAGGCCGATCTGCATGAGGCCGAAGGAGGATTCGCTGGACATATGGTCCCTGTTCTCTCTTGTTCTCTAAATTCTGAAGTCTTGGGTTACGGGAAGAGGGAGGTGATGTACGACGGCGGGTGGTCACCCGCCGTCGTACGCCGCCTGCTAAACCTCTTCTACGGAACTGGGCTCTGCACGAGACAGATCGATGCCCAGTTCTTCCGCAGCCGTGAAGACTGCGTCATCAGAGTCACGCATTTCAATTGTGGTTCCGTCCGTGGAAAGAACTTCCACGTTCAGGCACAGCGACTGCATTTCCTTGATCAAGACCTTGAAGGACTCAGGAACGCCCGGCTCGGGGATGTTCTCGCCCTTGACGATGGCTTCGTAGACCTTCACACGACCGTGGATATCATCGGACTTGATCGTGAGGAGTTCCTGGAGCGTGTACGCGGCGCCGTAGGCCTCGAGCGCCCACACTTCCATTTCACCGAAGCGCTGGCCACCGAACTGTGCCTTACCACCCAGCGGCTGCTGCGTGATCATGGAGTACGGGCCGGTGGAGCGGGCGTGGATCTTGTCGTCCACCAGGTGGTGGAGCTTCAGGATGTACATGTAGCCGACAGCGATCGGATCCGGGAACGGCTCGCCGGAGCGGCCGTCGAACAGACGCGTCTTGCCCGAGGCGTCGATCAGGCGGACGCCGTCGCGGGTGACGTTGGTGGAGTCGAGCAGGCCCGTGATTTCCTCTTCACGCGCACCGTCGAAGACCGGCGTCGCCACAGTGGTCTGGCCACTCTCGCGCGGCAGGTTCGGCAGCTGCTTCATCCACTCGGGCTCGCCCTCGATCTTCCAGCCGGTCTTGGCAACCCAGCCGAGGTGCGTTTCCAGCACCTGGCCGACGTTCATGCGGCCCGGAACACCCAGCGGGTTCAGGACGATATCAACGGGGGTGCCGTCGGCAAGGAAGGGCATGTCCTCGATCGGGAGGATCTTGGAGATGACGCCCTTGTTGCCGTGACGGCCGGCGAGCTTGTCGCCGTCGGTGATCTTGCGCTTGGCGGCAACGTACACGCGGACCAGCTGGTTGACGCCCGGGGGGAGCTCGTCGTCGTTGTCCCGGTCGAAGACGCGGACCCCGATGACGGTGCCGGACTCGCCGTGCGGAACCTTCAGGGAGGTGTCGCGCACTTCGCGGGACTTCTCACCGAAGATGGCGCGCAGCAGGCGCTCTTCCGGGGTCAGCTCGGTCTCGCCCTTGGGCGTGACCTTTCCGACCAGGATGTCGCCGGCTTCGACCTCGGCGCCGATGTGGATGATGCCGCGCTCGTCCAGTCCTGCCAGGACTTCCTCGGACACGTTGGGGATGTCACGGGTGATTTCCTCGGCACCAAGCTTGGTGTCGCGGGCATCGATCTCGTGCTCCTCGATGTGGATGGAGGACAGGACGTCCTCGGCCACGATGCGCTGGGACAGGATGATGGCATCCTCGAAGTTGTGGCCTTCCCAGGACATGAATGCCACGAGCAGGTTCTTGCCGAGGGCGAGTTCACCCTGGTCCGTTGCCGGGCCGTCGGCGATGATGCCGCCGACCTCCAGGCGCTGGCCTTCGTTCACCAGGACACGGTTGTTGTAGCAGTTGCCCTGGTTGGAGCGGGCGAACTTGTTGATCCGGTAGTTGGTTTCCGTACCGTCGTCGTTGAGCATGATGACCAGCTCGGCGGAGACCTCGGTCACCACACCCGCCTTCTTCGCGATGACAACGTCACCGGCGTCGACGGCGGCGGCGCGCTCCATGCCGGTGCCGACGAACGGCGCCTCGGAACGGACCAGCGGCACGGCCTGGCGCTGCATGTTCGCACCCATGAGGGCGCGGTTGGCATCGTCATGCTCGAGGAACGGGATCAGGGCGGTTGCCACAGACACCATCTGGCGCGGGGAAACGTCCATGAACTCGACCTCGGCGGCGGGAACCAGCACGGGCTCGCCTCCACCACCACGGGCGCGGACCAGGACGGTCTCCTCGGCGAACCTCTTGTTCTCATCCAGCGGAGCGTTGGCCTGTGCGATCAGGACCTCTGCCTCGTCGTCGGCCGTCAGGTACTGGACCTCATCGGCGACAACGCCTTCGGAGACAAGACGGTAAGGAGTCTCGATGAAGCCGAACGGGTTGATGCGGCCGTAGGAGGCCAGCGAACCGATCAGGCCGATGTTCGGGCCTTCAGGGGTTTCGATGGGGCACATGCGTCCGTAGTGGGACGGGTGAACGTCGCGTACTTCCATGCCGGCGCGGTCACGGGACAGACCACCCGGGCCCAGCGCGGACAGGCGGCGCTTGTGGGTCAGACCCGAGAGCGGGTTGTTCTGGTCCATGAACTGGGACAGCTGGGACGTTCCGAAGAACTCCTTGATGGCTGCCACGACGGGGCGGATGTTGATCAGCGTCTGCGGCGTGATGGCCTCGACGTCCTGGGTGGTCATACGCTCGCGGACAACGCGCTCCATGCGGGACAGGCCGGTGCGGACCTGGTTCTCGATGAGCTCGCCGACGGCGCGGATGCGGCGGTTGCCGAAGTGGTCGATGTCATCGATCTCGACGCGCAGTTCGTGGTCCTGGCCGTCGCGCTTGCCCGTGAGGGTCTTCTCGCCGGCGTGCAGGGCAACCAGGAACTTGATCATGGCAACGATGTCCTCAACGTGCAGGACGGAGGCTTCCTTGTCAGCAAGGGAGCGGTCGATGCCAAGCTTGCGGTTGATCTTGTAACGGCCGACCTTGGCAAGGTCATAGCGCTTGGAGTTGAAGTACAGGTTGTCCAGCAGGGACTGGGCAGCCTCGACCGTGGGCGGCTCGCCCGGCCGCAGCTTCCGGTAGATGTCCAGCAAGGCGTCTTCGCGGGTCTCGGTGGCGTCTTTCTCCAGCGTTGCGCGCATGGAGTCGTACTGGCCGAATTCCTCGAGGATCTGGCCTTCGGTCCAGCCGAGGGCCTTCAGCAGCACCGTGACGGACTGCTTGCGCTTGCGGTCAAGGCGGACGCCGACCTGGTCGCGCTTGTCGATTTCGAGTTCGAACCAGGCGCCGCGGGACGGGATGATCTTCGCGGTGAAGATGTCCTTGTCGCTGGTCTTGTCCGGGGTGCGCTCAAAGTAGGCGCCCGGGGAACGGACCAGCTGGGAGACGACGACACGCTCGGTGCCGTTGACGACGAAGGTGCCCTTCTCGGTCATCAGCGGGAAGTCACCCATGAACACGGTCTGCTGCTTGATTTCGCCCGTGTTGTTGTTCATGAATTCGGCCTTGACGTACAGCGGAGCCGAGTACGTGGCGTCCCGGTCCTTGCACTCGGCCATGGTGTATTTGGGATCAGCGAACTCCGGCTCGGAGAAGCTCAGGGACATGGTGCCCTGGAAATCCTCGATCGGGGAGATCTCTTCAAAGATGTCGGACAGACCGGAGGAGGTGGCGACACTCAGGTCGCCTTCTTCGGCGGCTTTCGCTACACGGGCCTGCCAGCGTTCGTTGCCGACGAGCCAGTCGAAGCTGTCCGTCTGCAGGGCAAGCAGATTCGGAACGTCAAGAGGTTCGTGAATCTTAGCGAATGAGAGCCGCCGGGTTGCACCGTCGGTGCTGTCGGCATTGATAGCGGTTGCTGCGTTGTTTACATTAGAGGTGCTCGAGGCGACCAAGAGGGATCCTTCCACAGACCTTCAGGCGTTTTCAGATCTCCCCCGCTATGGACCCTGCGGAGTGACTCCGCAGCGCTACCAATCCGGTTCCGCTATATGACCCGGGACCCGCGCTGCCCATGGTGGTGCACGTTGTAGACGGCACATTGATGGCGCAACTGCCGGGCTAAGCCCACCGCTATATGCAGGCTGAAGGTAAACAGGGAAGACGCAAATATCTACGATACGGCAAAGCAACCTCCTTGTCTACCCCAATTCCGGCGCGATTGCAAGCACCGCCCGGCCCGAAGGGAGCAAAAGGGAGCAACGGATGGAACTGCCCTGCCAGGTTGAAGCAGCGGCTGGAGCAGCAAGTGGAGCAGCAGCTGGAGCAGCAGCTGGAGCAGCGGGTGGAGCAGTGGGTGGACGCGCGATGGCTCCGTGACAGGGGTCACGATAACCTAGGAGTGTCCCGTTAATGATCGGAAGAGAAACCCCATCGGAGAGGAAATAATGAGCAACTCCGCGGACAACAATGATGTTGTCATCGTCGCCGCCGCCCGCACTCCCCAGGGCCGGCTCAACGGCCAGCTGGCCGGTTTCACGGCCGTTGAACTGGGCGCCCACGCCATCAGGGCGGCCCTGGCCGCCGGCGGGGTGAAGGCCGGACAGGTGGACTCGGTGATCATGGGCCAGGTGCTGCAGGCCGGGGCGGGCCAGAACCCGGCGCGGCAGAGCGCCATTGCCGCCGGCATCGGCTGGAACGTCCCCACCGTCACCATCAACAAGGTCTGCCTTTCGGGCCTCACAGCCGTGATCGACGCCGCCCGGATGATCCGCAGCGGTGACGCCACCGTCGTCGTCGCAGGCGGCCAGGAGTCCATGAGCCGTGCCCCGCACATCCTGCCGGGCTCCCGGCAGGGCTGGACCTACGGCACTGTCCAGGCGCTCGACGTCGCCGCCCATGACGGGCTGACGGATGCCTTCGACGGGCAGTCCATGGGCCTGTCCACGGAAAGCAGGAACGTCACCCTGGGCATCGACAGGACCTCGCAGGACGAGGTCGCGGTGCAGTCCCACCAGCGTGCAGCACGGGCGGCCAAGGACGGCGTCTTCGACGGCGAAATCGCCCCGATCAGCGTCAAGCAGCGCAAGGGCGATCCGATCGTCCTGACCGCGGACGAAGGCATCCGGCCGGACACGACCGTCGGCTCCCTGGCCGGCCTGCGGGCGGCGTTCGCCACGGACGGCACCATCACCGCCGGAAACTCCTCTCCCCTGTCCGACGGCGCCGCCGCCCTGGTGCTCTGCTCCCGGAAATTCGCGCAGGACAACGGCCTGGAGTACCTGGCCGTCGTCGGCAAGCCCGGCCAGGTTGCCGGGCCGGACAACTCCCTGCACTCGCAGCCGTCCAACGCCATCAGGAATGCCCTTCAGCGGGCCGGCTGGTCCACCGCGGACCTGGACTTCATCGAAATCAACGAGGCCTTCGGTTCGGTGGCCGTCCAGTCGCTCAAGGACCTCGGCTACCCGCTGGAGCAATGCAATATCCACGGCGGCGCGATCGCCCTGGGGCACCCGATCGGCGCCTCCGGTGCCAGGCTGGCGCTCCATGCCGCGCACGAGCTGAAGCGGCGCGGCACCGGAAAAGCCGCGGTGTCGCTGTGCGGCGGCGGCGGCCAGGGCGAAGCACTGCTGCTCTACCGCGACTGAGCGGATCATGACAGCCAGCAAGCCGGACGACGGGCCGGCCGGCGTCAACAACGGCGCCGGCCGGGAACGGTTCCTGGCCGACGCCGCCGCCCGGGGGCTCGAGGTCCGGCTGGTGGAACGGCTCGCCGCGAACAGCCTGGAGGAAGCGGCCCGGATCCTGGGCATCGAGGCCGCGGACATCGTGAAATCACTCGTGGTCAAACACAAGGACGGCAGCTTCCTGTTCGCCCTCATTCCCGGGGGCCGGCAGATTTCCTGGCCCAAGCTCCGGAAACTGCTCGGCGTCAACAAGCTCTCGCTCCCGACGGCGGAGACGGCCTTCGACGCCACCGGCTACGAGCGCGGCACGATCACGCCGCTGGGCAGCACCTCGCCCTGGCCGGTGTACGCCGACCGGAGCATCACAGGCCGCCGGATCTCGCTGGGCGCCGGCGAGCACGGCTACAGCGCGTTCGTGGAGGCGGATGCGCTCACGGCGGCGCTGGACGCCGTCGTCGCGGACATCACCGAGCCCATCTAGCTCGCAGCAGTTGTCGTTCCCGGCGCTGGGAACGACAACAACTGCGAGTTGGTTGGGCTGGGACGCACGTACCTGGGCCGGGACGCAGGAAACCCCGCCCACCGGAGTGGACGGGGTTTCCCGGAGCTGAACGGAAACGCAGGGCGCTTCCATCCGGCCCCCGGTGGAAGCGTGTTACTTGAGGGTAACGCGAGCGCCGGCTTCTTCGAGCTGGGCAACAGCCTTCTCGGCAGCTTCCTTGGTGACGCCTTCGAGGATAGCCTTGGGGGCGCTGTCGACCAGGTCCTTGGCTTCCTTGAGGCCCAGGGAAGTGATGGCGCGAACTTCCTTGATCACTGCGATCTTCTTGTCGCCCGGGTGTTCCAGGATGACGTCGAATGCCGTCTGCTCTTCTTCTTCTGCAGCAGCGCCGGCAGCGGGGCCAGCAACTGCGACAGCGGCAGCGGTAACTTCGAAGGTCTCTTCGAAGAGCTTGACGAACTCGGAGAGTTCGATGATGGTCAGTTCCTTGAAAGCTTCAATGAGCTCTTCGTTGGTGAGCTTCGCCATGGTGTGGCGTCCTTCCTATAGTGGTGCCCGGCGGCCTGGGGCGTGCCGTCGCACCGGAGTCTGGTGTAGAGAGTTAGTTCTCTTCGGGGGCTGCGGCGTCAGCCGAAGCTTCGGCCTCTGCTGCTGCATCTGCTGCGGGAGCGTCAGCCGGAGCAACAGCCTCGGCCGGGGCTTCTTCAGCGGCGGGCGCCTCGGCTTCTGCCGGTGCACCGTTCTCTTCTTCAAGCTTGAGGCGCAGTGCGTCGATGATGCGTACAGCGGCGGCAGCAGGAGCCTTGAGGATGCCTGCAACCTTGGCGAGCTGCAGCTCGCGGGACTCGAGGGCTGCCAGGGCAGCAACTTCGCTCGCGTTCAGTGCCTTGCCCTCAAAGTAACCGGTCTTGATAACCAGCTGCTTGTTGGCCTTGGCAAAATCCGTCAGGCTCTTGGCAGCGGCAACTGCGTCACCCTTGATGAACGCGATTGCAGTGGGGCCGGCGAGCTGGTCGTTGAATGCTTCGACACCAGCTTCCTTGGCTGCAATGGCGGTCAGGGTGTTCTTGACGACCGAGAACTTGGTGTCCTGGCCGAGAGAGACACGCAGCTGCTTGAGCTGTGCAACGGTGAGCCCACGGTATTCGGTCAGGACAGCGGCGTTCGATTCCTTGAAATCGTTAGTGATCTCAGCTACTGCTGAAACCTTGCTAGGCGTTGCCATAACCCTCCTTCCGGGGATAGTGCCGGTATTGCCCGGTCCCCGCTCAGATGAGCTAAAACTAAAAACGCCCCGCGCAGATGCACGGGGCTTGTCTCGACGCGGTCAATGACCGCGGAGCTTTGCTTCGTTCACCTGCGCCGGCCGCCCTATGTTCAGGGTCCTTCGTCCGGAAACCCACTGGCCCTCCCCGGCACGACTGCAGAATTGAGTCTTGCTTGGGAGAGTGGATTTCCAACAACCGACGGTCTTTGGTCCTCCCAGCCTACGGGACGCGGTGTGTGCACGCCAAATCGGGGCGGGCTGGCAGGCCTGCCCCGCCGGCGGGCTCAGCTGACCGACGGCCCGAAGTCCGGCAGTTCCTTCTCCCAGATACCCGTGACGCCGGCGGTGGTGAAGCCGAGCTGCTGGTTCACCTTGAGCAGGTAGCGGTTGTCCGGGGCATTCCAGGTATAGAGGACCCGTGCGTCCGGGAACTGTTCGCTGAGCCGTTCCATGTTGGCGACCTTGATCAGCAGGCCCAGCTTGTTGCCCCGGTGCTCCTGCAGCACCACGGTGTCGTCCTGGAAGACCACATCGGGCCGCAGGGCAAGGACACTGATGGTGGTCAGGCCCACGAGCGTCCCGCTGGCGAGGTGTTCGACGGCGGTGACCACCGTCCGGCGCCCCTGCGCGATGGTGGCATCCTCCGCCTCACGCAGGATGCCGCCGTCGAACACCATGTCCGCGGCTTCAACCCCCGGAACCCCGTCCTCCCCGGCCCGGTTTTCCAGGGCCGCGACGGCCTCGAGCCATTGGTCCGGGCACCGGTCGGTCCAGTGGTGCAGGCGGTAGCGGCCGGCGTTGGCCTCCTCGGCCTCGGTCTCCAGTTCGGCGACGAGCTTGCTGTCCAGGGGAAGGGCGCAGGCGCTGAACTGCTCAATGTGCTGCAGGGTGTAGCCGGTGAGCCGGGCGAACTCGACCTCCCGGCTGCCCAGCGGGACGAAGCCGAACCCGCTGCCGGGCACCAGTTGCTCGGCGGCACCGTCAGCCAGCGAGGCGCCGGGATGGTTGGTGTCGATCAGGATCCTGTGCCGGCCTTCGTCGCGGGCGAAGTGCTCCGCAGCCTCCAGCAGCTGCCTGCCGACACCCTGGCCCTGGAACTCCGGCAGGATGTCAAGGGTGACCTCGGCGAGGTCGAGGTCGTCCGCGAGCGGCAGGGCGATGTCCGCGGCCCCGACGATCTCGCCGTCGACCTTTGCCACGAGGATGACCTGGCGCTCATAGGGATCGGCGAGCTCGAGCAGCTTTTCCTGCGGGGCGTAGGCGAGGTCGTCGCTGCCCCACGTCTGCATGCGCACCTTGCGCCCCACTTCGACGGCGGCCAGGAAGTCGGCGGCGTCCGGCCCGTCGAGGGAATCGGGTATCCACAGCTGTTCAATCCGCACGTCACTTGCCATAGAGGGCATCATCCCAGCCGTTCTGCCACCCATCGGTGCCCGAGGCCCGGCTCCAGCCGGGACTTTCAACCGCCAGCATATGCCGGTTTCCGTCGGCGTTCCATGGGGCGCGGTCCGGAGCGGGCTGACGGGCGTAGGCGTCCGCACCCTCCACGGCGGAGCCGGGTCAGCCGACGGCGGAGCCCGCGTCACGCCCGGACGCCGCCCGCAACGGTCCTGACGGTGCGCTGCCACTCGCCGTCGTAGCCCCGGCGACGCGAACCCGAGCGGGATGCTGATGGCCAGGAATACATCGCCGGGAACGCAGAAAGACCGCCCCGCAGCGTGCGGGACGGTCTTCCTGGTGCTCCTTGCGGAACTGTTGAGGATTAGACCTCGGTCAGGACCTTGGTGACGTTGGGGTCAACCGAGATGCCCGGGCCAAACGTCGTGGCGACGGTGGCCTTCTGGATGTAGCGGCCCTTGGAAGCGGACGGCTTGAGGCGAAGGACCTCTTCGAGGGCGGCAGCGTAGTTCTCGGCCAGCTTGAGGGCGTCGAACGAAACCTTGCCGATGATGAAGTGCAGGTTGGAGTGCTTGTCGACGCGGAAGTCGATCTTGCCACCCTTGATGTCGTTGACGGCCTTGGCGACGTCAGCGGTCACGGTGCCGGTCTTCGGGTTCGGCATCAGGTTACGCGGGCCCAGGACCTTACCGAGGCGGCCGACCTTGCCCATGAGGTCAGGGGTGGCGACGGCTGCGTCGAAGTCGGTCCAGCCGGCTGCGATCTTTTCGATGAGGTCATCGGAACCCACGAAGTCGGCGCCGGCTGCGATTGCTGCGTCAGCCTTGTCGCCCGTGGCGAAGACGAGGACGCGGGCAACCTTACCGGTGCCGTGGGGGAGGATAACCGTGCCGCGGACCATCTGGTCGGCCTTGCGGGGATCAACGCCGAGGCGGAACGCAACCTCAACGGTGGCGTCGAACTTGGACGGGTTGGTGTCCTTGGCCAGCGTCACTGCCTCGAACGGCGCGTAGAACTTCTCCGCGTCGATCTTGGCTGCGGCTGCCTCATATGCTTTGCTGCGCTTTGCCATGCTGCTTATTTCTCCTTGTGCAGTTGTGGTCTGCGGACCGCGCTGGGCCCTGCCACAGTCGGGACTCCGAACGGTTCATCCGTACCGGATTTCCAACATTTCAATGTTTAGTGGTGCCGGTCGCCCGGCGGTAAAGGCTATTAGCCTTCGACGGTGATACCCATGGAACGGGCGGTGCCGGCGATGATCTTCGCTGCGCCTTCGAGGCTCGTGGCGTTGAGGTCTTCCATCTTGGTGGTGGCGATCTCGTTGACCTGGGCCTGGGTCAGCTTGGCAACCTTGACGGTGTGCGGGGTCGGTGAACCCTTGGCAACGCCTGCAGCCTTCTTGATGAGCTCCGCAGCCGGCGGGGTTTTGGTGATGAACGTGAAGGAACGGTCCTCGTAGACCGTGATTTCAACGGGGATAACGTTGCCGCGCTGGGCTTCTGTCGCAGCGTTGTACGCCTTGCAGAATTCCATGATGTTGACACCGTGCTGGCCAAGCGCAGGACCGATCGGCGGAGCCGGGTTAGCGGCACCTGCCTGGATCTGCAGCTTGATGAGGCCGGTGACCTTCTTCTTGGGAGCCAATGTAGGGTCCTTCTCTCAATAACGTCCTGGGGCACAGGAGCGTGCCTCAGGTTGGTGGCCGCCATGGCGAGGCGGCCGGCCGCTCCGGGACTGCTAAGCGGGCAGCCCGGGGCGAATTCTATGCGGAAAGCTAGATCTTGCTGACCTGGTTGAACGCCAGGGTGACGGGGGTCTCGCGCTCGAAGATGGAGACCAGCACCACGAGGGTCTGCGAATCGATCTTGATCTCGGAGATCGTGGCGGGAAGGGTCTCGAACGGACCTTCCTTGACGATGACCGACTCGCCGACCTCGAAGTCGACGTCGACCTGGGCGGCAGCGTGCTTGACCGGCTTGCCCTTCTCGGCCTGCTCCTCTTCGAAGACCGGCGCGAGCATGGAGAAGACCTCATCGAGGCGCAGCGGCACGGGGTTGTGGGCGTTGCCCACGAAGCCGGTCACACCGGGGGTGTGGCGGACGGCGCCCCAGGAGGCATCCGTCAGGTCCATGCGGACCAGGACGTAGCCGGGAATGCGGACGCGGTTGATGATCTTGCGCTGGGCATTCTTGATCTCGACGACTTCCTCCATCGGAACCTGGATCTCGAAGATGTAATCTTCCATGTCCAGGGTCTGGATGCGGGTCTCGAGGTTTGCCTTGACGCGGTTTTCGTAACCCGCGTAGGAGTGGATGACATACCAGTCACCCTCCTGGCGGCGCAGCTTGGCCTTGAACTCATCGGCCGGATCGACCTCGGCGGCGGCAGCGGCGGCTTCGAGAGCGTCGGCGTCCCCGGCGGACTCGGCGTCGGCGTCCTCGGCTTCGAGAGCGCCCGCGTCCTCGCCGGACTCGGCGTCGGTGTCCTCAGCGGACTCAGCGTCGCCCCCTTCGGCTGTCTCGGCGTCGCCGTCTTCGGTGTCCTCAGCTACGGCCTCGTCAGTGACATCGGATGCGGGCGCAGCAGACGCAGCCTCGGACTCTTCCACGGCTTCCACCGCGGCGTCCTGGCTCTTATCCAGCTCAGTCTCAGTTACCTCGAGCTCCTGCTCAGACACTTGGTCTCCTGCTTCCTCATTGCCTAACATGCCTATTTAAATGACTCAATTCCGCACACCCCGCAGAATCCCCGGTTTCCCGGGGAATCCACACAGGCTGCGGACCGGTCGCCTTAGCGGTTCGTGGCGCCCTGAGCGCCGAAGACCCAGCTCACTCCGGTCCCGAAGGCCAGATCGAGCAGGGTGACGATGAGCATCATGATGGTCACGAACACCAGCACCACGAGCGTGTAATTGACCAGTTCCTTGCGGGTTGGTGCCACGACCTTCTTCAGTTCGCCGATCACCTGGCGGACGAAGAGTGCGATTCGGGCGAAGAAGCCAGCCCTGGCGGCATTCTTCGCGGGGCGGCCTTTGGAGCTGCTCGCAGCTGTTTCGGTCACCTGGTCCTCACTCATCCTCGCAATGTCGGATTCCCGGTTCTGGACTGAACCATGGTTGCTGCGCTGGTTCCGGATTTCCCGGAACAGCATGCGCAGGGCAGACAGGACTCGAACCTGCAACCTGCGGTTTTGGAGACCGCTGCGCTACCAATTGCGCCACTACCCTATGGATTGAAACCCCGCTCCGGCCACGCGTTCCCAGACTTCACTGAGGCGCAGGCCATCATCGTGTTTTCAACACCGGAGAACCAGTCTACGCAACAACTGCGTCTACGTCGAACCGGCCTCTCCCGGACCGCTGGCGTGCCTGCGAAAGTGGGCCGAATGCCTCCGGTCACATTTGTCTGCCGGCACACCGGACGATCCGCTGAACAGCATAGAGTAGATTCCGTCGAATCCCACAACCAGCCTCCCCAGCTGCAAGCGAAGAATGGACCCGCCATGCCTGCCGCCCGCATCTCCCAGCGCATTTCCGCCATAGCCGAATCCGCCACCCTGGCCGTCGATGCCAAGGCGAAGGCATTGAAGGCGGCGGGCCGGCCTGTCATAGGCTTCGGCGCCGGCGAACCCGATTTCCCCACTCCGGGCTACATCGTGCAGGCCGCCATTGAGGCCGCCGGCCAGCCGAAGTACCACCGCTACTCCCCCGCCGGCGGCCTGCCCGAGCTCAGGCAGGCCATCGCGGACAAGACCTTCAGGGACTCGGGCTACCGGGCCGAGGCGTCACAGGTGCTGGTGACCAACGGGGGGAAGCAGGCCGTGTACAACACCTTCGCGACCCTGCTGGATCCGGGCGACGAGGTCATTGTCCCCACCCCGTACTGGACCACCTACCCGGAGGCCATCCGGCTCGGCGGCGGCGTGCCGGTGGAGGTCTTCGCCGGGCCGGAGCAGGGGTATCTGGTCACCGTGGAGCAACTGGAAGCGGCCCGCACGGACCGGACCAAGGTCCTGCTTTTCGTTTCCCCGTCCAACCCCACCGGCGCCGTCTATTCGCCGGAACAGGTCAGGGAAATCGGCCAGTGGGCGGCATCCAAGGGACTGTGGGTGGTCACCGATGAGATCTATGAGCACCTGACGTACGACGGCGTGCCGTTCACCTCGATTGCCACGGCAGTTCCCGAACTGGGGGACAAGGTGGTCATCCTCAACGGGGTCGCCAAGACGTACGCCATGACCGGCTGGCGGGTGGGCTGGATGATCGGCCCGGTCGACGTCATCAAGGCCGCCACCAACCTGCAGTCGCACGCCACCTCCAACGTCTCGAACATCCCGCAGGTCGCGGCCCTCGCCGCGGTCTCCGGCCCGCTGACCGCGGTCGATGAGATGAAGGTCGCCTTTGACCGGCGACGCAAGGCGATCGTGGCCGGCATGAACGCGATTGAGGGCGTTGAATGCCCGACGCCGAAGGGCGCCTTCTACGTATACGCTGACGTCCGCGCCCTGCTCGGCAAGGAGTTCCCGTCCGCGGACGGTCCCGTCCGGCCCTCGACGTCCGCGGAGCTGGCCGCCCTGATCCTCGACGAGGTCGAAGTTGCGGTGGTTCCGGGCGAGGCCTTCGGCCCCTCCGGTTACCTCCGCCTGTCCTACGCCCTGGGCGACGAGGACCTGGCCACGGGCGTCGGCCGTCTGCAGGACTTCCTCGGCAAAGCCAAATAGGACCCTCCCTCAGCTTTCGCAGCGGAATCCCGAACGCTCCCTCACATTTGGCAGGTAAAAGACAGACGCTCCCTCACTCGATGTGAGGGAGCGTCTGTCTTCGGGCAGCAGGACCTGCGGGAGCGTCTGTCTTTGGGCAGCAGGGTGCGGGAGGATCCGACGGCGGTCAGAGCAGGCGGCGCTCGGCTGCCCAGCGGGTCAGTTCGTGCCGGCTGGAGAGCTGGAGCTTGCGCAGCACGGCCGAGACGTGGGTTTCCACGGTCTTGATCGAGATGAACAGCTCCTTGGCGACTTCCTTGTAGCTGTAGCCGCGGGCGATCAGGCGCATCACTTCGAGTTCGCGGGCGGAGAGCCGGTCCAGTTCGTCGTCGGCGATGTCGGCCGGGGCGGTCCCGAAGGCGTCCAGGACAAAGCCCGCCAGCCGGGGTGAAAAGACGGCGTCGCCGCCGGCAACCCGGCGGACGGCGTCGGAAATTTCCGCGCCGGAAATGGTCTTGGTGACGTAGCCGCGCGCCCCGGCCCGGATGACGGAGACCACATCCTCCGCGGCATCCGAGACACTCAGCGCCAAAAACCTGGTGGTGGCCAGCAGCGGGGCGGAGCCGGCCAGCACCTCACGCCCGCCGCCGCCGAGGCCGCCGGGCAGGTGCACGTCCAGCAGCACGACGTCGGGGCGGCCCGCGGCGATGACCGCGACGGCTTCCTCCACCGTGCCCGCCTCGCCGGCAACCACGATGCCGGAATCCAGATCGGCCTTGAGGCCGGACCGGAAGATGGCGTGGTCATCCACGATCACCACCCGGATCGTCCGGGCCGGGCTGCCTGCTGCCGCGTTGTTCACGGTGGTCCCTCTCGTTTGTCGATGGATGGTGCCGCGGATGGCGCCGCGGAGGCTGCCGTCGCTCCGGCGGCGGCCGGTGCTGTCGCTGACTCCGTCAGAGACTCCGTCGGGGACACCGGCAGCCTGAGCCGCACCTCGGTGCCGTCCGGGCCGCTGCTGATGGCTGCGGTGCCGCCGTGCCGGCGCATCCGCCCCACGATCGACTCGCGGACGCCGAGGCGGTCCGCGGGGACGGAGTCCGGATCGAATCCGGGCCCGCGGTCCTTCACGAAGACCTCAGCGGCGCCGTCGGTGACTTCAAGGTACACGGACACGGCCCCGCCGCCGTGGCGCGCGGCGTTCAGCATCGCCTCGCGGGCCGCCTGGACGAGGGCCTCGTGGCGTTCGGTCATGGCGCAGTCTCCGACGCTGACCACGTCAACGGCGAGCCCCAGCGAATCCTCCACCTCCGCGGCGGCGGCCTTGATGCCGTCCGAAAGGTGGCCGGCGTCCTGGCCCGGATCCCGGTACAGCCAGGCCCGCAGTTCCCGCTCCTGCGCGCGGGCAAGCCGGAGCACATCGTGCTCGTTCCCGGCGCGCCGCTGGATCAATGCCAGGGTCTGCAGCACGGAATCGTGCAGGTGCGCGGCGATCTCGGCCCGCTCGGTGGCACGGACCCGGCCGGCGCGTTCGGTTTCCAGATCGCGCCAGAACCTCAGGGCCCAGGGAAGCAGCACCAGGGCGACGCCGCCCAGGACCGCCACTGAGGACAGTAGGGCAAGCCAGGTCTGCTGCCAGGAGCCGGATCCGGACACCATCACCAGCACGCCGGCGACGACGAGCGCCAGCCCGGCCGCGAGCCGGGCCCAGCCGCCGGCCTGGTCGGCCTTGGTCTTGTCCACGAGGCCCGCCCGGCGGGTCTCGTCCAGCTGCATCCAGGCGATCGCCGCGCCGCCCAGGATCGCCGCGACCGGAATGAGGGTGCCCAGCGGCACGTCGACGCCGAACATCCGGGCGATCAGGATTCCGGCGGCCAGCAACAGTCCGGTGCCCAGCAGGATCTCCTTGCCGAAGGGCAGTCCCGGGATCCTGGCCCGGGGGGACCCTGCCGCTGCGGCGGGCGGACCCTGCGGCGCGGCCGGACCCTGCGGCGCTGCCGGGGCCGCGGGCACGCCGGGCGCCGCGACGGGTGCGCTCACCGCCGGGGCAATGGGCGACGCCGGCCGCCGGGCGTTGCGCCTGGCGCTTTCGTCCGCGGTGGGCACCATGATCCAGAGCCAGGCGTAGAACGCGAAGCCTGCGCCGCCGGCGAGGGCGGCCACCACCATGCCGATCCGGACCATCCGCACCGGCCAGCCCAGATGGTTGGCGAGTCCTGCGCACACCCCGGCGATCACACGGTCGCTGCTGCGGACCAGCGGCGGGCGGGAAGGGGCGGTTGTCAT
>NZ_JAGPOT010000010.1 GCF_018224015.1 Pseudarthrobacter albicanus
CAGCCCGGCGGCGGCTGCAAACAGGATTACCAGGGCGGGGTCATCACCTGGTCCCCGACGCTGGGTGCGAGCGTCAAGCCCACACCCCTGGCGGCCGCCAAACCGTAGGCCTCTGGCGGTCACTGCACCGCCTGGGGAGGTAAAAGTCCACGTCCCTGCACTGCGGACCCCCGCCGCCTGCAGAGGGCGGCCCGGCCTGCCGACCATCGCAATGTACTCTTGACTCTAGAAAACCACCGGGCTGTAGAAACGGAAGACCACCCAGAGCGTATGGCGGCACCAAAAGAGATCTCGATGAGCCCCAAACAAACTACCGGAGGCCGCCCCGCCTCAGCTGTAGGCATTGGTTCCGCCGTTTCGGCTGGTGCGGGCATACTGATCCTGTTTATCGCGAGCCACGCGTTGACGAAGGAAGAGAACTCCGAGTTTTTGTCGTTCTGGGCTGCGCTGTTCTTCGTTTATGGAGTGATGGGCGGCGTTCAAACAGAGTCCACCCGAGCGGCGTCCGTGGTCGCCCTCAAAGGCATCGCCAATGGGCGGCGCCACCCCAGGCTGATCACGGCCGGATTAATCAGCGGGGCCATCGTTGCGGCGGTGATAGCCGCCCTGTCCCCTGTCCTGACGGCTTTCGAGTTCTTCCACCATTCGGAAATCATCTCGCTGGGTCTCGTCCTCACTGCCATCCTCTACGCAGGACACAGCGCCTTGGCCGGCACCCTTCAGGGAAGTGGCCACTGGTCCGTATATGGCCGGTTCCTCATTCTGGACGGCCTGCTTCGGCTCGTTTGCATCGGCGCCGCCGCCGCGTGGTCGCTGGGGCTCCTGGGCCTGGAGATCGCGTGCTTTTGCGCCTTGGGTGCATGGCTCCTGCTGCTGGCCTTCTCAAGAGTCGCCCGCCAGTCGCTGCAGGTCCGCGCAGACGTGCCACTTGGGAAGCTGCTGGCCCAGATCTTCCATGCAGTGGTGTCGTCGATCTCGTCCGCGGCCCTGATAGTCGCCTTTCCGCTCCTGCTCAAGCTGACCACCCCCGCTGCTGTTTTCGAACAGTCGGCCCCTCTCCTGCTGGCCATTTCCATGACCAGGGCGCCCATCATGGTGCCCTTGCAGGCTTTCCAGGGCGTGGCAATCGCACACGTCGTGAGGGCAGGATCGGAGGGATGGCGGGCCCTTCACCGGCCTCTCCTCATCCTCCTGGTGGTGGGAGGCCTGGGAGCGGTCCTGGCTTTCGTGATTGGGCCGAGCTTGATGCTGCTGTTTGGATCGGGTTACGGCGTGAGCGGCATGACACTTGCCCTGTTAACTCTGGCATCACTGGTCATGGCCGTCCTGACTCTCACTGGGACGGCGACGCTGTCCACGGGCCACCACAGGGCGTTTTCTTCCGGTTGGGCCTCAGCGACAGCAGTTGCCATCGCCATCCTGTTGCTCCCGCTGCCCCTCGAGGTCCGGTGCATCCTGTCCCTGACCATCGGGCCGGCTGTCGGCATCCTGGTCCATCTGCTCGCCCTGCGGAGACCGCCCGCGTCATCCGGCTCCGAGCCTGCACCGTCCGGACCTGCAACCTAGGGCCCCGGCCTGCAACGAAAAGACCCGCACCACACGGGGTCCGTGTGGTGCGGGTCGGTGAGTGCTTCCCGCCGCGGCCCGGCCTGACGTAGGCGGCCGGCCGGCGGTCGTAGAAACTAGCCGTGCAGGACGAACTCTTTCAGGCGCTCCAGCACGATGCTTCTCTCCAGATTGGCGAAGTGGTAGGCCTGGCCCCGCGCTCCAAACTCCCGACGCCGGTCAGCGGACATCCGGTACATGGCCCGGATGTTGTCTGCCAGGGCCACGGCATCGGCTGCGGGTCCGACGAAGCCGCACTTGGCGTCGTCTTCCACCAGGGTACGGACCTCGCCGTCCATTGCGAGTACCAGGGGGCGCCCCGACGCGATGTAGGACATCACCTTGGCAGGAACCGTGGCCTCCAGCAGTTCACTTTTCACCAGGCAGCCCACCAGGACGTCCGCCAGGGTCGTGTACTTGGGGATGTCACCGACGGGATGGTGTCCTTCGAAGCGGAACACCTCGCGCAGGCCGCGCCGCCCGACGTCGTTCTCGACGTCGCCGCGGCTCATGCCGTCCCCCACGATGACCCAGGAGATGTCCGTCAGTCCTTCGGACCTGAGGATCTCCGCCGCTTCAATCATGGTTTCAAAGGACTGTGCAGGACTGATGTTGCCGGTGAAAAGGACCTTGAACCCGTCGCCAAGCTGCTCAGCCAGCACCGGATCATGGATCTCCTGCTCGTAAAGACTCTCGCAAGCCTGCGGCACGACGGTGATCTTGTCATCCGGGAGACCCGTAATGTCCTTGATCCGGGCGCGCATCTGTTCAGAGAGGACAACAATCTTGTCAGGTTGCCGATAGTGCCAATGGGATATCTTCTCGGCTATGCGGCGAAAAAACTTGTTCCGGACATTCAGGACCGAGAACAGGTTCTCAGGCCACAGGTCGAGCACGTACATGGTCGATTCAATCCCGCGCAACTTGGACAGGATTATTCCGGAGATCGACATCATCACCGGGGACAGTTGATAGAGGAAGATCTTGTCGTACTTGCCGAACATGAGTCGAGGCAGGTGGAAAAGACTGGCGAGAGGGAAGGAGACATAGTTCAGGAAAATCCGCAGGCTCGAATTATCACCGCGAGGTAGTTCTGGAGCGCGGTAAATCACCACCCCGTTATGCTCTTCCTTATACGGGCCCCTCAAGGAGTAACCCGGGAAGAACTCACCTTTGGGGTAGTTCGGCAGGCCGCAAAGAACCTCCACGTCCACGCCACCGGTTACGAAGTAGTCGCAGATGTCGTTGATCCGAAAGCCCTCGGGCCAGAAGTGCTGGCCCACGACCAGGACCTTGGGTGTGTGGCCCACTGCTATGAAGCCGCTTTGATCGAAGGCAACAGATCCTGGATATAGTCAGTGGTCTTGATCTTTTCGATGATCTGATCCACGGTCAGCTGCTGCGTGTTGTGGGACGTGTACTCCTCCAGCGTTTCGCTCACGTCGTCGCCGGAGTCGAAGAACTTCTCGTAGTTCAGGTCCCTCGTGTCAGCAGGCACACGGAAGTAGTCTCCCAGGTCCTCGGATTTCGCCCGCTCTTCCCGTGTCAGCAGGGTCTCGTGCGCCTTCTCTCCGTGGCGCGTACCGATGACGTTGATTTCAGAGTCAGAGTTGAACAGGATCTTCATCGCCGTGGCGAGGTCGCCTACGGACGACGCGTCCGCCTTCTGCACAAACAGGTCACCCTGGTTTGCGTGCTCGAAGGCAAAAAGGACCAGTTTGACTGCTTCGTCGAGGTTCATCAGGAAGCGGGTCATGTGGGGATCTGTCACGGTCAACGGCTTGCCGGCGCGGATCTGGTCCGCGAACAACGGGATGACGGAGCCACGTGAAGCCATCACGTTGCCGTACCTGGTGCAGGCGATCAGCGTTTCGCTGGCTTCGACGTTGCGGGACTTGGCGATGACGACTTTCTCCATCATGGCCTTGGACGTTCCCATCGCGTTGATCGGATAGGCCGCCTTGTCGGTGGACAGGCAGACAACCTTCTTCACACCCGCGTCGATGGCGGCCGTGAGGACGTTGTCCGTGCCGAGCACATTGGTCCGCACCGCCTCCATGGGGAAGAATTCGCAGGACGGTACCTGCTTGAGGGCTGCGGCATGGAAGATATAGTCCACACCGCGCACCGCTTCCCGGACGCTCTCAATGTTGCGGACGTCGCCGATGTAGAACTTGAGCTTGTCGTTGCTGTAAGCCTTACGCATGTCATCCTGTTTCTTCTCATCGCGGGAGAAGATGCGGATCTCGCCGATGTCTGTGTGCAGGAAGTGCTTCAGAACAGTGTTGCCAAAGGAGCCAGTGCCTCCGGTAATCAAAAGTGTCTTGTCCTTGAACAACGTGTCTCCTTGGTCGGAAGATGGTGAGGCTGCGAGCGTGGCTGCAACCGTTAGATGATATCAGCGGCATGCTTCCCGGCACCCTTGAGGGGCAGCGGCCGGGCAAGGAACGGGGCGCGGCCAAATTCGGCCTGTCCGCGTTTCAGCGTAGAATCGCAATCATGCTTAGCCCAGAAACCCGCCGCGTGCTCGTAATCATGCCGGCTTGGAATGAAGGCGAAACCGTGGGAACCACGGTTTCCGAAGTCCTCAATTTGAACGAGGGATACGACGTCATGGTGGTCGACGACGGATCGAAGGACGCCACGGCGTCGGTCGCCGCAGCCGCCGGCGCCACCGTCCTCCGGCTGCCCTTCAATATGGGCGTGGGCGGAGCCATGCGGGCCGGGTTTAAGTACGCCGCCCGTTACAACTACGACGCCGTCATCCAGGTGGATGCGGATGGCCAACACAACCCCAGTGAAATTGCGGCGGTGCTCAAGGGGCTGGAAACAGCAGACATTTCCATCGGCGCGCGTTTTGCAGCCAAGGGCGACTACAAAGTTTCGGGCCCCCGGCGATGGGCCATGGTGTTCCTGGCAGCCGTCATCTCCGGATTGGCGCACACGAAGCTGACGGACGTGACCTCGGGATTCCGGGCAGGCAACAGGCGCGCCATCGCCCAGTACCTGGATCACTATCCGGCGGAGTATTTGGGGGACACCATCGACTCTCTCGTGGTCGCGGTTAAGTCCGGCTGCAAAGTGACCCAAATACCGGTGGCCATGCGGGCCCGCCAGGGCGGGACCCCCAGCCACAATCCTGCCAAGTCGGCTATATACCTCCTCCGGTCTGTGTTCGCCTTGCTGTTTGCCGTAACCCGAAGCCGGTCCAGAATCGTTGTACAGGAAGGGCCTGCCTGATGGGAAGTACTGTGGCGGCATTCATTTTTGCTCTGGTTGTGGTGGGGATTGTGCTCGAACTCGTCCGGCGCAAGATCTTCCGGGAAAAATACGCGGCGCTATGGCTGATCATCGGGGTGAGCGCACTCGTCCTGGCAGGGTGGCCCGGACTGCTGTCTGACGTCAGCAAGTTCCTGGGTGTCCAGGTGGCGTCAAACCTGCTATTTGCCCTCTGCATTATTCTGTTGCTCGGGGTCTGCCTCCACCTGTCGTGGGAACTCTCGGTGGTGGAGGATGAAAACCGCACCTTGGCTGAAGAGGTCGCCATTCTGAGGACCGCAGTGGAACGACTTGAAGACGACTTCAACAACATTGAACGACGTCCGGCGGCGCCCGACAAGCCTGCCTGGGTTCCGCGGGAGCAGTCCACCACAGGAGCAGCCGAGGACTGACCTTGTCGTCATGACCGCCTACTGGCCACAGTCACCAAGGAAACCGTGCCCGACCTCGAGCTGGATGCAGCAAACAATGCCGGTCCCCGGGCGCTGAAGGGCACGGATGTTCCGTCGGGTCCCGGAGCCGTCAGCCCTGCCATGCTATGGATCGCCGTGGTGCTCGCCTCCTTTGCTGCCTTCGCTGCTGTCGTCGCGGCCAGGGCCGCCGGAGGCCTCACCGGGTGGCACTCCCTCCTGGCCTTGGGCCTGGTGATGGTACTGACACCGGCTGCCCGGAACCTGTCCCAGCGGATACTCTTCGCGGTTGTTGGACTCGCCGGAACCGCCCCCTTCATGTGGTGGTTCAGCGCCGACATTCCCTACCTCGACCGTGGAACAGTTGTGCTCGCACTCGGGGCCGCTGCCCTGGTTGGTTCCTTGACCTACACGGGCGTCCGCAGGCTGCCGTTCCGGCGCTTCCTGCCCCGGTTCCGTGCCGTCGACTCGCTCCCGCTCATGGCTGTGGTCCCCGCGGCCTGGGCTGTACAGAATTTCTTGTTCACAAGGACCTTTGAATCGACGCTTGTCGTACTGACGAACTCATGGGACTTCGCCCCGCACTTCAACATGTTCAACATGATCCGCAACCACGGGTCAATCATTGCGTTGCTCCCTTCTGCGCCGGACGGCAGCAAATGGACTGCGGCGTCCTATCCGCAGGGCTTTCACGCTCTGCTGGCTTCTCTGGCCGAGATCGTCGCCGGCCCCGAAGCGGGCGACGTCGGCGGCGAATCCATGCTTTTCCTCAGGCTCGTCGGAGTTGTCACCGTCCTCGGAACCCTCCTCGTCGTCGCCGGCCTCACCTCTCTCCCGGCGTTCCGTCGAAATTTTCTGGTCACTCTACCCTTTGTGACGATTGCCGCCACCGCCTGGATCGTCGGCCCGGGGGCCATTCCCGTGTTCGGAGCGTTTCCCAATTTTGCTTTGGCGGTGGCACTCTGCGTCGCCTGCATCGTGATCGTGGAGCAACGACGGATAACCCCTCCTGCCGTCTCGACCGCTGCCCTCATCCTTACGGTGACCGCCGTGGCTCACGGTTGGATACTGTTGCTGGTCCTTTGCCTTCCCAGCGTTGTTGTCTATGGCTTGTTTCTCCTGCGGCACCGACGGGAAGTTGGAGGGGCCCTCCTGCTTGTCCAGTCCGCGCTTGCCTCGGTGGGTGCGGCCGGCGTTGTCGGCGCACTGTGGCAACTCCGGCAGTTGTCGGCTGGCGAGGTGCTGACCGCAACCGGAGGGATAGCGCTGGCGGACCCGGGGGTGGCGGTCCTGTGCATCGTCGCCAATGCGTTGGTGGCCCTGGCATTCTATTCCCGCCGAAAGGTCGGCCCGGCCGATGTCCGCCGCGGAACCCTCGCTTCCCTCCATGTCCTGGCGACGCCCTTGTTTGCCGCCGTTCTGCTCGTTGCCCTGGCCGTTTTTCAACTGACGCAGGCGTCCAAGGTCAGCTACTATTTCCACAAGTCTTTCCTCGCCGTCGAACTCCTGGCCATCTTCTGCACGGTCGTGGCTGCGGCAGAACTTTGGTCGCCGCTGCTGGCGCGGCACGGACACCGGAAGACCTTCGTGGCCGCATCTTTGCTGGCGGCCCTCGGCGCCACCCAGTTCTTCGGGTTGCCGTTCACGGGGCTCAGCGACCAGGGTTTGAAGCCGACGGCGCCCGGGGCCACGGGGGTCCTGGGGCAGGCGGAACTCCTCTCCAGACCGGCGCCGCGGCTGATCCGGAAGTTGGTCGGCATGGCCGCCATTAAGAACACGCGGCCCTTCGTCTATGTGGGCTTTGACGACGGCTTCGACCCACAGTTGGCAGCCCAATGGTCGCTGGCCCTCCAAGGCAAATGGACAGAATCCAACCACCTCGCAATTCCGATGGTCCGGCCGATGTATGACGGGCCCTCCCACGTGCCGGAAGCAATCGAGGGCATCCTCCGGTCCCTGCCGGGTATCGACGTCGTCGTTGACCCCGAGCTGGTTCCGGAGCTGCGGGCCTGGCGTCCGCAGTATGCCTCAAGGATCATCACGTACTAGGCCTGCCGTCACGGGCACCCTGGTGGGCATGAGCAAGAGGCCACCTCCCAGTCATGGGAGGTGGCCTCTTGACCTACATATCAGCGGTCGTTATCGACGGCGATTCCTGCCCGCTGGTGGTGGGTGTGGGCCGTCGATCGAATGAAGTTGACGACTCGACGCGAGGTATCGCTTATTTGGTAGTCCGCGGGAATTACGGGCGGACCGTCCGTCTCAAACTGATCCAGAACGATCGCGATGGCGTCGACGATTGCGTCGGCCTTGACTCCGGTCGTGATGATGGCGGCGGTATCAAGAGACTCAGGCCGTTCAATGGCGTCCCGCAGAGTCACGGCGGGGAACCCCAGCAGCGAGGACTCCTCGCTAATCGTGCCGCTGTCGGAGAGGACCAGTTTGGCCTCCCGCTGCAACCGGACGTAGTCGTTGAAGCCGAACGGCGGGTGAAAACGCAGTCCCTGCTTGAGCTCTTCGGGCTGATCCTCCAGGCGCTTCCGCGTCCTCGGGTGGGTTGAGATAAGCACGGGAAGTTCGTACCGCTCGCTGACGGTCTGGAGGGCCTTGAGGATCTCGGCCAGACGCCGGGGACTGTCGACGTTTTCTTCACGGTGCACGCTGACCATGAAGTATCCCCCGGGGCTCAGGGCCTGGCGTTCGAGGACATCACTGGCAGCGATGGCGTCCGCATTCGCCAGCAGCACCTCCTTCATCGGGGAGCCTGTGAGGAGGATGCGGGAAGGGTGCAACCCTTCCGCCAGCAAATTGCGACGGGCATGCTCGGTGTACACGAGGTTGTAGTCGGCAACATGGTCCACGAGTTTGCGATTCGTTTCCTCGGGGACGTTTTCATCGAAGCACCGGTTACCGGCCTCCATGTGGTAGACCGGGATTTTCAGCCGCTTGGCCATCAGCGCGGAGATGCAGCTGTTGGTATCGCCCAGGACCACCATGGCGTCGGGCTTCTCCTGCAGGAGTACCTGCTCCGTCTTCGCCAGGATCGATCCGAGGACGGTTCCCAACGACGACGTGTCCGCCGCCAGGAAGTGGTCAGGCTTCCGGAGTCCGAGGTCCTCGAAGAAGACTTCGTTCAATTCGTAGTCGTAGTTTTGGCCGGTGTGAACCAGAACATGCTCGGTGCTCCTGTCCAGACGGCGAATTGTGGCAGCCAGCCGAATGATTTCGGGCCTGGTGCCAACAATTGTCAAAACTTTTAGCCTGCGGCCAGCGTCGGTCATACTTCCTCCGGGAAAGTGTCGGGAGAGGCTGGATCAAAGATTTCGTTGATCCAGAACATCGTGTAGAGCTTATCCGCTCCGGTATTTGTGATCTCGTGTGACCACATGGTCGGCATATCCACGGCGACCGGTTCCTGGCCGCTGACGCGGTACGTCACAATTTCATCGGTGAACAGTTTCCGCATCGAAATTTCTGCGGTTCCGGACAGCACGGTGAACCGCTCGATTTTACGGCGATGGTAATGCTGCCCCCGGGTCACACCGGGCACCGTCGTTGAAAACGATGACTGTCCCTCTCCCCCGGCGCTGCGGACCACTTCAAAGAAGGCGCCTCGAGCGTCTTCCTTCCGGTCCAACGCGATGGGGAGCCGGTCGCCGACCAGGAAGGAGCGGTAGGTGTTGAAGATATCGCGCTCAAAAGAGCCGGAAATATCGGGGATCGTTCCCTTGGAGTAAGTATCGGCGGTCGCCTGGATCAAGGCCGCAACCTCGCTGACCAGCTTGGTTGTCGCCAGTCTTTGCGCGTCCTCCGGCTCGTGGAGTCCCAGGAGTACCTCTGCGGCGGTCTGTGCGTGGAGCAGCAGGAGTTCCTTGTCGTCCTGAACCTGAAGCGGCTCTCCGTTGGCTGCGAGGTGGCAGAACGTGGCGACGACAGAGTTGTAGAAGGGCATCCCGTGCTCGCCGAAAAGGTTGGGAAGCTTGACGTCGATGAAGCGGGATCCTGCCTTCTCCGCGGCGGCCTGCAGAATCTCGCCGGCCTGCTGCTTTCCGGCACCGTAAGGCGTGCCGTTGCCGGCCTGGATCGAATTCGCGAACACGATAGTCGAAGGCTTCACCGCCGCCGCGTCCAGCGCCAGGGCGAGTTGCCGGGCGAACTCCGCGTTGCCGTTCCTGACGGCTTCCTCGTCGCCGCGGTTGACGCCGGCAATGTGTACCAGCATCGTGGAACGCTCGAGCGCTGCGATCGCCGCTACGCGATCAAACCTCCCACCTAAGGCTATGGCCTCGGTTTCTTCCCCCAGGGAATGGGCCAGGACGCGGGTGTGCCACCCCAGGAAGCCGTTGCTCCCGGTAAACGCGATCGTCATTGCTGTGGTCCTTCCACTTTTGATGCCATCACTGCCCGCAGGCCGTCAGTTTGTACAGTTTTGCCTGACCCTGGGAGTCCACGAGCGTTGCGACACCCGATGCCTCGAGGTTGTCCAAACCCTTGAATCCGTTGTCCCCGCCATGAACTTCCCGATGGCCGAAGTCGAGCACATAGTCCACGTTCAGCCGCCGCACCGCCGGACAGACGGTCGGATCGGAGTTGGCCGCGTTGAGGTGCGTGAACACCTGCTCTGCCCCATCGGGCAAGGCGCTGAGGAGGTGGAGCTGCAGGAGCTTCCGCCCCGTAAAAGCATAAGCAAGAGCGCTGCCATTCCACGGGTTTCCGGCCATGGTCGCGCCTTCCGGAACCTCCTGCGGGAGCCTGCTGATCAGGGCCATCTCGTCCAAGGAGATCAGCGGAGAGTCGTTGGTCATGCGATATCGGGCGGAGGCGGATATCGCTGCCTCGCGAACATTGTCCTGTTGCGTGCCCCCGACGAGCAGTCCGGCCAGAATGAGGCCCACGACGCCCACGGTGAGGGCGGCTGGGCCCACCGGCCACCGTGCGGGCACGACGTTCTTCCCGAGGGGATATTTCGCCGCCAGGGGAAGGATCCACGTGTCCCAGCATCGAACCGCGCCTACGGCGGCGAGCGGCAGAATCACCACGGGAAGCAACGAGGCCAAGCGGGGCGGGTCGTTGTACCAAACACCGGTGAAGAACGTGCGCACCGGCCCAAACGGAAATGAGGTTACTACGACGAAGAGGCCGGCCATTACGAGGTACATACCGACGGCCCAGAGCTGCGTGCGACGCACAAGCAATGAGACCAGGCCTGCGATCGACAAAGCCATGATCGCCCAGGCGACGGGACGGCCGATGCCTGAGGCAGTCAATACCTCTCCGATGGCCTGGCCGGTCGTTTCGACCGGTGGCCAAAAGGCGGCTACCTCCGGCGGGCGGATCGTTTGCCAGGCGACGGCCAGACCGGCCACACCCAAGGCCAGCAGCGCCACCATGCCCCCCAGCCGTGCCCACGGACGGCGGGTTCCGCGGACGATCTTTGCCGTTGCCCTGGCCCAGACCAACACGAGCGGCGGGACCATCAACGCGAGCAGCGCCATTGTACTGCTCGGGTGCGCCAAGGTGATTCCAGGGAGAACCGCAAACAGCAAGAGGCAGTCAATCCACCTCGATCTGGATTCCTGGTGCGCCAGGCCGAGTGCCTGAAGGCCCAGCCCAAGCGCCGTCGGCAACAGCGCGTTGCCCAGGAAATTCGGATAAAGAACACCAAAGTCGAGCAGGAGTAACGGGAAAGCACCGAAGCCGGCAGCCAGGATGCCTGCCACAGCACTGACGACGACCCGGTTTCCGAGGAGCTTGTGGGCCAGGAATATACATCCCAGGGGCCACGCCAGGGAACCCACAACGAGATTGGTGACGTTGACGGCCACCGGGATGCTGGCACCGGTAAGGTCTGCCAGCAAAGCCACGACGTCGTGCCAGGCCGACGGGTAGAATCCTCCCCCGGTCATGGAGCTGACAGTGAACGAAGACCCCGATCCCGTGTCCTGGATATAGCGGACTGCGTTGAGGTGGAAGACATTGTCAAACGTTTGGGAGAACGCCTCAGGCCTGCCAAAAGCCCCAATGAGCCGTCGGCTGATGAGGACTGCGGCAGCAGTGACAGCGGCGGCATGTCCGGCACCGGCCCACCAGTTGACGGGCCGGGGTTCACGACCAGCATCCTTCTTCAGAAGCCAGGTGCTCGCCGCAAAGGCGACGGCCGCGATCAGGATGGTGACGACGGCGACCGGCAGAAGCGACCACTTGACATTGGCGACTGGCGCGAGCAGGGCAGAAACAGCCACGATCGAAACGGTAATGGCCGGAGCCATCGCAAAGAGGGCCATCCCGCGGACTCGACTCGCCCAGGCGACTATCGCTCCCGGGATGAAAAACAAGCCGATTGCCACGAGGGCAAGCGGGATTACAGACCACCAGGACAAAAGAATCCTCCAAAAAGCGTTTTCGAACTACAGGAACAGATCGTGGGGGTCCCGCCCGCCCTCAAGAATCTTACTCGACCGGGCTCCGACGGCGGCCCAGCTAAAGCCCGAGCCTGCCTGCCAGCACCGGCGCCAGCGTCTTGGCGAACGTATTGGTCTCCGGGAGCAGAACCACCATCCCGACCAACGTGGCGACCAATACAACGCTGGCCGCAGGAAGCAACCGCCTCATCCGCTTTCCGTAGAAGGAAAGAAGATTTATGGTCCCTTTTTCGGCCACCTCCCCAACGAGCGATCCCACGATGAGGAATCCGGAAATAACGAAGAAGACGTCAACCCCAACGAATCCGCCCGGTAGGACAGCGGGCCAAATATGGTAAATAATGACCAGGCCCACCGCGACGGTCCGCAGCCCCCGGATGTCCGGCCGCAGGGATCTTCGCTTCTATTGGACCCGGGGGTCTGGATCTGGTCGCTGCGGGCACTAAGCCCGCAGCAGGGCCACGGCCTCGTCGATAGGTCCGTCGAACATCACGTTGCCATGCTCGAGCAGCACGCCACGCGAACAAATGCGTGCGACGAGGTCCAGGTCGTGGCTGACGACTACGAGCGTCTTGCCGTTCGCTGCAAGCTCCTGGATCTTGTCGATGCATTTGCGTTGGAACGGCTCGTCGCCGACCGCCAGGATCTCGTCAATGAGGAATACCTCGGGATCCGTATGTACGGCCACGGAGAAGGCCAACCTGAGATACATTCCCGACGAATAGAACTTCACCTCGGTGTCAATAAACTGGCCGATCTCGGAAAACTCAATGATGTCCGCGAAGCGATCATTCACCTGTTGTTCCGTCATACCCATGATTGCCCCATTGAGGTAGACATTGTCACGGCCGGACAAGTCAGGATGGAAGCCGGCTCCCACTTCAATCAAACCGGCTACGCGTCCGCGAGTGCGCACGCTGCCGGAATCCGGCAACATCACTCCCGAAATGTGTTTCAGCAGCGTGGATTTGCCGGAGCCGTTGAGGCCCAGGAGTGCTACGGTTTCGCCCGTTTCAATCTCCACGGAGACGTTCTTTAGCGCATGAAACTTCTGTGACAGGTCGCCTTTGCGGCCTTTAGCGAGCCAGACAACGGCTTCCTTGATGGACCGCGTATGGCGCAGCACAAACTGCTTGCTGATATCGGAAACTTCTATTGCGTTAGCCACTCACAACTCCTGCGCGAAGCGGCCTTCCAGCCGTCGAAATGTCAGCTGGCCCAAAGCGAGGACCAACAGGGCGACTACCAGGCCCACGGGCACCCAGAGGCTAAACAAGTGCGGCGGCATGGCCGCGGAACCGTCCGTCGTCGGGAACCAGAAGGCGTAGTGAAACAGCTCGACGCCGATCGTGACGGGATTTGCCTGGTAAACGGAGAAGGCCACGGTGCCGAGCTTCTCCTGAACCATGGGCCACGCATACATTACGGGCGACGCCCAGGTGGCCACCATCAGCAGCATGTCAACGAAATTCTCGGAGTCCCGGAAATACACGTTGGCGGCACCGAACAACAGCCCCAGCCCGGTCGCCAGCAGACCCACGATGAGGAATCCGGCGACGGCGGCCGCGAGCTGGAACAGGTCCGGATGCCAGCCGGCGAAAAGGCACCCGGCTACAAGAACGACAAGCTGGGGGAAAAAGTGGACCGCCGAGACCCAGACGGAAGCCACGGGGAACAACTCGCGGGGCAAGTAGATCTTTTTGATCAGGTTGCCGTTGTTCACGATGGACCGCGCAGCGTTGCCCAAAGCCTCCGAGAAAAAGTTGATCAGCACAATGCCCGAAAACAGATAGACCGCGTAGTTCGCCAGCCCTTCAGGATTTCTGGGACTCCGTTCGAGGCCAAGGAAAACGCCAAGAGCCACGTAGAAGACAATGAACTGAACGCCCGGCTTCACATAGGACCACAACAAGCCAAGCACCGAACCCCGGTAACGCACCTTGAGTTCCTTGCGTACCAGCAGCTTCAGCAGAAAGCGGGACTGCCGGATGTCCCGGAGGCCGCCTCCCAGGCCGGGCGTCCTGAGTTCCGTTAGGCCAACGTCGCTCACTTGATCTCGTTCTGGGTGTGCTGCTCGAACGTCTTCCTCCAAGACTCTATCGAGGTGAGCCCGGGCAGGGCGGCCTTATACTCTTCGCTCAGGCGGCGCCAGTCCTTCAGCAGACGGGCATGCAGGCGGCTGCTCTCGGCGAGCATCTCCCTGAGCTGCTTCGGATCCCGCTTGTACCACGAGGCACCCGTACCCTCGGCATTCGAGACAACGGCGCTGTCGTACTGCGCCATCCTCCACCAACGGTTGTCCTGGTGGGCAACTGTCGCCTGTGGCCGATCAACGCTCGATGCCTTGACGGGGCGGACAAGCTGCCTGAGGACGGTCTTTGCCGCCCACGGCAACAGCGACATCGTGGAGGGCTGCGAGATTCCGTGCCCGCGACGTGGCGGCTTGTCCATCTTGGCCGCAGGAAATTCGTCCTGGTCCGGGCGGAACACCGAATCAGAATACTTTGCCATCATCTTCCGGATTTCGGGCAGCTTTGACGGCAGCAACTCCGGCAGCGCCTTGGGTCCGCTGAGGATGTCCTCCAGCGCCCATTGCCGCCCGTGCGCCGTGGCATACTGCATCGAGACGAGGTGCTTGACGTCCATGTACTGGGACTCCCGGACCACACGGCCGCCATATTCATAGGGGCTGTGGAGCAGCGCCGCGACCACGCGGTTGCGGGCATGGAAGTACGCCTGCCAGCCGACCAGGTCGTCCTTGTCGATCCAGGAAACGTGCCACACGGCCGATCCCGGCAGGGAGACCGTGTTGAATCCGTGCTTCTTGGCGCGGAGCCCGTACTCGGAATCATCCCACTTGATGAACAGCGGCAATGACAGGCCGATTTCGCGGATGACCTTCGTCGGAATCAGGCACATCCACCACCCGTTGTAATCCACGTCGCACCTGCGGTGGAGCCACGACGTCTGGCGGAGGTTGGAAGACATGAAGTCATGTCCCAGGATCATGTCGTCGCTGGGAAGCGAAGGCTGGAAGCGGTAAGGGTTTACCACCTCACCGAAGGTATGCAGAACGGTCCGGTTATAGAGGTCGAACATATGTCCGCCCACGATGGTGGGCGTCTTGCAGCGGTCAGCAAAAGTCAGCAGCCGGGTAATGCTTTCAGGCTCGACGACGACGTCGTCATCCATCAGCAGGACGTAGTCGCTGCCGTTCTCGACGGCCTCGAACATCCCGCGGGCAAAACCACCGGAGCCGCCGAGGTTGGACTGGTTGATAATCCGCAGCTTCCCCTTGAGGGAGTCCCGGACCTCGGGAAAACCGTCGTCGTCGGCGACTTTCTGCGTGCCCTGGTCGACGAGGAGGATTTCCTGGACGTGATCCAACGCTTCGGGGTTCTCGGCGAGGATGCGAAGGTTATTGAGGCAGAAATCCGTCTTGTTCAGGGTGGTGATCTGCAGCGTGACGGACCCGGGCTGGGTGTCCTGGGCCGGACCCTGCCACTCCGCATCCAGCATGACCAGGGGTTCGGAACCTGCCACCAGGTCGAACCAGTACCAGCCGCCGTCGCCGAACGGGGCCAAGGTCAACTCGAAGAAGTTTTCCCGAACGCCTTCCACCCGGCGGGTGTCTACCCGCTGAAGTGATCCGCGCGCATTGGACTTGTATACAATGACGGACCCGGTCCCCTGGGTACGCACCTGCAGCCGGACACGGCCAACAGTGGTCCAACGGCGCCAATAGCTCGCCGGGAACGCATTGAAGTAGCTTCCGAAGGAGACTCTTTCCCCGGACCTGACGGACGTGGACCGGCGGGACAGAAAGTCCTCGGTGTGGGCTTCCTTCGTTGCACTGCTGATGGTCTGCGGCTTGGCCTGCTTGCCGTCGCGGTCACCGGCTGTCGGAAGTTGAATGCCGGTGGCCGTGCCCATGTCCAAGTAGAGCGGCACGGTGTCCATTTGCGTCGGGCTCGGCAGAATGACGCGCTGCAAGGTGTCCCAGCGCTGTCCGTCATCGTTCAGCGCCTCCGGTTCAGTAACTGTGTAGCTCTTGCTCGAAGCGCTCATGCGTCCACTCCTCCGCTTTCGATCTTGGCGCCGCTTTCGAAATGCGGGCGGATCCTGTTGTCGAACATGGCCAGGGCCGAGCCGATGGCCATGTGCATGTCCAGGTACTTGTAGGTGCCCAGCCGTCCGCCGAAGAGCACGTCCTGCTCGCCGGCCGCGAGGTCACGGTACTTGAGCAGGCGTTCGCGGTCCGCGGCGGTGTTGATCGGGTAGTAGGGCTCGTCGCCCTTCTCCGCGGCGCGTGAGAACTCGCGCATGATGACGGTCTTCTCCGTCTGGTAGTCGCGCTCCGGGTGGAAGTGGCGGGGCTCGATGATGCGGGTGTAGGGCACATCGGCGTCGTTATAGTTCACGACGGACGTTCCCTGGAAATCCTCGACGTCGAGGACTTCTTCTTCGAAGTCGATGGTGCGCCAGGAGAGGTCGCCTTCGGCGTAGTCAAAGTAGCGGTCGACGGGGCCGGTGTAGATGACCGGGATCTTTCCGACCACCTTGTTCTTGCTGTACTCGTGCGACTCGTCGAAGAAGTCGGTGTTGAGCCTGACTTCGATGTTCGGGTGGTCCGCCATCTTCTCGATCCAGGCCGTGTAGCCGTTCGTCGGAAGGCCTTCGTACTTGTCGTTGAAGTACCGGTTGTCGTAGTTGTAGCGGACCGGAAGGCGGGAGATGATCCCGGCGGGCAGGTCCTTGGGATCCGTCTGCCACTGCTTGCCGGTGTAGTGCTTGATGAACGCCTCGTAGAGCGGCCGTCCGATGAGCTGGATGCCCTTGTCGTTGAGGTTCTGCGGGTCGGTGCCGGCAAGCTCGCCGGACTGTTCCTTGATCAGATCCTGCGCCTGTCCCGGGGTGAGGTTGGCCCTGAAGAACTGGTTGATCGTCGCGAGGTTGATCGGCAGGGAGTAGACCTCGCCCTTGTGCACGCCGTAGACCTTGTGGACGTAGTTGGTGAACGTCGTGAACCGGTTCACGTACTCCCACACGCGTTCGTTGGAGGTGTGGAAGAGGTGGGCACCGTAGCGATGGACCTCGATGCCGGTCTGCTCTTCCTTTTCGCTGTAGGCGTTGCCGCCGATGTGGTGGCGGCGGTCAATGACGACGACCTTCAAGCCCAGCTCTGTGGCGGCCTGTTCTGCGATTGTCAGGCCGAAAAAGCCCGACCCTACGATGACGAGGTCAGCGGTCACAAAATCTCCTGGTTCGAATGGGGGCAGCCCAATGGTGTGCAGTGTCTGCTGCTCTAGACTACCGAGACAGGGTATGAACCGGCGAATCGCGGCCCTCCGCAGGACCAGCCCGGCCGGCGGTAGGCGCCGTTGACACCGTTATCCACATGGCCGGATTTGCGGGGGGCAGCTGCCCGCCGCCGCCCCTACCGTGGGACCTAGCCGACGCCGCCGGAAAGGATTCCCCCGATGATGTTCCACTGCACCCTGGTGCCGGCGCCCGGCTCGGCGCTCACCGGAAATCCGGTGGAGCTTGCCATCGCCGTTCCGGCGGACTGCGCCGGCGTGGCCCTTCAGGAAGCGGTGTCCCGGCGCTACGGGACCGGCGGGCTGTCCGTGGACGGGCTTCCGCTCACGGCCCTGACCGTCGGCACCGCGCCGCTGGTCCACGGAGCAGTCCTGGTCGACGGGCTTCCCCGCGCATCGCCCGGATCCGGGGCCCGGGATCCGGCGGCTGCGGCGCTGGTGCTCGCCGTCCACAGCGGGCCCGGCGCCGGCACGGTCGTTCCCCTGCGGCGCGGCCGTTTCCGGATCGGGCGCAGCGGGACGGAGATCATCATCCCGGATGCCGAGCTGTCCCGCGAACACGCACGGCTGGACGTATCGGATGCTGCCGTCCGCATTGTGGATCTTGACAGCGCCAACGGGACCACCATCGACGGCAGGAGAGTGCCGGAGGGCGCGGTGACAACCGGCTCACTGATCCGTTGCGGCAGCTCCACGATGTCCCTCATCTTCGACGGCGCATCGCCGCCATCCGGCGCCGCCGGTTTAGGGATGGCGGCGGGATCCAGCGTCGCCGAGGCCCTTGTCGTCAGCAACACCGCGGCCGTCAGCAACCGGACGGCCCTGGTCCTGGCCGCGGGGCTGCCTTTGGTGTTCGGAATCGGGCTGGCACTCCTGACGGGGATGTGGATGTTCCTGGCCTTCACTGCCGTCTCCGCGGTGTCACTCCTGGCGCCAGTCGCCTCCGGACGCCGGCAGCGCCGGGAGCTGAAGGGCGCTGTCGCGGCGGCAGCGGGACAGGACGCGGAACGACGACGGCGGGCGGCGCCGTCCGCCGCCGGCCTCGTCCTCCACGGTGCGTTTGTGCAGGCCACCACCCCGCATCCTGCAAACGAAGGTGCGCCGGCGTGGCTGCGGCTCGGTTTGGCCGAGCAGGCAGCGAATATCCGGCTGGAACCGGCCGCTCCCGGCTTCCTGGCGCCCTCGCTGGGCCTGATGCCCCTGATGCTGGACCCCTCCATCGCCGTCACCACCATCCGCGGCCCGGAACCGGCCGTGGCGGGGCTGGTCCGGTCCTTCATCATCCAGCTCGCCTGCTATCCGCTCGCCCGGCACACCCGGGTCCTCATCCACGGCTCACCGGAGTCGGTCCCCCTCGCCGCCCGGTTTCTGTCCGGCGTGACACTGTCAGGCCACGCGCCTGACGTGGCAGCCTGCCTGAACGCCGGTCCCGGTGAGGGCTACGACCGGGGGCTGCTGATCATCCTCGACGGTGCCGGGGCAATGCCGGCTACCGGGAGCGCGGCTGCCCGCGCCTCCCTGCGCGCGTCGGCCGCCGCCCACGGCTGGCAGGTGATCGATTGTTCAGCGGGAGCGCGCCCCGCGGGAACGCACCCCGTGCCGGACGCGAGCATCGTTCTTGACGGGCGCACCGCCCGGCTCTCCACCGGCCGCGACGAGTACAGCTTCGTTCCTGACCTGGTCCCCCCGCTGGTCTTTGACCGCTGCTGCCGCCGCCTCGGATCAGCCGGGAGCGCCGTCGATGATCCCCCGCCGGCCATCCCCGGCGTCTGCGCCCTGGGCGAAGTCCTTCCGCTCTCGGCTGCCGGCATTTCCCGCCGCTGGGCAAACGCCCGACGCACGCCCGGGCTTCCTGTTCCTGTCGGCACCGGCCGATCAGGACCCCTGATCGTCGACCTCCAGACGGACGGTCCCCATATCCTGGTTGCCGGCACCACCGGCTCCGGGAAATCGGAATTCCTGCGGACGCTCACGGCAGGCCTGGCCGCCAGCTACCCGCCGGACCGCATCAACCTGCTCTTCATCGATTTCAAGGGCGGCTCGGGCCTCGGGCCGTTGACCGGGCTGCCGCACTGCGTCGGGATGCTCACGGATCTGGGAACGGATGAGGTGGAACGTACCCTGGTCTCCCTGCGCGCCGAAATGCGGCGCCGCGAGGAGCTGCTCGCCGCCGCACAGGCCCCCGACCTCACGGCGTACGAGGCCGTGGATCCCCCGCTGCCCGCCCTCCCCCACCTCATCCTGGTCATCGACGAATTCAGGATGCTGGTCGAGGAAGCGCCGGCCGCACTGTCCGAACTCATGAGGGTAGCGGCGATCGGGCGCTCATTGGGGATACACCTGATCATGGCGACCCAGCGCCCGCAGGGGTCGATCACCGCAGATATCCGGGCCAATGTCACCAGCCGCGTCGCCCTGAGAGTCCAGTCCGACCTCGAATCCCTGGACATCATGGATTCCAGGGTCGCCGCAGCCATCCCCAGAGCCAGACCCGGCCGCGCCTTCCTGGTCCGGGGTACAGAGGCACCGGAGGAGTTTCAGACGGCCACACTCGCCCCCGCCCCGCAGCGCCCGGACGGAGCCACGGTGAGGGTACTCCCGGTCCAGGAATTCCTCGCGCGTCCGCAGACCGGCGCGGTGACCGATGAGGACACCCCGGGCGCCGAGGACGCCGCGCGGGCTCCGGCGCACGCGGCTGCGCCGCTGGTCGAGGAGCTGTCCCTGCTGTGGGCGGCGCTGGACGGCATCCCGCCACGCCGTCCGGTGGCGGACCCGCTCCCCCCAGTGCTGCCGTTTCCCCCGGCTGCCTCGGACTCGGACGCCGTGCTTCCGGACCCGCCCGCCGGGACTGCCGGCCAGGGCATGGCCCGGCGGGGTGCGGTCCGGCAGGGTGCGGTCCGGCTCGGATGGGTGGATATTCCGGAAGAACAACGGGTCGCCGAGCTGCGCTGGCATCCGGCCGGACACGGACACCTTGGCCTGATCGGCGGCCCCGCAGGAACTTGCGACGGCGCCGTGGCGCTGGCAGTGGATCAGCTGCTGGCCGGGGAGGACGGCCCCCACCTCTACCTCCTCGACGCCGGCGGTGCCTTCAGCGCGGCAGCAACCTCGGCGAGAGTGGGAGCTGTAGCAGGCCTGCACGAACTCCGCCGGGCAGCGCGGGTGCTGGAACGCATTGCAGAAGAAGTGACCCGGAGACTGGGCACTCCCGCACCCGAGGACCCGCCGCCTGTGGTCCTCGTCATCAGCGGCTGGGGATCGTGGGCGTCAGCAATCCGCTCCGGCCCCCAGGCCTGGGCCGAGGACCTTGTCCACGACATCGTCCGGGACGGCCCGAAGGCCGGAGTCACTGTCTTCGTCTCCGGCGAGCGCGAACTGGTGACCGCCCGGTTTTTCGGGGCCATCCCCAACCGGGTCTTCTTCCCCGCCGGCACCACCGAAGAAAGCCGGCTGGCCTGGCCGCGGCTGCCGGCGCTGGAGCCGGTTCCCGGCCGCGTTGCCGTTTTCGGCGCCTTCGTGACGGGCCGTTCGTCGGGGGGCCACGGCTGCCAGCTCTTCGAACGGCCCGCGCCGGCCGGCCGGAGCGTCACCGGACCGTCCACAGACGGCAGTGCCTTGGCCAGCCGGCCTTTCCGGGTCGAAGCCCTGCCCCCGCTGGTTACCGTCACCGAGGTCCTCGCCCGGCTCAAGCCGGACCCCGGACCCACCCGTCGTGCGTTTCGCACGGGCCGCTCAGGAGCGCCAGGAGCCGACCCTCCCGCGCTGTATGCCGCAAACATGCCGCTGCGCATCGGTGTCGGCGGAGATGAACTGCTGCCATTCACCGTTCCCCTGCCCGGTGGCTGCGTCCTTGCCGTCCTTGGCGGGCCGGCCTCAGGTAAGAGCACCCTGCTGGCATCCCTCCCCGGTCTTAATCCGTCCTCCCGGGACTGGCTGGCGCCGGGCCAGGGGTCAGACCCGGCCACGTTCTGGGCGGACACCCTGGCCCGGGCCCTGGCCGGCGAGGTAGCCCGGGACGCGATCCTCATGGCCGATGATGTTGACCTGCAGCCAGCCGAAACCAACAGGCGGCTGCACGAGCTGAACGGCCTGGGCTGGACGGTGATCATGACGGCGGGCTTCGGTCCGGCCCTTCAGCAGCGGGTGCCCCTCGCGCTCGGCGCCCGCAGCCTGGGAAAGGGGATCCTGATTTGTCCGCGCAGCCTCACGGACGGAGACCTTTTCGGAGTACGGTTCGAACCGGAGCACGGCCCTCCGCCGGGGCGTGCCGTCGTGATCTCGGACGGTCGCGCCGCAGCGGTTCAACTGGCGTCGGCGTAAGCGTCCGGAACCCCTGCCCGGCGGGGCTGCGATGACTCCGCTACAGGGCTGGCGGCGCGCCGCCAGCCCTGGCAGCGAAGGCAATGACGCGTTTGTCGAACAGCAGCACTATCGCCGCGGCGGCCGGCAGCAGCATGGCCAGCCCCGCCAGGGGGTACCCGCCGGTCAGGGTCGGGAAGCCGATCGTGAGTGCGAAGAGTTGGGCCACGAGGGCGCCGGCCCTGGGCCAGCGGTAGCCCCGGAAGAGGAAGCGGGCCACGGCCATGAGCCAGGCGGCAAACGCCAGCAGCAGCCCCAAAGTGAAAACGGCGCCCCAGAACGAGAGCACCGGAGCCCCTGTCAGGAGCTGGATTCCGTACCAGAGAGCCGCGGCCAGCAGTGCTGTTGCTTCAAGGGAAACAATGATGGAGATGACCAGGACGCCGGCGGGCCGGGCGGCTACCTCGGCGGGCGGACCGCCGCCGGGTACTCCCGCCGGCACGCCGGGGGGCACATCTGCCGCTTTGTCCCCGGGCACACCGGGGGCCCCGTCCGCGGAATCATCGGCAGGATCGGAGGCGTTCACCGGGGGTCTTGACACACTGGCACCCTACCGGACATAGTCGACTAAATGTGCGGCCGCGGCCACTCAATGTGATGCATCGCTCACGATCCCACGGCATCTTGCAGTCAATTACCCCTTGTTTACGGGGCGTTAACATGACACGCTTAATCCAGATGACCGAGGGGCCCCAAGGGCCCCTTTCTTATGAAGCCTTTAGTGAATAATTTCACAAAGGCAGTTAACGCGTTCCCACGAATGGAGTGACACATCAGCATGGATTGGCGTAACCGCGCAGCGTGCCTTGACAAGGACCCGGAGCTGTTTTTCCCCGTAGGCAACACCGGTCCCGCGCTCCTGCAGATCGAAGAAGCAAAAAGCGTCTGCCGGCGCTGCCCCGTCATTGACACATGCCTCCAATGGGCCCTCGAATCCGGCCAGGATGCTGGCGTCTGGGGCGGTATGAGCGAGGACGAGCGCCGTGCGCTGAAGCGCCGTGCCGCACGGGCCCGCCGCGCCTCCTGATCCTCTCCGGTTCAAGGCCCGAACGGCCAATTCCCGTTCGGCTTCGGCAGTAGGCAGCAATGGCCGCGGACCATCTGGTCCGCGGCCATTGCCCGTTAAATCACCGCCCCGTTAAGTCATTGCCCGTTAAATCACCGGGACATTACCCGAAAATTATCCGCTCAGCGGGCGGCCCGCTCAGCGGGTGGCCAGGCTCAGGACAATCTGGACTGCGGTTCCGTTGCCCTCCCGGGCCTTCCACGCGATGGTCCCGCCCAGCTCACTGGTCACCAGCGTGCGGACAATCTGCAGGCCCAGCCCCTCCGTGTAGGGCGTTTCGGGGAGGCCCACGCCGTCGTCCTCCACCGTCACCGTGAGCAGCTCCTCGCCGGCTTCGCTTTCAGAGCGGTCGGCAATCAGCCAGACCGTGCCGGTCCGCCCTTCCAGCCCATGCTCGACGGCGTTGGTCACCAGTTCGTTGATGACCAGTGCCAGCGGGGTCGCGAAGTCGCTCGGCAGTTCGCCGAACAGCCCCGAGCGCTGCGTCTTGACCTGCTGCGACGGCGAGGCGACTTCGGCTGAGAGCCGGAACTGCCGCCCGATCAGCTCGTCGAAGTCGACGCTCTGCGCCAGCCCCTGGGACAGCGTCTCGTGCACCAGCGCGATGGTCGCCACGCGCCGCATGGCCTGCTCGAGCCCCTGCTTCGCCTCGTCGCTGACCATGCGCCGCGACTGCATGCGCAGCAGGGCCGCGACGGTCTGCAGGTTGTTCTTGACGCGGTGGTGGATCTCGCGGATCGTGGCGTCCTTCGTGACCAGTTCCATTTCCCGGCGCCGCAGCTCGGAGACGTCGCGGCAGAGGACAAGCGCCCCGAACCGCTGCTGCTCGTCGCGCAGGGGAATCGCCCGCAGGGACAGACTGACCCCGCGGGATTCGATTTCGCTCCGCCACGGCATCCGGCCGGTGACCACGAGGGGCAGCGTTTCGTCCACCATGCGCCTGTCCTTCAGGAGCCCGGCGGTCACTTCGGCCAGGGACCTGCCCTCGAGGGACTCGCCGTCGCCGAGGCGGCGGAAGGCAGAGACGCCGTTGGGGCTCGCATACTGGACGATCCCCTCGGCGTCGAGCCTGATCAGGCCGTCACCCACGCGCGGCGCGCCGCGGCGCGACCCCGTGGGCGAGGCGAAGTCGGGCCACAGCCCGAGCGTGCCCATGCGCAGCAGATCATAGGCACACTGCCGGTAGGTGAGCTCGAGCCGTGACGGCATCCGCGAGCTGGAGAGATCCATGTGGGAGGTCACGATCGCGAGCGTCCGGCCGTTGCGGACCATCGGCACGGCCTCCACCCGCAGGGCCATGTCGCTGCTCCAGTTGGTCTCGTTGGAGCGCTCGATCATGCGGCTCCCCCATGCCTTCTCGACCAGCGGCAACAGGTCCGACCTGATCCCCTCCCCCACGAAGTCGGCGTGGAACACCGTATGCGTGGTGGAGGGGCGGACGTGGGCCAGCGCCACGTAGCCGAGCTCAGGGTGCGGAAACCACAGCGCCAGGTCGGCGAAGGCAAGGTCGGCGACCATCTGCCAGTCGCCGACCAGCAGGTGCAGCCACTCGGCATCCCCCGGCCCGAAATCAGCATGCTCCCTGATAGGGTCCGTAAAGATAGCCACAGCACCTCCATTTGCGACGCACGGCGGGCAGCGGGATGCCACCCTAGCGTCGGACGATTGACCTCAAGAGCCTCAATGCTACAGACAGCGAGGCCATGTCATCCGCTTCGAGGGCGTTGACCTCGTCGAACATGCTCTGGGCGCGGCCCAGCTGCTCGATGTTCTGGCCCTCCCACGCCAGCAGCCGTTCTTCGGCAGGCGTCCCCGCAGGGGTCGACTCCAGCACCGCCGTCGTCATGTCCAGGACAGTGGAGTACAGGTCGTCGCGGAGGGCCGCACGGGCCAGGGCCTGCCAGCGGTCCTTCCTCGGCAGCTTCGTGATGCGTTCGAGCAGGGAATCGGCGTGGAAGCGGTTGAACACCGTGTAGTAGACATGGGCGATGTCTTCCACGGGCTCGGGGCTGACGCGGACGATCTTGGCGATATCCAGCAGCACGAAGCTCTCGAACAGCTCCGCCCACCGGTGTGCCAGGTCTTCCGGCAGTTCCCAGCCCCGCGCCTTCTCGAGCCATGCGGCCACCCTGGCATGGTCGTCGCCACGCAGATAGTCCAGCAGCCGGGCCCGCATGGGGTCCATCAGCGGCTTGAACTCCGCCACGATCTCCGCGATCGGACGGGCGGTGTTGCCCTGGCTGAGCAGCCAGCGGACTGCCCGGTCCAGGAGCCGCCGGATGTCCAGGTGGACGGTGCTCCAGTGTTCGGTCGGGAACGACGCCGGCAGCTCGTTCAGTTCCGCGACCATGATGTCCAGCTCGTAGACCTCGCGGAGCGCCACGAAGGCCTTGGCGACGGCGGCCTCGGTGGCCGAGGTCTCCTCCATGGCCCGGAACGCGAAGGTGATGCCGCCCAGGTTGATCATGTCGTTCGCCACGACGGTCGCGATGATTTCCCGGCGCAGCGGGTGGGTGTCCAGCTCGGCGTCGAACCGTTCCCGCAGCTGCTTCGGGAAGTAGTCCCGGAGCGTCGCGCGGAACCACGGGTCCTCGGCAAGGTCGCTGTCCCGCAGCGCGGTGGCAAGCTCGATCTTGGCGTAGGCCGCCAGCACCGAGAGCTCCGGGGACGTCAGGCCCTGGCCCTGGTCCAGGCGCTCGCGCAGCGTCTCGGTGCTGGGCAGCGCCTCGAGCTCCCGCTTCAGGTCGGCTGACTTATCCAGCCAGTCCATGAGCCGCTCATAGCTGGGGCTCCACTCGGATACCCGCATCCGGTCGTTGAGCAGCAGGATGTTCTGGTCGATGTTGTCCTCAAGCACCAGCCGGCCGACTTCGTCGGTCATCGATGACAGGAACTGCGCACGCTCGGCCGGGCCCAGCTTGCCCGCCGCCACCATCCGGTCCACGAAGATCTTGATGTTGACCTCATGGTCGGAGCAGTCCACGCCGGCCGAGTTGTCGATCGCATCGGTGTTGAGGATGACGCCCTGCAGCGCAGCCTCGATGCGCCCGCGCTGCGTCATGCCGAGGTTTCCGCCTTCACCGACGACCTTGACCCGGAGCTGGCGCCCGTCGACGCGGATGGAGTCATTGGCCTTGTCGCCGACCTCGGCATTGGATTCGGTGCCGGCCTTCACATAGGTGCCGATGCCGCCGTTGTAGAGCAGGTCGGCCGGGGCCAGCAGAATCGCGCGCAGCAGTTCGGGCGGGCTGAGCTGAGTGGTGCCGTCCGGCAGTCCCAGGGCAGCCCTGACCTGCTCCGAGACGGGGATGGTCTTCGCCTGGCGCGCGTACACGCCGCCGCCCGCGCTGATCAGTGACTTGTCGTAGTCATCCCAGGATGACCGGGGCAGCTCGAAGAGCCGCCGGCGCTCCGCGAAGGACACGGCCTCGTCCGGGGCCGGGTCGAGGAAGATGTGCCGGTGGTCGAACGCGGCCAGCAGGCGGATGTGCTTCGAGAGCAGCATGCCGTTGCCGAAGACGTCGCCGGACATGTCGCCCACCCCCACCACCGTGAACGGTTCCGACTGCGTGTCGAGGTCCAGTTCGCTGAAGTGGCGCTTGACCGATTCCCAGGCGCCGCGTGCGGTGATGCCCATGGCCTTGTGGTCATAGCCCACCGATCCGCCGGAGGCGAAGGCGTCGCCGAGCCAGAAGCCGTATTCCGCGGCCAGCCCGTTGGCGATGTCGGAGAAGGACGCCGTTCCCTTGTCGGCCGCCACGACGAGGTAGGAATCGTCGTCGTCGTGCCGGACGACGCCGGCCGGCGGGACGACCGTCTCGCCCTCCGCCGTCGTGACGAGGTTGTCCGTGATGTCCAGGAGCCCGCGGATGAAGGTTTTGTAGCAATCGACGCCCTCGGCCATCCAGGCGGCCCGGTCCGCTGCCGGGTCCGGGAGCTTCTTCGCGAAGAAGCCGCCCTTGGCTCCGGTGGGAACGATCACGGCGTTCTTGACGGTCTGCGCCTTGACCAGGCCGAGGATCTCGGTGCGGAAATCCTCGCGCCGGTCCGACCATCGCAGCCCGCCGCGGGCCACCTTGCCGAAGCGCAGGTGTACGCCCTCGACCCGGGGCGCGTAGACCCAGATCTCGAACATGGGCCGCGGGAACGGCAGCCCCTCGATGAGGGCAGGATTGAGCTTGAAGCTGACGTGCGTCTTGTTCTGGAAGTAGTTGGTCCGCAGCGTCGCCTGGATGAGGTTCCTGAAGGTGCGCAGCACCCGGTCGGCATCGAGGGTTGCGACCTGTTCGATGGCGGCGTCCAGTCCGGTCCGGACCTCGTCCTGCTTGAGCGCGCGCTCGGCGTCGTCCAGCGCGGGATCGAAGCGTGCCGCGAACAGGGCGGTCAGCCCGCGCGTCACATCGGGGTTCGCCAGCAGGGTGTCCGACATGAACCCGAAGGAGTTGGTGTTGCCCATCTGGCGCATGTACTTGGCGTAGGCGCGCAGCACGATCACCTGGCGCCAGTGCATCCCCTCGCGCAGCACCAGCCGGTCGAAGCTGTCCGACTCCACGACACCGGACACGGCTGCCCCGAAGGAATCCCCGAGCAGCTGCCCGGTGCTCAGGGGATCCACCCCGGCCGGGTATTTCAGGCCGAGATCGTAGAGGAAGAAGTCACGGTCGTCCGAGGTTTCGATCTCGAAGGGACGCTCGTCGAGGACCTCGAGGCCGAGATTGTGGAAATAGGGCAGGATCTGGCTCAGGCTCTTGGGCTCCAGCATGTAGAGCTTGACGCGCGCGTCCTCCTCGAGCGTCGCGCCGGCACCTTCCGGAAGGTACACGTGGACGCCGGGCATCTCCTTGACGGTTTCCCCGGCCCGTTCGGCCGCCGCGCCGTATTTCTCGAAGCGCGCGATGTCTTCCAGGGCGTCTTCCACTTCGTAGCCGACGCGGTAGCTTTCCGGGAAGGCTTCGGCCCAGATGGCTGCGAGTTCCTTGGAATCCTCGGCACCGCCGTTCTCGGCCCGGGCGCGCAGGACCTCGGCGATGCCCTCGCTCCAGGAGCGTGCGGCCCGGACCAGCCGCGTCTCCAGCTCGTCGCTGTTGACGTTGCTGACGTCCGCGTCCTTGGGCAGCCGGATCCGGAAGAACAGCCGGGCGAGCGCGGATTCGGTCATCCGGGCCTCGTAGTCGATGGACACGGCGTTGAAGGTTTCCCGCAGTTCCTGCTCGATGCGCAGGCGCACATTTGTGGTGTAGCGGTCGCGGGGCAGATAGACGACGGCCGACATGAACCTGCCGTAAATATCGGGCCGGAGGAAGAGGCGGGTCCGGCGGCGTTCCTGCAGCCGCTGGATGCCGGTGGTGGTGGCCTCGAGGTCGGGAATCTCGATCTGGAACAGCTCATCGCGGGGGTAGGTCTCGAGGATGCCCAGCAGATCCTTGCCCGAGTGCGAATCCGGCGGGAAGCCGGCGTCGTTCAGCACTGTGGCGACCTTCTCGCGGACCACGGGGATATCGCGGACGGAGCCGGCGTAGGCGCTCGTGGCGAAGAGGCCGATGAAGCGGCGCTCACCGTTGACGTTGCCGGCGGCGTCGAAACTCTTGACCCCGACATAGTCCAGGTACGCCGGCCGGTGCACCGTGGAGCGGGAGTTGGCCTTCGTGATCACGAGCGCACGCTTCTCGCGGGCCTTTTTCCGGCCTGCCGAGGTGAGGTGCTGGATTTGGTGCGGCGTGCTGGTGCCGCCGCGGAGCAGGCCGAGGCCGCTGTCATCCCGGGGTTCCAGCACGTCCTCGCCGGCCACGTTGACGAGATCGTATTCACGGTAGCCGAGGAAGGTGAAGTTTCCATCGTCCAGCCAGCGCAGCAGGTCCTGGGCCTGGCGCAGTTCGGCGATCTGCGCCGGGTTGGACACCTTGTCCAGGTCAGCGGCGATCTCGAGCGCCTTGGTGCGCATCCTGGGCCAGTCCTCGACGGCGGCGCGGACGTTGCTGAGCACATGCCGGATACCGTCAAGCAGCCTGGCGCGCTTGCCCTCGTCGACGCGGTCGATTTCGACGGCGATCCAGGACTCCATGTGGGAGGCGTTGTCGCCCTGGGCGATCAGGTGGGAGAGGTTGGGCATCGCCGCGGTGTCTCCGCTGGAGATGCCCAGATGGGAGGGCACGCGCGAGACTTTGACCAGTCCGCCGCCCTCACGGTTGCGCGCCACCACGAACAGCGGGTGCAGCACCAGGTGGATGGGCGCCTGCTGCCGGACCAGTTCCGCGTTGACCGAGTCCACCAGGAAGGGCATGTCATCGGTGACGACGTAAACGACGCTGCAGTCGCCCTCATCGATGATGGAAATATTGGCAATTCCCGGGAGCCGTTTGGTGGCGACCCGGAGGTGGGCCTGTGCCCTTGCGGCCAGGGTTTCCTGGGCATAGCCCCGGGAATCCTCTTCCGGGAGGTGCTCGTAATAATCCTGGAGGTAGCCCTCACCGGCACTGATCGAAACGGGGTGATCCTCCACGCTGGACCCAGACGACATCGACAAACGCCTCCATAAAAGCAGTAGATGGCCGCCTCTTTGCGACCTTAAATCGACCCTAACCCTTTGCCCGGCGCTTTGCTCTGGAAGTAAAGACAGAGGATTCACGATTTCGCTGTGCGGGTGCACAAACCAGTTTTGCGATGGCTTTCCGGAGGGCTGATTCCGGGGCTGACTCCAGCAGCAGGGAACCGGAGAGCAAGGCCGCGTCGCTCGCCGCGGGGTCTGCCGGAAGGAAGGCGGACAGCGCCGGCCCCGGGCCGTAGCGTTCCCACGCATCCCGCAGTTGCCGCTCCGGGGACCGTCCCACTGCGGAGGCCCGGACCTTGTTCAGCACGACTGTCGGGGACGCCTGCGGGACCGCGGTTTCCAGCTCGGCCAGCCCCCGGACGAGCCTAGGCACGCCGAGGGAATCGGCCGATCCCACGGCAAAAACGGTATCTGCCATTTCCAGGCTCCTCAGCGTTGCGGCGTTCCGGCGCGGCGCCATCGTGTCAAAGCTCAGCTCTTCATCGGCCTCCAGGCAAAAACCGGTGTCCACCACCGTCACGTCCGCGATCTCCCGCGCCCGCTCCAGGACGAGCGAGAGTGCGGCGGCCCGGAGTTCGGTCCACCGGTCCGCCCGGGTGATGCCGGTCAGCACCCGGAAGGTCCCCGACCTCGTGGCCACGGGCGCGGCGATCCTGAGCAGTGCGTCGCCGTCGAGCAGTCCCTGGTCCGCCAGCCGGCAGGCCTGGGCCACCCCGGCTGCCTCATCCAGCAGCCCCAGCATGGCTGCCACACTGGCGCCGTAGCTGTCGGCATCGACCAGCAGCACCGATTTGCCGTCCGCGGCCAGCTCCCCGGCGATGTTCGCGGCCACCAGGGTCCTGCCCGGCGAACCGGCAGGGCCCCAGACAGCGATGATCTGCCCCTTCCCGGCGCGGGCAGGCGTGCCGCCCGGGCCGCCGTCGGCACCGTCCGCCGCCGGCCGGGTTCCCTCCCCGGGCACCTGGAAGGCACTGTCCGAGACGGCACTGTCCACTGCCGGCCACGGCCGCGGCCCGGCTCCGCTCAGCTGGGCCACGGCCCCCGAGATGCGGGCGGCAAGTGCCGCGGCAGGGACCCCCGGCAACTCGGTCGCGACGCCGATCCCGCGGAGCCGGGCCATCTCCCTGGGGTCCTCCGTCAGGGCCACGACAACTACTCCGACGGCGGAGAGCCGGTCAACCAGTGACGCCGTCAGTTCCTCGCTGCCCGCCGCGACGACGGCGGCGCGGGCCAGCCCGCTTTGGCAGGCCGCGAGCAGCTCCGCGAGTTCGCCGCATCTGCGGACCACGGACACCGGTCCGTGGAGGCGTTCAAGTCCACCGACCAGGTCCTCGCGGGTGTGCCCGACGGTCACGACCGGGATGCTCATCGCGACACACCTCCCGGATTCCAGACGACGGAGATCTTGGCCTTGTTCGCCTGTGCCCCCAGCAGGTTCGGCATCTGGCTGTCCGGAACGAGCACCATGACAACGGTGGACCGGGAGGAGCCCAGGGCGGTGCTGCCCGGGGTGAGCTGCGCGATCTCCGCCCCCGGCAGCAGCAGCGCCGGCTGGCCGAAGCCGTTCCGCGTATCCGGGAGGGCGACCCAGACGTCCACCCGCGAACCCGGCACGGCCTGGGCCGGCAGGCTTTCGTCAATCGTGACCGCCACGGGTTTGCGTCCGAGCCCGTCGGCCTGTCCCAGGCTCTCGCGCGGGAGCAGCTGGTCCTTGCCGATCCGCTGGACAGCGACAAGCCCCTCGCCCAGTCCGGTCTCCGGCGTCAGATAGTGCTCCTCGACGTCGCCGAGGCGGACCTTGACCCGGTGCAGCTTGTCCGTGGTCAGCTTCTCGCCGACTGCGATCGGTTCCCTCGCGGCGTAGGCCTCGGTGGTCTGGTCCGCTGCGCCCACGAGCGAGATGACGCCGGCCACCGAGGCGAGAACGAGCAGAATCCCGACGAGGAGACGGGGGTCTTTCCACGATGGCTTCTTCAGCCGGGCTCCGTCCGCCACCGCGTTCACGCTCATGCGCCCTGCTCCCCCTGTAGTCGCGGCCCGGGCCGTCGGTGCCGGGCTCCCTCATTGTTGCCGCCACGCGGCCCGAACGGAAGATGTCTGCGGGTCATCCGCTGCAAATTGTGGATAACCCCTCCGGAGGACGCCAACGGTGGCAAAATGGTGTCATGCCCCGATTCCTGACCCTCGCAGACGTTGCCGAGCAGCTCCAGATCAACTCTCCCGCTGCTTACGCGCTGGTACGCAGCGGGGAGCTCAAGGCGATCCAGGTGGGCGGACGCGGCCAGTGGCGCGTTGAGGAGACCATGCTGGAGCAGTACATCCAGGAGCGCTACGCCGAGGCGAGCCGGATGATCGAAGAGGCCAAGTCCAAGTCCGGCTGAGCGGCAGGGGCACGGCCGCCCTCGCGGCCCGAGCCCCGGATTTTCTCGTGGACCCGGCCTGGCGCCGGGAGGACATGTCCAGTGCTCGCGCCCGGGGCCGGGCATAACCGGAATATGTCGGCCCCGGCGCGGGGCATGTCCTGTCCGGCGGCCGCGCGCCCGCACTGCAGGTCAAGGTCCTTGAAATCGCCGCCGGTGATGGCCTTGCGCGACACCGCCTGCGGTCTCTACCCCCGTCCGCGTGGCCCTGAACCCCGACGAACCAGCGACGAATTACCGAAGATGACCACTAGCTGTCTGCCCCGCGGGAGGACCTGAGGCCGGCCAGGGCTGCGAACGGTATGGTGGCCGTCTGGCGGACATTGGCCGCACGGCGGTCCTCGCCCGCGTGGGTCAGGGCCAGATCCAGGAAATCTTGCCCGACCCGGTCGATCACGCCGTGGAGCACCGCCTCGGCCGGACCCCGGGCGACCAGCACGGTCAGGCTGGCCCGGTCCCTGGACAATGCGCGCAACGAACTGGCCAGGCCGAGGCGCTGACGGACCATGGAATGCTCCGTCACGGCGAGCCGGGAGAGCCCGGTATACCGCACCGCCGACGCCTGGGGAATGAGCATCTGGTGACGTGGCTCGTCGAGCACCATCGACTGGCTTCCGACGTGGCTCAGGACCCCCTCGAACAGGGTCCCGGACGCGAGGTGGATGCCGATCCTCAGTCCCAATGAACCGCGGAGGCGGTCCGCCAGTTCCACTGCCGCCGCGTCCGCCCGCGTCCTCTCCGCCACTTCCGCGTCAAAGTCCAGCCGCTCGCCGGCGGCCAGCTGTGCCTCCATGTCCTCAAACAGGGCGTCCCAACGCATGCCGCCAGCGTAGGCCCGGGTGCCGGGGCGGTCAATCCCGCTGCTTTCATCCCCGTCCACTTCCTCTCTGGACAAAACCTATTAAATGCAGTCAAATTAGCTCGAACAGCATCAAACAATATCAAACAGCATCAAATGATGTTCGAGATCCGATGGTGGAGGCAGCCTCATGGTCACAACGGAACCCCTGAAAACCGGGCCGAGGGGCCTCCTGCGGGCGGACGCGGCGATGGCCGCCGTGATCCTGCTGCTGGGCTTTTTCCTGGCAGCTACCGGAAACAGCCTCGTGCAGCGCTGGCGGTCCTCTTCGGCGCGGCAGCAGTCCCTGTCGTTTGAAGACCAGCTCGGAATCGTTTCCACCCTGTCGGGCCTCATCGTCATCACCTGGTGGGTGATGACGATGATGATCGCCTTCGCGGCGGCCCTGCTGGAGCGTGGCGGAAAGACCCGGGCCGCCGCGACTGCCGGCCGGTTCAGCCCCGGCTTCATGCGCCGCCTGGCCCTGGCCGCCGTCGGGCTCCAGCTCATCACCGCACAGCTGGCCACCGCGGCAACCCCGCCGAGCCTGCCCGGCACCGGCTCGTCCCCGGGGACCGCGGTTTCCGCGGCATGGACCCCGACGCCGGTCGAATGGTTCGCGGAATACCCCGACCCGGCCGTCCCGGCACCGGCGGTCCCCGAACCGCCACCCATTGCCGGCGGTCCGGTGGCGGATCCGCAATGGAAGCCGCTGCGCCCCGTCGTCGAGCCCGGTCCGCTCGCGTCCCGCCAGCTTCGGCCCCAGGAGCCCGCGGCGGCCCACGGGGAAGTCACCGTCCGGGCCGGGGATTCGCTGTGGAGCCTTTCGGCCGCGGTGCTGGGAGCGCACGCGTCCGACGTCGACATCGCCGCCGAATGGCCGCGGCTGTACCAGGCCAACCGGTCCGTCATCGGAGAGAACCCCGATGTCCTGATTCCGGGACAGGTCCTGCGGCTCCCGCCCCGCACCTGACGGCGCCCGGGAAGCGCGCAGGACAGTTGCCAAGGGCTGCCGCGCACGGCAGCCCAGCAGCAAAACACAGCAGCCACCACGACATGTACGAACAACCACAACCAGGCAAAGGAAGCACCATGAGCGCAATGACAGGGATCCGCGCAGGCGCGGCTGCCCCCGTTTCACCGGATCCGGTTTCGGCGGTCCCGCCCCCGCGCCTGCGGGTGGTTGATGAGGGCCGCGAAATCTGCGCCATCTCCCGCAGCACCGTGCAGGCCGCGATCGAAGTCCTGGCCGGGACCCGGCCGGCGCAGCAGCTTGCCCGGCGCCTTGACCAGCGGTGCCTGGTGGCCTTGCAGCATCGGGCCGCCCTGACCCGCAGCGTGGCGTCCGGAAGTTCGCCGGCTGCTGGACGGCTGCACCGGAACCCCTCCGTCCGCACGGTCCGGGCCTGCCAGGTGTCCCCGGACGTTTACGAGGCCAGCGCCGTCGTCGTCGATGAATGGCGGGTCCGGGCGGTCGCCCTGCGGCTTGAGCGCAGCAGGCTGGTCTGGCGCATCACCGTCCTGGAGATCGGCTAAGGGCCGGTCCGCCGGCGCCGCTGGTCAAAGCGCGCGGTCACAGCGCGGTCACGGCGCGCCGGAAGCCGTGCTGGGGGAACAGCAGGGCCCGGCTGGGGGCCCCGGGGAAGCAGGGAAGGAGGCAGTTGCATGAAGGAGGACCGGGACAAAGCGTTCCGGTCCTCCTTCATGGCTGCCGCGCGGGCAGGAGTCAGCCGCGGCTCAGCGCCGCTTCTTCCTGGCACTGCGGCGGGGGGTGTCCTGCGCTGCAGCCTTCGCCGGGTTGCCGGAGCGTCCCTGGTTCTTCGTCTCGATGCGGGTCTCGGCGGCGCCGTCCTCGCCGGGGGCGGTGTATTGCAGCTGGGCGGGCTTCTCGGGGGCTTCGAGTCCGGAGGCGTGGATCTGCGGCTCGTGGTGCTCCGTATGCTGGCCTGCGGCGTCTGCGAAGACCACGTCCTCGGCAGGGGTCACCTCGACCTCCAGGTTGAACAGGAAGCCGACGCTTTCCTCGCGGATGGCCTCCATCATCGCCTGGAACATGATGAAGCCTTCGCGCTGGTACTCCACGAGCGGATCACGCTGGGCCATCGCCCGCAGGCCGATGCCTTCCTTCAGGTAGTCCATCTCATAGAGGTGTTCCTGCCACTTGCGGCCGATCACGGACAGGACGACCCTGCGCTCGAGCTCGCGCATGCTATCGGAGCCGATCGCCTCTTCGCGTGCCTGGTAGACCAGGCGGGCGTCGGAGAGGATCTCTTCCTTGAGGAATTCAACGGTGATCCGGGACTTCCCGCCGGCCTCGTCGATCACGTCGCGCGGCGTGAAACTCACCGGGTACAGCGTCTTGAGGTTGGACCACAGCAGGTTGAAGTCCCAGTCGTCGCCGGTGCCATCCGCGGTGGCCTCGTCGATGAAGGCAGTGATGGTGTCTTCCAGGAAGAACTGGACCTTCTCGTGGAGGTCGTCGCCTTCGAGGATGCGGCGGCGGTCGCCGTAGATGGCTTCGCGCTGGCGGTTGAGGACGTCGTCGTACTTGAGGACGTTCTTGCGCTGCTCGGCGTTGCGGCCCTCCACCTGGCCCTGCGCCGAGGCGATGGCGCGTGAGACGAGCTTGGATTCGAGCGCGACGTCGTCCGGTACGGAGCTGTTCATGAGCCGCTCCGCGGCGCCGGAGTTGAACAGGCGCATCAGGTCGTCGGTCAGGGACAGGTAGAACCGGGACTCGCCGGGATCGCCCTGGCGGCCGGAGCGGCCGCGGAGCTGGTTGTCGATGCGGCGGGACTCATGCCGTTCCGTACCCAGGACATACAGGCCGCCGAGGTTGAGGACTTCCTCGTGTTCGTCCTTGACCGCCTGCTTGGCGGCTTCGAAGGCGGCGGGCCAGGCGGCCTCGTAGTCTTCGGAGTTTTCCTCCGGGTCCAGTCCGCGCTTTGCCAGATCGGCGACGGCGGTGAATTCGGCGTTGCCGCCGAGCATGATGTCGGTACCGCGGCCGGCCATGTTGGTGGCGACAGTCACTGCGGCCTTGCGGCCGGCCTGGGCCACGATGGCCGCTTCACGGGCGTGGTTCTTGGCGTTCAGGACCTCGTGCCGGACGCCTTCCTTGGCCAGCAGCCGGGACAGGTACTCGCTCTTCTCGACGCTTGTGGTGCCCACAAGGACCGGCTGGCCCTTTTCGTGCCGTTCGGCAATGTCCTGGACCACGGCCTCGAACTTGACGGCCTCATTCTTGTAGACAAGGTCGGCCTGGTCGATGCGCGTCATGTCCTTGTTGGTGGGGATCGCGACGACGCCGAGTTTGTAGGTGCTCATGAACTCTGCGGCCTCGGTCTCGGCCGTGCCGGTCATGCCTGCGAGCTTGCCGTACATGCGGAAGTAGTTCTGCAGGGTCACAGTGGCGAGGGTCTGGTTTTCGGCCTTGATCTCGACGGCCTCCTTGGCCTCGATCGCCTGGTGCATGCCTTCGTTGTAGCGCCGGCCGGCAAGGATGCGTCCGGTGTGCTCGTCGACGATCAGCACCTCGCCGTCGAGGATGACGTAGTCCTTGTCGCGCTTGAACAGTTCCTTGGCCTTGATGGCGTTGTTCAGGAAGCCGATCAGCGGGGTGTTGGCGGACTCGTACAGGTTGTGGATGCCGAGGTAGTCCTCGACTTTTTCGATGCCGGCCTCCAGCACGCCGACGGTGCGCTTCTTCTCGTCGACCTCGTAGTCGGTCTCCGGCGCCAGGCGCGTGACCACCTTGGCGAATTCGCTGTACCAGCGGTTCGTGTCGCCCTGGGCGGGGCCGGAAATGATGAGCGGCGTGCGGGCCTCGTCGATGAGGATCGAGTCCACTTCATCGACGATGGCGAAGTGGTGGCCGCGCTGGACGAGCTCGGACTTGTCCCACGCCATGTTGTCGCGCAGGTAGTCGAAGCCGAATTCGTTGTTGGTGCCGTAGGTGATGTCCGCGGCGTACTGCTCGCGGCGCAGTGAGGGGTCCTGGTTGGACAGGATGCACCCGCTGCTCAGGCCCAGGAAGCGGTAGACGCGGCCCATGAGGTCGGACTGGTATTCGGCGAGGTAGTCATTGACGGTGATGACGTGCACGCCTTTGCCGGCGAGGGCATTGAGGTAGGCCGGAGCGGTGGCCACGAGGGTCTTGCCTTCACCGGTCTTCATCTCGGCGATGTTTCCCAGGTGCAGGGCGGCGCCGCCCATGAGCTGGACATCGAAGTGGCGCAGGCCGAGGGTGCGGGAGGACGCTTCACGGACGGCGGCAAACGCCTCGGGCAGGAGATCGTCCAGTTTCTCCCCGTCCACGTGCCGCTCGCGGAGGCGGTCCGTCTCTTCGCGCAGCTCGGCGTCGCTGAAGGTCTTGAACGAGGCTTCCAGGGCATTGATGGAATCGGCATAGTTCCGCAGCTGCCTCAGGGTTTTTTTGTCACCCGTGCGGAGAAGTTTTTCGAAAAGTGATGCCACGTGAAGTTGCTCCCAGTCTCAAGCTGCCGAATTCTGGCGTGTTCAGTCTACGGGAGAGACACCGGGCCGGTGGCCGCTGTTCCCTCAGAGCGGATACGCCGCCGCGGCCCCCGCGACGGCCTCCGCGACGGCCTCCGCGAGCGCCGGTGCCAGGTCACCTGCCGGGGAGACGACGACGCGGTCCAGTCCCAGCCACTCTGCCATGAGCTGCAGTTCGGCGGCGAGTTCGACGGCGGTGTCCGCCGGCGCGCCGGGCTCGGCATGGGCGGCCCTCGCCAGGAGCGTGCCGCCGGCCCGGTCGGCCTTCAGATCCACCCGTGCCACGATCCCGTCCCGCAGCAGGAACGGCAGCACGTAATAACCGAAGCGGCGCTTCGCCTCCGGTGTGTAGATCTCGATCCGGTAGTGGAAGCCGAACAGCTCCTCGAGCCGGCGGCGCTCAAAGACCAGGGAGTCGAACGGACTGAGCAGGGCCCGCCCGGTGGCCGTGCGCGGGAGCTTGGCCTCGACATGACGGTACAGCGCCCTGTCCCAGCCGGCAACGGCGACCGGCTGGAGCCTGCCTGCCTCGACAAGGTGCCCCACGGAAACGGCGGCTGCCCGCATCGGCGTCCGGAAGTAGTCCGCAAAGCAGCGCACGGTCCCGATCCCGTGGGCCTGCGCGGCGGCGTCGATCAGCCGGTCCATGGCGGCGGCCGGATCCGACTCCCGGCCCGTGGCTGACCCGGCTGTGCCGGGAAGGACTGTGCCGGGCAGGACCCTGGCGGTCAGGGTGTAGCGGCGTTCGAAGGATTCGGTCCGGGAGTCGGCGGAGACGAGGCCCTCCTCGAAGAGGTGTTCCAGGACCCGCTTGACGGCATTCCAGTTCCAGCCCCAGTTGTCCCGCAGCCGGTCCTCCACGTGGCCGAGCCGCACCGTCAGTTCGGCGGCCGTCATCGGCCGTCCGGTTGACAGGGCGTCCAGCACCCCGGCGGCGACGGCGTTCCGGACGTCCGGGTCCATCGCGGAGGCGCCGACCCACTTCCGGTTTTGCCACAGTACGAGGTCCTGGAAATGGTCCGGCCGGATGAAACTGGCCTCGTGCGCCCAGTACTCCATCATCCGGCGCGGCGGGCGTGCTGCCATCCGGGCCAGGATGCTGCGGTCGTAGTTTCCGAGCCGGGAGAAAAACGGAAGGAAATGGCTCCGGGACAGCACATTGACCGAGTCGATCTGGACCAGGTGCAGCCGGGCAAAGGTACGGCCCACCGCCCGTGCGCTCACGGGCCCGGCGGGCCGTACCTTGTCCAATCCTTGGGCTGCCAATGCGATCCGCCGTGCCTGGTCGAGGCTCAGCGGTGCCGGCATATCACCCCCTGCACCGGACGGTCTGCACCAGCTCAGGCACTGGCAGGCTCATCCTCGGAACGGTAGGCGTGGATCTGTGCGTCCTGCGGAACTTGTCCCGGTTCGCAGGTCTGGTCCAGGGAGATCACCCCGTAGGTCCATCCCTCGCGGCGGTAGACGACGGAGGGTGCTTTGGTCTCCTTGTCCACGAAGAGGTAGAAGTCGTGGCCGACCAGTTCCATGTTGTCGACGGCGTCGTCCAGCGACAGCGAGGCGGCGGTAAAAACCTTGCGGCGGATCAGCACCGGCGAGTCGCCGGCCGGAATATCGTTCTCGACGTCATACGGGGACTTCTCTGCCGCCGGCGCCTGGGGTTCCCCGGCGCGGCCCACCGCGGCATAGAGGGGCTCGGTCGGGCTTGCCGGCTCGAGGCTTGCCGTCGCCTCGGTGACGGACTTGGGGGTGTGCCTGCCGTGATGGACCTTGCTGCGGTCCTTGGCCCTGCGCAGGCGTTCAAGAAGTTTGTTGTAGGCGAGATCGAAAGCCGCGAACTTGTCGGCGGCGCTGGCTTCTGCACGGATCACGGGGCCGCGGCCCAGGACTGTCAGCTCAACCGTGAGCATCTCGTCGGCCTGACGGGCCTTGGTCTCCTTGGAGACCTTTGCGTCCACGCGCTGGACCTTGTCGCCCAGCGAGGCGATCTTTGAGACCTTCTCGTCGGCGTACTCGCGGAAGCGGTCTGAGACCGTCAAATTACGTCCGCTGATCATGAACTCCATGGTGCCCTCCAAATGACTTCGGTGACACGACGGCGGCACTTCCCGGGGCCGATCTGACTGACAGTCGAGCCCCTTTCCGAGCCGCTATCGACAGGTACATCTGTTCTTGGTACCCATCTTCGACGTTAGTTCATAGCCCCCTGTTATTCATCCTTTTCCGGTTTATTTTTTTGCTCGTCACATACCGGCGCTGCGGGCAGGCCGCCGGCAGCGCCGGCAACGGACATGACCGGCGGGCGTGTCGCGGCGAGGACGACGGCGCCCCGCACCACTGCGCCTGCCCCGCGCAGGGCACGGGCGGCTTCGGCGAGCGTCGCGCCCGTGGTGAGCACGTCGTCGACGATGATGCATGGATGTCCCCTGATGTCCTGGGCCCATGGCCCGGACCTGGCCCGCATCGACCCGCGGACGCGCTGCGCCCGGTCCCCGCGGGCCAGCCCCTTCTGGCCGCCGCGCAGGGCGCCGGGTCCCGCGGCCAGGACGGGACGCCGGGCCTTCCGCAGGGCATCGACGACGGGGAGGCCGGGAAAATCCCGGCCGCTGAGCCTGGCGAGCAGGAGATGGACCGGGCTGAAGCCCCTCCTCCGGAAGGCTCCGCGGCTGGTGGGTACCGGAACCAGGCAGGGCGGCTGTCCGCTGCCCACCGCGGCGTCGAGGGCGCGGGCCAGGCCCTTCGCCAGGACGTCCCCGAGCCGGCCCTGGCCGTGGCCCTTGAAGGACAGCACCGCCTGCGCCAGCTCGCCGCGGTAGGCCCCGGCGGCCACCACCGGAAGGATCACGGAGCCGTCCATGTCCATCAGGGCAGGGGCCTGCCCCTCCGCCCGGAAGGGGTCCAGTGTCAGCAGGCGGACCTGCCGCTCGCAGGCGCCGCAGAGGGCGATGTCCTCCGCGCCGCAGCAGACGCAGTCCACGGGGACTGCGAGTGCCAGCAGTTCGATCCCGGCCGCTGCAGCGCGGTCCGCAAACCTGGGTAGCCGGCGGATGTAGTCGCCTCGGTGCCTGGCGGCCGTGGGCGCCACCGGGGCCAGGTCCGGGTCGGCGGCGCCCGGCGGGGGCAGCCGGGGACGCGGTCCGCCATCGCTGCCGGCATTCCCGGCGTGTTCACTGCCGGCGTGTTCACTGCGGGCATTTTCACTGCCGGCATTTTCACTGCCGGCATTTTCGCTGCGGGCATTTTCGCTGCGGGCATTTTCACTGCGGCGGGGCGGCCATCGGGTCATGCTGCAAGCCTCGACCGTCAGGGGGTGCCGCGGAAGCCGCTGCTCCCGCTATGTGGACAAGCACCGGTGGAGGGCCGGCGGCGCAGGATCAGCCGGGGAAGGACGGGTCCTGGAGGCCCTTGAGCTGGGGTGACCAGCCGTTGCCCAGCCGCTGGAAGACCCCTTCCGCTGACTGTCCGAAGATCTCGTCCGGGCCGTTGCCCGCGCTGAGGGCGGTGAGACCCGGCCACGGCGCCAGTTGCTGCGGCTGCGCCGAAGCGAGGGAGAGAAGCTCCGGGGTCACGCTCTCGGCCGCCGAGCCCTTCATGACGGCCACCGTGGTGTCGTCGACCCACACTCCCTGGTCAGGATCGCGGCTGGCCGGCAGGGTCATCGGCACGGTCAGATCACGCGGGGTGCCGTCCGCTGTCCTGATGATCCCCGTGACCTGGACCCTGGTCTTGCCGTTCTGTTCCGAAATCACGAGGGCCCGCGCGCCTTCACGGGACATCCTGAACTCCTTGACCGTCCATCCGGCGAGCCAGGTCGGCGTCAGGGTCACGGCAGGCACGCTGGAACCCTGGGCCACGCCGACGGGCCGGTAGGCGAGGACCTCGGTGGCACCGTTGCCCCCGGGTCCGGCCGTCCAGGTCCAGTCGTACCGGTCGAACGACGGGCGGGACAAGCCGGTCCGCGTGGTCAGCGCCCTGGCGGGCTGGCCGGGCACCACCGAGTACAGGGTGTCGCGGCCGGGGTTGAGGAATGCGGCGGTCTGCGAGACGGGAGATTCCGCCGGGGCACGGGGCGAAAGGGCGGCGACGGGCGCGATGTCAGGAAGCGGCGAGAGCCTGTTGTTCTCGTACCGGACCAGCTCATTGTTGCTCACGGCGATCTGATGGGCCGGGACGTTCTTGTTCCGTACCGGAGGCAGGACCGTACCGTTGTCTTCGACGCGCACCAGGTCCTGGTTGGCCCGGAGCTCGACGTTGATGACATCGGGCTGGCTGCGGAATGTCAGGGCCAGCTGGGTCTGCATCCGCAGCCTGTCCTCGTTGGAGGCGTCCACGAGATCCTTCGCCGTGAGATCCACCTGGGCCGCGCCGGAGACAACCGGCACCGATTCGCGGGCCAGTTTAATGCCTGAGGGGAAGGCGCTGACGACGGCGCCCTTGAGATAGGCGGCGGGGCCGCCGAGGAGGGCACTCGTCATGGCCTTGACGGTCTTCTTCTTGATGAACCACCGGAGATCCGGCACCGCGTAAGTAAAGGTGGGGTCATAGAAGTAGATCGGATACGCGCCGTAGATGACCTTGAACGTCTCCTCCGGGATAGCAGTGCCGTCCGGGATCGAGGCGATCCTCCACTGCCCGTCCACCTGGGCCAGCGTGGCCGTAATGTTCTCCTTCGTGCCCTCGGGCAGCCGCGTGGCAACCCCGTCGGCATCCACCGAGTAGGCGAGGTCGAGTTCATAGTCGAAGACGTTCTCGACGCCGGTGGGCACCACCCTCGCGGACCGGAACACCAGCGCGCGCTGGTCCGGTTTCCAGGTGACGGACGCGGCCTGCGTGAGGTACTGGCGGGCGACGGCGTAGTCGTCCTCGTAACCGCTGCCGGCGCTGTAGAAATCTTCGATCACCGATTCCGGGCCCGCGCCTTCCCGGGGCGCGGCCGGGAAGAAGACCGGGGCGTTGGGGTTGCCGGCGCTCTCGTCCGTGCTCTTCCCCACAGGCCCCGACCGCGGGATCTGCGCGCACGAGGCCAGGAGGAGCAGGACCAGCGCGAGCACCGCTGCGCCGGCCCTGGTGATGTGATTGGAGGAACTCCTCATGACCCGTCCTTCATTTCGGCGCCCATTTCGGCTCCGCCGGATTCTGCCGCCGGGGCCCCGGTGCTGTGGCCCACAGTGTCCCGGACAGCGGACGGCTCCAGCAGCAGCATGGTCCGTTCGCGCCCGGCACCGGGGACGCCGACGTCGGCCGGTTCCAGCTGGAGCGGTGACTTCACGATATCCTCGCCCTGGCGCAGCGGCAGGGTCAGCCGGAAGCTGGCACCGCTCCCCTTCCTGCCCCAGGCCTGGAGCGAGCCGTTGTGGAGTTTGGTGTCCTCGGCGGCGATGGAAAGCCCGAGGCCGCTGCCGCCCGTGGTCCGTGCACGGGCGGGATCGGCACGCCAGAAGCGGTCGAAGACGCGCGCCGCCTCGGCCGGGCTCATGCCGATGCCGTGGTCCCGGACAGACACCGCAACCGCGGTGCGGTTGGCGGCGACGGAAATGTTCACGGGCCTGCCTTCACCGTGTTCCAGGGCGTTCAGGACCAGGTTGCGCAGGATGCGGTCGATCCGCCGGTCGTCCATCTCCACGATGATGCTGCCTGCGGGAGCGTTGAGGGTGACATCCGAGCCGTACTCCGCGGCCACGGGGCCGACGCCTTCCATCACGTGGGAGATGAGCTGGACGATGTCCGTCGGCTCGGCGTCGAGAACGGCCGCGCCCGCATCAAAGCGGGAGATTTCAAGAAGATCGGCCAGCAGCGACTGGAACCGCTCCACCTGGTGGTAGAGCAGTTCCGCGGAGCGCTTGTTGATGGGATCGAAGTCCCCGCGGGCGTCATAGAGCACTTCCGCCGCCATCCGGACGGTGGTGAGCGGGGTGCGGAGCTCGTGGGAGACATCGGAGACGAACCGCTGCTGCATCTGCGAAAGGGTGGCCAGCTGCGTGATCTGCTCCTGAAGGCTTGCCGCCATGTGGTTGAACGACGCCCCGAGCCGGGCCACCTCGTCCTCGCCCTTGACGACCATGCGCTCCTGCAGCTGGCCCGCGGCGAGCTTTTCGGAGACCAGGGCCGCATGGCTGACCGGGCTCACGACGTTGCGGGTGACGTACCACGCCACGGCACCGATCATCAGCAGCAGCACCGCGGCGCCGGCGAGCAGGACGTTCTGGATCTCGTTGAGGGTCTTCTGCGCCGTATTGAGGTCATAGATCAGGTAGAGCTCGTAGACCGTGCCGTTGAAGGTGACCTTGTTGCCGACGGCGATCCCGGGGCGGTCCTCGGTCCCCACCGGGAACTCCGTCGACGCCCAGAACTGGTCCTTCCCCGAATCCTGCACGGCCTTGCGCAGGTCCGGCGGGATCACGCCGATGGTGAGCTGGTCCGAGGCCCGCGATTCGACCCATCTGTTGCGGGGCTTGGTCTGTTGCGGCATCGCCTCAAAGACATAGCGGCGCTGGATCACGGAGCCCCGTCCCTCGACGGCATTCAGGGTGTCGTAGACCAGGGTGATGACGCTGGACTGGTCGGTGACCTGCGCGCCGTCGAAAGTGTCCTGGACCTGCTTGACGTTGTAGCGCGTCTCGGACTCGGCCTGGGCGAGCCGCTCCTGGAAGAGGTTGTTGGCGATCTGGTTGGACAGGTAGGCTCCCACGACGGCGAAGGAACCGATGGCGAGCAGCAGCGTGGTCAGGACGGTCCGGAACTGCAGGGACCGCCGCCACCGCCGGTGGACGGCGCGCAGGAGATACCGGAGGCCCGGCAGCAGCCCGACGGCCCCGGTCCGCACCAGCCGCGCGACCCGCACGCCGACAATCCAGCCGCGGCGCACCCAGATCCGGGTGCCGAACCGCAGCGCCCGCCACGCGGTGGCCGGACCGGCCGGATGCCTTGCCGCGGCGTTCCCGGGAGTGGCGTTCTCCGGGACTGCGCTGCCGTCTTCAGGCTCAGGAACCTGCTTTGTAGCCGACACCACGGACCGTCAATACTACTTCGGGGGCTTCCGGGTCACGTTCGATCTTGGACCTCAGCCGCTGGACATGGACGTTGACCAGCCGGGTGTCGGCAGCATGGCGGTAGCCCCAGACCTGTTCCAGGAGCAGTTCCCGGGTGAAGACCTGCCACGGCTTGCGGGCCAGCGCGACGAGCAGATCGAATTCCAGCGGGGTCAGCGAGATCCGGTCGCTCCCCCGGCTGACCAGGTGGCCGGCGACGTCGATGGTCACGTCGGCGATGCGCAGGGTTTCCGGCGCCTTCTGGTCGCCGGGCCTCAGGCGCGCCCGGACGCGGGCCACCAGCTCGGCGGGCTTGAACGGCTTGGGGACATAGTCGTCGGCGCCGGACTCGAGGCCGCGGACCACATCCGAGGTGTCCGCCTTGGCGGTGAGCATCACAATCGGGACGTCGGAGTCGGCGCGGATCAGGCGGCAGACCTCGATGCCGTCCATGCCGGGAAGCATGAGGTCCAGCAGCACGAGGTCCGGCTTCGAGGAACGGAAGACCTCCAGCGCCTGTCCGCCGTCAGCGCAGAAGACGGGTTCGAAGCCGTCGTTGCGCAGCACAATACCGATCATCTCGGCCAGTGCCTCGTCGTCGTCCACTACCAGAATGCGTGCCTTCATAGTTACATATTCCCCTATTGAAATGGCTTTGTCGTATCGGGCGGATCCTCGGCATGGCGCGGGCCCTCACCAGCAGGCCGGTACAAACCCCGTCCCGGGCCCCTTCCAGCGCCCTCGTGCCCGGAGGAACCCCTCCCCGTGCTGGAACAATCAGTGTCCGGTACTGCATGCTGGGGACCAGCCCCATCAGCCTGCCAGGACACCAGGAGGTTCCAATGAACACCCCGATCTACCGGCTTGCCCTCGGCCACGACTTCGCCCGGCTGCAGCCGGAGCTCCAGGAGTACTTCTCGCTCGCCCCGGGCTCCGGCCACTATGGCGTCGGCGAAGGGGTGTTCGACGTCGTCGGCTGCCGGCAGCCCTGGCTGCGTCCTGCGCTGCGGCTCGCCACCGGCGAGCAGGCGTTTTTTCCGGAATACGGTGAGGGCATCCCGTTCCGGATCGAGAACCATGCCCACCTGGATCCGTTCGGCCGCTCCAGCCTGACGGCCCGCCGCGAAATTTTCTTCCCGGGGACCACCAGGCTCTTCCATGACACCACCAGCTTCGATGATTCGGGCAGCCGGGCCGGGCTGGTGGACTACGTCGGCCGGTACCGCCGGCTCGTCACGGACCTGAACCTCGGCGTCACCCCGGATGGCCGGCTGCGCGGCGTGTCCGAGGCATCTCGGCTGTTCCTGGGGCCGCTGCGGATCCCGCTGCCGGACGCCCTCGATGCCAGGGCCTACGCCGAACAGTGGTGGGAGCCGGCAGAAGGCGGCCAGGGAAAGCACCGGATCCAGGTCAAGGTGATCCAGCCCCAGCTCGGCCTGGTGCTGGTCTACGCCGGGCACTTCGACTACCGGCTGGAGCCCTACCCCGGCGGGATCACGGCGCCGGGCTACCTTCCCGGGGGCGCCCGTCCGGACCGGTGGAACAGCCGCCTCTGACGCGTGCGGGGCGCGCTGCCCGGCATGGGCGCCAGTGCCGGGCGGCGGCTGGCGGGCGGCGCTGCCGCTAGCCGAGGGCCAGCTGGTTGAGGCCGTCGGCCACCTGGGTCAGCCGGGTCAGTACCGCCGTCGCGGACGACGGCGAGTGATGCGCCAGCCCGTCCGAAGGGGTGATCCGCAACGCGCTCAGCGTGGACGCGGGAAGCCCCAGCTGCCGCCACGGCCGCCAGACGTTGTCCACGACGTCGCTGACGCGGGGCAGCCTCGCGGCCGGATCAGCCACGTCCAGCGCTCCGGCCCAGAGGCGCTTTCCGGCCTCGACGGCGCCCGCGAGCTGTTCCCACTGGCGGGAGGTGAGCGCCCGGAGCGGCACCGCGATCCCGTCGGCGCCGGCGGCCAGGATCCGGTCGAACGGGGCCTCGACTTCCGCGACGGACACCACGATTTCGGCGGCGCCGGCGGCCCGCAGCGCGTCAATGACCAGCTGCCAGGAGTCGGTGATTTCCTGGCCGGGAATGGAGCGCAGGGTGCGGTAGCCGCTGGAGGTCGGAATGGTTCCGGCCAGCACTGACGCGATCTCGGGTTCATCGATCTGCACCACGATGCGGGCCCCGGGTGCCGCTGCGGCAACCCTGGACAGATAGCCGTCGACGCCGGCGGCCAGGGACGCGGCGATATCGCGCCGGGCGCCGTAGTCGATCAGGGCACGTTCCCCGTGATGCAGGTGCAGGCCGGCGGCCAGGCTGAGCGGGCCGCGCAGCTGGACCTTGACGTCCGCCGCCGGGGTATCCTCGGCGCCGATCAGGTCCGCCAGGATATTGATGTCGGTGGAGAGGGCCGATCGTGCCCGCATCAGGTCCTTGCCGGGCCGGTCCACGATCCGCCAGCCGTAGGGCTGCACATCCACGGACATGTCCACCAGCAGCGACGCCGTCCGGCCGAGGGCGTCCGAGCCGACGCCGCGGTCAGGCAGCTCGGCGAGGAACGGCAGATGGGGGCTGCCGAGTTCGCCGCGGACGGTCCGCGTGGCCTCGACCGGGTCCTCCCCGGGCCAGGGGCCCGCGGCCGTCGCGGTGACTTCGGCGGGTTCCTGCGGTTTCTGGGTCTGCGGTTTTTGGGTCTGCGGTGTCCGGGCGGCCATGGCTAGGCGTCTGCGGCGACGGAAGGACCCGGGGATCCGGCGGCCCGTGCGGCCGCGCCGCCACCGGCGGCGTCCCTGGCTGCTGCCTGGTGGTCTTCGGCGATGGCTTCATGGTGCCGGATGACCTCGCCGATGATGAAGTTCAGGAACTTCTCGGCGAAGGCCGGGTCCAGGTGGGCTTCGGCGGCGAGGTGGCGCAGGCGTGCAATCTGGGCCGTCTCCCGGCCCGGGTCCCCGGCGGGAAGCTGGTGCGCGGCCTTCAGGAAGCCGACCTTCTGGGTGGCCTTGAACCGCTCGGCGAGGAGGAACACGAGGGTTGCATCGATGTTGTCGATGCTGGAGCGGATCGACAACAGTTCCGCCATCACCGCCGGATCCACCTGACCGGCCAGGGAACTGGCCGCAGGGTCGTAGGAATCGGCGTCAGGATCGGCATGGGGAAGACTGTGGTTCTGCTCGGTCATTGACCCAGTCTAGGGGCACGGCGGCCAATCACTTCTGCTGTTAAGCGCCGTTGCAGCTCCCCCGCAGGGACTCCCGGATGGACATGCCCACCGTTCGATGCGAACGGTGGGCATGTCCATCCGGAGGGCGCCAAGGCACCGCCGAGCGTGCCGCGGAGCGTCCCTCGGTCAGCCGTGGAGCACGGCGCGGAATTCCTCCCGGCGCCGCGCCTGCTCGTCCGGGTCCGGGACGGGCAAAGACGCGATGAGCTTGCGCGTGTAGTCGTGCTGCGGGTTGCCCATGACCTGGTTCCCGAGCCCCTGCTCCACCATCTTGCCCTTGTAGAGCACGCCCACCCAGTGGGAAAGCATGTCCACCACGGCAAGGTCATGGCTGATGAACAGCGCCGCGAACCCGAACTCCCGCTGGATCTCCTTGAACAGCTCCAGCACCACGGCCTGCACGGAAACGTCCAGGGCCGACGTCGGCTCATCGGCGATGAGCAGCTTCGGGTTCAGGATGAGCGCCCGCGCCAGGGACGCGCGCTGCCGCTGGCCGCCGGACAGCTCGTGCGGGAACCGGTCAGCGTACGACGCCGGCAGCTGCACCGACTCGAGCAGCTCGCCGACGCGTTTGCGTGCCTCGGCAGGGCTGGGGTTGGAGTGAATGATCAGCGGCTCGGCGACGCAGTCGCCGATGGTCAGCTGCGGGTTGAATGATGCCGCCGGGTCCTGGAACACGAAGCCGATCTCCTTGCGGAGCGGTTTGAACGTGCGCTCCTTGAAGTTCAGCATTTCGTAGCCCAGCACATTGAGGCTGCCGCCCGTGGTCCGGTTGAGTCCGGCGATGGCCCGGCCGATGGTGGTCTTGCCGGAACCCGACTCCCCCACGAGGCCGAAGACTTCGCCTTCGGACACCGTGAAGCTGACGCCGTCGACCGCCTTGAAGGCCGGAGTGCCCAGCCTTCCCGGATACTCAATCGTCAGGTTCTTGGCCTCGACCAGCACTTTCCCGCCCTGATGGGCGCGCTCGGTCATGCCTTCGGACGCGGAGTTGCGGCCAAGGTGCGGGACGGCGGCGAGGAGTTTCTTGGTGTATTCCTCCCGGGGCTGGGCGAACAGGACCCGTGCGGGAGCTTCCTCCACGACGTCCCCCTGGTACATGACCACCACGCGGTCGGCGAGGTCGGCGACAACGCCCATGTTGTGCGTGATCAGCACGATGGACGTCCCGTACTTGTCCCTCAGGTCCCGCAGCAGCTCCAGGATTTCCGCCTGGACGGTGACGTCCAGGGCGGTCGTCGGCTCGTCGGCCACGATCAGACCCGGGTTCAGGGCCAGCGCGGCGGCAATGACGACGCGCTGCTTCTGGCCGCCCGAGAACTGGTGCGGGTAGTAGTTGACCCGGGTATCCGGGTCCGGGATGCCCACTTTCCGGAGGGCTTCGATGGCCCGCGCCTTGGCATCCTTGGCCGAGATCTTCTTGCCGCTGCCGGTGTCCGCATGCGCCCGGATGCCCTCGGCAATCTGCCAGCCGACGGTGTAGACGGGGTTGAGCGCCGTGGACGGTTCCTGGAACACCATGGCGACATCGCGGCCGCGGATCTGCCGCAGCTTGGCCGCGCTGACGCTGATGACGTTGTTGCCGTTGATCAGGACGGCGCCCTGGCTGGTTGCCGTCTCCGGCAGCAGGCCCAGGATGGTCTTGGCCGTCACGGTCTTGCCGGATCCAGATTCGCCAACGATGGCGACAACCTCGCCGGGGTTGACCTCGAGGCTGACGTCCTTGACGGCGTAGACATCGCCGGCATCGGTCGCGAACGTGACCTTGAGGTTCTCGATGTCCAGGACGGGGCCGGAGCCGGGGCCCGGCCGGTCGATGTTCGTGGTCATAGCACTCTCGATTCTGCTTCAAGGGCGGCCTGCGCGCCGTTGGAGTCTGGGCCTCCGGCGGGCGTCTTACCGCCGGACTTCCTGCGGCCCCTGAGCCGTGGATCGTTGAGATCGTTTATGCTCTCACCAACGAGGGTCAGCCCAAGCACGGTCAGGACGATGGCCGCGCCGGGGAAGATACCCGTCCACCAGATGCCCGATGAGGCGTCAGCGATGGCCTTGCTGAGGTCGAAGCCCCACTCGGCGGCGGAGGACGGTTCGATGCCGAACCCCAGGAACCCCAGCCCCGCCAGGGTCAGGATCGCCTCGGACGCATTCAGCGTGAAGATCAGCGGCAGCGTACGGGTTGCGTTCTTGAAGATGTGGCGTCCCATGATGCGGACGCTAGAGGCGCCCACCACCTTGGCTGATTCGACGTACGGCTCCGCCTTCAGCCTGATGGTCTCGGCCCGGATCACACGGAAATACTGCGGGATGAACACCACGGAGATGGAGATCGAACAGGCAACGATGCCGCCCCAGAAACTGGACTGGCCGTGGTTGATGACGATTGACATCACGATGGCCAGCAGCAGCGACGGGAAGGCGTAGATCGCATCGGCGATCACCACCAGCGTCCGGTCCAGCCAGCCACCGAAGTAACCGCTGAGGAGGCCCAGTGCAACTCCGAGGAAGATCGACATCACGACGGCGACGACGATCACGACCGCCGCCGCCCGGGCACCCCAGATCACGCGGGAAAAGACGTCATAACCGCCCACCGTGGTGCCCCAGATGTGGGCTGCGCTGGGGGGCTGCTGGGCCGGAAAGGTACCCGACGCATCGCTGAGTTGCGCGAAGCCGTACGGCGCAATGAAAGGCGCCAGCACGGTCGTGAGCAGGAAGCCGATGCTCAGGACGAGGCCAGTGACGAGCATGGCGCGCTGCAACCCGACGCTCGTCCGGAAATGCGAGATCACTGGCAGCCTGTAGATGAAGGGCTGCTTGCGCCCGCTTACTGTGTTTGCATCCATGGCTAGTACCTCACTCGCGGGTCGATCAGGGCTGCGGCGACATCCACGATGAAGTTCGTGACGGCAACGATGACTGCCAGCAGCACGACGATGCCCTGGACGGCGACGAAGTCGCGTGCGTTCAGGTATTGCACCATCTGGTAGCCGAGGCCCTTCCACTCGAAGGTGGACTCGGTGAGGACGGCGCCGCCCAGAAGGAGGGCGATCTGCAGCCCCATCACCGTGATGATCGGGATGAGTGCAGGCTTGTAGGCGTGCTTGGTCACGAGCCGGAAATCGCTTACGCCGCGGGACCTGCCGGCCTCGACGTAGTCCTTGCCGAGCGTGCCGATGACGTTAGTGCGGACCAGCCGGAGAAACACCCCGGCCGTCAGCAGGCCCAGGGTCACGGCCGGGAGGATCGAATGGGCCGCGACGTCGCCGAGCGCCGCCATGTTGCCGCTGCGCAGCGCGTCCAGCCAATAGATCCCGGTGGGGGAAGCCAGGCTTCCCATGGCCAGTTCGGTCCTGGTGGAGGACCGTCCTGCGACGGGGAACCACCCGAGCCAGACCGAGAAGGTCAGCTTCATCAGAAGGCCCGCGAAGAAGACCGGAGTGGCGTAGCAGAGAATAGCGAAGAACCGCAGAACGGCGTCCGGCGCCTTGTCGCGACGGTACGCGGCTATCAGTCCGAGGGGGATCCCCACCAACAAAGCCACGATCACGGCGTTGATGGCCAGTTCGAGGGTTGCCGTGCCGAACGTTGCCAGCATTTCAACGACGGGCCGGCGGTCGGTGATCGTCGTGCCGAAGTTGCCGGTCGCCACCTGACCCAGGTATTCGAAATACTGCACGATGATCGGCCGGTCGTACCCGGCGTCGTGAATGCGCTGGGCCAGCACATCCGGGGGAAGCCGGCCGCCCTGGGCGGCAGTGATGGGATCTCCGATGACCCGCATCAGGAAAAAGACCATGGTCACCAGGATGAATATGGTCGGAATGATCAGGAAGAACCGGATCAGTAGGTACGTCCCCAGCCCCCCGCCCGAGGATTTTTTCTTCGACGGAAGGAGCCCGTCGGCGTCGCTGGGCGGCGCCTCTATCAATGTTGTCATTACTACCTAAAATTCTGTTTTCGCGGCCATGGGCCGGCCCCGTGAACTGCTGGTGCTGCAATGACCAGGAAAAGCGGGGCGCCTCGAGGGCGCCCCGCCTCCCAGGCTGGTCAGAACCGCAGGGATGCAGCCTTACTTGGAAACAGTTCCCAACCGGAACTTGAAGGAAGCGTCGAGGGTGGTATCGACACCCTTGACGCCGCTGCCGGAAACGGCAACCTGTGCGCCCTGGAGCAACGGAAGCGTCGAGATGTCCTTGGCCAGGGCATTCTGTGCGTCCTTGATAGCGGACTCGCGTGCGCTCTTGTCCACGGTGGTGAGCTGCTTGTTGATCAGGTCAGTGACCGTGGGGTTGTTGTAGTGGTTCTTCAGGAAGCCGCCGTCCGGGAAGAACGGAGTGAGGTAGTTGTCGGCGTCGCTGAAGTCCGGGAACCAGCCGAACTGGAACACGGGGTATTCGTCGGCCCTGCTGGCCTTGCTGTAGGTGACCCATTCAGTGGACTGCAGGTTGACCTTGAACAGGCCGGACTTTTCCAGCTGGTCCTTGATCATGGCGTACTCGTCGCCCGAAGACTTGCCGTAGTGGTCGGGGTTGTACTGCAGGTTCAACGTCACCGGCGTGGTCGCGCCGGCGTCGGTGAGGACCTTCTTCGCCTTGTCCAGGCTGGGCTTGCCGGCGTCGCCGTAGGCATCTTTGAACGATTGGTTGGCGCCGAGGAAGCCGCTGGGGACGTTGGAGTACAGGGGCAGGTAGGTGCCCTTGTAGACCTGGTCCGCGATCGTCTGGCGGTCAACGAGGTTGGCGACTGCCTGGCGGACGGCGAGTGCCTTGGCCGGATCGGCGTCCGGTGCCTTGGTGCCAAACGGCATGGTGTTGAAGTTGAACGTCATGTAGCGGATTTCGCCGCCGGGCCCGACGTTGACCTTGACCTTGGAGTCCTTCTTCAGGTCGTCGATGTCGGTGGCGCTGAGGCTGCGGTTTGCCACGTCGATGTTGCCCTGCTGGATGTCCAGCTTCATGTTGGTGGGATCCGCGTAGTACTTGATCGTAGCGGCATCGTTGGCCGGCTTGCCCAGCAGACCCTTGTAGTCCGGGTTGGCCTTGAAGCTGATGAGCTCGTTCTTCTTGTACGTGTCGATCGTGTACTGGCCGTAGAAGGCCTTCGCCTTGACGATCGAGTCGTCGTCGAGCAGTTTGTCGGCCGGGAAGACTTCATCGTCCACGATCGGCGCGGCAGGGCTGCTGAGGATCTGGGCGAAGGTCTGGTCGTTGGCCAGCTTCAGCTTGAACACAACCGTGCTGGCATCCGGGGCGGTGACGCTGTCCACGTTGGCCAGCAGGCTTGCGGGTCCGGCGGGATCGTTGATCTTGGTCTGCCGGTCAAAGGAGAACTTGACGTCCTTGGAGTCCAGGGTGTGTCCATTGGCCCATTTCAGCCCGGACTTGAGCTTGACCGTGTATTCGGTCGGTGCCGTGAAGGAGGCCGACTCGGCCAGGTCCGGAACGGGATCGGCGCCGCCCGGCTTCGAGTTGAGCAGGAAGGAGTAGATCTGGTTCATCACCATGAACGAACCGTTGTCGTACGCGCCCGCCGGGTCCAGGGCTGTGACCTTGTCCGTGGTGCCGTAGGCGATCGGGCCGGTGGCCGCGGCCGATGACCCGCCCCCGCCACCGGACGGGCCCGTGCAGGCTGTCAGTGCGAGTGCGGAAACCCCGGCGAGCGCGATGGCGCTCTGCAGGGCCTTTTTGTTCATTGCCATCTGTGAACTTTCTGTTCGATGGGAACTGGCGCGCCCGAGGAAGGTAATTCCGCGGGCGGCACCGTGCTTGTTCCTAGATTCAACCAGAAGCTGGCGTAGTGAACCGTTACATCGTGTGAGATGAGACACAAAATTTATCCGGATCGAAGAAACTCGGCGTTTTCGGCCTGTTTGCCTGAGGATCTTCGGAGGGCCGGCCGCTCTCCGGCCCGCGCCTACAGTGCGGTTCGCTGCAGCGAGCGCGCGGCGTCGATGGTTGCCTGTCCGAGCACGCGGGTCCCCTGGTAGAGGACCACTGTCTGGCCGGGGGCAACGCCGCGCAGCGGCTCGGTGAGGGTCACCACGAGGTTCCCCTGCTCCATTTGCGCCCGCGCCGGGACGGGATCCCCGTGCGCGCGGACCTGGGCGTAGCAGCCGAACTCCTCGCCGGTGTGCACCTGGGCGATCGGCAGCCCGGCCCAGGAGACCTTGATGCCGCGGATCTCGTCGATGGCCAGAAGGGCCTCCGGCCCGACGACGACCTTGTTTTCCTTGGGACGGATCTCCAGCACGAAGCGGGGCTTGCCGTCGGCGGCGGGGGTGCCCAGCTTGAGGCCGCGGCGCTGGCCGACAGTGAAGGCGTTGGCGCCCGGGTGCTCGCCGACCTTCGCGCCGGACTCATCCACGATGTCGCCCGTGGTCATGTCGATCTTCTCGGCCAGCCAGCCGGCGGTATCGCCGTCGGGAATGAAGCAGATGTCGTGGCTGTCCGGCTTGTTGGCCACGGACAGCCCGCGGCGCTCGGCTTCGGCGCGGACCTCGGCCTTGGACGGGGTGTCCGCCAGCGGGAACATGGAATGCTTGAGCTGTTCATGGGTGAGGACGCCGAGCACATAGCTCTGGTCCTTGGCCCAGTCGGCGGCGCGGTGCAGCTCGGGATGGCCCTCGGCGTCGTTGATCACCTTGGCGTAATGGCCGGTGCAGACGGCGTCGAACCCGAGCGCGATGGCCTTCTCCAGCAGCGCGGCGAACTTGATGCGTTCGTTGCAGCGCATGCAGGGGTTGGGCGTGCGTCCGGCGGCGTATTCGTCGATGAAATCCTGGACGACGTCTTCCTTGAAGCGCTCGGAGAAGTCCCATACGTAGTACGGGATGCCGAGCACGTCGCAGGCCCGCCACGCGTCGCGGGAATCCTCGATCGTGCAGCAGCCGCGGCTGCCGGTGCGCAGGGTGCCGGGCATCCGGGACAGCGCCAGGTGGACTCCGACGACGTCGTGTCCCGCCTCGACGGCGCGGGCGGCGGCAACGGCGGAATCAACCCCGCCGCTCATGGCTGCAAGAACTCGCATGCTGGCTTTCTGTAGGTGTCCGGGGGCGCCGGCATCGACGGCCGCCGGAGGACAGCAGGGAAAAACCTGCTGGCGGCTAACACAATGACTGCGGGTCCATTCTATCGCCACGCCGAATCATGGCCCAAAGGCCCTTGACTACGCCACGTTGCCCTTCTAACGTCAAACACACTGCTTTTAGAATTCTTCGGCGGCGGCCGTGTCGCCGGCGGGACACGGACCTATGCATCCTGGCAGCGCCAGGCCGCAGGAATCGAGCGCAGATGGCTGTTGAAGACATTGTGATTGTGGGCGGCGGACTGGCCGGGGCCACCGCCGCGAAGACGCTCCGCGCGGAGGGCTTCACCGGCCGGATTGTCCTGGTGTCCGCCGAAGCGCACCATCCCTACCTGCGCCCGCCGTTGTCGAAGGAGTACCTGCTCGGCAAGGCCGGCGAGGAGGCCCTGCCCGTGGTGCCGGCGCAGTGGTACGGGGAGAACGACGTCGAGCTCCGGCTGGGCGTCCCGGTCACCGGGATCGATCCGGCCGCCCGCACGGTGGGCCTGGGCGACGGCGGCCGGCTGGAGTACGGCTCGCTGCTGCTCGCCACCGGGTCAAGCCCGCGTTCAATTCCGTTGCCGGGAGGCGGGCTGGAGGGCGTCACGACTTTCCGGACGGTGGATGACAGCCGCCGCCTGCGCGCCGTCCTCGCGGAGGGCGGCCGGAACGTGGTGATGATCGGCTCGGGCTGGATCGGAATGGAACTGGCCGCCGCCGCCAGCACCTACGGCAACACCGTCACCCTGCTGGGGCGCGGGGAGGTGCCGCTGGGCGCAGCGATCGGCCCCGAGCTGGGCGGATTCTTCCGCTCGCTGCACGAGGCCCAGGGCGTGCGCTTCCGGCTTCCGGCTTCGGCCGCGGAAATCACGGGGCAGTCCGGGCGCGTGACCGGCGTCGTCACGGACTCCGGCGAGGTCCTGCCGGCGGATCTGGTGGTCATTGCCGTGGGCGTTGCCCCTGGGGTCTCCCTCGCCGCGGCCGCGGGCATCGGGCTGAAGAACGGGATCCTCACCGACGCCTCGCTGCGGACGGACGCGCCCGGTGTCTACGCAGCCGGCGACGTCGCCAACGCCCTGCATCCCTTCACCGGGGAACACCACCGCAGCGAGCACTGGTCCAACGCCCTGAACGGCGGAAAGGTCGCGGCCAAAGCCATGCTGGGCCAGGACGCCGTCCTGGACACGGTCCCGTATTTCTACACGGACCAGTTCGACGTCAGCATGGAGTATTCAGGATTCCCGACCCTCATCACCGGCCAGCCGGCCATCCGCGGCTCGCTCGAGGGACACGAATTCATCGCGTTCTGGCAGCGCGAGGGCCGGGTGGTCGCGGGAATGAGCGTCAACTGGCCACGGTCCAGCCGGCCGGGAGCGCAGAAGACCATCAAGGCCCTGATTTCGGCGCGGACCCCGGTGGGCGCTGAGGCCCTGACGGATCCTGCGGTTCCGCTGGCCGAACTCCTGCCGGCCCCGTAGCCTGCCGTATGCTCAGCCGCGGCCGGACGCCTGGCGGGCCACGGTCCCCGCGGTCTGGATGGTCGACTCGTGCCCTGCCATGCCGGCCTGGCGGGCGCGCGCCCAGGCCCCCGGCAGGGCCGCCAGCAGGGCGTCGACGTCGGCCTCGGTGGAGGAATGCCCCAGCGTGAACCGCTGGGCGCCCCTGGCCGTCTCCTCGTCCAGCCCCATGGCCAGGAGGACATGGGAGGGCCGCGGAACCCCCGCTGTGCAGGCCGATCCGGTGGACGACTCCACTCCTGCCAGATCCAGCAGGAAGAGCAGCGAATCTCCTTCGCAGCCGGGGAAGGTGAAGTGCGCGTTGCCGGGCAGCCGTCCGGCCGCCGGGGCGCCGCGCAGCACCGCCCCGGGAACGGCCCCGCGGACGCCGTCGATCAGCCGGTCCCGCAGGGCCGCGATCCGGACGGATTCCTCGGGGAGCCTCGCGGCGGCGGCCTCGGCTGCCGCGGCGAAAGCCGCGATCGAGGGCGTGTCGAGGGTTCCGGACCGGACATCGCGCTCCTGTCCCCCGCCATGCTGCACCGGGGTCAGCTTCACCGCGCGTCCCAGGATCAGGGCGCCCACGCCCACGGGGCCGCCGATCTTATGCCCGGAGACGGACATGGCGTCCAGGCCGGTGGCGCGGAAGTCCACGGGAACGGAGCCGAAGGCCTGGACGGCATCGGAGTGCACCGGAACTCCGGCACGGTGGGCCAGCCCGACAATCTCGGCGATCGGCTGGATGGTGCCGACTTCGTTGTTGGCCCACATCACGGTGACCAGGGCAATCGATTCGGGGTCGCGGGACAGTTCGGATTCCAGCACGGCCATGTCCAGCACGCCGTCGGCGTCCACGGGCAGCCATCGGACGTCGGCGCCTTCATGCCGTTCGAGCCACTCCACGGTATCCAGCACGGCGTGGTGCTCGACGGCGGAACACAGGATGCGCGTCCGCTTCGGGTCCTCGGCGTGCCGGGACCAGTACAGGCCCTTGACCGCGAGGTTGTCCGCTTCGGTGCCGCCGGAGGTGAAGATCACTTCCGAGGGGTGGGCGCCTGCGGACGCCGCGAGCGCTTCCCTCGCATCTTCCACGGCCCGCCGGGCACGGCGGCCCGAGCCGTGCAGCGAGGAAGGGTTCCCGGTCCGGGACAACTCGCGGGTCAGCGCGGCCAGCGCCTCCGGGGCGAGGGAAGTGGTGGCGGCATGATCGAGGTAGGCGGGCACAGGCCAATTCTACCCGCGGCCCGGATGCGGCACTGGTGGCGGGCGAGGCTCAAAGTGGCTTGATCAAATTGGCTTGATCCGCGCGCAACACTGACCCCGTTGCGCCGCTCCGCTCGCCCTCAGGTCCTCCAGGTCGAGCGCCTCGATCCGGTCCGGCGGCATTCCGCATCCGGCGGCAGCCCCATTCAAGAAGGCGCCGTTCATGGCGCACACCACCCCGGCATGGCCTGCGGCAAGGCGGTGGAAGGGGCAGTTCACCAGAACCAGGCCGCCCGCGCCGTCGCTCTCCGGCCGGTACCCCTCCGCCGCGAGGAGCCCGGCGAAGTTTTCCGCAGCCGCCCCGGCGGCCTCGCCCGCGACCTCGGCTGCCGCTTTGCCTGCCGACTCACCCCGGGCATAGGCACTCCGGAGCAGCGCCTCGCGGGCCGGAACGCCATCGGCGGCCGACGCTTCGACAGCGGCGAGCAGCAGCTCGGCGGCAAGATCGTAATTCCGGTCCGGGACGGAGGCGGCCACCTCCTGGACTGCGGCCCGGTAGAGCTTGGCCGGACGTCCGGAGCCGGGGCCTTCCCTGCCCCCGAGCTTCCGGAACTCCACGGCCAGCAGCCCGTCCTGCACCAACCGGTCCAGGTGGAATGACGCGGTGCTCCTGGCCAGCCCGAGGGCGCCCGCGGCATGGTCGCGTCCCACTGCGTCCTCCGACGCCGCGACGAAGTCGAAAAGCTTCCGGCGGGTCTCATCGCCCAGGGAAGCGAGGGCCGCAATCCTGCGGATCCACGGAATACGGTTCATGAAATCAGCCTAACTCTAAAAACAAGATCCATTGCTTAACCTGATGCTTCATTCTAAAATCAGTTTATCTACTTTTAGAAGGAGTTGCCATGAAGTCTTCATCAGCCCTCGCGACACGCCCCTCGCTGCTCGCGGCCGCCCCGGAGCGGCAGGCCTTCCTGCTGCTGCGGACGGTGTTCACCGTGGCGCCGATCATCTTCGGCCTGGACAAATTCACCAACCTGTTGACCCACTGGACGATGTATCTGGCACCCGTCGCCACGTCCGTGGTCCCGCTGCCGGCCCAGACCATCATGTACATCGTCGGCGTGGTTGAGATCATCGCCGGCCTGGCCGTGGCGTTCAGGCCACGCTTCGGATCGTTGCTGGTGGCAGCCTGGCTGCTGGGCATCATCATCAACCTCATCGTCCTGGGCAACTTCTACGACGTGGCCCTTCGCGACTTCGGCCTGCTGGTGGGTGCGCTGGCACTGAACAGGCTGTCGCCCAAGGCCCGCTGAAAGCGGGTCCCTCTGGACGATGCTCCGAACAGGGCTCCGAACGGGGCTCTGAACGGGGCGCAGCGGCCGGCCGGCACCGTTGGCCTGCCGGTCACCAGCCAATTGCCGGCCGGTCGCTACCCATTTGCCGGCCGTCACCAGCCATTTGCCGAAGAAGGCCGCTATCCCGATCCGGATAGCGGCCTTCTTCGGCAAATGGCACCGGGAAACCGGTTCCGCCCCGACCAGGACGGGGGCAGCCGGCGGGAACCATCCGGGCGCATACGGACGTTAGCCTTCCAGCCGGTTAAACTGGCCAGGCCGGCTGTCCAGGACAGGCTGGCAGCCTCAACAGAAGGATTCTCGTTTGACCCAGGGCAACAGCTCGCACTACCAGGTCCTCCGGATCCCCGTGACGGCGACGGACAAGGAGATCAAGGTGGCCTACCGCAGGGCTGCACGCCTGTCGCATCCGGATCACGGCGGCGATCCAGCAGCCTTCCGGCGTGTGACCCTGGCTTATGAGACCCTCATCGATGCAAAGCGGCGCGCCGACTACGACCGGTCCTACGGCGGCGGACCCCGCGGCGCCTATTCCCCCGCCGCCGGCGATGAAGGGGCCCATTTTGACGCCCCTGCGGCGGGCAGCCACGCTTCCGCCAACGTGCGCCGCCCCAACACGCCGCGGAACACCGCGGCGGATGCCCCGGTCTACGTTCCGCCGTTCGAGCAGTTCGCCCAAGGCGGCGAAGTGCCGCTGATCCCCGAGGTCGTGGCGCGGCAGCAGGTCCATGGCGTGCCCCGCAAGCGCGGAATCTTCGGCGCCGAGGCGAGGATCCAGCGGGAAATGCGGACGGTCCAGCTCATCAGCCGGCAGATCCTTCCCGCCATCCCGGCCGCGCGCCTTATCAACGGCCTGCAGTCACCGGCGGACAACAGCCACATCGACCATGCGTTGCTCGCCGGCTACCGGATGGCGATCATCGGATCCATGCTGCTGCCTCCCGGCGCCTACGCCTGGAACGGCAGCACGCTGACCCACGGCGGACGGTCCATCGCCCCGCCGCAGCTGGCCAGTGTGGTGCGCCGGATGCAGGACATCTTCCCGGAGCTGAATGTCACCGGCTGGACTGTGGTCCACAGCACGGACGGCAACCTCCACCAGCCGGTCATCGACCGGCACCGCCGTTCGTCCGCAGGACAAGACGACCACCGCGGCGACGGCCTTGACACCGTCCAGGTGGTCAACGCCGCAGGCCTGGCCCGCGGGCTCAAGCAGTTCCTGGGCTCCGGCCCCGCACCGAACACCGTCAACGTTTCCGTGCTCGCCCGGCTGCTGCGCGGCATGCACTAGCGAGGGCGGGCGTTCGCAGCGGCAGGCGTGCGTAGCAGGGGTGACAGGACCGGGGACGGCCGATCGCTAGGATGGGAGCGTGTTCCGCATCCTCTTTCATACTCCCGAAATCCCCGGCAATACCGGCAATGCCATCCGGCTGGCCGCCATCACGGGCGCCGAGCTGCACCTGGTGGAGCCCCTGGGCTTTGATTTTTCCGACGCCAAGCTTCGGCGGGCCGGGCTGGACTACCACGACCTCGCCGTCGTGACCGTCCACCCCAACATCGACGCCGCCTGGGCGGCACTGCGGCCGGAGCGGGTCTTCGCGTTCACCTCTGATGGCGAGGCCTCCTATACGGAGATCAGCTACCGCCCCGGTGACGTGTTGCTCTTTGGCCGGGAGTCCGTGGGGCTGCCGGAGGAGCTCAAACACGACCCGCATGTGACCTCCCGCGTACGCCTGCCGATGCTGCCGGCCCTGCGCTCCCTGAACCTTGCGAACGCGGCGTCCATTGCCGTCTACGAGGCGTGGCGGCAGAACGGGTTCGCCGGCGCGAAACTCTGAAACCCGGCCCTACACAACGGCCCTACACCACGTCGCAACACCACAGCCCGGACACGGCCCTGGCATCATTTCCGGAACACAGCCCCGCAAGGTTTCCGGCTCTGCCGGCCCATCCGCTTGCCGTGCCGTGCCGAATCACCTCTAAGACCCACCAAATCATGGGCGGACGGCCGGCCGGATCACGGGCAGCCCCAGCGGGGAAGGGAGCGAGGAGCGGCAGGTGACCACAGTGCAGATGGACAGACGCCCGGGCCGGCCGGTTGCGGCGGGCTACACCCCGGGGGACGCCCGTCCTGGCCCGGAATCGACGGCAGGCACCTTATGCTTGAAGGTGATGGACACTCCCAACGCCCCGAACCCCGAGGCCGCCGCTCCCCCGGCCCCCGCAACCGACGTGAACCGCCGGCTCGGGGCGTTGCTGGAACGGATTGCCCGGGGTGACCAGTCGGCCTTTGCGGAGTTCTATGGGCTCACCTCCCGGCGCGTTTTCGGCATGGCCCGCAGGGTCCTGATCGACCCGGAGCTCAGCGAGGACACGACGCAGGAGGTGTTCCTCCAGGTCTGGCAGAACGCGTCCAAGTTCAACCCCGAGGCGGGCAGCCCGCTCGCGTGGCTCATGACCATCTCGCACCGCCGCGCCGTGGACAAGGTGCGCTCCTCCCAGTCCTCCACCGACCGGGAAGCGAAATATGGCGCCAGCAGCCAGGAGATCGACCACGATTCGGTCTCCGACGAGGTCGGCAGCCGGCTGGAGGCCGAGGCCGTCGTGCGCTGCCTGGCGACGCTGACCGCCACGCAACAGGAATCCGTGCGGCTGGCTTACTACGGCGGCCTCACGTACCGGGAAGTCGCAGAGAAGCTCAATGCCGCCATTCCCACCATCAAGTCCCGCATCCGCGACGGACTGATCCGGCTGAAGTCCTGTCTGGGGGTGAGTTGAGATGACCGACATGAATGCACAGAACAACGGCCGCGTCCCCGGCGGCTTCGCAGCCGATATCGCCACCGACCTCACCTCGGGCCGCGTGGTTGACCTGGCGGAGGTCTATGCGCTGGACGCCCTCGACGACGCCGAACGCGCCGCCGTCGAGCACTACCTCGCCGCCGCGCAGCAGGCCGAGCGCAGCGCCTTCAACGAACGCGTGCGCCAGGCCCGGGAAACGCTTGCCACCAGTTTCACCGCCGAGGAGGAACCACCGGCGGGCCTCTTGGACCGCATCGTGGCTGCCCTTCCGGCGCAGCCGGCAGGTCGGTTGGCCGACGGCGGCCCTGCTGCCGGCCGGCCCGATCCGGCGGCGCCTCCGGTCGCGGCACAACCCGTCCGCGAGCCGGCCGAACGGCCCGTCGCCGACGAGCTCGGTGCCGCCCGCCGGCGCCGGGAAGAACGGCGCCGGCCCCAGGGCATGCGCAACTGGCTCGTCGGCGTCGCCGCCGCCGCCGCGATCGCCCTGGGCGGTGTCGGCGTGGGTGCCTACGTGGCGAACCAGAACGATCCGCTCAACCAGGTGCTTCAGGCCGGCGACAAACGGCAGGCAACCGTCGAGGTCAGCGGCGGCGGCACCGCCACCGTGACCATCTCCTCGTCGAAGGACGCCGTCGTGGTCAGGATGAACGGTGTCCCGGCACCGCCGGCCGGCAAGGTCTACCAGATGTGGCTGATCCCGAAGGACGGCTCCGCTCCCGTCTCACAGGGCCTGATGGATGCCGAAGCCCTCTCCAAGCCGGCCGTGGTCAAGGGCATCGCCTCCGCCGCGGCCCTGGGAATCACCGTGGAACCGGCCGGCGGCTCCGCCCGCCCGACCCTGCCGACCGTGGCTGCCGCACCGCTCGGAGCATAGCTCCGGACGGCGCCGCCGGGTACCAGCGAAAGCACAACAAAGCCGCGCAGGCCGTGATCCCTTCCAAATGAAGGGATCACGGCCTGCGCGGCTTTGTTGTGCGGTGTTCACGGCGTTGCGGCGTCTGCCGTTTCCAGATGGAGCCGGTCGATGATTTCCTGCGCCTCCTCGGATGGCAGGGCCGAGACGCACAAGGAGATGAAGTCTTCGTCCTCGGTGGGCGCTTCCAGCGCATCGAACTGCGATTCGAGCAGGGCCGGAGGCATGAAATGCCCGTGCCGCGAAGCCAGGCGGTCCGAGATCTTGTCCTTGCTTCCCTGCAGGAAGACAAACACCACGCCCTCGCCGCGGAGGGCGTCACGATACACCTTCTTCAGTGCCGAGCAGGTGATCACACCCGGCGTCCCGTCCCGGGCGTGCGCCCGGATCCATTCGGCGATGGATTCCAGCCACGGCCATCTGTCCTCATCGGTCAGCGGCTCACCGGCCTGCATCTTGGCAACGTTCGACGCCGGGTGCAGGTCATCGCCTTCTGCAAGATCCCATCCGAGCTTGCCGGCCACGAGGCCGGCCACAGTTGATTTCCCCGACCCTGAGACGCCCATGATCACCAGGACGGGGTGCTGCGCAGTCTTCGCCATCAAAGTCTGCCTTCCATTCCATCAAAATAAATATGATTTAAACAGAGGCAAGCATATGACAGGCGTTACATTCGGGCAACCCTAGAAGCCGGCGATGGTCCCCGGGCCGTTGACTGATACGACGTGGAAGGCCTCGGCGCTGCGCCCGGCCGGCAGTCCCGCCCGGCGGCCGGAGTCCTGCAGCAGGGCCCGCACGGTGCGGTCCATGGCCTCCACGTCGGGATGCTGGCTGGTGTGGACGTGGATGGCGGCGAGCTTGCTGTCCACCTGGTCCGTGACCTCGACAAAATGGTTTTCACGCGCCTCGGGCCCGGCGAAGAGCCACAGCCAGGGCAGCTTGTAGGCCTCGAGGCCGGCCGCGGCCAGCTCCGGGTAGGCGAAGGGGTTTTCCAGCGCCGGGTACACGGCCCGGGTCACCGCCTCCCCCACGGCCAGATGGTCCGGGTGGCTCTTCTGGATCCGGTTCCAGTCGCGTTCGGGGTGCATGGCGAGCACGACGTCGGGCCGGAGTTGGCGGATCAGCCGCACCACGTCCCGCATCACCTCGTGGGAGGGTTCAAGGAAGCCGTCGCGCTGGTGCAGGTAGTGGATGTCGGTGACGCCAACGAGGGCGGCGGCGCGCTCCTGCTCCGCGGTACGCAGCCGGACTATTTCGTCGCGTTGTTCCGGGTCGAAGCCGCCGGCGTCGCCGTCGGTCATGATGCAGTAGCTGACCTGGACCCCCGCGGCGGTCCAGGCGGCAATGGTGCCGGCGGCGCCGAAGTCGATGTCATCGGGGTGCGCGCTGAAACACAGCACCCGTTCGACCCGGTGCGTCTCCGGATCGAACGGGCCGGGCGCCGGAACGGCGTTGCTGCCCAAGGAATCAGCCCCTGCGCTTCTTGAGTTCCTCGGTGGCCTGCGGCAGGACCTTGAACAGGTCCCCGACGACGCCGAAGTCGGCGATTTCGAAGATCGGCGACTCCGCGTCCTTGTTCACCGCGACGATCACCTTGGCGGTCTGCATCCCGGCCTTCTGCTGGATGGCGCCAGAGATGCCGGCCGAGATGTACAGCTGCGGCGAGACAGTCTTGCCGGTCTGGCCCACCTGGGCGTCGTGGCCGATCCAGCCGGCGTCGGTCGCGGCGCGGGAGGCGCCGATGGCGGCGCCGAGCACGTCGGCGAGCTCTTCCAGCGGGCCGAAGTTGCCGTCGACGCCGCGGCCGCCGGCCACGACGATGCGCGCCTCGGACAGGTCCGGGCGGCCGCTGGCAGCCTTCTCGTTGCGGGCGGTGACCCGGGCCGAGGCGGCGGTGGCGGTCTCCGGCAGCTCCACGGTGACGGGCTGCGGCGCGGCGGCCGTGGCGGCCGGCTCGGGCGTGATGCTGTTGGCCTTCACGGTGAGCACGGAAACAGGCGTCGTGGCCTTCGCCGTGGTCATGTAGGAGCCGGCGAGCACGGACTTGTGGGCCGTCCCGTCCGGGTCCACGGCCACGACGTCGGTGATGACGCCGGCGCCGAGCTTGATGCCCAGGCGGGCCGCGATTTCCCTGCCCTCGGCCGAGTTCTCGGTCAGGACCACGGTGGCCCCTGAAGCCTCAACCGCTGCGGCGAGGTAGGAGGCCTTGGGCCCCACGAGGTAGTCGTCCAGGTCTGCGGCGGACGGGACGTACAGCACTTCGGCGCCGTACTCGCCCAGTGTGGCCGCAACGTCGTCGTGCAGTTCGCCGTTGAAAGCGACTGCGGGCTCCCCCATGGATCGGGCGATGGTCAGCAGCTCCAGGCTGGCCTTCTTCAGCACCTGGCCGGGGTTGTCAATGAATACAAGAACTTTTGCCATGTTCGGAAATTCCCCTTTAGAGCAGCTTCTGGGCGGCCAGGAACTCGACCAGCTTGATGCCGGCGTCGCCTTCGTCGGTGATGATGGTCCCTGCCGTCCGCGGCGGACGTGCCTCGGCGGCCTCGACGGCGGTCCAGGAGCCGGAAAATCCGACCTGCGCCGGGTCCACGCCGATATCGGCCAGGGTCAGCGTGGTGATGGTCTTCTTCTTGGCCGCCATGATGCCCTTGAAGTTCGGGTAGCGGGGTTCGTTGATCTGGTCCGTGACCGAGACGACGGCGGGCAGTTCGGCCTCGATGGTGTCCGCGTGGGAGTCGCCGTCGCGGCGGGCGGTGAGCTTGCCGCCGTCGAGCTCCAGCCAGGACGCGAAGGTGACCTGCGCGAGGTCCAGCCGCTCCGCGAGCTGGGCCGGCACCAGGGAGGTTTCGCCGTCCGTGGAGGCCATGCCGGTCAGGATGAGATCAACCGGCGCGTCCGCGCCCAGGTGGCGGACAGCGGCGGCCAGCGCCAGGGAGGTCGCCGCGGCGTCGGATCCGGCCAGCGCGTCGTCGCTGAGGTGCACGCCTTCCGTGGCCCCGATCTGCAGGGATTTCTTCACGGCGTTGACGGCACCGGCGGGGCCCATGCTCAGGGCGATGACCTTGTTGCCGGCCGCCGCGCCGCCGCGGGCCTCGATGAGCTGCAACGCGGCTTCGAGGGCGTATTCGTCCAGCTCGGAGAGGATGCTCTCGGAGCGGTCCGTGGTGTTGGCCCCGCCGGTCAGGTGACGGTCGAACTGCGCGTCAGGGACGTGCTTGACGAGCACGATGATCTTCAATGTCTCTTCCACTGTTGTACAGCAGCCTTCCATGCGGGGGGACGGCCGGACGGGCGCGGCCAGGGCCGCGGAATGCCCGGGTGCCGGGGTTTCTCCTAGCTAACCATATAGCGGCGCCGCGGCGCGGGCCCGGTCCTGCATGTGTCAGGGCTGTTGCGGGAGGTGCGGGACAACAGGCGAGGCCGGACGGCACCTGGGGGTGCCGTCCGGCCTCGCGGATACTGCTGGTGTCCGGTCCTGTGTTTCGCTCCTGTGTTCGCTACTGCTCCGCTGCCGTGCCGAGCGTCACGTCCAGTTCCTTCTGCTGCCCGCCCCGCAGGACTGTCACCTTGACTGTGGCGCCCGCGGGCTGCTCGCGTACCGCGGCGGTCAGCTGGTTCGGGTCGCTGATGGCGAGGTTCTGGAACTTCGTCACGACGTCGCCGGCCTTAATGCCGGCCTTGTCGGCGGCGGAGCCGGACTCGACCGTGGCGACTTCCGCGCCGACCGAGAACCCGGAGGGCGAGGCGCTCCCAGACTTTGACTTGACGCTGACGCCGAACTGCCCGTGCGTGGCCTTGCCGTTGCTGATGATCTCCTGGGCAACGCGCTTGGCGTTGTTGATCGGAATGCTGAAGCCGACGCCGATATTGCCGCTGCTGCTGCTTGAGTCTCCGCCGGCCGAGGCGATCGCGACGTTCACGCCGATGATCTCGCCCTTGGTGTTGACCAGCGCGCCACCGGAGTTCCCGGGGTTGATGGCGGCGTCCGTCTGGATGACGTTGATCGAGATCGACCCCTGGTTAGCGGTGCTCTGGCCCTGCCCGCCGCCGGGAGGGGCGAACTGGAAGCCCTGGCCACCGCCCTGGGAATTGTCGGCACCGTCCTTCGGCGCCGCCGAGGAGGCGACGCTGATGGTGCGGTTGAGCGTCGAAACGATGCCGTCCGTGACGGTTCCCGTCAACCCCAGCGGCGAGCCGATGGCGACGGCGGTGTCCCCGACGTTCAGCTTGCCCGAGTCACCCAGCGTTGCCGGGACCAGCCCCGAGGCGTTGTCCATCTTGACGACGGCGAGGTCCGAGAGCGGATCGGTGCCGACGATCTGGGCCGTGGAGACCTTTCCGTCACTCGTGCGCACCTCGATGGCGGCCTTGGACGCCTTGCCGTCGAGGGTGACGACGTGCGTGTTCGTCAGGACATGGCCGTCACCGTCGAGGATGATGCCCGATCCGGTGCCGCCGTCGCTGCCGCTGGTGGCCTTGATGGTCACGACGCTCGGCGAGGCCTTCAGCGCGGCGGCGGTGATGGCGTTGACATCGTCCTTGTTGTTCACGATTACCGGCCCGGACTGGCTGGTGACGCTGCTGGAGGAGGCGGTGGAAGACCGGTCCGCCAGCAGGGCACTGCTGCCCGCGACGACCCCGCCACCGATCAGGCCGGCCGCGAGGATGCTGGCCACCAGGGTGGGGACGCCGAAGGCAGCCTTGCGCTTGGGTGCATGCGCAGGGTTGTTTGAATAGCCGGGACCGGACAGATACGAAGGACCCGACGCCGGCTGGTGGCCTGAATAGGGGCCTGGCTGCGAGGGGCTGTTCTGGTACTGGCCGTACGGGGTCTGGCCGTAGGGCGCCTGGCTGTACTGGGTTTGACTGTGGGGGGCCTGGCCGAATGCGCTGCCCTGGTGGGCCGGGGCGGGCGTCGTGGGGGTCTGGCCCTGCGGAGCCGGGGCCGAGTTCCCGGTGGCGTCCCCCTGGGCGTTCCCGACAGCGCCGAACTGCTGGGTCGCCGGAGCGTCCGGGTGGCCATAGCCGGGCTGGCGCGCCGGGTAGACCGGCCGCGGAGCGCCTTCGCCGGCGCCGTCCAGCCGCAGGGTGGGATTCCCCTGTGCCGGCTCCGGCTGTGCCGGCTCCGGCTGTGCTGACTCCGGCGCGGGGGCGTGGGGTTGCCCTGAAGCGCCCTCATAGGGCTTCGCCGGCTCCCGGTTCTCTGGTGACGCACCCTGCACTGGGTTCTCAGTCATAAGACTTCCTTTCATCCTCGTCTGCCCTTAACTATGGACGCTCTCTCTGATACTAGAGGGGAGGTTTGCTGGGAGGTTCCTGAACGCCCGAGAAGGGCGGCCGAGGTGTTGTTTTCAGCCTTCAGCGCGTTTCGCTGGTGGCATATTCCCGCCGGTGGACGGTCGGTTGGGTGCACCATAGAATCAAATGGAATTGCCCCAGCGACCTGCGGCTTTACATCTGCGTGGGGGCGCTGCTGCATTCTGGAACGACAGGTTCGGCCGAACCTGTCGCAGAAGTGCTGAAGGGTTGCACATGCGGTCTACGTTTAAACGGTTCCTCGCCATTCTCGGCGTCGCTGGATTGCTGGCGCTTCCCGCCGCTCCGGCCTTGGCCGAGGATCCGGTGGCCATCCCGTCCGGACAGAATGTCGTGGACAGCGCGAACGTGCTCGGCAGCCGCAAGCCCGAGGTCCAGGACGCCATCCAGAAACTCCTCAAGGACCACAAGTACAACCTGTATGTGGTCACGGTGAAGACCTTTGAGAACCCGGCGGACGCGAAGGCGTGGGCGCAGGCCGTAGCCACAAAGAAGGGCATGGGCAAGGCCGATGTCATTCTCGCGATGTCCGACGGCGGCGGGTACTACTTTGCGCCGAACTCGGCCAGCGCCATCGCCTCCAAGACCAGCAACATCACCCAGAACGCCGTCGCCGCCAACCTGGCCGGCGGCAAGCGCGACTTCGCCCAGGCGGCCATCGATACGGCCGCCGCGATCGGCGATGCAGCCGGCGGCGGCAGCGGCTCGGTTCCTTCCGGAGGCGCCGGCAGCGCGGTCCTGGTGGGGGCCGGCGTCGTCGCTGCCGGAGGCGTGGGCACGTATCTCTACCTCCGCAACCGCAAGAAGAAGGCCGGCCAGGGAGCCGGCTTCGGGCCGCAGGGCGCGGAACTGGACCCGCTGGCCGGGCTCAGCGTCACGGAGCTGCGCCGCAAGAGCGGTTCGCTGCTGATCGAGGCGGATGATGCCATCAAGTCCAGCGAACAGGAACTCGGCTTTGCCCAGGCCCAGTACGGTGATTCCGCCGTCGGCAACTTCACCAAGGCGCTGCAGGACGCCAAGGCGCACATGTCCGAGTCCTTCAAACTGCAGCAGCAGCTCGACGACCATATCCCGGACACCGAGGAGCAGCAGCGCAGCTGGCTCGGCGAAATCATCCGCCGGTCCGAGGCTGCCCTGGCCTCCCTCCAGGAGCAAAAGGCGGACTTCGACTCGCTCCGGGAGCTGGAGAAAAACGCCCCGCAGGCCCTCGCCGCCGTCGCCGCGGGCGCCTCGGAAGCCGAGGCCAGGATTGCCAGCGCGGAACAGTCCCTGACGGAGTTGCGCTCCAAATACGCCGACAGCGCCCTGGTGCAGGTGGCCGACAACATCAGCCAGGCCAAGGAACGCCTGGCCTTCGTGCAGAACGCCTCCGCCACGGCCCGCGGGAAACTCGCCGCCGGCGAAGGCAGCTTCGCCGCCGTCGCCGTCCGGGCGGCGGAGGAAAGCCTGCACCAGACCAACGTCCTGATCGACGCCATCGCCAAGCTGGCCGCGAGCCTCGACGAGGCGCGCAACGGGCTGGAGTCCGCCGTCGTCGACACCTCGCAGGACCTGGCCCAGGCCCGGGCCCTGATCCAGTCCGGGGCCCACCCGGAACTCACCGGCCCGGTGGCCGCGGTGGAGGCCGCGCTGGCCCAGGTCAAGACCGAGATCCAGGGCGGCAAGATCGATCCCATCGCGACGCTGAAGCGCGTGGAGACGGCGCACCAGTCGCTGGATGCGGCCCTCACGGGGATCCGTGACCAGCAGGAACAGGCGCGCCGCGCCCAGGCGTCGCTGCAGCAGAGCATCATGTCGGCCCAGGCGCAGATCAGCGCGACGTCGGACTACATCACGGCGCGCCGCGGCGGCGTCGGCACCGAGGCGCGCACGCGCCTCGCCGAGGCCCAGCGGAACCTGGATTACGCCCTGTCCATCAGCCGGACGGATCCGGTCACGGCGCTGCAGTACGCGCAGCAGGCCCACTCGCTGGCGGCGCAGGCGGCCCAGCTTGCCCAGTCCGACGTCGACCAATTCGGCGGCTACGCCAACCAGGGCTACGGCCGCGGCGGCATGTTCGGCGGCAGCGGAGGCGGCGGCCTCGGCGGCGCCATCCTCGGCGGCATCCTGATCAACTCGATCCTGCATGGCGGCGGAGGCGGAGGCTGGGGCGGCGGAGGCGGCTGGGGCGGCGGCGATTCCGGCGGCGGCGGAGACTTCGGCGGCGGGGGTGGCGGCGACTTCGGCGGCGGCGGCGACTTCGGCGGGGGCGACTCCGGCAGCTTCTAGACCGCGCTGACAGCCGCCGGCGGGAACATTCCGGCCGGCGGGTAGGGAAGTACAACCACTGTTCACGGAATTCAGTGGGAACCACTGAGCAGGACGAAAGGTAACACCATGAAGCAGTCCATTTTCGGCCGCATGGCGCAACTGGCGAAGGCCAACATCAACTCCTTGCTGGACCAGGCGGAAGACCCGCAGAAAATGCTGGACCAGATGGTCCGCGACTACACGAACAACATCGCGGAGGCCGAGTCGGCCGTGGCGCAGACCATCGGGAACCTGCGCATGCTGCAGGACGACTACAACGAGGACGTCAAGAACGCCCAGGACTGGGGCAACAAGGCCCTCGCCGCGTCCCGCAAGGCCGACGAATACCGCGGGAACGGCAACGCCGCCGACGCGGAGAAGTTCGACAACCTCGCCAAGGTGGCCCTGCAGCGCCAGATCGCGTCCGAGAATGAGGCCAAGGCCGCGCAGCCCAGTATCGCGTCACAAAGCGACGTGGTGGACAAGCTCAAGCACGGCCTGGACCAGATGAAGGGCAAGCTCAACGAGCTCACCAGCAAGCGCAACGAGCTCGTGGCCCGGTCCAAGACCGTCGCGGCGCAGAGCCAGGTCCACGACGCCCTCAAGAGCATCGACTTCATGGATCCCACGTCCGAGGTGGGCCGTTTCGAAGAAAAGATCCGCCGGGAGGAGGCCAAGGTCCGCGGACAGCAGGAACTCGCCGCGTCCAGCCTGGACGCGCAGTTCAACTCGCTCGAAGACCTCGGCGAGCAGACGGAGATCGAGGCGCGGCTCGCAGCGCTGAAGTCCGGCGGGTCTCCCGCCGCGATCGGCGCCGGCGAGGGCCGCTCTGCGGGGTCAACGGTCGACGAATCCGACTTCGACAAGCTCTAGGCAGGCCCACCCCCGGCCGTCCCCGGGACAAAAGGAAGGCCCGGATCATCAGATCCGGGCCTTTCCTTCATGCCACGGTTGCCCTATCGAGGTCTGACTTAAAAACATGCAGATACTCCTGGCGGACCTCCGTACGCTGCCGCCTGGGGACGATCCCGAAGATCTGTCCGATGTAGTACCTGTGAGCGCTCCCCGCCAGCACCTACTCAGCCCTGGGTTCTCAAGCGGGTTGGCGAGGCGCCCGCAGCGCGACGGAACCAATGCTGGAATGATCCTTGCTCCGGGAGCAGAATTGGTGCACGATGCCCATCCGGGGAGGACCAGCCATGGCTAAGAGCTCCGACTACGAATTGCAGACGACTTGGCGCGTCCCCGGGACCGCCGCGGAGGTCAAAGAGATCCTGGGCGGCCCGAGGCTGGATTCCTGGTGGCCAGCTGTCTATCTGGATGTTCAGGTCATCAGGGAAGCCGGACCGGATGGTGTCGGGCGCGCGGTTGCCCTCTACACGAAGGGCTGGCTGCCCTACACACTGCGGTGGACCATGACCGTCAGCGAGCCGATCACGGAGAAGGGCTTCGCCCTCACTGCTGAAGGGGACCTGAATGGGACGGGGCGGTGGACATTCGAGCCGGACGGCCCCGAGGCGGTCATCACGTACGACTGGCGGGTCAGCACCGCCAAGCCGCTGCTGCGCCGGCTCAGCTGGCTGTTCAAGCCCGTGTTCGCAGCCAACCACCGCTGGGCCATGGCCGCAGGAGAGGAAAGCCTGAAGCTGGAGCTGCGCCGCCGGAGGGCGGCCAGCAAGGCTGACCGGGCAACGGTTCCTCCCCCGCCCGGCCCCACATTCCGCCGAAGCCGTGCGTGATCAAGGGCGCCAAAGCGAACAGGGAGTCGATTGTGGAACATTCGTCAAACACGCTTGCCGAGACCAGCAGCATCTCTGCTCACGAGTCTGCCGCGGTCAACCAGCGGCAGCTGGTCCCCGCCTACTTCTACCCCGCATGGAGTGCCCCCGTGAACTATTGGGCCCAGGTGAACACCATGAAAAGCGGGTCCATAGCCATCATGAATCCCGGCAGCGGCCCCGGAGCGTCAGCGAATCCGGACTACACCAGGGCCATCTCCGAATGCCACACCCGGCGTCACAGGGTCATCGGGTACGTCTCGACCAGTTACGGCTCCCGCCCCTTGGCCGCCGTCCAGGCGGACCTCGATTCCTATCGCCGCTGGTATCCGGCCCTGGATGGAATCTTCTTCGATGAAATGCCGAACGACCCGGCGTTGGCCGGCGCCGGAGGCTTGTCGGTGCTGGCCTACTACAAGCAGCTCTACGCCTATGCCAAAGGGACCGCGGAGAACAGGATCGTGGCGGGCAATCCCGGGAACGCCGCCGCTACTGCCTGGCAGGTCGTCACACCGGTGGCTGATGTGCTGGTCACTTTCGAAGGCACGGCCGCCACCTACGAAACCTGGGTACAGCCGCCCTGGATTGCCAAGTACCCCGCGCATCGCTTCGGACACCTCATCTACGCCGCTGATGCCGCGAGCACTGCGCACGTGATCTCGCTGGCCAGGTCCCGTAACGCGGGCTGGGTCTACGTCACAGACCAGAGCGACGGCGTGATGTGGACTCGCCTGCCGGTGCCTTGGCCGAACCCGGTCTGACGATCACACGGAAGTCGTCACTAAACCCTGCTCAGCCCGATCTGCGCCGATCAGGCAGCCAACAGCCGGCGCTGGCCGTCGAGCCCAGGTACGGCCATTCCTTCGGGCCGTCCTGTAACGGGTGCCGCCGCCGGCAGACTCCGGCACCTGGGATCGGCCAGGACCGCGGCGGAACTGCAGCACGCTTCCGCAATAGTCGCCAACATCGAAGACCGGCTGGATGTCGCCATGCAGCTCCGAGGCCCAGCGCGATCTGCGGCTTGCTTCCAGATCGGAGAGTACTTGCGAAGCGGTTCAAGTGGGAAAACAAGAGAGCCCGCCCTCTCGGGCGGACTCTCTCGCGCATTCACCAACTTGGGTCAATCACTAAGCGAATCCGAAGCGTTTTTCAACCCAAAGGTTTCAGTAACAGACTCTTGGTTGCGGGGACAGGATTTGAACCTGTGACCTCTGGGTTATGAGCCCAGCGAGCTACCGAACTGCTCCACCCCGCGTCGCAAGAACAACTCTACCTGCCGGTGAACTTCAGGCCAAATCGGGGTGGCGTGATGTGGGTCTCGGGCCGCGTTGCGGTGCCGCCGGGCGACGTCCCCAGGCGCCCGGCGGAAGGCGGACCGGCCGGCTGAACGACGGGAAGGCCGGGTTCCCCGCCCCATCGGAGCGGAAAACCCGGCCTTCCCGGTTGCGGACTACTTGTCGGCTTACTTGCCGGCTGCCGGCGTCGCGGCGCCGGAGGGCGTCGCAGCCGCTGACGGTGTGGCCGACGGCGCCGGCGTGGCCGCCGTACCGAGCTTGCCCTCGGCGTCGATCGCCTTCTGCAGCGCTGCGGCGAGCTTCTTCTGCTGCTCGCCGTAGGCGGCAAAGTCACCCCTGCCGAGCGCGTCCTGGCCGGCCCTGATGGCAGCGTTCGCTTCGTCCAGGGCCGCCTTCAGGTCCGCCTTGGCATCCACGGGGCCTGTTCCCGGCGTCGCACCGGGCGTGGCCGGGGTGCCAGGAGTCTGGCCCTTGTTGGCCGAGTCGCCGGCGGCGGCACCGGAGTTTCCACCGAACAGCTGGTTGAGCGCCTCGTCCAGGGTGGGTGCGAACCCGATCTTGTCGCCGAAGGCCACGAGCACGCGCTGGAGGGTGGGGTACGAGGTTTCACCCGTGGACTTGAGGTAGACCGGCTGCACGTAAAGCATGCCGCCGCCGACAGGCAGCGTCAGCAGGTTCCCGTTGAGGACCGCCGAGGCGCCCTGGCGCAGCAGGTTCAGGGCCTGGGACACGGTGGGGTCCGAGTTGAACTTGTTCTGCGCCTGGCCGGGACCGGGGACCTGGGTCTCCGGCGGAATCTGCAGGAGCCTGAGCTGGCCGTAGCTGTCCGCCTTCACGCCCTTCTGGTTGCCGGCGTCGGAATCCGCGGCGAGGAAGCCGTACATCACGTTGCGGGCGGCGGTTCCACTGACCACCTGGGGAATGAAGGAGGACGTCAGCTGGAACGCCGGCTTTTCCTGGTCGGGCATCTGCAGGGACATGTAGAACGGCGGCTGCTTGACTTCGTCCTTGGCGGTGGGATCGTTCGGCACGGACCAGGCGTCGTTGTTGGTGTAGAAGCTGTCCGCCTGGGTGACGTGGTAGCGGCCCATGAGCTCGCGCTGGACCTTGAAGAGGTCCTCCGGGTAGCGGACGTGGCTCATGAGCGCCCCGGACATTTCCGAGAAGGGCTTCAGCGACGTCGGGAAGATGCTCTGCCACGCCTTCAGTACCGGATCCTGGTCATCCCAGGCATACAGCGTCACGGAGCCGTCGTAGGCGTCCACGGTGGCCTTGACCGAGTTGCGGATGTAGTTGACCGAGCTGTTCGGCAGCGCAACCGTCCGGCCCGCCGTCGTCTGTGAGTCGGCGGTGGCCGCGGAAAGCTGCTCCTGCTGCGAGTACGGGTAGTACTGGCTGGTGGTGTAGCCGTCCACGATCCACTTCACCCGGCCGTCGACCAAGGCCGGGTATGCGCTGCCGTCCACGGTCAGGTACGGCGCCACCTTTTGCACGCGGTCACGCGGGTTGCGGTCGTAGAGGATCTGCGACGCCGGGTTCACACCGTCGGAGAGCAAAAGATCCGAGGACTGGAACTTGATCGCGTACAGGATCTTGTTGAAGAAGCTGCCCACGTTCGGGCCGCCGTTGCCGGTGAAGGTGTACTGCGTGTCCGCCTCGCCTTCCTTGCCGGCGGGGCGGTCCTGCTCGCGGTGCGCGGCCCCGTCGGGGGCGCCCACGATGGAGTATTCCGGTGAATTCTCGCCGAAGTAGATCCGGGGCTGGTAGGTCGTGTCATTGCCAAGCACCCCGGTGGACGGGATGCCGGCCTGCAGGAAGTCCGGCTTGCCGTCCACGGTGAACTTGTTGCCCTTGGCGGCGACAACGCCATAACCGTGCGTGTAGACCACGTGCCGGTTCAGCCAGGACTGCTGGTTGGTGCTCAGGCCGTTGGGGTTCAGTTCACGGACCGCGATGACGGTGTCCTGGATCTTGCCGTCCACTTCGTAGCGGTCCACGTTGAGCGCACTGGGGAACTGGTAGTACGGCCTGAACTGCTCGAGCTGCGAGAACGCGTCCGAAATCAGGTTGGGGTCCAGCAGGCGGATGTTCGCGGTGGTCTGCGCGTCCGGGGCGAGGGCGCCCGTGGTGGCCGTGGTGGTGGCGTTGTAGCGCTTCTCCTGGACCTTGTCCAGGCCGTAGGCGGCACGCGTCATGCTGATGTTGCGCTTGATGAATTCGTTTTCCAGGGTCTGCTCCGAGGGCCGGACCTGGAACTGCTGGATGACCCAGGGGTAGACACCGCCGGCCAGGATCGAGGTGATGACGAGCATGGCGGTCCCGATGACGGCCAGCCGCCATTTGCCGATCACGGCGGCCACGATGAAGAGCACCGCCACGAGGCCCGCGGCCACGGCCAGGATGGACTTGGTGGGGATCACGGCGTTCACATCCGTGTACAGCGCGCCGGCCCAGCGGCCGCCGCTGTTCTGTACCGACGAGTAACGGTCCAGCCAGAAATTGACGCCGAGCAGCAGCAGGAAGGCCGCGCCGGTGACGGCCAGATGGATCTGGGCGGCGCGGCTCGTGAAGATGCCCCGCTCCATGATCCGGATGCTGCCGTAGAGGTAGTGCGTGAGGATGCCCGCGATGCCGGCCACGATGGCGACGCTGATCAGGAAGCCGGTGACAAAGCCAAGGAACGGCAGGGTCATCAGGTAGAAGCTGATGTCCAGGCCGAACAGCGGATCGTTCTGGCCGAAGGGCTGCTGGTGCAGGAACAGCAAGACCTTCTGCCATTGGCTGGCCGCCGCGCTGCCGGCGAAGAGCCCGAACAGGATGGGCAGGCCGGTCATGACCACCCGGCGCACGGGTTCGAGCTGGACCTGGTACCGGTTCAGGTTGTCCCTGACGTCCGAGTCAGGGGCGTAGACCGGACGTGCGTGGTAGGCAATCCGGATGGCGAAGAACACGGCGCTGAACATGATGGCGAAGCCGGCGACGAAGATGGCGATCCGCGAGAGGTTCTCGGTCAGGAAGACTTCGAAGAAACCCAGTTGCCGGTACCAGAGGACGTCCGTCCAGACATTGGCGAAGAAGATGAAGCCGACCACAATCAGGGCGACGACAATCAACGTCGGCGTCAGGGCGCCTCGTCGTGTCGGGGGTCTTCCGGGCGGGACAGGGCTGGCGGGACGGGACAAACTCGGTACCTCATAGCTGGTCGTCGAATACTGGTTGGTAGTTCTCAGTCAAGTGCGCTGGTTCAGTGCAGGTGGTGCGGTTTTGATGCATTGTATCGACTGCCGGCGCCGCCCCGGCGGGAGATTCCGGCTGGGCAGCGGCCGTCACAAGTGCCACGAGTGGCGGCAGAGCTTAGTTCCGCGGTCAGTCTAGTTGCTGGTGCAGACAGGAAGCCCCGATGTGTCGGCACCTGACGCGGCCAGTTCGACGGCCTTCCGTGCCCCGTCGAGAGTCTCCACCTTGACCACCTGCAGGCCGTCCGGGATGTGGCCCAGCACGTCGTCGCAATTGGCTGCCGGGGCCAGGAACAGGGTGGCCCCGCCGGACCTGGCGCCGAGCATCTTCTGGGCGATCCCGCCGATGGGGCCCACGGCGCCGTCAGGGGTGATGGTTCCTGTTCCGGCGATGTGCTTGCCGCCGGTCAGGTCGCCCGGCGTGACCGTGTCCACGATCCCGAGGGCGAACATCATCCCGGCGCTGGGGCCGCCGACCTTGTCGAGGGAGATCTTCACCTCGAACGGGAACGTGAACTTGTACTGCAGGACCACGCCGAGGACGAAGCGCCCGGCGGAGGTCTTCGCCGGGGTGATGGTGGCCGGCACCATGCTGCCGCCGCGGTCCACGACGACGGTGACGGGCGTTCCGTTGCCCGCGGCGAGTTCGGCCTGGACGACGCCGAGGGCGGTAATCGGCTTGTCGTTGATGGAGACCAGGATGTCCCCGGCCTGGAGCAGTCCTTTCGACGCCGACCCTTCCGGGAGGCTCGCGACCTCCATTTTCTGCCCGAACCCGATGTTGAGTTCCCTGAGGGCGGCAGCGACGGCGTTTTCCTGCGACGTCTCCATGGCGACGGCGCCCTCCTGCTGGGACTGCTCCTTCGTCACGCCTTTGGGGAAGATGAGTTCCTCGGGGTAGACGGCCTTGTTGCCGTCCAGCCATGCCGAGAACGCCTCGAAGACGCTGACGGGGCCGTTGGGGCCGCCGTCGACGTAGACCGTGGTGAGGTCCAGGTTGCCCTTCGCGGGAAAGGCCTCGTGTCCCGTGACGGAAATGACCGGCTTGCCGTGGTCTTCGCCCAGGGTGTTGAACGTCGGGCCGGGCGATTCGACCACGTAGGGAACGGGGAGGCTCAGCGCGGTGATCCCGAGGGCCAGCGCAAGCAGGCCCGAGACCAGCATGGCCGAGGACCTGCTGTCCGGTTTCTTCGTCTCACGGGTTCCGGAGAACAGGGCCCTTAGGCCGCGGGCCCGGCCTGCCGACGGCTCGCCGGAAGGCTGCTCGCCTTGGGTGTCGCCCTGGGTAATCGTCAATGAAGGACCTCTCCGTACCGGCGCGGGCCGGCCCCGGGACCCGTGGACAGCGCGCTCCGGCCACCGCCCGAACCTGGGCCGTGGCCAGCAAATATTCCAGCCTCCAACACTACGCGTTCGGCAGCCCGGACCGCTCTTTGCCTACAGCGAACGGGGCACCGTTTCGGCAGACAGCCCCTCTTGCCGCGGGGTACCGTGAAAGTTGAGAAACAGCCACACCGACGAACGGCGGGATCATGACCTCCAACCCACTCAATCCGTCCAATGGTGACGAGGAACCCAAGGATCCACTGGCAGAAATGCTGAAGAACCTGATGGGCGGCCAGGGCATGGGCGACATCGATCCCGCCGAACTCGCCAAGGCCGCCGGGCTTCCCGACGATCCGAACCTCCTGGCCCAGATGTTCTCCCAGGTCCAGGCGATGATGAGCGCCTCCCCCGAGGGACCCGTCAACTGGCAGCTGGCGCATGAGAACGCCCGGCGGGTGGCCGCGAGCGGTTCCGACCCGTCAGTCACCGCGCAGCAGTCCCGCGACGTCGACGAGGCGCTCCGGCTCGCTGAGCTCTGGCTCGACCAGGCCACCGGGCTCCCGGCCACCGGACTGATCGGCCGGGCCTGGTCCCGCGCCGAATGGGTGGAGGAGACCCTGGGCACCTGGAAGAGGCTGACCGAACCGGTCGCCAACAGCATCGCCAATGCGCTCTCCGCAGCAATGACCGAGCAGATGCCCGAGGAAATGAAGTCCATGATGGGCGGCGCGTCCTCGATGCTGCAGAACATGGGCGGCGCGATCTTCGGCATGCAGCTGGGCCAGGCCATCGGTGCCCTCTCGGCCGAGGTTGTCAGCTCCACGGACATCGGCGTGCCGCTGGCCGACCTGGAAATGGCGCTGCTGCCCGCCAACGTGGCGAAATTCGGCGAAGGCCTCAGTCTCCCGGAAGGCGACGTGCGGCTGTTCCTCGCGGTCCGTGAGGCAGCCCACGCCCGGCTCTTCGTCCAGGTTCCGTGGCTGCGCGGGCATCTGCTCGGCGCGATCGAGGCCTACGCCCGGGGCATCCACATCGACACCTCCAAGATCGAGGAACTCGCCAGGGACCTGGATCCGAGCAACCCCGAAGGCATCCAGGCGGCCCTGTCCCAGGGCGTGTTCATGCCGCAGCGCACCCCCGCGCAGGATCAGGCCCTCGAAAAACTGGAAACGGCACTCGCGCTGGTGGAGGGCTGGGTTGATGAACTGACCTGGGCTGCGACAGAGAAGCTCCTGCCCTCCGCCGCTGCCCTGCGTGAGACGGTCCGCCGCCGCCGCGCAACGGGAGGCCCGGCCGAACACGCCTTCTCCTCCCTCGTGGGACTGGAACTGCGGCCACGCCGCCTCCGGGAGGCCGCCACGCTCTGGGCCTCGCTCAAGACCGAGCGCGGGACCGAAGGCCGCGACGCCATCTGGCAGCACCCTGACCTGCTCCCCACGGCCGAGGACCTGGACAATCCGGCGGGCTTCAGCGAACGCCGGAAGCTTGCCGAGGCCAGCGACACCGAGGTTGACGATGCCCTGGCGAAGCTGCTCAATGGCGGCTTCGATCAGCCGGCCGCTGCTGAGGACGCAGCGCCGGAAAGCGCGGCCGGGAGCGGCGAAGCCGACACCGGCGAAGGCACGACCGGCGAAGCCGGCACGGACGAGGGCGGTACGCCCAAGGCCTAGCGCGCGAGGCTCAGAAAAGCTGGCCGGCCCCGGCCGGAACTTCGGTTCCGTCCGGGGCCTCCGCCTGTCCGGCGTCGTCCGCGTCGTCCGCGTCATCCGCGGCGAGCCCGCGGGAAGTGGCGAACGTGACGCCCTCCAGGAAGGCCTTGGCGCGCTGCGTGTCCGGGTAGGCCTCCAGCAGCCGCCAGAACGCGGCATTGTGGCCGGCCACCAGCAGGTGTGCCAGTTCGTGAAGCAGGACGTAGTCGATCACCCACTGCGGCATCGGCCGGAGCTTGTCGGAGAGCCGGATGGTTCCGTCCGACGGCGTCGCCGAACCCCAGCGCGAATTCTGGTTGCCCACCCAGCGGACCGAGGACGGCACGGCGCGCCCGCCGAGATATTTTGCGGACAGCGCCGCGGCGTGGTCCGCCAGGGCGGCATCGCTGCGGGGACGCCGCCGGCCGGCGCCGCCCGCGCCCCGGGCACCCTGGAGCCGGAGCTTCTCCAGCATCCGGTGCACCCATTCGCGCTCCTGGGCGCGGCTGAAGGAGGCCGGAATGGCGACCACCGCGGTGCCGTTTTCCCAGAAGGCGGCGACCGTGCGGCGCCGTCGGGCCGAGCGGCGGACCTCCACGGGGGCGCCGTCGGCGGTGACCAGCGGAACGGCCGCCGGCGTGGCGGGGGTCCTGGCGGGCCCGGGCATCAGAGGACGGTGCTTTCAGCCAGCACGGCGAGGACCGCTTCGCCGTACTTCTCCAGCTTGGACGGACCCACCCCGGGGAGCTTGGCCAGCTGTTCCAGGGACGCCGGCACGGCCTCGGCGATCGCGGTGAGGGTGGCGTCGGTGAACACCACATACGCGGGGACGTCAGCGGCGAGCGCCACCTCCTTGCGCCATTGCCGGAGCGCGTCAAACGTCTGTTCCTCATAGCTGGGCGGGCACTGGCTGCAGCGCCCCACCTTGCGTTCGGCGCCGGAGGAGAGCATGGTCCCGCAGACCCGGCACGACGCCGGAACGGCGGCCTTCCGGCGCGGTGCCGGGCCGTTGCCGCGGAGCGAGGAGCTGGCGACCGAATCCGGGCGCAGCCCGTCCAGGAAGCGCGAGGGCTTGCGGTTTGCCCGGCCGCCGGGCGTCCTGGCGGTGGACCAGGACAGGAAGAGGTGCTCCCGGGCACGGGTGATCCCGACATACAGCAGCCGCCGTTCCTCGTCCACGGATTCCGGCGAATCGGCGAACGAAATCGGCATCAGCCCTTCGCTGAGCCCCACGAGGAACACCGCGTCCCATTCCAGGCCCTTGGCTGCGTGCAGGGAGGCGAGGGTCACGCCCTGGACGGTCGGCGCGTGCTGGGCGAGGGACCGCTCCTGGAGCTCGTTGACCAAACCGGAGAGGGTGAACTGCCCGCCGCGGCTGATCACGAGCTCGTCGGCCAGGGCCACGAGCGCGGCGAGTGACTCCCAGCGTTCCCGGAGGGCACCGCCGCTGTGCGGCGCCGCCTCCGTGTATCCCAGGGAGGCCAGGATGTCCCGGACCAGCTGGCCGAGCGGCTCGGGACTGGAGGTCTCCGCGACCGCACGGGTGGCGGCCCGGAGCTGCAGGATGGCGTCGCGGACTTCCTTGCGGGCGAAGAAGCGCTCACCGCCGCGCAGCTGGTAGCCGATGCCCGCAGAGGCGAGCGCCTGCTCATAGGCCTCGGACTGACCGTTGGTCCGGAACAGCACGGCAATCTGGCTCGCCTGGGTGCCGGCATCGAGTAATCCGCGGATCTTGCCGGCCACCGTGGCGGCCTCGGCCTCGTCATCGGAACATTCCGTGAACTGCGGCACCGGACCGGCAGGCCGCTGCGCCACCAGTTGGAGCGGCGTGGCCCAGGCGGCGTCCGCGGCGGGGCCGCCGCTGCGGCGCCCGGACAGGAGGTCGTTGGCCAGCTTCACCACCTGCGGGGTGGAACGGTAGTCACGGATCAGCTTGACCACATTGGCCTCCGGGTACATCGCCTTGAACCCGAGCAGGTGCTTCGGCGAGGCGCCCGTGAACGAGTAGATGGTCTGGCTGGCATCGCCCACCACACACAGCTCGTCGCGGCCGCCGAGCCACAGTTCGAGCAGCCGCTGCTGGAGCGGCGAAACGTCCTGGTACTCGTCCACGACGAAATGCCGGTATTGCTCGCGGACCGTCGCGGCCACCTTGGGGTCCTCCTGCAGGATGCCCACGGTGATCAGCAGCACGTCCTCGAAGTCGATCACGTTCCGGTCGGTCTTGACGTCCTCATAGGACTGGAAGACCCGTGCGACGGCGGTCAGGTCGAAGCCGCCGGGGTTTCCGCGGCCGTGCGCGTTTTCCAGGTAGTTGGCCGGCGTCAGCATGGACACCTTGGCCCACTCGATTTCGGAGGCCAGGTCACGGATGGAGGCCCGGTCCGTGCTGAGCCGGAGCCTGCGGGCGGCCTCGGCGATCATCTGCGCCTTGTGGTCCAGCAGGTTGGGCAGGGCGCCGCCCACGGCCTGCGGCCAGAAGAACTGCAACTGCCGCAGTGCCGCGGCGTGGAAGGTGCGGGCCTGCACGTTTCCGACGCCCAGATCGCGGAGCCTGCTGCGCATTTCGGCGGCGGCCCGCGACGTGAAGGTCACGGCGAGGAGCCGCTGCGGGTTGTACTGTCCCGAGTGCACGCCGTAGGCGATCCGGTGGGTGATTGCCCGGGTCTTGCCGGTTCCGGCGCCCGCCAGGACACACATCGGCCCGTGCAGGGTGCTGGCAACCTCGCGCTGTTCGGCGTCGAGGCCGCCGAGGATACGTTCCTCGAGCGAGCGGTTGTCCGCGGCCGGCTGGCCGGCGTCGGATTGGGCGGCGTCGGATTGGCCGGCGTAGGCGGATGGGCTGCCGGGAAATGCGCTGAAGTCCAGATTTTCTGTGGTCACTTTTGTTGCTCAGTCACTCTTTATTGCTCAGTCATTCGCGGATGACGCCGGGTGGATGGTGCAGTGGGTGCCGCAGACGGACTGTAATCATCCGGTCTCCGGCCGGTCCTGGATCACGCCGCCGTACCAGTGCTCGATGAGGGACCGCGCGATGGACAGCCTGCTGGAGATGACGATCTCGCCGCTGAGGACCGCTTCCTGCAGCTCGCTCCGGCTGAACCACCGCGCCCGGGTGACCTCGACGCCGTCGGGCCTGGCGTCCGTGTCCGAGGTCGTGGCGGTGAACCCGAGCATGAGCGAGGCAGGGAAGGGCCAGGACTGGGATCCCAGATACTGGGTTGCGGTGACGCGTACCCCGACCTCCTCGCCGATCTCGCGGACCACAGCCTGTTCGAGCGACTCCCCCGGTTCGACGAAGCCCGCCAGCGTGGAATAGTTCCTGGCGTCGAGGGGACCGCCGCCGCCCAGCAGCAGGCGGCCGTCCTGGCCGACGACGGTGACGATGATGGCGGGATCGGTGCGCGGGTAGTGTTCGGAGCCGTCGGCCGGGCACCGGCGGACCCAGCCGCCGGCTTCGGGCTGCGTGGCCGTGCCGCAGCGCGGACAGTGGGTATGGCTGGCATGCCAGTTGGCGATGGCGCTGGCCTCGATGAACAGCGCGGTGTCCGTCGGGTTCAGCCGGGCGGCAACATCACGGAAGCCGGCCCACTGCGCGCCGTCGGGGATGCCGGCGACGTGCGGTTCGAACTCCTCGGTGCGGACCTCGAACTGCTGCGGAAGCAGGAACAGGACAAGGGGGGTGCCTGCGTCAAGGTCCGAGCCGGGCAGGGCTGAGCCGAGGTAGACCAGCTGGTCGGGCGCGTAGGCGGTGTCGCGGAGGTGCCCGGCGAGCTCCGCCGCGTCCAGGAGCACGAGGCTGTCGCCGCCGACCAGGGCCTGCCGGCCGGAGAGCACGATGGCCCGCGCCGCGCCGGAGCGGAGGAGGTCCTCCAGCATTCCGGGCTTCATCCGGGCGGCGGATCCGCGGTCGATCAGCGCAGGGCGCACCGGAAGGACTGTGTCCATCAGGTGGTTCGCCGGCACGCTGCGCAGAAGGGAAGTGGCTGGGGGTGCTTCGGTCGGCGCTGATTTGTACACTGCGGCCTCATTCTCCGATATCTTATCCGGCGATGACGGTGGCTCAGCAAGACTCATGTACCCACCGTACTGACTCGGGCCGACAATTGACATTTTCCCCGGCAGGCCGAGGGCGCGGAGACGGGCGCCGGAGGACGGCGGGCGCACGTCCCGCCGCAACGCGATCCCCGGCCCTATTTATTCCCGATCTCGAGACTCGCCGTGGTGTATCGCCGACTTGGGCGCCGCTCAATCTACCGTGGAACCGTGAGAAGAAAACCAATCGAACTGGCAGCTGTAGCAACCGCGGCGGTCCCCGGCCTGACCCCGACCGCCGTTAGCTCTGCGCCCGACGATCCGGCGGACTTCGACTCGGCACTTCTCCTGGATTCCGAAGGCAAACACTGGCGCGTCCGCTCACCCCGGCACGCCGAAGCCAGCGCACGCCTCGAGACGGAATTCCTGGTGCTGCGTGCCTTCGTGCCCGCCATCCGGGCGGAGCTCCCCTTCCTCATGCCGACGGTCGCCGGGACCGTCCGGCAGGGCGAGCTGAGCACCTTTGTATACTCGCACCTCGCGGGGGCCACCCGCTCCATCGAGGAACTGAGCAACGGATCGGCCGCGCTGGCCCGGGAAATCGGCGCAGCCCTGGCCTCGATCCACGACCTGCCCCGGTCCCTCGTCAGCAATGCCGACCTGCCCAGCTACACCCCCAACGAGTTCCGGCAGCGCCGGCTCAACGAACTCGACCAGGCCGCGACGACCGGCAAGATCCCCCCGCTGCTGCTGCGGCGCTGGGAACACGCGATGGAAGACGTTTCGCTGTGGCGTTTCCACCCGTGCGTGGTCCACGGCGACCTGCACGAAGACAACCTCCTCGTCGACGGCGACCGCGTGACCGCCGTAACCGGGTGGACCGATCTGCGCATCGGCGACCCGGCCGACGACATGGCCTGGCTCGTTGCTTCGAACGAGCAGGCATTCGTGGACTCGGTACTGGAGCACTACACCGCCAGCCGCAGGGACGCGCCCGACGCACACCTCCTGCGCCGTGCTGCCCTGTCCGCCGAATTCGCGCTCGCGCAGTACCTGGTCAAGGGCCTCGCCGCCGGGGACCAGGACATGATCCGGGAGGCCGAGTCCATGCTCACCGCCCTGGCCGAGGATGTCGCGGAGTACGGCGGGCAGCCCATCAGCGTGGAACCGCTCCCCCAGCCGGTCGCCGCTCCCGGCCCCGCCGTCGCCCAGGATCCGGGTGCGGCTCCTGCGCAGGCAGTACCCGCCGTCAGCAAGGTGACCCTGCTCCCGCCGGACCCGGTGTCCGGACCGGGCGCGGTTCCCGTAGGCGGCGCGGAGCCCGCTGTGCACATGACACCGGCAGTTCACGTGTCACCGGCCGTGCACGTCACGCCGATCCCGCCCGACGCGGTCGACCACGCCGGCAATGACGGCGTCGAGGACGACGGCGGCCCGCAGGAGGTGCCCGCCGACGACGCGGCCGAAATCCCGGCCGACGGCACTGCCGACAACGTGCCCGACGCCGGGGAGGAAGCGGCAGCTTCGGCCGGCGGCACGATGCCAGCCACCGTCCCCCCGGCCGCCGTCCCGGCCGACGCCGATCCCGCTACCGCCGAGGACACGACCCAGTCGATCGCCGTGGTCCCGGCCAACCCGGCCGATGACACCTCGACAACCACCATCGCCGTGGTGGAAGCGAAGTCACCCTAGGAGCCCCCCCGGCGGCGACCGCCCGGGGCCCCGCCCGGCGGCCCCCCTAAGCGCCAGCCGTTGGCACCGTCTGTCCCAGGGCCGCGGCCACGATCTCCTCGAGCGTCCCGGCCGTTCCGAGGTCGTGCGGGCGGACCACCTGATCGTCAGCGACGTAGTAGAACGCGGCCCGGACGTCCTCCAGCGGGACCCCCTTGAGCCTGGCCCAGGCCAGCCGGTACACGGCCAGCTGGACGGCCTTGACCTTCAACTGGCCGGCGGAAGGGCGGCGGCCGGTCTTCCAGTCCACGAGGTCCCAGCCGCCGTCGGCGTCCCGGAAGACGGCGTCGATCCGGCCGCGGACCACCACCTCACCGATCCGGGTCTCCACCGGGACCTCCACGTGCGCGGGGGCACGGTCGGCCCACTCGGACCGGCGGAAGGTCTCCACCATGGAGTCCAGCCCGTACGCCGCATCGATGTGGTCGTCCGAGCCGGCCGCCTCGTCCAGGTCCAGCATCCCGGCGGCGCCGAAATACTCCTCGACCCAGGCGTGGAAGGCTGTGCCCTTCCGGGCCGACATCCCGGGTTCGCGCGGAACGGGGCGCCGCAGCCGGGCGACCACCGACCGCGCGTCGTCCTCAAGGTCGACCAGCGTGGAGGCGGAAATGTGCCCCGGAAGGTGGACATCGTGCAGGGCGGTCCGCCGGGTGCGGCGCTCCAGCAGCGTCGCGGCCTCCCGCGCCCAGCCGGTGGCGGGGGCGCGCAGGTGCCTCCGGTGCCCGGCGTCGTCCGCGGGGTCATCCAAGGCGCCCGGCAGAGTCTCCGGCCCTTCGGACCCGAGGTGCCGGAGCACCCGGGCCGCTGCGGATTCCATGGCCGCGCGGCGGCCGGGCAGGAGCCGCAGGCGTGCACCCGTGCGGGGATCACGGGGCCCTTCCAGCGGGTCGTAGGGCCACTGGGCGACTTCGAGTTCGGAGGTCAACGGGCTCTCCTCCGGCAGCGATTCCTCATTGACGGACAGGGGGTGGATCTCGGCGGCGCCTTCGGCGGCGAGGACCTGCAGTTCCGCCAGGAACGGCGACATCCCTGCCATGCCTGCCCGGGAGCCCACCCACGCCGCGCTGGATGTCCAGAGAACGTGTTTGGCCCGGGTGTAGGCCACATAGGCCAGACGCCGTTCCTCCGCTTCCCCATGCGTCTGGACGGCGGACTTGAACTCCTTTTCGGCGTCGAGCCAGCCTTTCTGGTCCGGCTGCTCAAGGTCCCATTGCGGAAGGTCCGCCCGGTCCCCGCGCAGGGGCCAGGGCAGGGCTGCGCTGCCGCTGCTCCAGCGTGAATCGCGGCTGCCCGGGAAGGCCCCGGAATTGAGTCCGGGAACGAACACGACGTCCCATTCCAGGCCCTTGGAGGCGTGCACGGTCAGGAGCTGGACGGCCTCATGGTTCACGTCCTGCGCGGCGGCGTCGAGGCCGTTCTCCTCGGCGGCCGCGGCCTCAAGCCAGGCGAGGAAGGCGAGCACATCAACCCGCTGGGAGGTATGCAGGAATCCGGCGGCAGCGTCCTGGAATGCGTCGAGGTTCCGCCGTGCCTGGTGGATGCTGGTCCCCGGCCGCGCGGCCACTTCGATGTCCAGGAGCATGGCGCGCTCCACCTCGCCGAGCAGGGTGGTCAGGTCATCGCCCATGTAGCTGCGGAGCTGCCTGAGCTCCGCCGACAGCCGCTGGAGCCGGTCCAGGGCCTCCTGGCTCAGCCCGCGCCCGTGCGAGGAGATCCAGCCTTCGCGGGGCAGCCAGTCCAGCGCTTCGACGAGGCTGGCGGCGTCCGTGAGGTCCCCCTCAATCACGGCGTCGTCGGCGCCGCCGGCGGTATCCGCGTCAGTATCGTCGGCGTCGGAACTGCCGGGACGTCCCCGGCGCCGGGCGAGGAAGCTGGACCAGTCGCGGAACGCCATCAGGTCCGCGGGGCCGATCCGCCACCGCGCCCCGGCCAGCAGCCGCATCAGGGAGTCGGAGCGCCCGGGATCGGACAGGACCCGGAGCGTGGCGACCAGATCGATGATTTCGGGGGTATCCAGCAGGCCGCCGAGGCCGACGATCTCGTAGGGAATGCCGCGCAACTCGAACTCACGCCGGATGCATTCCATCTGGGCCCTGCGCCGGCACAGCACGGCCATGGCCGGCGGGATGGAATCCGCCGACGGCGTTGCGTCGAAGTCGGTCACCTGGAACTTCAGGACATCACCGGCGATCGCCGCGGCCTCGTCCTCATCCGTGCCGAACCGCCCCATCACGACCCTGCCCTGCACCGCGGCCGGGCTCGGCTGCAGCGGAGGGACCTCGACGGTCTGGGCGATGTCCCGGGCGCCGGCGGGACCGGCATGGGCCGCGGCCTTGCTGAGCGGGGCCGAGATGACGTTGGCGGCGGAGAGGATGTTGCGGCCGTTGCGCCAGGCCGTGGTCAGGTACGACGTCGGCGCCACGGCAAATTGCGCGGCACCGGATTCCCCTGAGTCTTCCCCTGCGGCAGCGCGGACGGGGAATTCGCGGACGAAGTGGAAGAGCTGCCCCGCGGACGCGCCGCGGAAGCCGTAGATGGACTGGTTCGGGTCCCCCACCGCGGTCACGGCGTGGCCGTCGCCGAAGAGCCGGGAGAAGAGGACGAGCTGGGCGTGCGAGGTGTCCTGGAACTCGTCCAGCAGCACCACCTTGTAGCGCTGGCGCTCCATTTCCGCCGCGACCGGGATCTCGTTGGCTACCCGCGCCGCCAGGGCCACGAGGTCGCCGAAGTCCAGCGCTCCCCTGGCACGTTTCGCCTGGGAGTAGCGCCCCACCATGTCCGCGACGCTCGCCCGGGTGCGGAGCATCCCGCTGAGCTCCCCCGCAGCCTGGCTGGGATTCTTCTTGGCGGCAGCAACGTACGGCAGAGCCTCGAACCCGGCGATCCGCTCCAGCAGCCAGCCGCGTACCTCGGCAGGGTCGCGGAGGTGCTCCGAACATTCACCGGCGAGCTGGATCACCGCCTTGACGAGGGTGGACTTCGCGGACCGGAAGTGCTCGTAGTCGCCGTCGTAGGCCTCCACGACCTCGCTGGCGAGCTGGAACGACTGCGCGCCGCCGAGCAGCACCACGTCCCGTTCCACGCCGAGCCGCAGGCCGTAGTCGGACACGATCCCGCTCGCGTAGGAGTGGTACGTGGAAACCTTCGGCTCGGGCGCGTCGGCGCCGAGCAGGCCGGCGGGGAACACCTTCTGTTGTTCTTGGTTTTGCGCGTCGGCGGCGGCGATGCGCTGCAGTGCGGCCAGCTTGGCGCGGATCCGGCTGGCGAGTTCCCCTGCCGCCTTGCGCGTGAAGGTCACGCCGAGCACTTCTTCGGGCCGGACCCAGCCGTTGGCCACGAGCCACACCACCCGGTCCGCCATGGTGGCGGTCTTTCCCGAGCCGGCACCGGCAATGACGAGCCGTGGCGTCAGGGGTGAGGAAATGATCAGGGACTGTTCGGCCGTGGGGCTGTTCTTCTCCCCCAGCATGGCGGACAGTTCTTCCGGGCTGAACCGCGGTGCAGGAAGAGCTGCCGGCTCTGCGGTGGGGGTCATTCGGTAACCTGCTTTCCTCGTGCGCACAGCGGACAGACCTCGGGCAGCCGGCAGCCGTGCCCGCCGTGACCGCCTTTGGAAGGATCATGGCGGGCTTCGAAGGTGCTCCCGGACATCACCCGGGCGGCACCGTTCACCATCTCCAGCGCCCAGTTCTGGTCCGGGTCCAGCGCGGCCTGCGCCTGCACTCCCGGGCTCTTGGTGGTGGTGCCGAGCTGGGCCAGGACGGCTCCGCCCGGCCGCGGCGCCGGGCCGTCGTCGGGCCCGGCAAAACCTCCGGCCAGCACGGCCGCCTGGTAGGCGCCCAGTTGCGGGTGGCGTTCGAGTTCGGCTTTTCCGGGCTGCCGCTTGCCCGTCTTGAGGTCCACGATGACCAGCCGGCCCTCGGCGTCGATCTCCAGCCGGTCCACCTGCCCGCGTAGCACGGCGGACCGGGCGGGCCAGGGCTCGTCCGCGGGCGCGTCCGCGTCCGCCCCGGCCGCGTCGGCGTCCGCCTCGGCGTCGGGGGTGATGTCCTGCAGTTTCACCTCGAAGTCCTGTTCGACGCCGAGCAGGCTGCGGCCTTCGCTGCGCATGACCAACACGTACTGGGCGAGCTTCCGGACCATGGATTCGGCCCGCTGGAAGTCCAGCTTCCCTTCCCAGTTGTCCTTCATCCCGAGCGCCGGCCAGCGGCGGGCGAGTTCCGCGAGGTATTCGCCGCCCGAGGCGTCCGGGAGGTCCTGGGCGATGGCGTGGACCAGGGTTCCCAGGCTGCGGGCGAAATCGGTCGCCGCCTCGCCGCCCGCGGCCTGGACGAACCAGTCAAGGGGTGATTTCTGCACAGTCTCGACCTTCGAGGGTGAGACGTAGACGGTGCCTCCCGGCGGGACCACCGGATCCTCCGAGGACAGCGGCGCCAGGCCCCACCAGCTGGCCGGATGCGCCCCCGGAACCGGGGGCTCGGCAGCGGCCAGGGCGCCGAGCACCATGGTCGCTTCCTGTGATTCGGCGGCCGTGGCGTCCAGCTGGGCGTACTGCCGCAGTTCGGCCACGAGGGCGCGCAGGGTCAGCGGCCGCTCCACGGGGGTGAAGCCGCGCCGTTCCTGGTCCGGGCGCAGCGGTGCCACATAGTCCAGGAACGAGGACGGCTGTTCATCCTCCGAGGAGACGGCCGTGCAGATCAGGACCTCCCGGGCCCGGGAGACGGCGGTGGAGAAGCTCCGCAGCTCGTCATAGCGGATTTCCCGCAGCCGGCTGAGCGGATCCAGCTGCAGGGCGTACTCCACGCCGTGTTCGACGGCGTCGGCAAACAGGGTGCTGCCGAGCAGCTCGCCGCGGAGCCTGGTGTTGGGCCACACGCCTTCCTGCAGCCCCGGCACGATCACCACCGGCCATTCCCGTCCGGCGGCGCTGGCGGGTGTCATGAGCTCCACGGCGTCCTCGAGCTGGGCCCGCGCGGCGAGGGTGTCCATCGGGAGTTCCTGGTTGAGCAGGTACTCGAGGAACTGTTCCGGCCCGGAACCCGGCAGCTGGTCCACGAAGCGTTCCGCGGTGTGGAACAACGCCATCATGGCGTCGAGGTCGCGGTCCGCGCGGGCCCCGGCCGAACCGGCGGCCAGGGCAGCTTCGGTCCAGCGGGCGGCGAGACCGGTGGAATTCCAGAGCGCCCACAGCACGGTTTCGGCGTTGCCGCCGGGTGCCAGGGCGGCTTCCCGGCCGGCCTGGATCATCCGCGCGATCCGCCGGGCGGAGTGCCCCTCGATGCCGAGCGTGGCCAGGGCCCCCGGTTCCAGCAGGGCCTCCACCAGGAGTGCGTCGCTGGTGCGGCCGCCGCCGCCCAGGAGCTCCTCCCGGCGCAGCGACTGGCGCAGCCGCCGGAGCTCGATCGAGGTGGCGCCGCCGATCCGTGAGGTGAGCAGGGCGACGGCCGACTCGGGGGTAAGGACGGACGGGTCCAGGACCACCGCGTAGGCGTCCAGCAGGGGCCTGACGGCAACCTCGTCCCGGACGGCGGATTCGGCGACAGGAATCCGGACCGGGATCCCCTGGCCGGCGAGGTACCGCTGAAGCTGGCTGAGCTGGCCGCCGTTGCGCACGATCACGGCGATGTCACCGAGTTCGCGGCCGTCGTTGAGCTGGGCTTCGAGGATCCGCTGCGCGACATAGCGCAGTTCGTGGACCGGGGACGGCAGCAGATGCGCCTCGACGCTGCCGGCACTCCCCGCGGCATCGGTTCCGCGGCCCGGGGCTTCGACGGGTCCGCCGGCGGGGCCGCCCGCGGGGCGCCCGGCAGGACCATCAGCCCCCTCGGCCCCGCACTGCTCGAGCCGGCGCGCGGACTGCCCGCCGGCGCGGCGGGAAATGCGCCCGGCGACCGAGAGCCACGCCCCGGCCACGGCGGGAGTGTGGCGGTGGGCGAACCACAGCGGACGCTCCAGCACCGTGTCGCCGGCGGGGGCCAGCAGCCGGGGCAGCTCGGCCACGAGGTCCGGACGGGCCCCGCGGAAGCCCTGGACCACGGTGTCCGGCGAGGACGTGATGATGGCGTCCTTGCCCGCCGCGATGTCCGCGAGCAGCTCGAACACCGCCGGATTGGCCTCCTGGATGTCATCCACCAGGATCAGCTGCAGCCTGCTCCGCTCGGCGGCCAGGAAGTCCGGGGCGTCCTGGAAGATCTGGCGCGCGGCCGTGATGATGCCGGCCGGGTCGAAGGCCTCGGGCATGCGCAGGTCCAGGACGTCGCGGTATTCGGAATACAGGGCGGCGGCGGGCACCCAGTCGGGCCGGCGGCACCGGCGGGCCAGGACGACGAGGTCCTCCGCGGTCCGGCCGGATTCGATGATCCGGTCAAAGAGCTGGCGTACCTCCTGCCGGAAACCGCGGGTCTGCAGGGCTGCCCCGAGGTCCTCCGGCCACTCAAGCCCAAGGCCGGGCAGCGCGTGACCTTCGAGCAGTTCCTTGATGATCAGGTCCTGCTCGGGCCCGGAGAGGAGTTTGGGCGGGCGCGGCAGCGGCAGGATGCCTTCCGCCTTGGCCCGCCGGATCAGATCGAACGCGTACGACGCCCAGGTGCGCGCCGGCGTCGTACTCAGGCTCCGGTCCAGCCGTGCGGTGAAGCGGTCCCGGAGGGAATCCGCGGCGAGCCGCCCGGGAGCCAGGATCAGCATCCGTTCGGGGTCCAGGCCGTCCCGTTGTGCCCGGCGGACTGCGGCCTCCACGAGGACGGTGGATTTTCCGGTCCCCGGCGCCCCGGGCACCAGGACGGGGCCCGCGCCGTGCGGGACGTCGACGGCGGCGAGCTGGTCTGCGGAGAGCACCGGGACGGCGGTATGCGGCTTCCGCGGCGGGAGCAGCCGGAGCTCCGCGCCGGAGGCCCGGGTACGGGAGCCCCCGGAGGCGGTCAGCGGGTATGCCGGCAGATCAGTAGCTGGCGGATCACCAGCAGGCAGCTCATTAGCAGGCAGCTCAAGAACAGGGGCCGGGCCGGGGGTAGTCACACAGTCATTTCATCATCGGGGGCCGACAATTTATGCAACGCCCGTTCCAGGCGCTCGGCGATGGCGTCGATCCGGTCGAAGTCGTCCTCGGATGGCGCCCACCGGGCCGCGGCCAGGTCCACCCGCCAGCGTCCCTCGCCGGTACGGAGATAGTCCAGGTAGCTGCCGTGCAGCGGGGTGCCCTCCTGGAGGTACCGGGCCAGGGCGGCATGCTCATGTCCCGGCGGTGCCTCCCCGTTTGATTTCAGGACCCGCCACCACGGGACGGCGCTGCCGTGGTGGCTCATCACGGACCCGACCTGCCGGGGGCCGCCGCCGCCACCCAGGAGTTCCGCGACGTCACCGTAGGCCAGCACGGTGCCCGCGGGGATCAAGGCCACCAGCTCCAGCACCGCCTCCACATACTCCGCCCGCATCGATCCAGACTAGCCGCAACGCGGGGTCACTTACGGCCCATTCCGCCGGGCAGGATGGGCTGTAAGTGACCCCGCGTTGCGTTCAGGGTGCGGAATCAAGAACTGTCGGAGGCAGCAGGTAGCGTGGAGGCATGAGCACCTGGAACTCCCTCCCCCGCGCAGCCTTTGACCTCGAGACCACCGGCCGTAATTCCCGTGCCGCGAGGATCGTCACCGCGTCGGTCACCGTGGTGGACTCCGCCGGCGGGATCATTAAGGAGCATGAGTGGCTCGCGGATCCTGGCGTGGAGATCCCCACGGAGGCCAGCGATATCCACGGGATCACCACCGAGCAGGCGCGCCGCGAGGGCCGTCCGGCCGCTGAAGTGACGCGGGAACTTTCGGCGGTCCTCCAGGAGCTTTTCGATGCCCACGTGCCGGTCATCGCCTTCAACGCCAGCTACGACTTCACCGTCCTGGCCGCCGAATCGGCGCGCTACGGCGTCCCCCAGCTGAGCCGCTTTCCGGTGCTGGACCCGTACATCATGAACAAGCAGGTGGACCGCTACCGCAAGGGCAAGCGCACGCTCACAGCCCTGTGCGAGGAGTACGGCGTCAGCCTGGACAACGCGCACACCTCGGCCGCCGATGCGCTGGCGACCCTGCGCATGCTCGATGCCATGGCCGGGAAGTTTCCCAAGCTCAGCATGCCGGCCGCCCATCTCCACCAGCTCCAGATCGAGTGGGCCTCGTCCCAGGCCGCGGACTTCCAGAACTACCTGCGCAAGACCAAGCCTGCCGCCGTGATCGAGGGTGACTGGCCGGTGCTGCCGCCCGAGGACGCCAGCCGCGGCGAGTTCTGACGGACGCTTCCCACCCGGCGGGACCTGGCCGCCCGGAACCGGGCCAGGCCTGTTCCTGGCCGGCGCACCGCCGGTGCGACGCAGATCACGTCCCTGTCCGCAGTGCATACCCTGAGGGAGTGAAGGTGGTGGATTCAGTGGAGGCGACGCCTACCCCGCCGCCACCCGCAGCCAGGGCACATATGGTGAATTACCCACAGCAATACACCCTTTCTGGTGAACTAAATGCAAAGGTGGAGGCCCCCTGCCCCCGCTGACATAATTAAACCCTGAAGCGGGCGTGTGTTATTTCGCGCCCGAACCACCCTCAAGGGATAAATGATCACAGTTACCGACCTTCGCAAGGTCTACCAGCAGGGCAAGAAAGAAGTGGTGGCCCTCGACGGCGTCACACTTTCCGTGCCGAAGGGCTCCATCCACGGCATCATTGGCCATTCCGGTGCCGGAAAATCGACCCTGGTGCGCTGCCTGACCCTCCTGGACCGTCCGACCTCCGGATCCGTCAGCATCGATGGGACCGAACTGAGTTCTGTCCGCGATTCGGAGATCCGTGCGGCCCGGCGGCGCATCGGCATGGTCTTCCAGCACGCCAACCTGATGGACTCCCGGACGGCGGCGGGAAATGTTGCCCATCCCCTCGAGCTGGTCAAGACCCCGAAGGACAAGACCCGGACGCGGGTCGCCGAACTCCTGAAGCTCGTCGGGCTGGAGGGGTTTGAGAACGCCTACCCCTCCCAGCTCTCCGGCGGCCAGCGCCAGCGCGTCGGCATTGCCCGGGCCCTGGCCTCGGAACCGGAGGTGCTGCTCTGCGACGAGCCCACCTCCGCCCTGGACCCGGCAACCACCAACGAGATCCTCGACCTGATCCAGGAACTGACCAGCCGTCTGCAGCTGACAGTGCTGATCATCACGCACGAGATGAACGTCGTGAAGCGCGTCTGCAACTCGGTGTCCCTCCTGTCGCGGGGCCGCATCATCGAACACGGGGCCCTCGAGGACGTAGCCGGAGAGCTGGACAGCCAGCTGGCCCGGGCCCTGCTGCCGCTTCCGCCGTCGTTTCCCCTGCCCGGGCCCCTGCAACGCGGCCCCGTACTGGAGATCGTCTTCTCCGGTGACAGCGCCAAGGAGCCCGTATTGACCGGCGTCGCCCGGCACTTCGACATGGACATTAATGTCCTGGCCGGGAGCGTCGAGACGCTCGGCGGCCAGCAGTTCGGCCATCTCCGCGTACAACTGGCCGAAAACTCGGACGTCGACGGCGTCCTGGGCTACCTGACCGACCGCGGCATCAGCGCCCGCCGGGTGGCGCCCGTCGCCGGCGCGGCCCCGGAATTCCCCGACACGCTCCCCGACCCTGACCTCCCGGACCCCGTTGTCCCGAACCAGGGACTTCATCCGACCAAGGAACAAGGAAGGCACGAATGAACGATTTCTTCAGCAACCCCGTCCTCGTGAAAGCCCTGCCCGAAGCGATCATCGAGACGCTGCAGATGGTCGGTATCTCTGCCTTCTTCACCGTGCTGGTCGGCCTGCCGCTGGGCGTGTTCCTTCATGTCTCCGCCCCCGGCGGGCTGCGCCCGATGCCGGTCATCAACCGGATCCTGAGCGACATCGTCGTCAACATCACCCGGTCCATCCCGTTTGCCATCCTGATGGTGGCGCTCATCCCGCTGGCCCGCGCGCTGACCGGAACCAGCCTGGGCCCGGTGGCGGCGTCGGTTTCCCTGTCCATCGGGACCATTCCGTTCTTCGCCCGGCTCGTGGAGACCTGCCTGCGCGATGTGCACCACGGCAAGATCGACGCGGCCCAGGTCATGGGGTCCACCAACATGCAGGTCATCAGCAAGGTGCTGCTGCGCGAATCCCTTCCTCCCCTCGTCGCGGCGGCCACCACCACGGTGGTCACCCTCGTCGGCTACTCCGCCATGGCGGGCCTCGTCGGGGGCGGCGGGCTCGGCAAGCTGGCCTACAACTACGGTTTCCAGCGCTTCGACGTCTCAGTCATGATCGTCACCATCGTGCTGATCGTCGTCCTGGTCCAGGTCATCCAGCTGGTCGGTGAACGGATCTCCCGCAGCCTGGATCACCGCTAACCGCGGGGCCGGGCGGGCCGTCCGACACGGCACGCCTTCCTCCACAGACCAACATCCCTGCAGCGGGTAGCCGCCCACTGTATCTGCGCGGATCACGGCAGCACGCCGAGTTGATCCCGGCTATTTCGAAAGGAACGCACCTGATGCGTAAATCACTCACCCTTCTGGCCACCGGCATCGTCACTGCCCTGGCGCTGACGGCCTGCGGCGGGTCCTCCACCCCCAGCACCCAGGCCACCAACACCCTGGACCCGGCCAAGCCGGTCACCCTTAAGGTCGGTGCCAGCCCGGTGCCCCACGCGAAAATCCTCGAGTTCGTCAACCAGGAGCTCGCTCCCAAGGCTGGCCTCAAGCTGGACATCAAGGAAATCGAGGATTACCAGACGCCGAACACCGCGCTGAGCGACGGTTCCCTCGACGCCAACTTCTACCAGCACCTCCCGTGGTTCGAGGACCAGGTCAAGACCAAGGGATACAAGTTCGGCCACGGCGCCGGTGTCCACATCGAGCCGTACGCCGCGTTCTCCGAGAAGGTCCAGAACATCAAGGACATCCAGGACGGCGCCAAGGTCGCCATCACCAATGACCCGTCCAACCAAGTCCGCGCCCTCAAGGTGCTCCAGGTCGCCGGCCTGGTCAAGGACATCAAGGAAGATTCCACCGTGCTGACGCTGAGCGACGCACAAAACCCGAAAAAACTGAAGTTCTCGGAAAACCAGCCCGAGCTGCTGATCAACGACCTCAAGGACCCGTCGGTGGACCTGGCCCTGATCAACGGCAACTTCATTCTCAAGGCCGGCCTGAGCACCTCCAAGGCCCTCGCCGTGGAATCCGTGAACAACAACCCCTACGCCAACTTCCTGGCCTGGCGCGAGGACTCCAAGGATGACGTACGGATCAAGAAGCTCGACGAACTGCTCCACTCCCCCGAGGTCAAGGCCTTCATCCAGAAGGAATGGCCCAACGGTGATGTGACTCCGGCGTTCTGAGCCCGGCTCCCCTGAAGCGTTAAAGACCTTTGGCACCCGCCGCGGCGGGTGCCAAAGTCATTTAAGCACGACGGCGGGGCACGTCGCCCGGGTCAGGCCTTCGCGGCGGCGGCGGCCTTGGCTGCGGCCGGCAGGGCGTCGAAGATCCGGTTCATCGCGGCGTCGTCGTGCGCGGCGGACAGGAACCAGGCCTCGAAGACCGACGGCGGCAGGTAGACCCCGGAGTCCAGCATCGAGTGGAAGAACGGCGCGTAGCGGAAGACTTCCTGGCCCTGCGCGTCGTCGTAGTTGCGGACACCGTGCGCGGATGTGCCGAACGCCACGGAGAACAGGTTCCCCGCGCGCTGGATCGAGTGGTCCACGCCGGCCGCATCGAGCGCGGAGGACAGCGCCGTGGACAGCTCCAGCGAGCGGGCGTCCACGAACGAGTAGACCTCGGGGGTGGCGTGGGTGAGGGTCGCGACGCCGGCGGCCATCGCCACCGGGTTCCCGGACAGCGTGCCGGCCTGGTAGACCGGGCCCAGCGGGGCGAGGTAGTCCATGACGTCCGCGCGTCCGCCGAGGGCCGCCGTCGGCATCCCGCCGCCGATGACCTTGCCGAAGGTCAGCAGGTCCGGGGTCCAGGGCTCGGCGGCGCCGGCCGCCCCGCCGGTAAGGCCCCAGTAGCCGGCGTAGCCGGTCCGGAAGCCGGTGAGGACCTCGTCGAGGATCAGCAGGGCGCCGTGTTCGCGGGTGATCCGGGAGAGCCCGGCGTTGAAGCCGTCCCCGGGGGTGACCACGCCCATGTTGGCGGGGGCGGCCTCGGTGATGACGGCCGCGATGTTGGGCCCGTGCTTGGCGAACGCGGCCTCGACGGCGCCGAGGTCGTTGTAGGGCAGCACGAGGGTCTCGGCGGCCGTGGCGGCGGTGACGCCCGCGGAGCCCGGCAGCGCCAGCGTGGCGACGCCGGAGCCGGCGGCGGCGAGAAGCCCGTCGAGGTGGCCGTGGTAGCAGCCGGCGAACTTGATGATGAGGTCGCGGCCGGTGAAGCCGCGGGCCAGCCGGACCGCCGTCATGGTCGCCTCGGTGCCGGTGGACACCATCCGGACGCGCTCGGCAGCGGGGACCCGTTCCTTGACGATCGCGGCGAGGTTGGCCTCATCCGGTGTCGAGGCGCCGAAGGACAGCCCGCGGTCGACGGCGGCGTGCACCGCCGCGAGGACCGCCGGGTGGGCATGTCCCAGCAGGGCCGGGCCCCAGGAGCAGACCAGGTCGACGTACTCCGCGCCGTCGGCGTCCGTCAGGTACGGGCCCCGGGCGGAGACCATGAAGCGCGGTGTCCCGCCCACGGAGCCGAAGGCGCGGACGGGCGAGTTGACGCCGCCGGGCATCAGCTGGCGGGCGCGGTCGAAGAGTTCCTCGTTGCGAGGGTGGCTGGAAGTCATGGTTCCTATTCTTTCAGTTCGCCGGAGAGGCCTTGGCCAGCAGGGCCGCCACGCGGGGCGCCACCTCGGTGCCGTACAGCTCGATGGAGCGCATCATGGCGGCGTGCGGCAGGGTCCCGTTGCTGTACTTGAGGTCGAAGCGGTCCACGCCGAGGTTCTTCTTCAGCAGGGCGATCTTCGCGGCGACGGTTTCCGGCGAGCCGACATACAGGGCACCCTCGGGGGTGCACATGGCGTCAAACTCGCCGCGGCTGCCCGGACCCCAGCCGCGCTCGGCGCCCAGCCGGTTGCGCATGGCGATCCAGTGCGGGAAGAGCTCCTCGCGCGCCTCCTCGTCGGTGGCGGCGACGTGGCCGGGTGAATGCGTGGCGAGCTGCTGCATGGGGTGGCCGTACTTGGCCATGGCTTCCCGGTACAGGTCCGCGAGCGGGGCGAAGGAGCGCGGCTGGCCGCCGATGATCGCCAGGATGAGGGGGTAGCCGTACTGGGCGCAGCGCAGCACCGACTCGGGGGTTCCGCCGACGCCGATCCAGACCGGCAGCAGGTGGTGCTCGAGCGGCGGATAGACGCTGAGCCCCGTGACGGCAGGGCGGGTGCGGCCCTCCCAGTGGACGGGTTCCTGGGCCCGGACCTTGTCGAAGAGTTCGAGTTTTTCCTCGAACAGCACCTCGTAGTCGGCCAGGTCCAGGCCGAACAGCGGGAAGGACTCGATGAAGGATCCGCGGCCGAGCATGACCTCGGCGCGGCCGTTGGAGATGGCGTCCACCGTGGCGAAGCGTTCGAAGACGCGGATGGGGTCGTCCGAGCTGAGCACCGTCACGGCCGAGCCGAGCCGGATGTTCTTCGTCCGGGCCGCGGCAGCGGCGAGGAACACCTCGGGTGCGGACACGGCGAAGTCGCGGCGGTGGTGCTCGCCCGCGCCGAAGGCGTGGAGACCGACCTCGTCCGCGAGCTCCGCCTGCTCGAGCAGCTGGCGCAGCACCTCGGCGTGCGGGACGGGGTGGCCGTCCGGGAAGACCCCGACGTCGCCGAAGCTGTTCAGGCCCAGCAGGATCCGGTCCGGTCCCACGGGGGCGGTCGGATTCACGCAGGCGGGACCGGCTGCGGCGGGTGGGTTGGTCATCAGGACTCCTTCAGCCAGCCGGCGAGTTCGCAGGCCCAGTAGGTGAGCACCATGTTGGCCCCGGCGCGTTTGATGCCCAGGACGGATTCGGTGATGGCTGCCTGGCGGTCGATCCAGCCGTTGGCGGCGGCCGCCTCGATCATCGAGTATTCGCCGGAAATCTGGTAGGCGGCCACGGGAACGGGGCTCATCGCGGCGACGTCGGCCAGGATGTCGAGGTAGCTCATGGCGGGTTTCACCATGACCAGGTCGGCGCCTTCGGCCAGGTCCAGCTCCACCTCCAGGAGCGCTTCGCGCCGGTTGGCGGCGTCCATCTGGTAGCTGCGGCGGTCCCCGGTCAGCTGCGAGTCGACGGCTTCGCGGAACGGGCCGTAGAACGCGGAGGCGTACTTCGCGGCGTAGGCCAGGACGGGGATGTTGGCGTGCCCGGCATCCTCCAGCGCCTGCCTGATCACGCCGACCTGGCCGTCCATCATGCCGGAGGGGCCCAGCATGTGCGCGCCGGCCTCGGCCTGCGCCACGGCCATCCGGCCGTAGATCTCCAGGGTCGCGTCGTTGTCCACATAGCCGTTCGCGTCGAGCACGCCGCAATGGCCGTGGTCGGTGAATTCGTCCAGGCAGACATCGCTCATGATCACGAGGTCGTCGCCCACCTCGGCCCGGATGTCGCGGATGCCCTTGTTGAGCACGCCGTCCGGGTCCAGCGAGGCGCTGCCGGTGGCGTCGCGGACCGCCGGCACGCCGAAAAGCATGATCCCGCCGACCCCCAACTGCACTGCCTCCGCGGCGGCACGCTTGAGCGAATCGGAGGTGTGCTGCTGCACGCCGGGCATCGAGGCGATGGGGTTGGGCTCCGTGAGGCCCTCACGGATGAACGCGGGCAGGATGAGCTCCGCGGCCGAGAGCCGGTGTTCGGCGGTCAGCCGGCGCATGGCCGGGGTGGTCCGCAGCCGGCGGGGGCGGTGGATCGGGAAGCTCATGTTCTGTCCTTCGGTAGGTGCTCTGCTGGTGACGGATCGGGCGCCGGCGCGGACCCGGAGGGGCCCGGCGCCAGTGCCCGGATCACCGCGGTCACGAGGCCCGAGGCGGTGGGCTCCTCGGCGACGGCGGCGACGGCGAGACCCAGCGACGCAGCCTGCACCGCCGTCGAACGCCCGATCGCCACGAAGCGGCAGCCGCCCAGGGGGGCGAGCTCGGTGTGGATGCGGCGGGCCGCGCTCGGCGAGGCAGCGACGACGGCCTGCAGGCTGCCGGCACCGATTTCGGTTTTCGCCTCTGCGGCCGTGAGCACCGCCGCCGCGTTGCCGGCTGCATGGTCGGCTCCACTGCCGGCGGCCTGCCCCTGAGATGCCTGCAGGAAGGCGGACAGGCTCCGGCCCGGATCGGCCGGGTAATCCACCGTGTGGTACGCCGTGATGGCCTGGACGGACGCGCCGCGCGCCTCGAGGCCGCGGCGGAGCCGCGGGTCGGCGATGTCGGCCTGCGGCAGGAGCACACTGCACTGGCCCTCGGGCCAGATGTCCAGCAGGCCCGCTCCGGACTGGGGTCCCGCGGGGGCGAGGTCGACGGCGATGCCGCGGGCTTCAAGGAAGCGGCGCGTGGCAGGGCCGATCGTGGCGATCTGGAGGCTGCCGGGAAGCCAGGCGCTGAGTTCCACGCCGCGCTCGGCGGCCTTGGCCTCGAGCGCCTGGACGGTGGTCACGCTGCTGATCACGAGCCAGGTGTAGGCCCCGGCCCCGAGGGCATCGAAGGCGACATCCAGGGAATGCTGGTCGCGGGCCACCTCGAAATCGATGAGGGGCAGCAGCAGCGGCTCGGCCCCGACCGCGCGGAGGGCCGTCACGAGCTCCCCGGCGCGGTCCGGGCTGCGGGCCACCAAAACGCGGGCACCGTCCAGCACCGCGCCGTCCAGCACCGCGCCGTCCAGCACAGGCTTCTCAGGCCCGCCGCGCCATCCCGTCATCTGCTGGTGTCCGCCGCGTTCAGGACGCGGCCAGGTCCGCAATGCCGGCAGCGCCGCGGGCCAGCAGGACCTCGGCCAGTTCGATCCCGAGCAGGGTCGCGCCGACTTCGGTGAGGCCGTCGGTGGCTTTCTTGTCCCGGATGCTCGCCGTTCCGTCGACGGCGCAGACGACGGCTTCGAGGTGCAGCAGGCTTCCCTTGCGGTAGGCGTAGGCGCCCACCGGGGCCGCGCAGCCTGCCTCGAGCCGGGCGAGCAGCGCGCGCTCGGCGGTGACGGCCAGCCGGGTGTCCGGATCGTCGAGCGCGGCCAGGGCCTGCGCCAGCGCGCCTTGGGAGCCTTCGGTGGATCCGGCCTTGCGGGGCGCGTCGGCGGTGCGGCATTCGATCGCCAGGGACCCCTGCCCGGCGGCGGGCAGCATGACGTCGGTTTCGAGGTACTCGCTAACCGCGTCGAGCCGTCCGATCCGGTGCAGGCCGGCGGCGGCCAGCACGACGGCGTCGAGGTCGCAGGATTTGCCGTCCACCACGGCGTCGGTGGTGTTGCCCGGCAGGCCGGGGACGCGGCCCAGGCGGGTGTCGACGTTGCCGCGGATGTCGCGGATGTCCAGGTCCGGACGCGCGGCGCGCAGCTGCGCGGCGCGGCGCGGCGAGCCGGTGCCGACCGTGGCCCCGGCCGGCAGGTCAGCGAGTTTGAGGCCGTCCCGGGCGCAGAGCACGTCCCGGACGTCGACGCGCTTCGGCGTCGCCGCCAGGGTCAGGCCGAGGGCCGGCCCGGTGGGGAGGTCCTTGAGCGAATGGACCGCGACGTCGCACTTGTCCTGCAGCAGCGCATCGCGCAGCGCGGCGACGAAGACGCCGGTGCCGCCCAGCTGGGACAGCGAGCCCTTGAGCACGTCGCCTTCGGTCCGGATGTGGACGAGCTCCACCGGGAACCCGCCGACGGCGGCCAGCTGGTCCGCGGTCTGCTGGGTCTGGGTGAGGGCAAGTTTGCTGGCGCGGGTGCCGATCCGGACGGTCATCGGGTCCCCCGATCCGCCGCCGGCGCAGCTGTGCCCCCGGCCCTGCCCGAAGCCACAGGTGCGGCCGGGTAGGGATCGTGTCCGGTGCCGGTGGCACTGTCCGCTCCTGCGATCGTAGGCTTCTCGCCGCGGAAGTTCGCGCAGCAGCCCGGGCGGCAGACGTCGTACCAGGGCCCGAGCCCGGTCAGGTGCGGCCGTTCGGCGATGTTGTTCGCGGCGGTCCGCTCGCAGACCAGATCGACGATGCCGGCGACGAACTTGCGGTGCGTCCCGGGCGTCGGGACGCGGGTCGCGGCGAGGCCGAGCCTGCGGCAGGTTTCCAGCGCCTCGGTGTCGAGGTCCCAGACCACCTCCATGTGGTCGCTGACGAAGCCCAGGGGAACGATCACGATGCCCTTGACGCCCTGGCCTGCGAGGTCCTCGATGGCTTCGTTGATGTCGGGTTCCAGCCACGGCACGTGCGGCGCGCCGGAGCGGGACTGGTACACGAGCGACCACGGGGCGGTGAGACCGGTTTCGGCCTGCACCCGGCGGATGACTTCGGTGCCGGCGGCCAGGTGCTGGGCGACGTAGGCGGAGCCTTCCTCGAACCGACGGGGCTCGCCCTCGGAGCGTCCGGCGGCTTCGGCGTCGCGGGTGGGGATGGAGTGCGTGGCGAACAGGACGTGCACCGGCGCGTCGGGGGTGCCGGCGGCGGCGAGCCGGGCGCGGACGTCGGCGAGCCCTGCGGCGGTGCCTTCGATGAACGGCTCGACGAAGCCGGGGTGGTCGAAGTACTGGCGCACCTTGTCGACCTCGAGCCTGCCGTGCAGTCCGGTCTCGGTCAGCGCGATGCCGATGTCCTCACGGTACTGGCGGCAGCTGGAGTAACAGGAGTAGGCGCTGGTGGTGACCATCAGGACCTTGCGGTGGCCGGCGTCGTAGATGTCCTGGAGCGTCTGCGGGAGGTAGGGGGCCCAGTTGCGGTTGCCCCAGAACACCGGCAGTCCGATCCCGCGGGCGGCCAGTTCCGCCTCGATGCCGGCCTTCAGCTCGCGGTTCTGCTGGTTGATCGGGCTGATCCCGCCGTTGGCGCGGTAGTGGTGCGAGACGGCTTCGAGCCGCTCGTCCGGGATGCCGCGGCCGCGGGTGACGTTGCGGAGGAACGGGATGACGTCCTCCTGGCCTTCAGGGCCGCCGAAGGAGGCGAGGAGCACGGCGTCGTACTCCTTGGGGGCCATCCGGCCCGCCTCGGTGACGGTATTTACTTCGGTAGCCGCGGTTGCCCCGCTTCCGGGGCCCTGCGGATCAAGCCTGCTCATCCAAGGACCTCGGCGATCTCCGTTGCGGTGACCCGGCGGCCGGTGTAGAAGGGGATCTCTTCGCGGACGTGGTGGCGGGCTTCGGTGGCGCGCAGGTGGCGCATCAGGTCCACGAGGTCCACGAGTTCCGGCGCTTCCAGGCCGAGGATCCATTCCCAGTCGCCGAGCGCGAAGGAGGACACGGTGTTGGAGATGACCTGGGGGAACTCGCGGCCCAGCATGCCGTGGTCACGCAGCATCTTGCCGCGTTCGGCGTCGGGCAGCAGGTACCACTCGTAGGAGCGCACGAACGGGTAGACGCAGAGCCACTGCGCCGGTTCGACGCCGCGGGAGTAGGCGGGGGTGTGGTTCTTGGCGAACTCCGCCTCGCGGTGCACGCCCATGGCGGACCAGGCGATCTCGGTGCCGGTGAAGAGCTTGCTGCGCCGGATGTCGCGGACCGCGCGCTGGAGCGCCTCCGGCGCGGGGCCGTGCAGCCAGACCATGACGTCGGCATCGGCGCGCATCCCGGACACGTCGTAGCTGCCGCGGTGGACCACGCCGCCCTCGGCCAGGCGGCCGAGGAGTGCCTCGAAGTCGCCGACGGCCTCGGCGCTGCGCGTAACGTCGACGGAACGCTTGAACACCGTCCAGAGAGTAAAGAACTGCTCGGCCGATTCTTCGGCTACTGATTCTTCGGTTTTGGTGACAGATTCGGCAGAAGTGTGGCTCATGGTTACCAGTTTGCCCCTTCCCCGCGGCTAAGTCGAAATGGGGAAGTTCTACGACACGTAGAAGTGCGAAATTTCACACTATTCCTGCCGAAGGGCATTCCGCGGTCAGGGCCCGGACGTCAGATTTTGCGCAGGCTGCGCATCCGGACGACGACGACGCCTGAGGCCAGCGACAGCGTGACCAGGCCGATGCCCCAGCCGAGCAGCGGGGACGGGCCTTCGGGCCCGACGGCCGCGGTGGCCTCAAGCGAGGTGCTGCCGGAATGGCCCTTGGCGGCGGCCGCGGATGCGGGCGCGGAAGCTGGAGCGCCAGACGGCGTCTGCGGCGCGGTGGTTCCCGCGGACGGGATTCCGGTCGAACCGGTGTCGGACGAACCGGGTTCGGACGGGGCTGCCGGAGTTTGGGCATCCGCGGCGGGAACCGGATCGGTGCCGGCTGCCGGCGGGGGCGCTACTGCCGAGCCGCCGGCGGGCGGCGGGGCGGTGGTCCCGCCGGGGGCTGGAGCCGCGGGCGGGGCGGGGGCTGGAGCAGCGGGCAGGGCGGGGGTCTGCACGGGTGCATCCGGCGCCTCAGGCTGCGGAGTGCTGCTGCGGGTCGGGGAATTCCGTGGCGTGCTCGGCGCCGGTTCCGTCGGCGCCGGTTCCGTCGGTGGCGGTTCAGTCGGTGCCGGTTCCGTGGGTGCCTGCTCCGTGGGTGCAGGGGTTCCGGAGGAGGTCGGCCGTGGCGTTGGAGTGGGCTGCTGCAAGGGGGCGATCAGGCCGCCCAGCAATTCCTCGAGGCCGAGGGACAGCGAGCCCGGCGAGGCAGTTGCGGCGGCGGCTGAATCGGATAACCCCGTTGCGGCGTGGGAGGCAGGAACTCCTGCCGTGAGAACCAGTACCGCTCCGAGCGCGGCAGCCGCTGCGCCGCGCCGGAATCCCCGATGGTGGCCGGTCTGCGTATCGTGAACGTCGGGCCTGTGAATAACCATGGTCATCGACCCTAGCCGGGATGGCCCGGCGAGGGAATTTTGACTGAGGGACGGTGGACGTGCTCAGAAAGGGTGGATGGCGGCGTTCAGGCGAGCAGCGCCCGGACCTGCCGGGGGGTGTCGGCAACGATTGCCGCCAGGCCGTTCCCGGAGAGCCAGCCGCCCACCACGGCCAGCGTGCCGTCTGCCGCGCAGATGCTCCGGACCTCGCCGACGCGGCCCTTGTGTCCGAGGGACGCGAACGGCAACGCTCCGGACCAGCGCACCACGTCCCAGTCCACGACGTCCGCCGCGGTGACGGGGACCGACAGCAGCGCCGAGGCGTCCTTCAGGGCGGCCTGGAACAGCTCATCGTCGGAGCGGGGCGGCGCGGCAACCGGCCCGGCACTGCCGGAAGCGGGCCGGGAAGCGCGTTTTGCCGCATGCCCGCGCGCGGGGTCCTCGCCGCGTCCGTAGGAGAGCCGGAGCACGTGGGTGCCGGGGCCGGTCCGGGCGGCCAGCCAGCCCCACTTGGCGGTGGCGTGCGTGAGGGCCTTGGCCTGGATTCCCGGGCTCTGCGGGGCAACCAGGACTCCGGTGCCGCGCGGGGCGGCGTCCAGCTGCGGCTGGTCCACCACGAGCGTGACCAGGCTGACGTCGGGCCCGGCGTCGGGGCGGCGGCCCGCGAGCTCCGGCAGGGTGTCCGCGAGCAGCCCGACGGCGGCCGGGCCCTCCACCGCAATGACGAGCAGCCCGGCGTCGTACGCGGTGCCGCCCGCGGTGACGCGCCAGCCCTCCGCAGTGCGCTGCACCGCATCGGCACGGGTGGCGCTGAGCAGCGTGACGCCGTTCTCGCGCAGCTCGGCCAGCAGGGCGGAAATGAGCGTGTGCATCCCGCCGCGCAGTCCGGCGACGGCGGAGCCCGCCTTCTGCAGGCCGGCCTGCTGCAGGCCGGGCTGCTGCAGGGCAGGCTGCTGCGGGCCGGTTGCGGGAGCGCCGGCCCCTCCCCTGCGCTGGGCGGCGACGGCGGCGGCGAGGGAGCCGTTCCGGCGGATCCCGGCGCGCAGCCCGGGTGCCACCAGATCGACGTCGAGCAGGGCGGGATCGGCCGAGTGGACGCCGCCGACCACGGGCGCCACGAGCCGCTCCAGGACGCGCTTGCCCATCCGGGTCCGGACCAGCGCCGAGACGCTCGTGACCTCGGCCGTGGTCCCCAGCGAAGCGGGCAGCAAGGCATCGAGGGAGGCCCGCAAGGAACCGGACAGGCCCAGGGAGCGCCGGACCTCCGGGTCCCACGGGTTGGCCGGGATACCGAGCACGCCGGTCTTGGGCAGCTCGCGGGGCCCGTCGGGCAGCTGGACCCAGGCGCCGCCGGGGTCGGGCGCCACGATGTCCCGCGCCAGGCCCAGCTCGGCGGCGAGGTCGGCAACGGCGGAGGACCGGGTGGCGAAGGACTCGGCGCCGCTGTCCAGGGCCAGGCCGGCCACGACGTGGCTGCCCACGCAGCCGCCCCAGGCCCCGGTGGCTTCCACGACCGTGGTGTGGACGCCGGACCGGGCGAGTTCCCGGGCGGCGAGCAGGCCGGAAATCCCGCCGCCCACCACGACGGCGGTTGTCCCGGCAGCAGCGTCGCCCGCGCCGGGTCCAGCGGTCATGGGACTACTCCGGGGAGATCGAGTGGATGAGTTCGACGACGCGCGTCAGCACCGCCGGGTCGGTCTCGGGGGGAACGCCGTGGCCGAGGTTCAGGACGTGGCCCGGGGCCGCGGCGCCGGCGGCGATCACCGCGCGGACGTGGGCTTCCAGGACGCCCCAGGGAGCGGAAAGCAACGCCGGGTCGATGTTGCCCTGCAGCGGCACGGTCCCGCCGAGGCGCCGGTTGGCTTCGTCCAGCGGCAGCCGGTAGTCCACCCCTACGACGTCGACGCCGACGTCGCGCATGGCGACGAGCAGTTCCGAGGTGCCGGTGCCGAAGTGGATCAGCGGTGCGCCGAGGTGCCGGACATGGTCCAGGGCGCGGGAGGATGCTGGGGCAACAAAGCGCTCGTAGTCGGCCAGCCCCAGCGATCCGGCCCAGGAGTCGAAGAGCTGGGCGGCGGAGGCGCCGGCTTCCAGTTGCGCCCGAAGGAACATGCCGGAGGCGTCGGCGGCCCAGTTCGCCAGGGCGGTCCAGGTTTCGGGGTCGGCATGCATCATGGTGCGCGGGCCAAGGTGGTCGCGGGAGGGCTTGCCTTCCACCATGTAGGCCGCGAGGGTGAAGGGTGCGCCCGCGAAGCCGATCAGCGGGGTGCTGCCCAGTTGGGCCACGGTGAGCCGGACGGCTTCCCGGATCGGCTCCAGTGCTTCCCAGGTCAGTTGCGGGAGGGCGGCGACGTCGGCGGCGGTGCGGACGGGCTTGTCCAGGACGGGGCCCACGCCGGGGACAATGTCCACGCCGACGCCGGCCAGCTTGAGCGGGATCACGATGTCGGAGAAGAAGATGGCGGCGTCGACGTCGTGGCGGCGTACCGGCTGGAGGGTGATTTCGGAGGCCAGCTCGGGGCGCAGGCAGGATTCCAGCATGCCCACGCCTTCGCGCACCTTGAGGTATTCGGGCAGCGAGCGGCCGGCCTGGCGCATGAACCAGACGGGGCGGCGGGAGGGCTTGCCGCCGCGGTAGGCGGTGATCAGCGGGGAGCCGGCGGTGCGGCCGTCCATCAGCGGATGGCCGGCGTCGAGCGTTCCAGGTGCCGTACTGCTGCTTGCCGTGCCGGCACTCGTGCCGTTGAGTGCCGTGTCGTTCATTGCCGCCGCGCTAGGAGTCATGCCTTCGATTGTGCCCAAAACCGGGCCTAAAAGATAACGACAGCCTGTCAGCGGGCCACCGCGGGCGCCGGTATGACGGGAATCACCGACGGTCGTGCGCCGTCCCACGACGGATAGTTGTTCTACACGGCGGCGAAAAAGCTATGATGGTCCTGCTGTGGTTCTTTTCTCATTGGTGGCTACACACGCCGACATCGACCTCGAGACCGTTGCTCAACTGAGCACCGGCGCTTCAGAGCTCGCCACATCCGCCCTCGCCGGATCGCCGGCAGTGGCGGGTGCGATTGTGCTTGCCACCTGCAACCGCTTCGAGATTTACGGTGAGGCCCCCCACCCCGGCGACGTCGACGCTGCCCGCGCGGCCCTCATCTCCCAGATCAGCGGGGCCAGCGGCCTCACCGATCAGCTCGTCTCCAGCTCCTTCAGCACCCGTACCGGTCCGGAGGTCAGCCGGCATCTTTTCTCGGTCAGTTCCGGGCTGGATTCCGCCGTCGTCGGGGAACGCGAAATCGCCGGACAGGTCCGCCGGGCCCTGATCACCGCCCAGGCCGAAGGCACGGCAAGTTCGGGGCTGGTGCGGCTGTTCCAGGCGGCCTCCAAGACCGCCAAGGATGTCGGCGCGCAGACGGCGCTCGGCGCCCGCGGCCTGTCGGTCGTGTCCGTTGCCCTCGACCTCGCCACCGACCTGTCCGAGGACCCGGACTGGTCCACCAAGAAAGCCGTCGTCTTCGGCACCGGCGCCTATGCCGGGGCCACGATGGCGCTGCTGCGCGAGCGCGGCTGCACGGATGTCTCCGTCTACTCCTCCTCCGGCCGCGCGGCCGGCTTCGTCGCCACCCGCGGGGGCACAGCCCTGGACAGCGACACCCTTCCCGCCGCCGTCGCCGCGGCCGACATCATGATCGGCTGCAGCGGCTCGGACACGCGCGTCGAAGCGTCCGAGCTCGCCCGGGTCCGGGCCGCATCACCGCAGCCGCTGATCGCCATCGACCTGGCCCTCACCCATGACTTCGACCCGGCGGTCGGCGAGCTCGACGGCGTGGAGCTGCTGACGCTTGAGTCCGTCCGGCTCGCCGCCCCCCAGGAACAGACCGAGTCGCTGTCGCAGGCCAGCACCATCGTTGCCGGGGCTGCCAGCGCCTTCGAGCAGGAACGCGAGGCACGGTCGGTGGATTCCGCGATCGTCGCACTGCGCCGCCACACCATGAATGTGCTCGATACCGAGATGGAGAAGGTGCGCGCCCGCCACGGCTGCACCGCGGCAGCCGAGGAAGTGGAATTCGCCCTCCGCCGGATGGTCAAGCAGCTGCTGCACATCCCCACCGTCCGTGCCCGCGAACTCGCCGCCAGCGGGCAGCAGGACGACTACGTCGCCGCCCTCGAGGCCCTGTACGGCATCACGGTGGACCAGCCGGCAGCAGCGCCCGCATCCCCGCCTGCGGCGGCCGAGGCGGAATGCCCGGCCGGGCATGGCGCCGGCGACGGATCCCCCGGCACCGAAGCCCAGGACCAGCGCCACACCGCCTAGCCGATCCGGCCCGCACAGCCGCGCGGCCCCTCCGGGTTCTGCAGCGGTGCAGATCAGGGCGGCTGAACTCGAACCATCCGCCCTGATCTGCCCGGTGGCGTCCGTCTGTCCGCAGGGCGGCCCTTCACCGCACCGTTCAGTAGACGGGTTTGCCGGGTTCCACGTCCCGCACCCAGGCGAGGATTCCGCCGTCGAGGTGGCTGACGCGTTCGTAGCCGGCCGCGCGGGCGGCGGCGAGCACGGCGGCCGAACGCGTGCCGGCCTTGCAGTGGAAGACGATGTCCGTGTCCTGTGGCAGCTCGTGCCACGCTTCCCCGGCAAGGATCCTGCCCTGCGGAATCAGCACGGCCCCGTCGATCCGCACAATCTCGTATTCCCCGCTCTCGCGCACGTCCACGAGCTGGAAGTCCTTGAGCCCTGCCTTGCGGGACGCCAGCATGGTGGCGAGCTGGGTGGCCGTGACGGTGTGCTCGGTCCCGGCGTCCGCCGAGGGTGCGATCCCGCAGAAGGCCTCGTAGTCGGTGAGAGCCGTGACCCGTTCCGCCGCCGGATCCCGCGCCACCTTGATCTCGCGCCAGGTTCCGCCGAGGGCGTCGTAGAGCGCCACACGGCCGAGCAGGGAACGCCCGACGCCGGTGATCAGCTTGACGGCCTCCGTCACCATCAGCGCTCCGACGGCGGCGCACAGCATGCCGAACACTCCCCCTTCCCCGCACGAGGGCACGGATCCGGCGGGGGGCGCCTCCGGGTAGAGGTCCCGGTACGTGGGCCCGTGCTGCTCCCAGAAGACACTGACCTGCCCGTCGAAGCGGAAGATCGAGCCCCAGACGTAGGGCTTGCCGAGGATCGCGGCGGCGTCGTTCACGAGGTACCGGGTGGCGAAGTTGTCGGCGCCGTCCAGGATGAGGTCGTAGTCCGCGAAGAGCTCGAGGGCGTTGGAGGCGTCGAGGCGGACGTTGTGCAGGCGGACATCCACGAGCGGGTTCAGGGCCGCAATGGCGTCGCGGGCGGACTCGATCTTGGGCCGGCCGACATCCGCGACGCCGTGGATCACCTGGCGCTGGAGGTTGCTCAGTTCCACGTCGTCGTCGTCGACAATGCCGAGGGTGCCCACGCCCGCGGCGGCCAGGTACAGCAGCGCGGGAGAACCCAGCCCGCCGGCCCCGATCACGAGGACCCTGGCGTTCTTGAGGCGGCGCTGTCCGATCGCCCCGATCTCGGGAATGATCAGGTGCCGGGAGTAGCGCTGGACCTCTTCCGGACTCAGGCCGTCGGCCGGTTCCACCAGCGGTCCGGGGGTGGAGGGGGCGGCGTTTGCGGTCAACTTGGAAGCCATACTTCAAACTATGCCCGAAGATGCCGCCAGGTCATATTACCCACGCGTAAAGTATGTACAAAACAGCAAGGGAAAGTAGGCCGACAGTGATTCATCAGGCTCCGGTTGGGGGGGACAGTGCCGCAAAGGTACCGTCCGGGGCGGCACGGAACGGCGGGCAGCGCTCTGCGCGGCTCCCCCGCGACGAACGGCGGGCACAACTGCTGGCGGCCGCGCATGAAGTCTTTGTCGCCAATGGCTACCACGGGGCCGCCATGGATGAAATAGCGGACACCGCGCATGTGAGCAAACCCGTGCTGTACCAGCACTTTCCGTCCAAGCGCGAGCTGTACCTGGCCCTGCTGGACAGCCATCTGAGCAAGCTCACCGGGCTCCTGCTCGGCGCCCTGAATTCCACCACGGACAATGACCAGCGCGTCCAGGCCGTCATGCGCGCCTATTACCGGTTCATCGCCAGCGACGACCAGGCCCACCGCCTCGTGTTCGAATCGGACCTGATCAATGACGAAGATGTGAGCGCGCGGCTGGAGGCCTTCAACAAGACCTTCGCCGACGCCGTCGCCCGCGTGATCGCCGAAGACACCAGGCTGCCCGAGCTCGAAGCCCAACTGCTGGGCCGGGCGCTTGCCGGGATGGCGCAGGTCAGCGCCCGGTACTGGCTGGAAACCGACGGGAATCTTGACCTCGATGTGGCCAGTGACCTGATCTATCGTTTAGCTTGGCGCGGAATCTCCCGCTTCCCCAAAGAGACCTAGACTACAAATAGACATGACCCTTTGATATTTAATTGGACTTTGATTGGCTGGGAGGCCTTGCTGTGGAAGTAAAGATCGGCATTCAGAACATCGGCCGCGAAATTGTGCTGGAATCGGCGCAGGACGCGGACGCCGTGGCCAAGGTTGTCGGAGAGGCGATCTCCAAGGGAGCCGAACTCCGCCTGACGGATGAAAAGGGCCGCCTGGTCATCATTCCCGCAAACGCCCTGGGCTACGTTGAAATCGGTGCGGAGGAAGCCCGCCGCGTCGGTTTCGGTGCCCTCTAGCCCGGCCCCGTGCCCGCAGCAGCCGTACAGGCAACTGTCCCTACGAAACTAAGGTGTCCTGAATGCTTTCCCTGATTGTGGTCGCCATGGTGACCGTCGCCGCGGGTTTCGTGGTCTGGGCCAATGACAAGCGGCACGCCAAGTACGGCATTTCCGTGCCGGCCGGCATCGCCGTCGCCGTCGGGATGCTGAGCTGGATCATCTTCATGGCGGCCGGCCTCGGCTACCAGCCGGGCCTGACCTGGATCCCGTGGGTCCTGCCCGTCGTCCTGGGTACCGCCGCCGCCGTGGCGGCTGTCCTGTACCTGGGCCGGCACCGTACCCGTCGGGACACGTCCCGGCTCACCGCCATCCTGCGGCTCTAACCTGCCCAGGCGGCGCTGGCGGTCCCATTGTACCTACGGGACAGCGGGCCCGTGGCCTTCTTCGGTGCACAGGCACAGCCGGTTCCCCTGCGCATCCGTGACCACCACCCAGTCGGGTGCGTGGTCACGGTTCATTGAGGCTCCCGTGGCTGCCGTCTTGTCGAGCACGGGACCGGATTCGGCCTGGCTCCGGTGGATGTCCAGGTGGAGCCGGTTGGCGTTGGGCGTGTCGGTTTCCTGGAACCAGAGCGAAGGTCCGCGCCCGTAGGGGTCCACGAGGTCGCCGGACCTGCCCTTGCGGTAGCCGAGGGCCACCCGCCAGACCTCGGAGACCGCCTCCGGATCCTCCGTATCGATGCCCACCTCCACGGTCCGGTATAGCCCGGGTTCCGCGGTGGCGCCGACGGCGGCGGCCGCCGCACTGGCCGCAGCCGCCGCCTTGATGTCCCGCGGCGTCACCTCGGTGCCTGCGTCGTGGGAGCTGTAGCGGAGAAAGACCCGGGTGTAGCGCCAGTCCAGGTCCGGGTGGTGGTTCTGCTCTTCGGCCAGGCGCCCGACGGCGGCGATCAGTTCGAGCGCCGCGGCCGGCGTGGGCGCCTTGTACACGGTCACCAGCCCGCCGAGGCGGTACCGCCAGTCCGGCAGCCCCGCCAGGGCTTCAGCAAGCTGGGGGCGGGTGAGGATGTCTTCCGTGGCTGCCATTTCGGGCTCCCTGCTCGTTGACGATGGGCTCGTGGATGATGCGGCTGGTTGACCGGCAGGACCGGCGGCCAGCCCGGGAGCGGCCGGACTCAGAGGAATTCGGCCCGGCCTTCCATGGCAGAGGACGCCAGGGCGTGCTCGCGGCGCGGGATCCTGCCGGCCGTTTTCGCCAGCCTACCGGCGATGACCGCGTGTTTGAAGGCCTCCCCCATCAGAGCCGGATGCTGCGCGCGGGTCACGGCCGTGGCCAGCAGCACGGCGTCGCAGCCGAGCTCCATCGCCAGGGCGGCGTCCGAGGCCGTGCCGATTCCGGCGTCGAGGACCACCGGCACCGACGCGCGCGAGACGATCAGCTCGATGTTGTGCGGGTTCAGGATACCGAGGCCGGTGCCGATCGGCGCGCCCAGTGGCATCACCGCGGTGGCGCCCAAGTGCTCCAGCCGCAGGGCCAGCACCGGGTCATCGTTGGTGTAGGCGAAGACCTTGAAGCCGCGGCCCACGAGCTGCTCGGTGGCGTCCACCAGCTCCACGGCGTCCGGCAGCAGGGTGTGCTCGTCGGCGATGACTTCCAGCTTGACCCAGTCCGTTTCGAGGGCTTCACGGGCCAGCTCGGCGGTCAGCACCGCGTCCCTGGCGGTGAAGCAGCCCGCGGTGTTGGGCAGCACCCTGATGTTGTGGTCCACGAGCAGCTGGAACAGCGAGCCTGCTTCCGCGGGCGAGTAGCGGCGCATGGCCACCGTCGTGAGTTCGGTGCCGGACGCGAGGAGGGCCGCGCCCAGCCCGTCCAGGCTCGGCGCCCCTCCGGTGCCCATGATCAGGCGCGATCCCAGCCGGACGCCGTCGACGATGAACGGATCGTTCGAGGCGATGTGGAACTGGCTCTCCAATGCGGCGGCCCCTGCCGCGGGTGCGGTGTCTTTCATGCCGTTCATCCTCCCTGTACTGCCGTGACCAGTTCGACGTCGTCGCCCTCGGCGAGCGCGGTGCCGTGCCACTGGCTGCGGGGCACCACCTCGGCGTTGCGGGCCACGGCGACGCCGAGCTTCCGGCCGTCGGCGGACTGGCCGTCCGGGGCAAGCGTCCGGCCGGTGAGCTGGCTGACCAGCGTGCTGACGGAGGCGTCGTCGGCGACGGTGTGCTCCGCCCCGTTCAATGTGATGTTCATACTGCTTCCTTGCTGCGTTCGGTTTCCTGAGGGCGTTCGGTTTCCTGTGGGTGGTCTGTTTCCTGAGGGTGGTGGTCCGGTCCGGGGAGGTGGGAGAAACGGTCCGGCCGGAAACGGGCCCAGCGCGGGTCGGCCGTTCCGTCCAGCAACTGCCGGCAGATGGCCGCGGCGGCGGGGGTGAGCAGGACGCCGTGCCGGAAGAATCCGGTGGCGATGATCAGGCCCGGGATCTGCTCCCCGGCCCCGTTTCCGGTGGCGGGGCGCGTCACGCGGCCCAGCAGCGGCGCGTTGTCCGGCGTGCCCGGGCGGGGGCGGGCCGTGGCCTCGAGCAGTTCCAGCTCGGCCACCGCGGGCAGCAGCTGCTGGGCATCCCGGAGCAGCTGGTAGACCCCGCCGGCGGAGACCGCAGAAGGGTCCGAGGGAGCGTCTTCGCGCTGCGTCGCGCCGATCACCACGGTGCCGTCCTGCCGCGGGACGATGTACACCGGAACGCCGCGGACCAGCCCGCGCAGGGTTGACGTGAGCAGCGGCTGCAGGTGGCCCGGCACGCGCAGCCGGAGGATGTCCCCGTAGACCGGCCGCAGGGGCAGCGTGAGCCCCACGGGCAGGCCACCGAGACCGGCGGCACCGAGCCCGTTCGCCACGATGGTCTCCTTCGCGCGGACGGTGCCGCCGCCGGCGAGGCTGACCCCGGCCACCCGTCCGTCCTCCCACAGCAGGGCGGCGGCGCGGCGCGCAACGGCACGGCTCCGGCTCCGGGTTCCCAGCAGGGCCGCGATCCGGGCGAGCAGCCGGCGCGGGTCCACCTGGTGGTCCGCCGGGATGTCAAAGGCACAGGAGATCCCCGGGCTCAGCAGCGGCTCCCGGCCGCGCGCCTCCCGCACGGTCAGGGGCTCCACCGAGAGGCCGGCGGCCAGCTGGACGGCCCGGAGGTCCGCGAGCGCCCGCCGGTCCGCGGCGTCGGCCCCGACGGCGAGGGTCGGCGTCGTGAGGTAACCGGTTCCGGCGCCAGCTCCGTCGGCGGCCCCGGCCGCGGGACCAGCCGCCGGACCGCCGTCCGTTCCGCTGGGCCTTGCCCCGTCCAGCCCCGCGGCGAAGGCCGGCCACAGGCGGGAGGATTCGATCATGAGCTCCAGGAGTGCCTCCTCCTGGTAGTGCAGTTCGCTGACGGGGGCGAGCATGCCGGCGGCGGCCCAGCTGGCCCCGCTGCCGGGGGCGTCGTCGATCAGGGCGACGGAGCGTCCCGACCGGATTGCCTCCCAGGCGATGCCGTGGCCGATCACCCCGCCGCCGATCACCGCGACGTCGTAACAAACGCCAGCCGTGACGTCATCAATCGCAGCGTTATCACGCAGTGTCTTATCACGCTGTGTCTTATCACGCTGTGATGCTGTGCCCATGCAGGATTCCTTCCCTACGCCGGTACTAGCCGGATCAGGTCAAGCGGTCGGCTCAGCGCCCTCTCAGCCCGCCTGTGCCGAACGCCAGTGGCGTAACGGCCGCAGCGGGCTCCCGCGGTATGGGCCCAGTTTAGGGGAACTAGGCTGGTGTCATGAACAAGGATGCCCTCCACACCACCGCCCGCCTGTACCTGTGCACCGACGCCCGCAAGGACCGCGGCGACTTCGAGGACTTCCTCGACGCCGCCTTCGCCGGCGGAGTCGATATCATCCAGCTGCGCGACAAGACCCTGGAGGCGGCCGAGGAACTCGAGCTCCTCGAGATCCTGCACACCGCCGCCCGCCGCCACGGGCGGCTGTGGGCAGTCAATGACCGGGCGGACATCGCCTCGCTGTCGGCGGCACCGGTGTTCCACATCGGCCAGAAGGACCTCCCGCTGGCGGCGGCGAGGACCTTCCTCGGCAAGGACACCGTGATCGGGCTGTCCACCCACAGCCCGGACCAGGTCGACGCTGCCATCGCGGCCTCGCCGGGCCGCAGCGGACTGGACTATTTCTGCGTGGGACCCGTCTGGGCCACCCCGACCAAGCCGGGGCGCGCCGCCGTCGGGCTCGACCTGGTGCGGCACACCGCGCGGGCCCTCCGGACCGCCCACGCCGGGGCGGCCGGCAAGGACATGGTGCCGTGGTTTGCGATCGGCGGGATCGACCTCGGCAATGTGGAGCAGGTGCTCGAGGCCGGCGCGCGGAGGATCGTCGTGGTGCGGGCCATCACCGACGCCGATGATCCCGCCGACGCCGCACGCGCCCTGCTCAGCGCCCTCGACGCCGCGGACGCCGCCGGCGCCTGAGCGGCAGCGGGGTCAGCCGGGCAGCCGGGCAGCCGGGTCAGCCAGCAGCCGGCTCAGCCGGTCAGTCCCAGCTGCGTCATCCGGCGGGAGTGGCTGGTCACGAGTCCGGCCGTCATTTCGCCGGCCGGTTCCCCGGGCCCGCCATCGTCCGCTCCCGTCAGGCCGGCGGGGAACGCGTGCTCAAAGCTCACCCGCTGGGCCTGCGTGAGGGCCTCGCCCAGCAGGCGCCTGGCCCACAGGGAGAGCCGTGAGGCCAGCCGCGGGTCGGCCGCCAGGGCGGTCCTGAGGAGTTCCCGCAGGACCGCCGTGGACTCGTCGTCCGAGTGGATCCGCTCCACCAGCTCCCGCGTCCCGGCGTCGGCATGGCGGGCGACGGCGCGGTAGAAATCAGCGGACACCGTGTCGATCACGTAGGCCTTCATCAGCGATTCGTACCAGTCCGCCGGGCGCGTGCGCTCGTGGAAATGGTCCACGGCGGGCTGGAACGGCAGCATCGCCGCCTCGGCGTCGAGACCCATTTCCTCGAGCCTGGCGCGGACCAGTTCATAGTGCTGGAATTCGACGACGGCGATGCCGGCCAGCACCGCGCGGTCGTGCAGGGTGGGCGAATAGCGGGCGTCGGATGAGAGCCGTTCGAAGGCCGAAAGCTCCCCATAGGCCATCACGCCGAGCAGATCCCTGAGGAAGCTGTTGTAGCGGGCAGGATCGGCCGGGGATGTGCTCATGATCCAAGACTAATGGCGCAAATCGGGCTAATCTGATTTTCGTGTCCCACCATCGTCTGACCCCCAGCGTCTACCAGCAACAGAACCAACTTTCCGCGGCGCTGCGCGCGCTGCGCACCACGCTGGAACTGCCGGGACCGTTCCCCGAGGATGTGCTCCGGGAGGCCGGGGAGGCCGTGGCCGCACACAAACTGCCGGAGCTGGACCTGACGCGAATCGAGTTTGTGACCATCGATCCGGCCGGCTCCACGGACCTGGACCAGGCCCTGTTCATCGGCCGCTCCGGCGAGGGGTACAAGGTGTTCTACGCCATCGCCGATGTCCCGTCGTTCGTGGCCCCCGGCGGCGCGCTCGACGCCGAAACCCGCCGCCGCGGCCAGACGTTCTACACCCCGGACGGCCGGATCCCGCTGCATCCGGAGGTCATCAGCGAAGGCGCCGGCAGCCTGCTGGCCGGGCAGCTGTGCGCCGCGTTCGTCTGGGAGTTCGAGCTCAATGCCGCCGCGGAGGTTTCCTCCGTGCTGGTGCGCCGGGCCCGGGTCCGCAGCCGGGCCAGGCTCAGCTACCCGGGCGTGCAGGCCGCGCTCGACGCCGGCACCGCGTCCCCGGTGCTGCGCCTGCTCAAGGAAGTGGGCATCAAGCGGGTCGAGCTGGAGCGGCTCCGCGGCGGGGCGAGCCTGAACATGCCGGACCAGGAGATCGCACAGCTGCCCGACGGCGGCTACCGGATCGTCGCGGCCCCGCCGCTTCCGGTCGAGGACTGGAACGCCCAGATTTCGCTCATGACCGGGATGGCCGCGGCCGAGCTGATGCTCAAGGGCAAGGTCGGGATCCTGCGCACCATGCCCGCCCCGGATGAGGGCTCGCTGGCGCACTTCCACCGCCAGACGCACGCCCTGGGCAAGCCGTGGGACGGGGCGATGAGCTACGGGGAGTACCTGCGCACCCTTGACCCCACCGATCCCCGCCAGCTGGCGATCGTGCACTCGGCGGGCCTGCTGTTCCGCGGCGCCGGGTACACGCCGTTCGACGGGAGCGTGCCCGGGGACGCGCTGCAGTCCGCCATCGGTGCCGCTTACGCGCACGCCACCGCCCCGCTGCGGCGGCTGGTCGACCGTTTCGTGCTGGTCATCTGCGAGGCGCTCAGCAACGGCACGGACGTTCCGGCGTGGGCCCGCGAGGCGCTGCCCTCCCTGCCGGCGATCATGGCGTCTTCGGACCAGCTGGCCGCCAGGCTCGAGCGGCTCTCCCTGGACACCGTCGAGGCGGCCCTGCTGATCAACCATATCGGCCAGGAGTTCGACGCCGTTGTCATCTCCGGTTCGAAACCGGCCAGGAACGGCAACGGCAAGCCGACCGCCGTCGACAACGGCAAGAACAGCAGCGGCAGGATCAGCAACGTCAGGATCAGCAACGGCCGAAACGGCAACGGCAACGGCCCCTCCGGGATTGTCCAGATTGCCGAGCCCGCGGTGACCGCACGGTGCCCCGGCGAACTGGAATCCGGCACCCAGGTCCGGGTCCGGGTGGTGTCCTCCGATATCGCCATCCCGGAGGTCCGGCTGGAGCTCGTGGGCTGAGCGCCCGCGCCATCGCCGGGCCCGCCGGCGCCGCCATCGCTCCCATCCCTGCGCCCGCCGGCGCCGCCACGGCCGGGCCAGTCGAGGTTCCAGGCTGCGTGCAGTTAGACTGGAGAGGTAGAAATGGATGCCCGGTCGTTGATTTCCTTGATTTTCGAATTCAACAAGCCCGCCCCTACGCGATCTTGAGACACACCCGCTGGTCCCCAGTGCCAGCATTTAGATAGCCCGCGATCGGCTTCCACTGGAATTGCTTGCGCGCCTGAGCGTGCTCCGGAACGGCCAGCCGGCCGGCCCCGTAGAGCAAGCGGCGCCAATGCCCAAATGAATAAGGAAACTCCCCAGTGAGTGAATTGCACACGCACCAACTTCTGATCGACGAATCCGGCACAGAAACCATTGAGCCGGAAGAGACCATCATCTCGGACGAAAAGCCGCACGAGATTGCCGAGAAGACCTTCGCCGACTACAACGTCCGGGCGGATATTGTCGAGTCGCTGGCCGACGCCGGTATCACCCATCCCTTCCCGATCCAGGCCATGACGCTGCCCGTCGCCCTGGCCGGCCACGACATCATCGGCCAGGCCAAGACCGGCACCGGCAAGACCCTCGGCTTCGGCATCCCCGCGCTGCAGCGCGTGGTCGGGCCGGACGACGCCGGCTATGAATTGCTGCCGGCCCCGGGCGCACCCCAGGCCCTCGTGATCGTGCCGACCCGCGAGCTCGCCGTGCAGGTCGCCAATGACCTGCAGAACGCCGCCCGGAAGCGCAACGCCCGGATCGCCACGATCTACGGCGGCCGCGCCTACGAGCCCCAGGTCGAGGCCCTCCAGAAGGGCGTCGAGGTCGTCGTCGGCACGCCCGGCCGGCTCATCGACCTGTACAAGCAGAAGCACCTCGTCCTGAAGAACGTCAAGATGGTCATCCTTGACGAGGCCGATGAGATGCTGGACCTTGGCTTCCTGCCGGACGTCGAGACCCTCATCGCCGGCACCCCTGCAGTCCGCCAGACCCTCCTGTTCTCGGCCACCATGCCCGGCCCTGTCGTCGCGATGGCCCGCCGCTACATGACCCAGCCGACCCACATCCGTGCGGCCGACCCGGATGACGAGGGCCTGACCAAGCGGGACATCCGCCAGCTGATCTACCGTGCGCACAGCATGGACAAGATCGAGGTTGTGGCGCGCATCCTGCAGGCCCGGGGACGTGGCCGCACCATCATCTTCACCAAGACCAAGCGCACCGCCGCCAAGGTTGCCGAGGAACTCGTGGACCGCGGCTTCGCCGCAGCAGCCATCCACGGCGACCTGGGCCAGGGCGCCCGCGAGCAGGCGCTGCGCGCCTTCCGCAACAACAAGGTGGACGTTCTCGTGGCCACCGATGTTGCCGCCCGCGGCATCGACGTCGACGACGTCACGCACGTGATCAACTACCAGTGCGTCGAAGACGAAAAGATCTACCTGCACCGCGTGGGCCGCACCGGCCGGGCCGGCAACAAGGGCACCGCCGTGACCTTTGTGGACTGGGACGACATGCCCCGCTGGGGCCTGATCAACAAGGCCCTGGGCCTGAGCGTGCCCGAACCGGTGGAAACCTATTCCTCCTCGCCGCACCTCTACGAGGAACTCGACATCCCCGCGGGAACCAAGGGCCGTCTGCCCCGGAACAAGCGCGTGCTGGCCGGAGTCGACGCCGAGGTCCTGGAGGACCTGGGCGAGACCGGCAAGAAGAACACGCGCTCCAGCGCACAAAACAGCGGACAAAACAGCAGCAGCCGCGGAGCCGGGCGCGACGCCGCCCGCGGTGCGGGCCGTGACAGCACCACGGCCGGCGGCCGCAGCAGCCGCCGCAGCGGCGACGCCAGCGGCGCAAAAGACGGCGCACGCGCCGGGGACCGCCGTCGTCGTCCCGCCGAGGCCGAGGCCGGCAGCCGCACTGCGCCGGAGGTGGCAGGAACCGCGGCTGCAGCGACGGCGGCGGCAACGGCGACCGCCAAGGCCCCCTCTGCCGCACCCACCGAAGTCGACCGGGCCACGCGCGCCCGCCGCCGGACCCGCACCCGCCGCCGCAACGGCGAAGTGGTTGCCGGCGACGCGCAGAACCTTGCCCCCCAGCCGAGCAACGCCGAGGCCTAAACCCCTCCATGACTGACACCGTCTGGGCGCCGGACGGCAGCAACCTGGTGGTACACGCGGACAATGCGGAGTATCTCCCGACGCTGCCGGACGGCGCCTTCACACTCATTTACGTCGACCCGCCCTTCAACACCGGGCGGGTGCAGCGGCGCCAGGAAACCAAAATGGTCCGCAACGCCGGCGGCGACGGTGACCGGGTCGGCTTCAAGGGCCGGTCCTACGACACCATCAAAGGCGCCCTGCACAGCTACGACGACGCGTTCAGCGACTACTGGTCCTTCCTGGAGCCGCGGCTCGTGGAGGCCTGGCGGCTGCTGGCCGACGACGGCACCCTGTACCTGCACCTGGACTACCGGGAGGTGCATTACGCGAAGGTCATGCTGGACGCCATCTTCGGCCGCGAATGCTTCCTGAACGAGATCATCTGGGCCTACGACTACGGCGCGCGGGCCAAGTACCGCTGGCCCACCAAGCACGACAACATCCTCGTGTACGTCAAGAATCCGGCCCGGTACCACTTTGACAGCGCCGAGGTGGACCGGGAGCCGTACATGGCGCCCGGGCTCGTCACGCCGGCCAAACGCGAGCTCGGCAAGCTGCCCACCGACGTCTGGTGGCACACCATCGTCTCCCCCACCGGCAAGGAGAAGACCGGCTACCCGACGCAGAAACCCGAGGGACTGATCCGGCGCGTGGTGGCGGCGTCCAGCCGCCCGGGTGACTGGTGCCTGGACTTCTTCGCCGGCTCCGGAACGCTGGGCGCCGTGGCCGCGAAACTCGAGCGGAAGTTCGTCTGCGTGGACGAGAACCAGCCGGCCATCGACGTCATGGCCAAGCGGCTCGCCGCGCATGCCAGCTTCACCGCGTTCCCGCCGCCCAAGTAACTCGCATTTGTTGCCGTTTTGACGCCCCAGAACGACACCTGCTGCCAGTCAGTTGGGAGGACAGCCCGATCAGCGCACGACGGCGGTTCCAGTGGCCAGTTCCTCGATCCGGGCCAGCACCTGCGCGGAGGTGAGGTTTTCGCCGAGCAGGTTCTGCTTCCCGGCGCCGTGGTAGTCCGAGGAACCCGTCACGAGCAGGCCGTGCCGCCGGGCAAGGCGGCGCAGGAACTCCCGGCCCTCCTCGGGGTTGTCCCGGTGGTAGATCTCCAGCCCGGCCAGGCCGGCGTCGATCATCTCCCGGTAGGTCTTCTCCCCCACGATCCGGCCGCGGGCGGACGCCACGGGATGGGCGAACACCGGGACGCCGCCGGCTGCACGGACCAGTTCGACGGCGAGCGCCGGGTCCGGGGCGTAGTGCTGCACGTAGTAGCGCGAGCGCGAGGTCAGGATCGAGCTGAAAGCCTCGGACCGGTCCTCGACCACGCCCGCGGCCACGAGCGCATCGGCAATGTGCGGCCGGCCCAGGGTGGCCCCGGGCGCCACGTGGTGGATGACGTCATCCCAGGTCAGCGGATAGTCCTCGGCCAGCAGGGCCACCATGCGCTCGGCCCGGGTGTACCGGGCGTCCTTGGCTTTGGTGATTTCCTCGAGCAGTCCGGGATGGGCCGGGTCATGCAGGTAGCTGAGCAGGTGGACGCTGATGCCTTCCTCCGTGCGGCAGGAGACTTCCATGCCCGGCACCAGGGCGATGCCGTGATCCCGGGCCGCCAGGGACGCTTCCGCCCAGCCGCCGGTGGAGTCGTGATCGGTCAGGGCGATCACGTCGAGCCCGGCCTCCGCGGCGGAAACGATGACGTCCGCCGGCGCCTGGGTACCGTCGGACACATTGGAGTGGGCATGCAGGTCAATCCTCACCCCACCAGCCTAGTGGACGGGCGGGATCCGGCGGGGCGGGTGCCCGTCCGGGACGGTACGGCACGCCGGCCGCGGCGGCAGCGGCACCCGTTGGCCTAAGCCGCGCCGCTGGTGAGACGATGGGACGGTGAACGATGCAGATATCCCCCAGGCCTCCGCTTCCCAGCCCCTCGACGAGCGCGTCAACAACCGCTCGCAGCGTCCCAGCTCCGACGCCTTCAAGGCCTTCATGGCCAGCAACTGGGCGCAGGCCCGGCAGCAGCTGCCCGAACGGGACGCGGTCGCAGGCCACGCCGCCGCCCGGCGCCGGGCCGTTTCACTGCAGTTCAAGGGCGAACGCCTCGTCATCCCGGCCGGCCCGCTGAAGGTCCGCTCGAACGACTGCGACTACCGCTTCCGCCCGCACTCCGGCTTCGCACACCTCACCGGCCTGGGCGTGGACCATGAGCCCGACGCCGTCCTGATCCTCGAACCCGTGGCGGAAGGCACGGGCGACGACGCCGGGAACCACCGCGCGACGCTGTACTTCCGGCCGCTGGCCGGCCGGGACACCGAGCAGTTCTACGCGGACTCACGCTCCGGCGAGTTCTGGGTCGGCGCCCGCCCCACCCTGGCCGAGTTCAAGGCCCGGCTCGGCCTGGAGACCGCGGATATCGGCGGACTCGAACTGGCCATCACCAAGAACGTCGGCGCCCCCGAGATCGGCGGCATCTCGATCCGGCTGGTGCGCAAGGTCGACGAGAACATCGATGCCCTCGTGGACACCGCCCGCTACAACACGGCCAAGGATCCCGAGAACCTGGACCTGGGCGTCCTCGATGCCCTCGACGACAAGCTCACCGAGGCCCTCTCCGAGCTGCGCCTGCTCAAGGACGAGTGGGAAATCGGGCAGCTGAAAACCGCCGTCGCAGCGACGGTGCAGGGCTTCACCGAAGTCGTCAAGGCCCTGCCGCGGGCCCTGACCCACCACCGCGGCGAACGCGTCGTGGAAGGCGCGTTCTTCGCCCGGGCCCGGGAGGAAGGCAACGAGCTCGGCTACGACACCATCGCCGCGGCCGGCAATAACGCCACCGTGCTGCACTGGACCCGGAACACCGGCAGGATCAACGCCGGCGAACTGCTGCTCCTGGACGCCGGCGTCGAGGCCGACTCGCTGTACACCGCGGACATCACCCGCACCCTGCCGGCGAACGGCACCTTCACCGGGGTCCAGCGCAAGGTCTACGAGGCAGTGCTCGACGCCGCCGACGCCGGCTTTGCCGCCGCGCAGCCCGGTACCAGGTTCCGCGACATCCACACCGCCGCGACCACCGTGCTGGCCGAACGCCTTGCCGAGTGGGGCCTGCTGCCGGTCTCCGTCCAGGAAGCCATCAGCGCCGAGGGCCAGCAGCACCGCCGCTGGATGCCGCACGGCACCAGCCACCACCTGGGCCTGGACGTCCACGACTGCGCCCAGGCCAAGCGTGAGCTGTACCTGGACGGCGTCCTCACGGCGGGCATGGTGTTCACGATCGAGCCCGGCCTGTACTTCAAGAACGAGGACCTCGCCATCCCCGAGGAATACCGGGGCATCGGCGTCCGCATCGAGGACGACATCCTGATGACGGCCGAGGGCCCGGTCAACCTCAGCGCCGCGCTGCCCCGCAAGGCGGACGACGTCGAATCCTGGATGGCGGGCATCTACCAGGAAGCCGACAACCAGCCGGCGTAGCCTCTCCGCCGTTGGGCAACCATCCGGTCCTGGCCCGCAGGCTGAACACCGGTGATGCGGTCGTCATCGGCCTCGGGTCCATGATCGGCGAAGAGGTCATCAACCCGCGCAAGACCATCCCGCGGGCCATCGTGATCGCACTGGGTATCGCCGTCGCGGTCTACGCCATCATCGCTGGCCTGGGCCGGACCAGCCTGGCGATGGCACGGGAAGCGGACCTGCCGCGCTGGCTGGCCGCGGTCCATCCGCGCTTCAACGTCCCCCACCGGGCCGAACTGGTCCTGGCGGCGGTCATCTGCCTCATCATCAGCGTGGCCGACCTCCGGGGCGCCATCGGCTTTTCTTCCTTCGGCGTCCTGATCTACTACCTTGTCGCCAACCTCGCCGCGTACACCCGGACCGGAGAACACCGCCGCTACCCCAAGGCGCTTCAGCTCGCCGGCGCCGCCGCCTGCGCGGTCCTGGCGGCCACCCTGCCCGTCGGCTCCGTGGTCGCGGGACTGGTCATGTTCGCCGCCGGGATCCTCTACCGCGGCGTCCGCCTGCGCCTCGGGAGAGATAACGGCACCACGGGCAGCTGAACGGTTGCGCGGCAGCCGCGAACGTCAGGAAAGATGAAGCCATGACCATTGCCAAATCCATCGTGCTCTTCGTCCTGGCCGCAGCAGCTGAAATCGGCGGCGCCTGGCTCGTCTGGCAGTCGGTCCGCGAGGGCAAGGAGTGGTGGTGGGCCGGGCTCGGAGTAGTCGCTCTGGGCCTCTACGGCTTCGCCGCGACCCTGCAGCCGGACGCGCACTTCGGCCGGATCCTCGCCGCCTACGGGGGCGTGTTCGTGGCCGGATCCCTGGCCTGGGGCATGATCTTCGACGGCTTCCGGCCGGACCGCTGGGACGTGACCGGTTCCGTGGTCTGCCTGCTCGGGGTGGCGATCATCATGTTCGCGCCCCGCAACGCCGGCTGAAAGGCCGCCTTACTACACAATTGCGTGAATACAGGGACCGCTGTACTTTGGTTTTATGGAAACCCTCACGCACGCCCCGGTGCTGGCACGGTTCGGCTACGCGGTCTCGGATCCGACCAGGGCCCGGATCCTGCTGGCACTGTCCGGGGCGGCCGCCTACCCGTCCGATCTGGCCGACTCCCTTGGGGTCTCACGGCAGAGCATGTCCAACCATCTGACGTGCCTGCGCGGCTGCGGACTCGTCGTGGCTGTCCCGGACGGACGGCGGAGCCGGTACGAGCTCGCCGACGCGCGGCTGGGCCACGCGATCCGGGACCTGATCGGCGTCGTCCTGGCCGTGGATCCGGCCTGCTGCGCACCCGACGGGACATGCCTGGCATGACCGCCCTCCAGCTGGGACCCAACCCGGTCCGCCGTGCCGTGCTGAGCCGCCGCATCCGGCTGTTCGCCGCCGCGACCATCAGCTACAACATCGTTGAAGCCGTCGTGTCGCTCTGGGCCGGGGGCCTCGCGGACTCGTCGGCCCTGATCGGCTTCGGCCTGGACTCGGTGATCGAGGTCGCGTCCGCCGTCGCCCTGTCCTGGCAGTTTTCCGCCAAGGACCCTGAACGGCGCGAACACCTGACCCTGCGGATCATCGCGATCTCGTTCTTCGCCCTCGCCGCGTTCGTCGCCGCCGATTCCGTCTGGTCCCTGGCCGGCGGCGGCGAGGCCCGCCATTCCGCCCCGGGAATCGTGATCGCCGGGCTGAGCCTGGCCGTCATGCCCGTACTGTCCTGGCTGCAGCGCCGCGCCGGCCGGGAACTCGGCTCCCGGACAGCCGTCGCCGATTCCAAACAGACCCTGCTGTGCACCTACCTCTCCGCCGTCCTGCTCGTCGGGCTGGTGCTGAACAGCACCCTGGGCTGGTGGTGGGCCGACGCCGGCGCCGCGCTGGTCATCGCCGTCATCGCCGTCCGCGAAGGCATCAGCGCCTGGCGCGGCGACGTCTGCTGCACGCTCCCCCACGCCGCAGCCGCACCCGACGCCGAAGCGGACGGCTGCTGCCCGGCGCCCGGCAGCCTCAACCTGGGCCGAAGGGACGGCTGAGCCTTGGATTTCGAACTGCGCACCATCCGGGACTGCCCGAACAGTGGCCCGGCCCTGGAACTTTTCCGCAAGGCCCTGGCCGCAGAAGAAAAAGAGACGCAATTCCTGACCGTCCGCCTGATCGCCTCCGAAAGCGAGGCGGAGGAGCTGCAGTTCCACGGCTCACCGTCCTTCATCGCGGACGGACGTGACCTGTTTCCGGCGGAGACGGCACCGGCGCTGAGCTGCCGGCTATACCGCTCCGGGCACGGCGTGGCAGGACTCCCCTCCGAAGAGTCGTTACGCGCCGCGGTGCGCGGCCTCGGCTCCGGCGCATGAATCCGGTGCCCTACTGCTGGGTGCCGTCCTGGTGCTGGGGCTCGTCATTGGCCTGTTTGGCCTTCTGCACATCAGCTGCCCGGAGACCGTACTGGGGCCTGCCGTCCGGCAGGTCCGGGTAAGTGACGCCGGAGACGCGCGCTGCCGGCTGCTGGGGCTGCTCCACACCGGCAGCCTGGCTTCCCTGGCCCGGCTGTGCCGAAGCTCCGGGGGCGTACTGGCCTGCCGGCTGACCGCCCGCCTCCGGCGTCCGCTGGCCGTACGGGTCATTCCAGCCCGCGGGGCGTTCCGGAGCATGGCCCTGCTGGCCGGGCAGGGGCGGCTGGTTCTGGTAGTCGCGCTCCGGGTAGCCGGCGGCTCCCGCCGTGCCGGCGGCAGACCCCGACGCGTCATGCCGGGTCATGGGCAGCTGGTGCAGCAGGCGGCGTGCCTCGTTCGCCGCCTCGAAGGACACCACGACGTCGTAGCTCGTCGCCACAACCTGGTTCGTCGAGGTGAAGTCACGCTTTCCGCGCTGCATGGCGTAGGTGACGATGCCAAACAGCATGAAGAACGCGGCCCCCATCAGCACGGACGTCACAATCGAGAAGTACCCCGGCGTCGTCGAGAAGAAGGACAGCATGACACCGACGAACAGGCCGAACCACATGCCGCTGAGCGCACCGGAGAGGGCCACACGCGGATAGGTGAGCCTGCCGGTCACCCGCTCGACCATCTTCAGGTCATTGCCCACGATCGAGACCAGGTGCACCGGAAACTGCTGGTCCGCCAGATAGTCCACTGCCTTCTGGGCATCCAGGTAGGAGGTATAGGAACCGACGGTGTCCCCCTTGGGGACGCTGCGGGCATCGTCCGGGCCGCTGGGGGCACCGGCCCTGGGAGCACCAAAAATGTTTGACATATGCCCATTCTCGCCTATCCGGCTGGTGATCGCCTGCAAATTCAGCTAAAAGAGAGCAGACTCGGTAGCCTGTACACGTGAGCACAAATATTTCGCGGGTGTTTGTCGCGCGCCTCCTCGGACTGGATGTCTTCGACCCGCTGGGCGACCGTCTGGGCCGGCTGCGCGACGTCGTCGTGCTCTCACGCGGAACCCGGGGCGCCCCTCACGTGGTCGGCATCGTCGTCGAGGTCCCGGGCAAGAAACGCGTCTTCGTGCCGATGACGCGGATCACCTCGATCGACCAGACGCAGGTCATCTGCACGGGCCTGGTGAACCTGCGCCGCTTCGAACAGCGCGGGGCGGAGACCCTCGTGGTGGCCGAGATGTTCGACCGCCGGGTGACCCTCGCGGACGGCAGCGGCGACGCCACCATCGAGGACATTGCGATGGACCGGCACCGCTCCGGGGACTGGTTCGTCAGCAAGCTCTTCGTCCGCCGCGGCCATTCCCTGTCCCCGCTGAGCAGGCTGCGCCGCAACGAGACCATGATCATCGGCTGGGCCGACGCACAGCAGGGTGCCAAAACCGAGCCGCAGGCGGCCACGCAGTTCGTCGCGACGCACGAGGACCTGAAGCCGGCCGACTTCGCCGAGGCACTCCAGGAGATGAGCGACAAACGCCGCTTCGAAGTCGCCAGCGAGTTGCAGGATGAACGGCTGGCCGACGTCCTGCAGGAAATGCGGGAAGGCGATCAGGTGGAGATTCTCTCCGCCCTGGACGTGCACCGCGCCGCGGACGTGCTGGAGGAAATGGACCCTGACGACGCCGCCGACCTCCTGGCCGAGCTCCCGAGCGCCCAGGCCGAAGAACTCCTCCAGCTGATGGAGCCCGAAGGTGCCGAAGACGTCCGCCGCCTGCTCGAATACGACGAGGACACCGCCGGCGGCCTGATGACACCCGTCCCGGTCATCCTGCCGCCCGAAGCAACCGTCGCCGAGGCGCTCGCGCATGTCCGCCGCGAGGAGCTGTCCCCCGCGCTGGCGTCGTCGATCTTCATCGCACGGCCCCCGCTGGAGACGCCCACGGGCCGGTTCCTCGGCGTCGTGCACATCCAGCAACTGCTGCGCTATCCCCCGCCCGAGCCGCTGGGCAATCTTGTTGACAAGACCCTGGAGCCGGTCTCGGACCACGCCCACATCAGCGAGGTGGCCCGCACACTGGCCACGTACAACCTCAACTCGCTCCCCGTCGTCAACAGCGACGGACGGCTTGTGGGGGCGGTGACTGTTGATGACGTGCTTGATCATCTGTTGCCCGATGACTGGCGCGCCCACGAGGACGATGCCCCGATAAGGAAGCTTGGAGGCCGCATTGGCTGATAACAGCACACCAAGAACCTCCACCGTCCGGCCGGGCAGCCAATCCACCGGGAAGGGCAGCCTCGATACCCCCTTGAGCGGCCGTGCGCGGATCCTGCCCAAGTTTTCCCCCAACCCGGATGCCTTCGGCCACGCCACGGAAGGCTTCGCCCGGTTCATGGGCACGCCGACGTTCCTGGTCTACATGACCGTGTTCTGCGTCTTCTGGCTGGTCTGGAACACCTTTGCCCCGAAGGAGTGGCAGTTCGACTCCCAGGCCCTCGGCTATACGTTGCTGACCCTGATGCTGTCGCTGCAGGCCTCATACGCCGCCCCGCTGCTACTGCTCGCCCAGAACCGCCAGGACGACCGGGACCGCGTCTCACTCCAGCAGGACCGGCAGCGCGCGGAGCGCAACCTCTCGGACACCGAATACCTGACCCGGGAGCTGGCGTCCCTGCGCATCGCCCTGCGGGAGGTCGCCACCCGCGACTACGTGCGGGCCGAGCTGCGCAGCCTGCTGGAGGACATGCTGGAGGCGCAGGAGGAACTGCGCACCCACGATCCGTCAGCCGGGATCCACGAGACCCCGCGGGAGAAGGTCAAGGAGAAGCTGAAGGAGAAGCGCGACAAGCAACGCGGCCCCCGGACCCAGCAGGTCCCCAAAGTCAAGCCGGACACCACGGCCGAACGTCCGGGCCTGCCCGCACACCGCACCTTCCCCGAAAGCTGAGCAATCACCGCATGGACACCCCACCGGACAGCACCCCACCGGACTCCCGTCAGGACTCCCCGATGGGCTCACCCCTGCACCGGGCGGTGCAGGCCGCCCTCGCCACCGTGATCGACCCCGAGCTGCGCCGCCCCATCACCGAGCTGGGGATGGTCGAGTCGGTGGACGTCTCCGACGGCGGCCGCGCACGGATCACGGTGCTCCTGACCATTGCGGGCTGCCCGTTGCGCGGCACTATCACGGCCGACTGCGAGGCGGCACTGTCCGCCGTGCCGGGGGTGACCGCCGTCGACGTTGAGCTGAAGGTCATGACGCAGGACCAGCGCAATGCCCTCAAGGAACAGCTGCGCGGCGCCGGCGGGCAGCGCGGGATCCCCTTCAACGCGCCCGGTTCGCTGACCAAGGTGTACGCCGTCGCGAGCGGCAAGGGCGGCGTGGGAAAATCGTCGGTGACCGTGAACCTGGCCTGCAGCCTCGCCGCACAGGGCCTCCGGGTGGGGATCGTGGACGCGGATGTGCACGGCTTCTCGGTCCCGGCGCTGATGGGCATCACGCAGTCCCCCACCCGGGTGGATGACATGATCCTGCCGCCGGTGGCCTACGGTGTGAAGGTCATCTCCATCGGCATGTTCGTCACCGGAAACCAGCCGGTCGCCTGGCGGGGTCCGATGCTGCACCGGGCCCTCGAACAGTTCCTCACCGATGTTTACTTCGGCGACCTCGACGCCCTCTTCCTGGACCTGCCGCCCGGCACGGGGGACATCGCCATCTCGGTGGCCCAGCTGCTCCCGAAGGCGCAGATCCTCGTGGTGACCACCCCGCAGGCGGCCGCGGCCGATGTGGCCGAGCGCGCCGGTGCCATCGCCACCCAGACCGGCCAGACCGTGGCCGGCGTGGTGGAGAACATGTCCTACCTGGAGCTGCCCGACGGCGGCCGGATGGAGCTGTTCGGCAGCGGCGGCGGCGCCGTGCTCGCCGGGCGGCTCTCGGACCTGGTGGGCACCGAGGTGCCGCTGCTGGGGCAGATCCCGCTGGACATCCTGCTGCGCGAGGGCGGGGATGCCGGGGTCCCGCTGGTGCTGGGACGGCCGGAGACCCCGGCGGCTGTGGCGTTGACGGGGATCGCGGGAAAGCTCGCGTCGGCCCCGCGCGGGCTGAAGGGCCTGTCCCTGGGGCTGCAGCCGCGGTGATCGAGCCTGTCGAGATCGATCCGCCCCGGTGATCGAGCCGGCCCGGTGATCGAGCCTGTCGAGATCCCCGGGTCTAGGTGGCCTCTGAATCGAAGGGGGCGGGCTCGCCCTCCGGCAGCCGCTCGGCGACCCGGTCCGGGCGGTGATCCGCGAGGGCGGCGGCGGCGAAGGCGGCACCGGCAGTGGCGGGTGCTCCGGAGCTGACCGGTTTGGTGTCGTCGTCGAGCAGCGCTTCCTTGATGATCCTGCGCGGATCGTATTGCCGGGGATCGTACTTCTTCCAGTCGACGTCATCAATATCGATGCCGACTTCTTCCTTGATCTGTTCCCGGGCGCCGGACGCCATCCGGCGGACTTCCTTGACGATGTTGGCAAGTTTCTGGGTGTACTCGGGCAGCCTGCTGGGACCGATCACCAGGAGTCCGATGATCAGCAGAAGGAGAAACTCCGGTCCGTTGATTCCAAGCACTTTAGGAAGATTACCCTCTCGATCGGCCTGGCGACGATTCCGGGCGGTCCGGGCGGCGGCGGCAGCCTGCCGGTGCGCCCGTCATGGTGCCAGGAGCTCAAGGATCCTGCCCAGTCCCCGCTCCATCCGCTCGGGGACCCCGTCCGGCCCCCCGGCCGGGATGCCGGCGCCGGCCGGGGTGCCGGCGCCGGGCGGGGTGCCGGCGCCGGCCGCCAGGAGTGCGGCCACGCCGTCGCGGGCCTGCTCCGCAGGCAGATCCGCAACGTAGGTGAAGGTGGCACCGGAGACCTGGTAGATGGCCCGGAACGGGGCCGCCGCGTTGATCCAGAGCGTGCCGCTGCCGGGTCCCGGGCTGCGGGTCAATCCACTCAGCCCGGCGGCGGTGAAACCGTCCGCGGTGGCGGGGCGTCCGGTCAGGACATTGACCGGAGCGCCAGGCTGCTGCGCGCCGGCCGCTCCGTCCGCCGGGAGCAGGGTTCCATGCTGTTCGAGGACCGTGACAAAGTGCTGGCCGTCCGTGAGCCGCAGCTCCAGGACGTTCCCCCCGGCCGCCACGTCGCCCCGCGCCCAGATCAGGTGGAAGCCGAGTTCGCGCAGTTCCGGACATGCCCATCCCTGCGCGCGCAGGGTCGACAGCTGCTCCGCGCTGAGCGCACCGGCGGGGGTGAAGTCCGGCGCGCCGGTCAGGGTCCAGCCCGCGCCGCCCCCGGGTGCGGCGTCCCTTCCCAGGCCCCCGGCCGCCGCGGAACCGGCGGTGTCGTGCCGCAGGAAAGCGGCAGCGTCCGCGCCGTCCGCCAGCGGGGCCGCCGCACCACCCATCAGGTAGGCCACCCCGGCCATCAGGGCCATGGCCGCGGCTGCCCCGCCGGCAACAAGCGCCGGAATCCGCACCCGCGGGCGGCGCAGACCCGGCGGCAACGGCGGCAGGGCCGACGGGTCAGCGTCGTGCCGCTCCGCGGCGAGCTCCTGCGTCCTGGCCAGCAGGCGCGCGGTCAGGTCCTCGCTTGCCTCGGGGACCGCCGCGCCGCGGAGGCGCTCCAGATACTGGCGTTCCCGCTGCTGCCGCGCGCTGCACTCCGGGCAGGACTGCAGATGCCGGTGGCTTGCAGCCCCGGGCCGGCTGGGATTCCCGAGCCGGCCGGAGTTCCCGCACCCGGGGCCCCCCAGCAAACGTTTCAGCAGACCCATCGCCAGGTTCAGAGGAGGCCGGCGATGCGCGGCATCTTGAGCCGCGGCTTGAGGGACTGCTTGGCAGCCTGCTTCGGGCGGGGGTCACGGTGCGCGAGCTTCTCCCGGAGCATTGTCCGGCCCCGGTGAATACGCGACCGCACCGTTCCGAGTTTGATGCCCAGCGCGGCGGCGACCTCGTCGTAGGAGAGCCCCTCGAGGTCGCAGAGGACGACGGCGGCCCGGAAGTCCGGGGGCAGTTCCTCCAGGGCGGCCTGCACGTCCAGGTCCAGGTTGTTGAATTCGAAGCTTTGCTCCGGGCCCGGCTCACGGCCCGGAAGCCTGGATTCGGCGTCGTCCGCGAGGGCATCGAAACGGATGCGGCTCTTGCGCCGGGCCTGGTCCAGGAAAAGGTTGGTGGTGATCCGGTGCAGCCAGCCGTCCAGGGTCCCGGGCTTGAAATTCTCCAGCGAACGGAAGACGCGCACGAAGACCTCCTGGGTGAGGTCCTCGGCGTCGAACTTGTTGCCGGTCAGCCGGTACGCGAGGCGGTAGACCTTGGCGGAGTGGTTGGTCACCACTTCTTCCCAGGTCGGCCGGACCCACTCGGCTTCCGCGGGCTGGGACTCTTCAGTTGCAGGGACAGCTGTCGGATTCGACATCGTCCGCTCCCCTCATGGATGATACTTAGGCTTGGGCGGTTCCTGCTGGTGCAGGCTCCCGCACCTATGATTCGACGCCGATCACCACGCGGATGAGCGGATTCCCATCATGTCAAAATAAGCTGGGAATTTCCTGATCCGGGCGGGCCTTCCGCCCTCGGCGCAACGCCCCGCGCAGCGCCCTGCCCAGCGGCCTGCGGGACCCCGCGACGACCCGCCAGGACCCCGTGGAGACTGCGCGCAGCTGCGCCGCGGCACACCGCCGCTGCGCCATCGCAGCCGCAGCGAGGCTGCCTCCCGTGTGCGTCCCGCCGGACACAGTACGCTGTAGGGAACACTCCCCTGCCGCCCAGAAAGCGATAACCCATGAGCGCCGATAAGTCCACGAGCTGGTCCTACGCAGAAGATCTGCCTGCCGAGGATGAGGTCCTGTCGCACGCGCGCGAACGGTCCTTCGAGCTGGGCGTCACTCCGATCGGCCCCGGCGTGGGGGCAGTGCTGACCGTGCTCGCCGCCGCCTCCAAGGCGCAGACCGCCGTGGAGATCGGAACCGGCGCCGGTGTCTCCGGCGTGTGCATCCTGCGGGGCCTGGGCCCGCAGGCGGTCCTGACCACCATCGACGTCGACGTCGAGCACCTGAAAGCAGCACGGGAAGCGTTCCAGGAAGCCGGCAGCCCGGCCAACCGCACCCGCACGATTTCCGGCCGGGCCGGGGACGTCCTCCCCCGGCTGACTGACGGCGCCTACGATCTGGTGTTTATCGATGCCGACAAGCCCAGTTACCCCGGCTACGTGGAACAGGCCGTCCGGCTGCTCAAATCCGGCGGCCTGCTGATCGTCAACGACGCCCTGGACAAGGACCGCGTGGCGAATCCGGCGGCGCGCGAGGCCACCACTGTCGTCCTCCGCCATGTGGGCAAGGCCATCCGCGACGACGACCGGCTCGCTTCGGCCATGCTGCCCACCGGCGACGGCCTGCTGGTCGCCGTCAAGAAGTAGCCGTCAGGGAGTCTCACAGGCGGACAGCAAAGGGGGGCCCGCAAGCAACAGCTTGCGGGCCCCGCCCCTTGCGAAATCAATTTTTTGCGGGATCAAACGCACAAATCCCGCAGCGCGAAGCTATTCGGTGACGCCGACGAGGCATTCCTTCAGGTTGGTCGCTTCGGCAGCATTGAGTTCGACCACGAGTCGTCCTCCGCCTTCGAGCGGAACACGCATGATCAGGCTTCGTCCCTCTTTGGTTACTTCCATTGGGCCGTCGCCGGTGCGTGGTTTCATTGCCGCCATAAGGAATATCCCCTCCATTAGTCCCGTGACTTACCAGCCCGGCCGGGCTGGTCCGCTACCCTCCATTATCCCGTAATCCGGCGCCCGGAGCTAATCGTTGGACTTTCTACGCCGCCCTGCACGCCGTGCTGCCAAGGAGTGCTGCCGGCCGGGAAGGTGCGGTGCGTCACGGCGGATAGTCGCCGCCGCCGGGCAAAGGGGCCCACGCCCAGAGCCAGACGATCCAGACGATCTGCAGCAGCACGAACATGATGGCCACGGCCCCCCGGTAGGCCCGGGACCTGGAGACCAGGGCCGCGCCCAGCGCCAGGGGGAACAGCGGAAGCAGCATCCTGAAGGTGCTGGTCTGGGGATGCAGGAACACCAGCAGATAGCCCACGTAGCAGCAGCACCACAGCCTCAACTCCGCACCCAGGGCCGCCACGGGGCGGGACATCATGAACAGGGCGAAGGCCGCCACGAACACGAACGGCGCCAGGACTCCCAGCACCGGGCCGAAGAGCATGATTCCGGTGTCGAACCACGGCTTGAAGGGCACCAGGTCGTGTCCCCGCCAGACGGTTTCGGTCTTGGTGTAGGCCGCAATGTCCCCGGTGACGGCCCAGGCGATGGCGGGCCACAGGAGGGCCGAGATTCCGCTGACCGCCGTCAGCCCGGCCAGGGGCCAGAGCTGCGGGGCCGGATCGCCAGGTTCCTGGCGCCGCCGGGCCGGACGCCAGCGCTGCCACCCGCGGTAGACCAGCAGCAGCCCCACCATCGCTGCAAACGGCACGCCGGTGGGGCGCGACAGGCCCATCAGCAGCACCACGGGCATGGCCCGCAGGTACCGGCGCTCCAGCACGAGCAGCAGGGCGGTGCCGAGCAGCAGCAGGTTCAGTGACTCCGCGTACGGCACCTGCAGCACCGGGGACACCGGAAAAGTGGAGAAAAACATCGTCCCCCACAACGCCGCGCGGTGCGTGGCCCGGTGCCGGAAGATGCAGTAGGCCACGAGCGCCGCGCCCAGCCCGCCCACCATCGCGATGAGCGTCAGCGACCATGCCGGGCCCATCCCGGTCAGGCCCGAGACAACCCTGCCCAGCATGGGGAACAGGGCGTAGAAGGCCCACGCGTTTTCCTGGACGTTGCCGGCCGCGTCCGTGGGCAGGACAGCCGGGTAACCGTTGCGCAGGGCTTCGCCGTACCAGCGGGCATCCCAGATGTTGATGAAATTCCAGTAGTCCGGCTTGGGGGGAAACCACGGGTTCACGCCCTGGTGCAGGGCTGCGGCCATGAAGATGCAGGCGCTGACCAGCCTCGCCGCGACGTAGATTGCGCCCACCTGGATCCACCAGGGCCACCGCGCCAGGCGCGAGCCGGCGGCCGCCAGCCGCCCCCACGCCGCGGCGTTCAGCCCGGCGCTGGACGGCCCGGGCTCTCCTCCTTCCGGCTCCTGCAGGGTGCCGGGGGTAACCTCGGGTGTTGGGGTACCCGCGGGAGTGGGGATGTTCAAGGCCTCACGGATGTGCGCGGATTCCCTGCTCACGGCCGCTGCTCCGCTGCGGCTCGCAGGCGCCCCATTTCCTCGACGAGTTCCGCGATTTTCCGGTCCTTGGCAGCGATCTGGTCGCGCAGCTCGTCCAGCACCTGGTCCACCTGGTCCATCCGGTAGCCGCGGAGGCCGACGGCGAAGCGGAGGCGGTCGACGTCGGACGGTCCGGCATTCTCCGGGAGGAGCACCGGCGGCAGCGAGGCAACCGGCTCATCGAAGCCGTCCGCACAGGGCTGCCCGCCGCCGCGGGCGCTGCGGAAGATTTTCGGCGCCACGCCGGTGCCAAGGAGGACGGCGACGCCGATCAGCACGATCGCCAGGAAGATCAGGAAAAAGCTCACAGCTCCATCGTGCCAGACGTCGGCGCCGACGGCGCCCGGTTGTTCAGCCCCGCATGCCGCCGCCGGCGCCGTTACCGGTGTTGCCGGTGGGGTTCCGGTGGCGGGCGGCACCTTCGACGACGAGCGCGACCGCTTGTGCGGGATCATCCACCACCTGCACCAGATCAAGGTCCTCGACCGCCACCATGCCTTCGGACACCAGAGTGCTCCGGACCCAGTCGATCATCGGGCTCCAGAAGGCGGTGCCCAACAGGACGATCGGGAAGGATGTCACCTTGCGGGTCTGGACCAGGACCATCGCCTCGAAGAGCTCGTCCAGGGTTCCGAGCCCGCCGGGCAGCACGATGAAGCCCTGGGCGTACTTCACGAACATGGTCTTGCGGGCGAAGAAGTAGCGGAAGTTGACGCCCAGGTCCACCCACTGGTTCATGGCCTGCTCGAAGGGCAGTTCGATTCCGAGGCCCACGGACACGCCGTTGCCTTGGACCGCGCCCTTGTTGGCCGCTTCCATGGAGCCGGGGCCGCCGCCGGTGATGACGGCGAGGCCTGCTTCGGCCAGCCTCCGGCCTATCTCGACGGCGAGTTCGTAGTTGGCGCTGCCGGGCAGGGTGCGGGCGGAGCCGAAGACGCTCACGGCCGGCCCGAGGTCCGCAAGCGCGCCGAAGCCTTCCACGAACTCGCTCTGGATCCGCAGGACACGCCAGGGGTCGGTGTGGACGAACTGCCCTGGGCCTTTCGTGTCGAGCAGGGTCTGGTCCGACATCGTGACCTTCGCCTGTTTGCGCCGCAACTCCAGCGGACCCTTGTGCCGGATGCCGTTTGCCGGTGGCGTGTCGCGCTTTTCGGGCGCCGGCTTCCCGGCGGGGTTCCGGTCCTGATTTTGGTCCTGGTCATGCTGCCGATCGGTACTCATGCCCATAGGCTAGCGCGGAACACGCTCCCCGGCAGCCCGCGGGGCGTGTCCGGGGCTGCGCTCCGGCGGCCTGACGTGCAGGTATCTCTTGAATCACGATCTGAACCAAGTGGGAGTGATTGCGGTCAGAGGGCGCTGATGTTCGCTAGATTCTTCTTATGACTACTCAAGTGCCCGGCGATGCGCTCGTCACCCTGGATGCCGTCAACAAGCATTACGGCCCGCTGCACGTCTTGAAGGACATCAATCTGAATGTCCGCAAGGGTGAGGTTGTCGTTGTTATCGGACCGTCGGGTTCGGGAAAGTCAACGCTGTGCCGCGCGATCAACCGTCTCGAGACGATCGACGACGGCGTCATCAGGATCGACGGCAAGGAACTCCCCGAAGAAGGCAAGGAACTGGCAAAGCTGCGGGCCGACGTCGGCATGGTCTTCCAGTCCTTCAACCTGTTTGCGCACAAGACGATCCTGGAAAACGTCACCCTCGGCCCCATCAAGGTCAAGGGCGTTGCCAAGGCCCAGGCGGACAAGGATGCGATGGCACTGCTGGAACGCGTCGGCGTCGGGCAGCAGGCTCCCAAGCTTCCGGCCCAGCTTTCGGGCGGCCAGCAGCAGCGCGTGGCCATCGCCCGGGCACTGGCGATGAAGCCGAAGGTAATGCTCTTCGATGAGCCCACCTCGGCCCTGGACCCGGAAATGATCAACGAAGTCCTCGACGTCATGATCCAGCTGGCCAAGGAGGGCATGACCATGATCGTGGTCACCCACGAGATGGGCTTCGCGCGGAAGGCCGCCCACCGTGTCGTGTTCATGGCCGACGGCCAGATCGTCGAGGACTCGACGCCCGAAGAATTCTTCACCAACCCCAAGAGCAGCCGGGCCAAGGACTTCCTGTCCAAGCTGCTGACTCACTGAGTCCACTCGAGTTCGCACCCGGGCCGCCGCACGGCGGCCGTCCAATGAAAGGAATGTCATGAAGGCATTTTTGTCCAGGAGGAAATCCCTTCTGGTTGCTGCCTCCGCGGCTCTGGCGCTGAGCCTCAGCGCCTGCGGCGGCGGCGGCGGCACCGCCACCTCCAACCCGCCTGTCGCCGAGAAGCCGAGCTTCGCCGCCGACACGACCATGGCCAAGCTTTCATCCGCAGGAAAGATCACCATCGGCACCAAGTTCGACCAGCCGCTGTTCGGCCAGAAGGGCCTCGACGGCAAGCCGGTGGGCTTCGACGTCGAGATCGGCAAGCTGATTGCCGCCAAGCTCGGGATCGCTGCTGACAAGATCGAGTGGGTTGAAACTGTCTCCGCCAACCGCGAGCCGTTCATCCAGCAGGGCCGGGTGGACATCATTGTCGCCACCTACACCATCAACGACAAGCGCAAGGAAGTGGTTGGCTTCGCCGGCCCCTACTACGAGGCGGGCCAGGCCCTGATGGTGAACAAGGACAACACCACCATCACCAAGCCGGAGGACGTCAAGGGCAAGAACGTCTGTTCCGTCACCGGTTCCACCCCTGCCGCCACCATCGTGGAAAAGTACGGAGCAGTCCTGGTTCCGGCCGCGACCTACTCCGCCTGCCTGGAGCCGCTCCGCAACAAGCAGGTCGAAGCCATCACCACGGACAACGTGATTCTTGCCGGCTTCGTGGACAAGGAACCCGATGCCTTCAAGCTGGCGTCGGATCAAACGTTCACCAAGGAGCCCTACGGCATCGGCCTGAAGAAGGAGGACACCGTCTTCCGCGGCTGGATCAACGACCAGCTGGAGGCATTCGCCAAGGACGGTTCCTACAAGAAGGCCTGGGAAGCCACGGCGGGCTCGGCCATCAAGACCGCCCCGGAACTTCCCGCACTGAACCGCTACTGACCCTGGACTGGCGGTTGCCGGAGCCCGCTCCTGCCAGCGCCGGCAACCGCCAGTCCCCGGTCCGTTCCAATCCGCCGATCGCAGTTGAAGGATCCCATGGACGTCATTATCGAGAACCTGCCGCTGTACTGGAACGGCTTTCTCAGAACACTTTTCCTGTCCACTGTGTCCGGGGTGATCGCCCTGTTTGTGGGAACCCTCCTTGCGGCAGCCAGGGTTTCGCCCGTGGCGGCCCTGCGGGGATTCAGCACGGCGTACGTGGAAATCTTGCGAAACACGCCCCTGACCATCGCCTTCTTTTTTGCCGCGATCGTGCTGCCCAGGCTTGGAGTGAAGTTTGAGCAGTTCGAAGTGGCGGCCATCATCGCCCTGAGCGCCTACACCGCAGCCTTCATCGCAGAAGCTGTCCGCTCCGGTGTCAACAGCGTTCCCGTTGGGCAGGCCGAGGCCGCGCGCAGCATCGGCATGAACTTCGGCCAGGTGCTGTCCCTGATCATCCTCCCGCAGGCGCTGAGAACGGTCATTCCGCCGTTGATCAACATCCTGATAGCCCTCGTGAAGAACTCGTCCGTCGCCGGCGCCTTTTTCGTGCTGGAACTGTTCGGTTACGGCCGGCAGCTCGCCAACGCCAATGGCGACCAGGTGCTGGCCGTTCTCCTCGGAGTGGCCTTCTTCTACCTGCTGATCACCGTTCCGCTGGGCATCCTGGCGAGCACCGTCGAACGAAAGGTGGCGATCGCCCGATGAGTTCAGTTCTATACGACGTCCCGGGGCCCAAGGCCCGAAGGGTTTCACGTATTGGTTCCGTGATCGGCTCCCTGCTGATCGTCGGCTTGCTGGCGTGGATCGCCAGCACCCTGGCACAGCAGGGAATCTTCGAGGGCCGCCGGTGGGCCATCTTCACCCGTGCGGATGTCTGGACGCTGCTCGGGAACGGCATCGGTGCCACCCTCAGCGCTGCCGCTGTGGCAGCAGTCATCGCGTTCCCCCTGGGGCTGTTGCTGTGCCTCCTGCGGATTTCCGACGTCGCCGCCATCCGGATACCCGTACGGATCGTGCTGGAATTCCTCCGGGGCATGCCCGTTGTCCTGATGATGTTTTTTGTTTTGTTGGTGTTCGGCACCAACCAGTTCATCGCAGTGGTGGCTGGACTTGTCCTGTACAACGCGGCCGTCTTCGCGGAAATCATCCGCGCCGGCATCCAGTCCCTGCCCAAGGGACAGCGTGAAGCCGGCCTCACGGTGGGCCTGACCAGCTTCCAGTCCCGGATGATCATCGAACTTCCGCAGGCCGTCCGCCGTATGATGCCCTCGCTCGTGGCCCAGCTCGTGGTGCTGCTGAAGGACACGTCCCTGGGCTACATCGTGGCGTACGGTGAACTGCTCCGGGCGGTGCAGGTCATGGCCGACTTCCTGGGGACGCAGTTCCTGTTCCCGATCTTCTTTGTAGCCGCCGCGATCTACATTGCGATCAACATTTGCGTGTCCCGCATCGCAGTCTGGATCGAGCGCCGCGGAACCACGAAGGCGGCAGGCGGGGTTGCCAAGGCTGAGCCTGCAGCCGTGGAGACCGCCGCAAAGTAGCCATAGACCAGGAAGGGCCCGGATCCACAGGATCCGGGCCCTTCCTCGTGAGCAGATCAGGCCGCGAGCCAGGTCCGCAGCGCCCGCAGGCATTCGCGGATCGCGTCGGCCTCCACATGCTCGTTGTCCTTGTGCGCCAGCAATGCGTCGCCCGGGCCGAAGTTCACCGCAGGGATCCCCAGCTCACTGAACCGCGCGACGTCGGTCCAGCCGTATTTGGGCTTCGGCTCCGCTCCGACGGCGGCGACAAAGGACGCGGCGGCCGGGTGCGTCAGTCCGGGACGCGCGCCGGCGGCGCTGTCGGTGCGCACGACGTCGAACCCCGCCAGCAGTTCGCGCACATGCGCTTCCGCCTGGTCCGGGGTCTTGTCCGGGGCGAAGCGGTAGTTGATCTCCACGACGCAGCGGTCCGGGATGACGTTGCCCGCGGTGCCGCCGTTGATCTTCACCGCGTTGAGGCTTTCACGGTACTGGAGCCCGTCCACGTCGACGGTCAGGGGCTCGTAGGCGGCCAGCCGGGCCAGGATCGGGGCCGCCGCGTGGATGGCATTGCTGCCCATCCAGGCGCGGGCCGAGTGGGCCGCTTCCCCCGACGTGGTCGCTTCGAAGCGGATGGTGCCGTTGCAGCCGCCCTCCACCGTCCCGTCCGTGGGCTCGAGCAGGATCGCGAAGTCCCCGCCCAGCAGGGCCCCATGGTTGCGGACGAGGCGGCCGAGCCCGCTCTTGGCGGCCTCGACTTCCTCATGGTCGTAGAAGACGAAGGTGACGTCCCTGTCCGGCGCGGCGCCGCCGTCGAACAGGGCAGCGGCCAGGGCAAGCTGCACCGCGACTCCCCCCTTCATGTCCGTGGCGCCGCGGCCGTAGAGGACGCCTTCGCCGGGCGCCCCTGAGGGCCAGAAGGCGGGCACGGTCCCCAGCGACCCGTCCGTGGCAGGCAGCGGCACGGTGTCCAGATGCCCGGCCAGGATGACCCGCTCGCGCCGTCCCAGGCTGGTGCGGGCGATGATCGAATCCCCGTCGCGGACCAGTTCCAGTTCCGGGATGGTGCGGAGGGCCTGCTCGACGGCGTCGGCCAGCTCCCTTTCGTTGCCGGAGACGCTGTTGAAGTCGATCAGGTCGGCGGTGAGGAGGGCAACATCCTGGCGCAGGTCAAGGCGGGGGCGGGCGTGCAAGGGAAGGGCAGAGGCCGGGGCAGGAGCGTCCGAGTCAGTCACGGTTCCACCTTATCCGTTGCCCTGCCCTCATTTCATATCGTCTGGCCCGCAATAGTTGTCGTTCAGGGGCCGCAAAACGACAACTTCTGCCAGTCACTTGGGCGACTCCGGTTTCAGCCGCCCCGGCCGCTCTCGATAGACTTGGGCCATGACTGAAACCGCTGCTTCCGCCGTGCCCGCCGACTCCCGCTCCGCCGCCCGTTCCGACGCCCGTTCCGACGCCCGCGCTGCCTACGGCTACGGGGTGGCCACCGTCTCGACCCGCAACGGTGAAGCCACCGTGCTGGATGTCTGGTTTCCGGCGCCCGCCCTCGGAACCGCGGCGGAAAACCTGCGCGGCGTCGAAAACGCGGACCAGTCCCTGACCGACATTGCCGCCAGCGGCGCGGACCAGGACCGCGGCACCGAACAGAAGGTCGTCTTCGTCCAGATCCACCTCGACGAAGCCCCCGCGGACACGGCCGACGCCTACCTGCGCCTCCACCTGCTCTCGCACCGCCTGGTCCGGCCAAACACCATCAACCTCGACGGCATCTTCGGCAAGCTCCCCAACGTGGTGTGGACCAACTTCGGCCCCGCCGCCGTCGAGGACTTCGAACTGACCCGTGCACGCCTGCGCCGGCGCGGCGCCGTCACCGTCTTCGGCGTGGACAAGTTCCCGCGGATGGTTGACTACGTCATCCCGTCCGGCGTCCGGATCGCCGACGCCGACCGCGTCCGGCTCGGTGCTCACCTGGCCGAGGGCACCACGGTCATGCACGAGGGCTTCGTGAACTTCAACGCAGGAACGCTCGGCGCCTCCATGGTCGAAGGCCGCATCTCGGCCGGCGTCGTCACCGGTGACGGATCCGACGTCGGTGGCGGCGCGTCGATCATGGGCACCCTGTCCGGCGGCGGCAAGGAAAAAATCGCCGTGGGCGAGCGCGTCCTGCTCGGCGCCAACTCCGGCGTCGGCATCAGCATCGGCGACGACTCCGTCGTGGAGGCGGGCCTCTACGTGACGGCCGGAACGCGCGTCCGGGTCACCGGGGCCAAGGACGCCGACGGCGAGGACATCACCCGGATCGTCAAGGCCGTGGAACTCTCCGGTGTTCCCAACCTGCTCTTCCGCCGCAACTCCACCACCGGCGCCGTGGAGGCCATCCCCCGCAAGGGGCAGACCGTTGAGCTCAACGAGGACCTGCACGCCAACTAAGGCTGATGCCGGATACCTGGCGCGGACAAGCCGCCTGCGGATGACGCGGCGTGGAAATGGAACGGCCCGGAGGGGCCCGAGGGAGTAATTTCGTGGCACGAAGAGGCAGTTGGCGCCGTCGGATCGTGCTCCTGCTGACCCTTGCGATGGTCGCAGGCGGCATCTACACCGCGGTGGCGTTCCTGCAGCGCTCGGAAACCCTGATAGACGAACGCTGCACGGCCGCCGGCGACGGGGGCGACGAACTCGCCACCGACCAGGCCGCGAACGCCGGCCTGATCACCGCTGTCGCTGTGCAGCGGGGGCTGCCGGCCCGGGCAGCCAGCATCGCCCTCGCCACGGCCATGCAGGAATCCAAACTGCGCAATATCGGCCACGGCGACCAGGCCGGTCCCGACTCCCGCGGCCTGTTCCAGCAGCGGCCGTCCCAGGGCTGGGGCACCGCAGAGCAGGTGATGGACCCCTATCACGCGAGCAACGCCTTCTACGATGCACTGACGAAGGTCTCGGGCTACCAGTCGCTGGAGCTCACCGACGCCGCGCAAAGGGTCCAGCACTCCGCCTACCCGGGCGCCTACGCCCAGCACGAGGCGATGGCCAAGGCGTTCGCCTCCGCGCTGAGCGGCCAGAGCGCCGCAGGACTTGACTGCACGCTGCGTTCCCCCGACGCTGCCGGTGATCCGGCCGTGGTGCAGGCGGAACTGGCCGCGGCTTTCGGGGCTGTTCCGGCGTCTTCGGACGGCAGGACGCTGCTGGTGGAAGCCGGGGGCACCCAGGCCTGGGCCGTGGCGCAATGGGCCGTGGCGAATGCCAAGTCGCTCGGCATCACCGAGGTACAGACGGACGGGCACAGCTGGAGCCGGGAGGCGCGCAACGGCTGGCAGGCTTCAGGGGCGCAGGCCGGGCAGATCAGCGTGACGGTCGCAGGGGCTCCCGAGCAGTAGCTCCCGCCCGGTAGCTCCCGCCTGGTAGCGGGCCCCTGCGTGGGGCCGGCAGCGGCGCCGGCATGTTCGTCAGATCAGGAGCTCCACCACGGGCTGCACATAACTGCGGAACAGCTCGGGCTGGGACAGCAGCTCGTGGCTCATGATCATCTTGTCCGGCTCCAGATACCAGGCCCGGGGCTCCGCCAGCGGCAGCTCGATAATGGTGAGGTCGAAATCGTTGGAGGCCCTGCCCACCTCCAGCAGCCGGTCGTCCACCATGTCCGCCAGCACCTGCGCCGCGCCGCTGGCTTCCCGCTCCGCCTCCAGTGCCCCATACTCGCCGCGGCGCTCCCTGGCCCAGATCAGCGCAGCGCCGAAGTGCGCCTGCAACACCCGCCGCAGTGCCGGTGAATTGCTGAAGGCCCGGAAAGCCGGCGGGGCCAGCTCCGGGGACATCTCCGGGTAGGCCTTCAGGAGCTGCTCCCACCAGGCCTCCCATTCGGTTTTAAGAGCACTGAAACCGCCCACATCCGCGATCAGGTGCGAGTGGTCCGCGGGGCGGATTTTGGGTGCCGCGTGGCTGAGGGCAGGATGCCCGGCAGTCACCAGGCCGGCGGCGTCTCGAACGTAAAGTGCAATGAGCATAGGACCCGAAGTGTCCATGGTGATCCGCCAGCCAGATCCGCCTGCATGGTGCATCCGATTGCCTCCCTTGGCAAGACGTACATTCCCAGTGTATTCCTGAAGCTACAGCACGTTAATGGCTGGCCGCCTGGCTTCGCGCACGGCTCGCCGCACGGCTCGCCGCAGGGCACGCGTGGCGGGCCTGCCGGGGTTGAAAGACGGGCGCAGTTTTTGGGATACCGTAAAGCCATGAGAATTCTGGTTACTGGCGGGACCGGCTACATCGGTTCGCACACTGTCCTGTCGCTGCAGGAGGCCGGCCATGAGGTCGTGGTCATCGACAATCTGGTGAACTCCAGCGAGGAATCGCTGCGGCGGGTCGCGGGGCTCAGCGGGAAGGC
>NZ_JAGPOT010000100.1 GCF_018224015.1 Pseudarthrobacter albicanus
TTGCCACAGGTTGCGTTCTTCGGCCGGCCCGGCTTTCCAGCGGGCCTCGAGTACCTCATGGGCGGCGAAGGGCGCCTTGAAGCATCCCGATCCCTGTCACCGGTCATTGCAGTTTCCGCCCTGAGCGTCCCCGGGCCTGACCAACCTTCATACGCCCAATGGTAAGATCCGGCCCTTGCAACATCCGTTCCGCCGCAATGGATGCCGTCGGGACGGCGGCCGCGAGAGAAGAAATGATCACCGCTGGTCGCGTCGCAGGGGGTGATCCTTCGGAACCTCAACGAGCACGATGCGCACTCCGTCGGGGTCCGCGATCCACATCTCCACCAGCCCCCACGGCTCCTGCTGCGGCTTGCGGAGCACCGGGACCCCGGCCGCCAGCAGCCGCTCGTGCTCGAGCTGCACATCGCGAACCTGAATCCAGATCGCCAAGGCACTCCCCGGCGGATCAGTCGACCGTCCACTGACCTCGAGAAAACCGTTTCCCAGGAAGAACACCAGGCCCGGCGCATCACGACCCCCGAACTCCCGGTAGATCGCCAAGCCCAACGTGTCCCGATAAAACCGGTGGCTCCGCTCAGGTTCGGACGGATGAAGCAGGATGCGGCTCCCGATGACTTCCATGTTCTCCATCCTGCCCTTGAGCCATTCACTTCGCTCGCCGCGTGCTTGTGAATTCCTGGTGTTGCGTTCAAGGATCCCGTTGGGCGGCGAGCTGCCACCGATCGGAACCTCATCGCACTCGCGGGCACACCGCAAATGGCCAAGGACTAGCGTCGGGTTGCGTACTCGAAGCCTGAAGTTCGGCAGGGTCCGAGACTCCGCAGGCTACCTCTGTTAGTTTCAGAGGATCGATGAGAGGGATCACTCCATGAAGAATCGCGTGCTCTTGTCTTTTCTCTTGATGCCGGCCGCTGCTCTTGCAGGTGTGGTGGTGTCGCCAGTCCGCAAACTGGCCTCAGCCCCGTTCCCTCGACTAGTACCGGGACTATTCTGTTTGACTGTCGCGATGCCACGTACAGCGAGAGCGTTGGTGCTGAGCCGTTCGAGTGCAAGGCGTTCACGTCAACTGCGGGCAGCGCCCTTGCCAAGACCTATCCTGGGTGACTTCTGCGCCTCTTCAAATGAGTTTTAGTCGTATGAACGGGTCCCTGACTATGGTCGTTCGGATGCCGTGCGGGGTACTGAATGTCCCGGTATCTGTCGCTGCCGAAGCAATGACGCCTGATCCTGCTGGAATGATCGAATCGGCCGACGGCTGTATCGGCCCGGCGGGTGAACAGCGGGCCTGGACGACTGCCTACCTCAAGACGCCGTTGACATACTCCTTGGGGAAGCAATCGCTGGTGCTCACGAACGACCAGGGCCAGATCATCTTCAGGAGATCTTGAGAATCGGGACCTGCTGGCCGTCACGACGCGGGCAAGTCAGGAACTTCTTCCCTGCCGCCGGGTTCCATATTCCCCGGGGAAACGCGGTGGGATAGTGTCCGCCACAGCAGGCCGATATAGGCGAGGTCAAAGACGCTGCAGAGGGCGCCGACGCCCAGGATGAACGGGGGGTTCCCGTACCCGCCGAAGACGATGGTGGGCGCAAGCGTCCCTAGCCACTTGGCGACGGCGATCAGCAGGGATTGGCCCCGCGTTCCGCCGCGGGCGGCGAACATGGCGATGAACAGTCCGGACATCAGGAGGTTCTGCAGGAAGGCGGCATACCGGGCGCCGAGCTCCCAGCCGAACTCCACGACGAACAGCAGCTGCACGGCGAAGGATGCGACGCCCAGCAGGAGCGCCCAGCCGATGAAGAGCTTCCGCGTCACCCAGGGCGGCAGCTCGGATCTGCCGAACCTGAGGAAGGTATACACAATCAGGACGTCGGCCAGGCCCCAGACGATGTTGAAGACGCCCTGGACCGATAATCCCGTGACGACGGAGCGTGAGGCGTGGATGGCCTCCCACGCGAAATTCAGCCCGAGCGCGGCGGCCGGGATCGCGTAGCTCTTGTCCCTGAACCCGACCCGGATGGCCTCGACGTATACCACGGTCCAGGCGAGGCCGCTCACAATTGTCAGGAACAGGATCACGGTTTCCTCCTCGTCCTCTCAGTCCTGCGGCCAGTTCGCGGGAACCGTGCGGATTCGCCGGAAACTTACGGCGAACCCGCAGGTTTCCGGCGAGTTCGGCGTTCGAACAAGCCCTACACCCGGCCCAGCGCGTCGATGTCCTCGAGGAACTGTTCGTGGACCTCGTCGCTCACGGTGGTGCGGGTGTCCGCGATCGCGTCGAGGTAGTCCTGGGTGGCCGGGCCCTTGCGGACGGCCGTTCGGACGGCGACGTCGCCGCCGGAAGCCAGCCCGCCGTCGTCGTAGACCGCCTTTTCGAGCGCCCGCTGGGAGGCGCTCCGGGCCGCGTACTCGATGTCCGCGGGGGAGAAGCCCTCGGTGCGGTCCACGAGCAGTTCCACGTCGACATCGTCCACCACGGCGGCGGGGATGAAGCGCTGCCACATGGCCTCGCGGGCCTGGCGGTCGGGCAGGCCGATGGGGATGACGTAGTCGAACCGGCCGTGGCGCAGGAACGCGGTGTCCAGGGCGCGGATGAAGTTGGTGGCGCAGACCAGGAGCCGGCCGGGCTGTTCGCGGAAGGCCGGGATGATCTTGAGCAGTTCGTTGGTGACGCCCTGCAGCGGCGACGGCGGTTCGCCTGAACGCTGGGAGGCGATCTCCTCCACCTCGTCGATGAACACGACGGCGTGCTCCAGCTCGGCGATCTCCAGGAACGTCTCGCGCAGCGCACCGGCCAGCCCCTTGGGGTCCGAGGCCAGCCGGGACGGGAAAACCTCCACGAAGGGCCACTCCAGCCGGGAGGCGATTGCCTTCGCGAAGGTCGTCTTTCCGGTGCCGGGAGGGCCGAAGAGGACGACGGCGCGCGGCGGCACCACGCCGTATTCATCGGCGAGATCGGCCTCGGCCAGCGGCAGGACCAGGCGCCGTTCCAGCAGTTCCTTCTCCTTGCGCATGCCGGCCACGTTTTCCCAAAGGTCGCGGGCCAGGATGCGGCCACCCAGCTGGCCCAGCGCGCCGAGCTCCTGCCGCTGGACGGGGATGGTCCGTTCGAAGTAGCGCAGGTTTTTCTTGAGCACGAAGCCGCGGCCCAGGAAGGCCTCCACCCGGGTTTCGGCTTCCGGCATCAGCGCGGAGAGCTTGTTCAGCCCGTGCGGGGCCATCCGGTTTTCGACGGCAGCCAGCAGTGAGGTGCCGATCCCGCGGCCGCGAAACTCGGGAAGCGTGGCCAAAAAGACGATCCAGCCCTGGTCATGCGCGGCGCGTCCGACGGCGGCCCCCACCACCGTCTCGCCCTGCACCGCGACGACGGCGTGGTCCTTCTCGCAGGAGGCGAGCACCTCCGAGAGGGCGTAGACCGGCTCGACGTTGGTGGCCTTGAGGGACTCCCAGAGATGCAGGATCCCGTCAAGGTCGGCCGAATGGAAATCCCTGATCCGCCAGGTGGTCATGAGGTGTCTCCCGGATGGTTCGTCGCTGGGCCTGTGTGGCTTGTCTGACGAGCATATGCGAACCGGACCGGGACTCAGCCTTCGCAGTCGGTGCAGTAGGCGTGGCCGTTTTTCTCGCGGGCGAGCTGGGAACGGTGCCGGACCAGGAAGCAGGAGTAACAGGTGAACTCGTCGTCCTTCTGCGGGATGACCTGGACGGTGAGTTCTTCGGAGATGAACTCTCCGCCCGGGGTTTCCGCGCCGTCGAGGGCGTCGGCTTCGTCCAGGTCGCGGACGACGCTGCGGGCGTCCGGGGCGTTGGCGGACTGCAGCGCCTCCAGGGAATTGTTTTGGGATTCCTTGACGTCGGAGCGGGGTTCGTCGTAATCGGTTGCCACGGGGGTGGTTCTCTTTTCTCGTTTGGGGGGTCGGCTATGCAACATACACCATCCCGTCATTATTTCCTAACCTTGGTGCACAATGAACACATGTGCGGCAGATATGTGATGGCCCGGGCAACCGGTGACCTGTTGAGCTACTTCGATGCCCAGGTGGCCGAGGGTGCCGCCCCGCCACCGAGCTGGAACGTCGCGCCGACCGATGACGTCCCGATTATTGCCGAGAAGGCCTCCGGTGACGGGCCCGAACGCCGGCTGCTGATCGCCCGCTGGGGCCTGGTGCCGTCCTGGGCGAAGGACATCAAGATCGGCTCGAAGCTGATCAACGCGCGCAGCGAAACGGTCCTGGACAAGCCCGCCTTCCGGAAGGCAGCCGTCAAGCGCCGCGCCCTTGTCCCTGCGCAGGGATATTACGAGTGGGAGAAGACCGCGGACGGGAAGAAGATCCCCAACTACCTCTACTCGGAGAAGGACGAACTGCTGGCCTTTGCCGGGCTGTATGAATTCTGGCCCGACCCGTCCCTTCCGGAGGATGATCCGCACCGGTGGCTGCTCAGCTGCACCGTCCTGACCACGACGGCCCATGATTCCCTGGGCCATGTCCACGACCGGGCCCCGGTGATCGTCCCGCCGGAGATGTACGCCGACTGGCTGAACCCGGACATCACCGACAAGGAGGCCGTGCAGCATCTCCTGGAGAGCATCCCCGAGCCCGTCCTGACCCCGCGCGTGGTCACCGACCGGGTCAACTCGGTCCGCAACAACGGCCCGGAACTCATCGAGCCGGCCTGACCCTCGCCACGGTGCCGCTTTAGAACTGCCAGGCGCCGAAGCGTCCGACGGCGACGAAGAGCGCCAGGGCCGCCAATATGAGGTTGATGCCGATCGCCTGCTTTTCACCGCGTTTGGCGTGGGTGACGGCAGCGCCGATCATGACGACGGCGAGGCCGGTTGCCGCGAGCGGTACGAGGACGGGGGTGATGCCGGTGACGGCCGGAAGGATCAGCCCGAGGGCTCCGAGCACTTCCACGGCGCCGATGGCCTTGACCGAGCTCGCGGTGAAGTCGCCGGCCCAGGCCATTCCGGAGGCCGCCAGTTTTTGCTGCGGCTGGGCCATTTTCATGATGCCGGCGGCGAGAAAGGCCAGGGCGAGAAGTCCGGTGACGATCCACAGGGCGATGTTCATGATGTTGGTTCCTTCGGTTCGGGTGTGCGCTTGTCGTCGCACGAATGAATTTATTTGATACTGCAAATAATGCAGCCGAAAGAAATGCGGCGTCAAGTAACCACGGGTAGACTTCCTTTATGACGGAACCCCGGTGGCTCGATGGGCAGGAGCACGAGGCATGGCTGGCGCTGGCAGCCATGATGTTCACGCTTCCCGCGGCCCTGGACTCCCAGCTGCAGCGGGATGAGGATCTGACCCTGGCCGGCTATATGGTGCTCGCCATGTTGTCCGAATCGGCGGAGAGGCAGATGCGGATGACGGAGCTGGCCGCGGCGGCCAGCACTTCCCAGTCACGCCTCTCCCGCATTGTGTCCCGTCTTGAACAGCAAGGGCTGGTGGCGCGGACCATGGCTGCGGAGGACCGCCGCGCGGTGCTGGCCCGCCTCACCGACGCCGGGATGGCAAAGATTGTCGCCGCAGCGCCCGGCCATGTGGAGGCGGTCCGTTCCCTCGTGTTCGACCGGCTGGGCCGGGATCAGGTAGCCCAGCTGGCCGCCATTGGCCAGGCGGTCCATGGCGATTCCTGCGCCCGGCCCGGGCAGGAGGCCACACCTTCCCGGCCGCATGAAGCCGCGGATTAACCGGCACGAACGTACTGGATTTCCCTGGAACCCCTCCGGACGGCGGGTTTAGACTGGTATTTCATCAAAAACGGCACGTTCATACCGATCCGAGGGGGCCTGCATGATGCCCGAAGCATTCCCGGACCGGCTGGCGGCCGAGGTCCGGGCGCGGCGCGGGGCGCTGCGGCTGAGCCAGCGGGACCTCGCCGAGCTTGCCGGAGTGTCGGAGCGTTTCGTGCGGTTCGTCGAGCAGGGCAAACGCAGCGTCCAGCTGGACTCGCTGCTGGCGCTCCTGGGCACGCTGGGGCTCGAGCTGCGGCTGGGCACCCGGACCAGCTCCGCCGCCCTCGCGCTCGCCGGCGAGCCGGCCGCCGCCCGGGCGCTCGAAGGCGACCCGGCCGCCGTCGACCCCGCCGCCCTCGAACCCGGACCCGGGCAGCCCCAGCCGTGAAGCACCGGGTGGCGGACGTCTACAAGGCCGGGGTGCTGGCGGCACGGCTGGAACGGCACGGCGGCGGCACCAGGTTCAGCTACCTGCCGGCGTACCTGGCCGCGGCCCGGCCCGCCGTCGCGAGTTCCCTGCCGCTGACAGCGGAGCCGGTCTTCTCCGCTGCGGGGGCGGCGCCGCCGTATTTCACCGGGCTGCTGCCGGAGGGGCGGCGGCTGAACGCGCTGCGCCGCTCGGTGAAGACCAGTGTGGATGACGAGCTTTCGCTGCTGATCGCGGCCGGGGCGAACCCCGTGGGTGATGTGCAGATCGTGGGCCACGGCGAGAAGCTGGACCCGGACGAGCACGCCGTGCGGCTGGATCCGAAGACGCCCGTGGATTTCGATGCCCTGCTGGGGGATTCGGGGCTGATTGATCCGGTGGCGCTCGCCGGGGTGCAGGACAAGCTGTCCGCCGGGATGATTTCGATGCCGGTGGCGAGGGCGGGCCGGCGGTTCATCCTCAAGCTCAACGCGCCGGAGTTCCCGCACGTGGTGGAGAACGAGTTCGTGATGTTCCGCTACGCGGCGAAGCTGCGGATCCCGCTGAGCCGGGTGCAGCTGATCCGCGATGTCGCGGGCCGGCCCGGGCTGCTGGTGGAGCGCTTCGACCGGATCCCTGTGGCCGGCGGGGCGCCGGACGCGGTGGAGCGTCTCGCCGTCGAGGACGGGGCGCAGGTGCTGGGGCTGTACCCGGCGGACAAGTACAACGTGGGGTACGGGCAGGTGTGCCGGGCGCTGTCGGCGTATTGTGCGGCGCCGCTGCCCGCGCTGCGGAACCTGGCGGTCCAGGCGGCGTTCGCGTGGCTGAGCGGCAACGGGGACCTGCATGCGAAGAACGTGTCCATGGTGCAGCAGCCATCGGGGGAGTGGTCCATCGCCCCGGTGTACGACATCCCCTCCACCGTGGTCTACGGGGACAAGACGCTGGCCCTCACGCTGGACGGCAAGCGCACGGGGATCTCGCGGAAGCATTTCCTGGCCTGGGCGAACGGGCTCGGGCTGACGGAACGCGCCGCGGCCCAGGTGCTGGAACTCGGGCTGAAGGCGTCCGGCCCCCTGCTGGCGGATCTGGAGGCGGGAACGGCGTTTGCGTCAACGCGCGACGACGGCGGCTCGCCGTTCCCCGCGATGGTCACCAGGGCGTGGGTCAAGGAGCTCAAACACCGGCGCAGGCTGCTGGAAGGGTGAGGTCGGCGGCGCCGGCGCGGACCGGCGTCGGGCGTTGTTCAGAGCTGCCGGATCAGAGGTGCTGGATGCCGGCGCGCTGCATGGCGTCCTTGTAGACCTCGACGTTCTTGGTGAGGAGTTCCTCCTGCTTGGCTGCCGAGACGGCGAAGGCGCGGCCGCCGAGGGCGGTGGCCTTGTAGATCTTGACGCCGTGGTTCTTCAGCGAGGAGTGGTAGGTCTTCTCGAAGAGGGTCAGGAAGGCGTGGGCGTCGGCGCCGTGGGCGATGACGGCGGAGACGCGCTTGTTGATTTTGAGGAACTGGCGGAAGGGGCGCAGTCCGTCCGTCTTTTCCTGGACGTTCAGGGCGGAGGGCAGTTCGGGGTCGCGGACCCACGGGTAGGCGTTCCACGGCATCACGTAGCGGGGGTCAAGTTCGGCGGCCTCGTAGATGGAGGTCGCGCGGCGGGCCCCTTCGTCGTCGTTGAAGTGGGAGACGAACCCCGATTCGGTGCCCTTGCCCGGGCTGATGTGCAGGCTGACGATCCGGCACTCGTCCTCGTCATGGATGGGGTCGATGTAGGGGACGACCGACCCCGGCTTCTTCTCCATCAGTTCCTCGCAAAGCTGCGTCACGGCAGCGATGTTCGGCTCCTGCAGCAGGGCCTTTTTTTCGTCCCAGTCAATCGTCACGATTTCTCCCTCAGCGCTTCGCGTCCAGAATCAGGCGTCTGCTCCCACTCTACGCGTTCGGGTGAAGGGGCGCCTTTTCGGTGGTGGTGCGGGACGGCCCGGAGTAATCTTAAAGATGCCTGCAGGTCACCGTCAGATGTACGCCGGGCTGTCATGGACCATCAAAAGTCCGAGCCGTCTCATAGCGAGATCGCGAAGGTACCTGCAGGTCTTGCGTGCCCGGGGACGGGGCCGCCGCGGGTTCAGTTTCCGTAGTGGTAACGGCAGGCCGCAATCAGGACTTCGACGCCGTTATCGGTCTCTGCGTACTTGTAGACCAGCCGGTGCTCGTCGGTGATGCGGCGGGACCAGTAGCCGTGGAAGCCGTGTTTGAGCGGCTCCGGTTTTCCGATGCCTTCGTTGCCGTTGCGCTCAATGTCTTTGATGAGTGCATTGATCCGCTTGAGGATCCTGCGGTCCTGGGATTGCCACCATAGGTAGTCTTCCCATGCGGCCTCGGACCAGACAAGCCTCATTCAGCCAGGTCCCGCACCACGCCGCGGCCGGCTTCCAGCTCCTCGATCGAGCCCAGGATCCGGCGGGCGTTGGCGGGGTTGCGAAGCAGGTAGGCCGTCTCCCGCAGCGATTCGTAGTCGGACCGGGACACCATGACGACGTCTTCCTTGCCGGGACGGGTAATGACGACCTCCTCGCGGTCGTCGGTGACCGCGTCGAGGGTCTCCTTGTAATGCGCGCGTGACTGGGAGTACGTGAGGGTTTTCATGGGGACCTCCTTGCGTACAACTTATTGTACGCCTGCCAATCCCGGAGCTGCTCACACCTGCAGCTCCTCGTTTGCCGTTCGCCAACCTGGTCCAGGCTCGTACGGCAGGTGCCTGACCGCCGTCGTACTTGACCGAGGCGTCGATTGGGGTAACTGGGTTCGGGCCATTGACACAAGCAGGCGACGGCCTACCATTGGGCGCATCACGCGTTTCGGGGACGATACGTGTGATGCGCATTCCGGTGGTAGCAGGTCGCCGAAGTGCGCCGCTTTCTATCCCAACAACCGCATTTTGAACATAGTCAGCTCGGCCAGACGCTGGGACCGGTCGCTTTCCACCCGACCCTGGAGCGCCTGCTGATGCACGGGAGGCTCCTTTTAAGCAGGGGGCAATGCCGTGGCGCTTTCCGTGGTTGCTCACAAGGTTGCAGACTACGCGTGCAGGGGCAGGGGCGCCGGCACGCGCCCCGCCGTCGGGCCGATGCGCCGGCCATGAACCTGAGGAGATCGTCGTGAACCGGAACAGCTCCGCGAACCCGGACCGCCGTGCGCTGCTGAAAGCGATGGGGGCGGGGGCCGCCGGAATCGCGGCGGCCCCGCTTCTGGCCGCCTGCACCGGCACTGCCGGCGGCGCTCCCGGCGGCCCGGGCGGGCCGGCGTCGTTGCTCCCTGCACCTGAACCGCAGGTAAAGCCACTGCTGGACCAGCAGAAGGTCAACGACGCCCTGGCCAAGCTCGACGGGATGATCCAGGGTGCCATGGAAAGCACCGGCGTCCCCGGGATCGCTGTGGCCGTGGTCTACCGGGACCAGACGGTCTACGCCAAAGGCTTCGGCGTGCGGGAGTCCGGCAAACCCGGGACGGTCGACGCCGATACGGTCTTCCAGCTGGCCTCGGTGTCCAAACCGCTGGCCTCCACGGTGGCGGCCGGCGCCGTGGGCCGCAAGGCCCTCAACTGGACCGACCCGGTGGTCAGCCACACCCCGGACTTTTCCTTGAAGGAGCCGTTCGTCACCCGAAATGCCACCGTGGCGGACCTGCTCTCACACCAGGGCGGCCTGCACACCGGCGCGGGTGACCTGCTGGAGGACCTCGGATTCGACCAGTCCTATATTCTCAGCCACCTCAACCAGCAGCCGCTGGACTCCTTCCGGTCCAGCTACAACTACAGCAACTTCGGCTACACCGCGGGCGCCAAGGCTGCCGCCGATGCCATGAAGATGTCGTGGGAAGACCTTGCCGAGGAAATACTGTTCAAGCCCCTGAACATGACTTCCACCAGCTATCGCCGCGCGGACTACCAAAAGGCGCCGAACCGGGCGCTCATCCACGTGCCGGCCGGGAACAGGACGTGGATCGCCAGATACAGCCGGGACGCCGATGCGGAAGCACCGGCCGGCGGGGCCAGCTCCTCAGTGCGGGACCTGGCCCGCTGGATCCGTCTGCAACTGGCCAACGGCAGCTATGAGGGCCAGCAGATCGTGGACGCGGAGGCCCTCGGGGTCACCCACGTTCCGCACGCCGTCTCGGGGCTCCCGGCCACCCCCGGTGCACGCACCCGGTTCTACGGTCTCGGGTGGAACGTCTCCTACGACGATCATGCCCGGCTCCTGCTCGGGCACTCCGGAGCCTTCAACCTTGGTGCCGCGACCGCCGTCTCCCTGCTTCCGGGTGAGCAACTGGGCATCGTGGTCGTGACCAACGGCCGGCCGCAGGGCATTCCGGAGGCCATCGGTGCAGGCTTCCTGGACACCGCCCAGAACGGTTCGCCGACGGTCGACTGGCTGGGTTTCACCGCCCGCGTGTTCCGGCAGATCGATGAGTCCGAGAAGCCAAAAGTGGACTACTCCCGCGCGCCGGACCATCCAGCACCCGCGCGGCCCGGCACTTTCTACACGGGCAGCTATGCCAACGCCTATTACGGCCCGCTCACTGTCGCCGCGGACGACGGCGGGCTGGCGTTCGAGCTGGGACCTGCCGGCCGGACCACGAAATTCCGCCTCATCCCGTTCGACAGCGACACGTTCAGCTTTGAATCGATCGGCGAGAACGGTAACGGCCTGGCGGGGGCCATCTTCGCGGCGGGGGCGGGAGGCGCGGCGTCGGGTGTCCGGCTCGATTTCTACGACGAGACCGGGCTGGGCACCTTCACACGGGCCTGACCCACGCGGCCGTGGGATCGCAGCCACGCGGGACCACGCGGCGACCGCGGCCAAAATCCAGACAAGGGCCCTTCGCCACCCCTGTCGGAGGGAAGATCCACTGTCTATCCTGTTTTTATAGAGCGGTGCGGTATGGGGTCCGCTGGCCACCGGCACGTTCCGGGAAACCCTTCCGGCCCGGGGGCTGTCTCGATGAGGAGGCGTCCATGTCCAGTCCTGATGTGCCAACGCGCGGGGTGGGCCGGTCCGGTCCGTACATTGTTGCCGGGATCCTGCTGGCCGTCGCGGTGGTGGTTCCGTTGCTCGTCCCTGCGTATTCGTCCGATCAGCCGCGCTTGGCCGGTTTCCCGTTCTTCTACTGGTACCAGATGCTGTGGGTTCCGATCACCGCGGCCCTGGTGGGCATCTCGTACCGGCTGGTTACCAGGGAGGACCGCCGCCGCCGCGACGCTGTACAGGAGACGCGCAGCGGGGAGCAGGAGCGGTGAGCGGGGTCACCGTGCCGCTGGCCGCACCGGACCGGCCCGTCAACGGCGTCGCGCTGACGGTTGTGATCATCCTCTTCGTCGTCGTGGCCGTCGTGGGGTTCCTCGCTGCGCGGTGGCGCTCCGGGGAGGGGGACGGCCTGCACAGCCTGGACGAGTGGGGCCTCGGCGGCCGCAGCTTCGGGACGTGGGTGACCTGGTTCCTGCTCGGCGGCGACCTCTACACGGCCTACACGTTTGTGGCCGTGCCGGCGGCGATGTGGGCCACCGGAGCCGTGAGCGGTTTCTTCGCGGTGCCGTACACGATCGTGCTGTACCCGATCGTGTTCCTGCTGATGAGCCGCCTGTGGTCCGTCTCCCACCGGCATGGGTTCGTCACCCCGGCGGACTTCGTTGGCGGCCGGTACGGCAGCAGGGCGCTGACCGTCGCCGTCGCCGTCACCGGCATCGTCGCGACCATGCCCTACATCGCGCTGCAACTGGTCGGCATCAAGGCCGTGCTCACGGTTCTGGGCCTGGGCAGCGCAGAGAATGTGCTGCTGACGGACCTGCCGCTGATCATCGCGTTCGTGGTCCTGGCCGCGTACACCTACACCTCGGGTCTGCGGGCTCCGGCACTGATCGCCGTCGTCAAAGATCTGCTGATCTATCTGGCGGTGATCGTCGCGGTGATCTACCTGCCGATCAAGTTCGGCGGCTGGGACCACATCTTCGATGCCGCCCAGACGAAACTGGACACTGTCAGCCCGGCCACCGGCAAACCCGCCGGGGTCTTCATTCCGGGCGCGTCCAGCTACTCGGCCTACTGGACGCTGGCCCTCGGCTCGGCCCTGGCGCTGTTCATGTACCCGCACTCGATCACGGGCGTTCTGGCGACCAAGAGCAGGAACACGATCCGCAAGAATGCCGCGGTGCTGCCGCTGTACTCGCTGATGCTGGGGTTCCTGGCGCTGCTCGGCTACGTGGCCATCGCAGCCGGTACCAACCCCATCGACTTGAATGGTGCGGTCAACCCCCAGCTGGTGGTGCCGCAGCTGTTCCTGGACCACTTCCCGGGCTGGTTTGCCGGGATCGCCCTGGCCGCCATCGCCATCGGTGCCCTGGTCCCCGCCGCGATCATGTCGATCGCCGCCGCGAACCTGTTCACCCGCAACATCTACCGGGACCTGATCCGGCCCGACGCCGACCCCCGGCAGGAAGCCAAGGTCTCCAAGATCGCCTCGCTCGTGGTGAAGTTCGGTGCGCTCATTTTCGTCATCGCGATGGACCAGTCGGCCGCCATCAACATGCAGCTCCTCGGCGGCATCTGGATCCTGCAGACCTTCCCGGCGATCGTGGCAGGACTCTACACCCGCTGGTTCCACCGGTGGGCGCTCTTCGCCGGCTGGGCCGCCGGCATCCTCTACGGCACCGTCGCGGCCTACAACGTGGTCAACCCGGCCACGAAGGCCCACTTCGGCGGCGCCGTCGCCGTCATCCCCGGTACCGATGTGCAGGTCTACATCGCCCTCGTGGCGTTCGCGATCAACCTCGTTGTTGCCGCCGTCCTGTCTCTTGCTTTCCGGGCGATGAAGCTCCCGGATGGCAAGGACCTTACCCGTAGCGCCGACTACGGCGCGGACGAGAACGACCCGAAGGTCGCCCAGATCGAACGCGAGTACCCGCTCGGCGGGTCCGGAACCGCCACGTTCTGATGCCGGCCGGGGCGCCAGCCGGCGCGGCGGCGCCCGCCCCGCTCCGTAAACTTCAAGGGAACCGCCGCGCCCCGCCCCGATCCAAGGAACCCATTGCCAGCCACCAGACAAACGCTCAAGGACGAAGGATTTACCGGATTCAGGGCCCTCGCGGCCCTGGACGTCAACCGGATCCCGCAGAAGCCCGGGATCTTTGCGGTGCTGCAGCCAGAAGGCTTTGAGCCCAGATTCCTGGCCAGGAGCACGGCAGGGATCTTCAAGAAAAAGGATCCCTCCCTGCCGGAAGCGGCCCTGGCCGCCGAATGGGTCGACGGCGCCGACGTCCTCTACCTCGGGAAAGCCGGCCCCGGCAGCAAGGCCAACCGCGGTCTCCGCCGGCAGATCCAGGAGTTCGTCGACTTCGGCAAGGGCAAGCCCCCCGGGCACTGGGACGGACGGCTGATCTGGCAGATCGCCGACGCCGGGTCCCTGCTCGTCGCCTGGAAGGAGCTGCCCGTCGAGGAGCTCAACCAGGCGGAGGCCAGGTACCACGCGGAATTCCGCGAACTCCACGGCCGGCTGCCTTTCGCGAACCTGGTCCAGGCCCGGGTCAAGGGAAACTAGGCGCGCGGGCGGTGCGTAAACCGCCCGCGGCAAGAGCCCGCGCTGCGGCAGAGCCCGCTCCGGCCAAAATCCGGACCAGGGCCTTTCGCCCCCTTCCCCGTGCGGGGCGGACCCGTCATGATGATTGTGGGGCGGTTCCTGCACGGCAGTCGGGGGATGAACCGCTTCGCATACGCAGTACCGGTCTCGCTACACCTTGGGGAAGGAAATGGCGTTCTGCACTTTCCCGCGTCAGCAGGAAAAGGCAGGAGACCGCGGCCAAATGAATACATGCAGCGAACCTTTAGGCACCAGGACTGCAGACCGTGCCCGCCAGGGAGCTCTGAAGGTTCGATGGACGAGCATGTGAGGAATCCGCGGCTGAAGGTGACAGTCCGGATCGATGACCGTCTGGAATCGTCCCGGATCGAAGTCCACGGCGTCGTCACGGCCGCCAATATCCGTGCGCTGTACGTCGTCTGCCGCCGCGTCACCACGAAGCTGCCGAGCCACGAAATCGTGATTGACCTGACCCACGCCCGGGTATCAGCCGCCGCCATCGAAGAACTCCGCGAACGTGCCCGGCTCTCGTTGTTGTCCTCCGGCATAGATGCTTCGGAAACGCCGTGCCGGCTGCGGATTGTGGACCCGCCGACCCTCCTCAAAACCAAGGAGCACGTATGAAAGCCCTCGTCTACGGCGGTCCCGGAGATAAGACCTGGACGGACGTCCCCGATCCCACAATCCAGAATCCCGGCGACGTGATCGTCAAGGTGGAGACCACCACCATCTGCGGCACCGACCTCCACATCCTCAAGGGCGATGTGCCCGCCGTGACCAAGGGCAGGATCCTGGGCCATGAAGGCGTGGGAACCATCACCGAGATCGGCTCCTCCGCGGCCAGCCTCAAAGTCGGGGACCGGGTCATCATCTCCTGCATCAAGTCCTGCGGGCACTGCGCCAACTGCAAGAGCGGCCTCTACTCCCATTGCCTGGTCGAGGAAGGCCAGCCAGGGATCGGCTGGGTCTTCGGGCACCTGATCGACGGCACCCAGGCCGAACACGTCCGGGTCCCCTATGCCGAGAACTCCCTCCACCTGCTTCCCGACGGCGTCAGCGACGACCAGGCTGTCATGCTCTCCGACATCCTGCCCACCGGGTTCGAGATCGGCGTGCAGTACGGGCGGGTCAAGCCCGGTGACACCGTCGCGGTGATCGGTGCCGGCCCTGTGGGCCTCGCCGCGATCTGCACCGCAGGCCTCTACGGCGCCGCCACCATCATCGCCGTCGACCAACGTGGCCAACGTCGGCGTGCACGGCAAGTCCGTGGAACTCCATGTGGAAGACCTCTGGATCCGGAACATCAACATCAGCATGGGCCTGGTCAATGCCAACACCACCCCGATGCTGCTCAAGCTCGTGGTCCAGAAGAAAGTACCGGCGGAAAAGTTCGCCACCCACCACTTCCGCTTCGACCAGTTCATCGAGGCCTACGACACCTTCGCGCGGGCCGCGGAGACGAAGGCGCTCAAGGTGGTGATCACCGCGTGAACGCTCACGGTGTCTACGATTCGGCGTTCGGACGGTGCCGGCATCGTTCCCGAACAAATGGTTGAACCCCGAGTTCTGACACGGATCATCGGAAAGGACGGCGGCCATGCGACCAGGCCGGATTGTCATGCTGGTGCTGGGCACGCTCAGCGCACTGCTAGGGCTGGGACTGCTGGCCGGTGCGGGCGCCGCGGGGTGGGCCAATTACCAGCAGCGCGACGGCGGCTACTTCACCTCGCCGCTGGAACGCTTTTCGGCCGACTCCCATGCCCTGAGCTCCCCGCGACTCGATGTCATGACCGGCGGAGGAATGCCCGACGCGGGCCCCGTGGACCTGGCCGGCAGCGTGATGCTGCGTGGCTCGGCCGCCGATCCGGCGAAGGCAGTCTTCATCGGCATCGCGCCCCGGTCCGATGTGGAGGCGTACCTGACCGGCGTCAAACATTCCGAAATCGTCGACGTCAGGTTCAATCCGTTCCGGACGCAGTACCGCGAGGTTTCCGGGACAAAGGCCCCGGCGCGGCCGGCAGACCAGGCGTTCTGGACCTCCTCCGCCACGGGTCCGGGAACCCAGCAGCTTAAGTGGGACCTGCGGTCCGGGACCTGGGCCGTGGTCATCATGAATGCCGATGCCAGCAGCCCGGTGGCTGTTGACCTGCAGGCCGGTGCCCGCTCCGAGCTGCTCTGGCCCATCTTCATCGGCCTGCTGATCAGCGGCATCGTGTTCCTGCTCATCGGCCTGCCCCTGCTCGTGGTCGGCGCGGCGGGGCTGGGCCGCGGGGGACCGCCGTCGTCCCGGCCGGGGTATCCCGCGCAGGGATACGGGACGCCGGCCTACGCGGTGCAGCCGTACGCCGCACAGCCCGGCCAGCCGTATCCCCAGCAGGGTGCAGGCCAGCCGTACGCCGCACAGCCCGGCCAGCCGTATCCCCAGCAGGGTGCAGGCCAGCCCTACGCGGTGCAGCCCTACGCCGCCGCCTACCCCGGCCCGGGCCAGCAGGCCTGGGGCAGCGTGCCTCCCGGCACGGCGGGCCGCCCGTATCCTGCACGGCTCAGCGGCTACCTGGACCCCAACCTGTCCCGCTGGATGTGGCTGGTGAAATGGTTTCTGGCCATCCCGCACGTCGTCGTGCTGTTCTTCCTATGGTTCGCCTTCATCGTCACGACGATCGTGGCGTGGTTCGCGATCCTGCTTACCGGACGCTATCCGCGCTCGCTGTTCGACTTCAACGTGGGGGTGATCCGCTGGAACTGGCGGGTGGCTTTCTACTCCTACGGGGTGCTCGGAACGGACCTCTACCCGCCGTTCACCCTGGCGCGCACCGACTACCCGGCGGACTTCGACGTCGAATACCCCGAGAGGCTGTCCCGGGGACTGGTGCTCGTGAAGTCCTGGCTGCTGGCAATCCCGCACCTGCTGATCGTCGGAGTGCTGACGGGCACCGCCCGGACCTGGACCGCCCGCGACGGGGAATGGGTCCGGGAAAGCTTGGGAATTTCCCTCATCGGGCTGCTGGTCCTCATCGCCGGATTCATCCTGCTGTTCACGGGCCAGTACTGGCGGGGGCTGTTCGACCTGCTGCTGGGCCTGCAACGCTGGATCTACCGCGTCATCGCCTACGTGTCCTTGATGCGGGACGAATACCCGCCGTTCCAACTGGACCTGGGGCCTGCCGACCCGGGAGACGTGCCGGCACTAGCATCCGCCGGGCCTTCCGCCGGGCAGCCGTACGCGGCGCCCCCCGCTGGCGGGACACCCCATGCGGTGCCGGGCGGCCCCGGAACCCCGCCCGAATTTTACGGCGCCGGGGGACCGCCCGTGTCCGAGGGCCCCGGCCGCCCCGCGGACTTGGACAGCGAAACCTAGCGCTTTCCCCAAGGGCGCCGGAAGGTGCGCCTCTTGCCACCCGCCCGCCTGCAAGAACATAGTTGAGGGAATTTACCACTCCGAGGCGGGAGGCAGGCGACGATGCTGGATAACGGAGCGCCGGGGAACGGTTTGCTGCAGGGCAGGACCGCCCTGGTCTACGGCGGGGGCGGGGCAATTGGCGGCGCCGTCGCGAGGGCCTTCGCGGAAGAAGGCGCTGCCGTTTTCCTGGCCGGACGCACGGAGTCGCGGCTGGAGAAAGTAGCCCGGGACATCCAGGAGGCAGGCGGCAGGGCCGAGATCGCCGTCGTCGATGCCCTGGACGAGGCTCAAGTGGGCACGTTCGTTGACCAGGTCGCCAGGAAAACGAGGCGGATCGACATTTCCTTCAACCTGATCTCGTACGGGGACGTCCAGCAGCCGCTGATGGAAATCTCCCCGGAGGACTTCAGCCAGCCCACCAGCAACGCGACGCGGACCCATTTCCTGACCACCCGCGCCGCGGCGCGGTACATGATCAAGCAGCGCTCCGGCGTCGTCCTCATGTTCGGAGGTTCGGGCCCGCAGACCCTGCCGGGGCTCGGCGGCTTCAAGATCGCGCTGGATGCGATGGAGGGGCAGCGCCGGCAGTGGGCGCTGGAGCTCGGTAAACACGGCATCCGGGTGGTCACGATAGTAACGGGCGGCATCGTGGAAACGATTCCCTGGCAGGCCGAAGGCCGCGACGCGATTGTGCAGGACATCAGCCAGGCCGCCCACCTGAACCGGACAGCCACCCTGGAGGACGTCGGGAACGTGGCAGTGTTCGTTGCTTCGGAAAGGGCCGGCGCCATCACAGACGCCACGGTCAATATCTCCGGCGGCGCGATCGTTGACTATTAGCCATGGCTGACGTCACGGTTTCCTCCCGCCGGCCGCCCGGCAACACCCCTGACACATTAACAGGGCAGAATGGCAGATGTGGTGCCGTACCCGGCGCCGCGGAACCGGACCGGGAGGCAGCAGCCATGCCAGGCAAGCAACTGTCCCGCGGACTCCACTACCGGCTTGCCGCGCTGGCGGTCCTGATCTGCCTGCTTCCCGCCACCGTGGCCCCGGCGAAACAGCCAGGCACGCCGGCGGTTCGCGTGGTGGTTGTAGGCGACTCGCTGAGCACCGGCCATGGGACGTCGCCCGCGGACGCCTGGCCTGCCCTGATCCGGACCGAACCCGTCCTGGCCGGCTTCCAGGTCCACAATGCCGCCGAGAACGGCAGCGGCTACGTCAGCCGCGGCGACCTCGACGGCACCTTCGGTACCCAGGTGGACCAGTTCGTCACGCCGGATACCGGGGTGGTGGTCTTCTTCGGGTCCGAGAACGACATTGGTTACGCTTCGAGCGCCGTGGCCGGGGCTGCCTCCGCGGCGATCACCGAGGCCGCGTCCCTCGCACCGTCCGCCAAGATCATCGTGGTCGGTCCGCCGTCCTACCTGCCCGCCCCAGACCCCGCACTCGTGGACGTCCGCGAGCAACTCAAGGCCGCCGCGTCCAGGGCGGGTGCCGAGTTCGTTGACCCGATCGAGGAGGGCTGGATCAGCCACGACGTCGACGCACTCATCGGGCCCGACGGCGACCACCCCACCGTCGCCGGCCAGCACTACCTCCTTGAGCACATCGCCGCGGTTATCGAACAGTCGTCGGGGGGAGTGCCGCCTGAGTCGGCCCGGGCCGCGGAATGACGCGGGACTGACCCGCCGGCCGGCCCTTCTCCAAGGAAGCGCCGCTATCATGGGCCCGTGCCACCACTCGACGTAGTCCTAACCGCCTGGCAGATTGACTGGGCCGCCCTGGCGATGATGATTGCCGCCGGCGTGCTTTACGCGCTCGGTCTCAAGGCGGCCGCCGCCAAGGATCGCCGCTGGCCCCTGTGGCGGACCCTGGCGTTCTATCTTCTTGGCCTCGGGTCCCTGACCGTGCTGACGTGCGGATTCCCCGGTGTCTACAGCGCCCAGCTGCGGTGGGCGTTCACGCTGAAGGTTTCCCTGCTGCTGTTCGTCGTGCCGCTGCTGATCGGCCTGGGCAGGCCCATCTCCCTGGCCCGCGCGGCACTCCCGCCAAGGGGAATCGCGCGGCTGAACGTTGTGCTCGCCAACCGCCTGGTGCGGTTTGTGAGCAACTCGATGGCTGCTCCGCTGCTCGGACTCGCCCTCTTCTCCACGTTCCTCACGCCGTTGTTCTATACGCTGCGGACGGATCCGGTGGCCGGGGCCCTCCTGACCGTCGGGATTCCGCTGCTCGGCCTGCTCATGGCACTTCCCATCATTGAGGAAACGGACTTCCACCGTTCCAGTGCGTACATCACCCTGGAGTTCGTCTTTGTCTTCATCGAGCTGCTGATCGACGCGGTCCCCGGGATCCTGCTGCGCCTCAACGGGCAGGTGCTCGATCACGTCATGACGACGCAGGCGGCGCTGGGCTGGTTCCCGGATCCCCTGCGCGACCAGCAGCTCGCGGGGGACGTCCTGTGGTTCATCTGCGAAATCGTGGACCTGCCGCTGATCATCCTGATGTTCATGCGGTTTTCCCGGAGTGACAAACGCGAGGCGCGCGGGTTTGATGACCTGACGGACCAGCAGCTTGACGAACTCAATGAGCAGCACCTGCGGCGCGGCCGCTAAGCGCGGCACGAAACCCCCCGAGTCGCCCGCCTATTCGACCGTGACCTTGATCCGCTGCACCGCGTTGTTGCCCATGCCCTGGTAATTCCACACCTGCTCCAGCGGCTGTGCGGCTCCGCTCGCATCCGTGGCGCGGCAGGACAGCTCGTGGTCGCCTGGATCGGCCACCCACGGCATGCTCCAGGCGCACCAGGCGAAAGCCGCGGCCGGGTGCTCCAGCTGCGCGGGCGCCCACTTGCCGTCGATCCCCACCTCGACCCGCTGCACCGCGCCCTCCCCGGACCAGGCCCGGCCCGTCAGCATCACCGGCCCGGCGGGCAGGAACCGGCGGCGGGTGAAGAAGTCCGGGACTCCCGGCGGGACCATCAGCGAACGGACCTTCATCCACGTGACCGGCGTCCCGGCGTCGTCGGCGTCCTGCTGGTAGCGGTACGCAACCGCCTGCTGGAACCCGTCAAAGGGCTTGGTCACCACCTTGATCGAGGACAGCCACTTGACGCTCGCCATGCCGTACCAGCCGGGGACCACCAGCCGGAGCGGGTAGCCGTGCTGCGGGGGCAGCTCAGCGCCGTTCATCCTGTAGGCAAGCACGACGTCGGGCCGGAGGGCCTCGGCGATGGGAAGGCTCCGGGCGTACTGCTGGCGGACCCCGCCCTGGATCCCGGCGTCCGCGCCGGTGAACACCACCTCGACGGCGTCCTCGTCCACCCCCGTCTGGGACAGGAGATAGGCCAGTGGCACACCTGTCCACGTTGAGGTGCCGACGCCCTCAAGGATCCACGGCTGGCTCAACGGGCGCGGGCGCAGCAGGGACCTGCCGTTGCCTGCGCATTCGAGCGTGACCGGGATGCTGATGCTGGGATCCCTGAGGAGAGCCCTGAGGCTCAGCTCCAGGGACCGTTGCACGGCGCCGCCGATCCGCAGGTGCCAGTGCTCGGCATCGATGAACGGGATGTCGAAGTGGTCCACCAGATAGTGCAGGCCGGGCGGCGTGATGTCCTTCCGCAGGGCTTCCAGCGGCATAGAATGGTTCCGCACGGCGAGTTGGAGTTCCTCGGCCGTGAGCGGGCCATTGGTCGGCTCGCCGGAATGCGGCGCGAGCTGCTGGGTTTGCCGGCGCTGGACAGCCGGCGTCCGCTTTGACATCTGCTTGGTCATGGCACTGCCGATCTGCTCCGGACCGGCCCGGATTTGGCCGGTTTCCCTGCCTTCTGGTCTACGCCGCGGCCCTGAAGCCGTCAAGACCGGGCCGTTCCGGCGGGTGGCAGGAGGCCGGAACCCTAAATGCGGTGCGACTCCGCGAGGAACTGCGCCAGGCTCAGCGGCTCCCGTCCGGTCAGTTCGTGCACGGCCGACGTCGGGCCGGCCAGTTGGCCGGCTGCGATGGCCGTGTAGGTGCTCACCCAGGCGTCGACCTGCCACGGCGGGGCTCCGTAGGGGGCCCGTGACGCGTAGGCCTCCTCCAGCGTCTCGTTCCGGAAGATGATGGTCCGGCCGGTCCCGGCGCTCAGGATGTCCGCCGCCCGGGCCAGCGAGATGTCCTCCGGCCCGGTGAGATCGTAGGTCCTTCCCACATGCAGGGCCGGGTCCCGGAGCACCGTCAGGGCGGAGCGGGCGACATCCGCGCGAGCGACGGCGGCCATGACGCCTTCCCCGGCGGGTCCCCGGATGAGGCCGTCTTCCCCGGCCAGCAGCGGCAGGAAATCCAGGTAGAAGTCGTCCCGCAGGAAGGTGTAGTCCATGCCGGAGGCCTTGATCCGTTCCTCTGTCGCAAAGTGGTCCCGCGCCAGGGTGAACACGGCATCAGGCGCCGCCCCGAAGAACGACGTGTACACGATGTGCTGGACCCCGGCCGCGGCCGCAGCGTCAATGAAGGTGAAGTGCTGCTGCAGCCGGTCCTCGGCCTCGGCGGCGGAGACCATGAACAGCGTCTTCACCCCCGCCAGGGAGGCACGCGCGAGGCCGGGATCCCCGTAGGTGAACACCACGGGCACGGCGTCCTCCAGCTCCGGCGCCCGGCCGGCGTCGCGCACCAGCAGCCGCTGCGGGCTTCCGGCGTCGGCCAGCAGCCGGGCCACCACCCCGCCCAGCTGCCCGGTGGAACCCGTCACGGCCAGCTCAGGCAAGCTCGTCACGGGCCTAGGCCTCACGCGAGGCGGGCGACTTGGTCTGCGCCGGGTCGCGCTCGGCCAGGGACCCGATCGCGGCGTCGATCCTGGCCATGATCCCCGGATCCAGTTTCACGCCGGCGGCGGCCACGTTACCCGCGATCTGCTCCGGCCGGGACGCACCCATGATCGCGGAGGCCACGTTCTTGTTCTGCAGCACCCAGGCGATGCTCAGCTGGGCCATGCTCAGCCCGGCCTCCTGGGCGATCGGCTTAAGCTGCTGCACCCCGGTGAGGACCTCGTCGGACATCCAGCGCTCGATCATCTTCGAGCCGCCCTTGGTATCGGTTGCGCGGCTGCCCTCCGGGGCCGGCTTGCCGGGGTGGTACTTGCCGCTCAGGACGCCCTGCGCCATCGGGGACCACACGATCTGGGACAGTCCGAGCTCTTCGGACACCGGAATCACCTCGGCCTCGATGACCCGCCACAGCATGGAGTACTGCGGCTGGTTGGAGATCAGCTGGAAGCCCAGTTCCCGGGCGAGGGCGTGGCCGTCGCGGATCTGCTCCGCCGTCCATTCGCTGACGCCGATGTAGAGCGCCTTGCCCTGCCGCACGATGTCCGCGAAGGCCTGCATGGTCTCTTCCAACGGGGTGTCGAAGTCGTAGCGGTGGGCCTGGTACAGATCCACATGATCCGTCTGCAGCCGGGTCAGGGAGCCGTTGATGGCTGCCATGATGTGTTTGCGGGACAGGCCAAGATCGTTGTGGCCCTTGGGTCCGGTGGGGCCGAAGACCTTGGTGAAGATCTCCAGGGACTCCCGGCGCTCGTCCTTCAGGGCGTTGCCGAGGACCTTTTCCGCCGCCGTGTTGGCGTAGACGTCCGCTGTGTCAAAGGTGCTGATACCGGCGTCGAGCGCTGCCCGGACGCACTCGGTGGCGACGTCGTTCTCCACCTGCGAACCGTGGGTCAGCCAATTGCCGAACGTGATTTCTGAAATCTTGAAGCCGCTGTTGCCGAGGTATCTGAATTCCATGGGTTTCACCGTAGCGGACTTGACTGTCCGGGGTAAGGCTCAGCCGGCTTTGCGCTCCTGGGCCTGCGGCTTGTCCCCGGCCTGGCCATGGGGCGTGAACTGCGCCTTCGCCCGCGCCATGGCCCGGGCAGCGGCCCGGGCATCGGCACGTGCCACCGCGGCGGTCCATTCCGCTGACAGATGCGGTTCCATTTTCGCGGGCCGGGATGTGCCCAGGAGCCCGGCGAGGGCCATGGCCGTAACAGCCGCTAGCCGGCCGAGGCCGGCCAGCACCAGCGTCAGGACAAAAACGATGAAGAGCCCGAAGAACATGGCGAATGCCACTCCGAGGGTCCCGAAGAAGGTCAGGTTCAGGGCGATGGTCGTCGGATCTTCCACGTCACCTTTCCTCTCCAGCCTGCAAGTGAGGTCCCTGCCGCAATGTTGCCGGGCAGCAGCCCCTGTTAACAATACGGACTTTTTCGGCGCGGGCACCCGGGCTTCCGCGGCCCGGGTTCAGATGTGTCCAAGTTGATATCCCCGGGCGTGTGCCGGCGCACCGGCCGGGGGCGTCTATAGTCGGAAGCAGGCCCGCCGGCGTCGTCCGGCCTGCCGGAAAGGACACCCCGTGACGCACGCCGCCGCAGGCAACAGCGGGCCCGACAGCGGCCCGTCCCGTGCCCCGATCCAGACCCGCTGCCCCTGCCTTTCCGGCGAGCAGTACGCTGGCTGCTGCGGCCGCTTTCACCGCGGCGAGGCCGAGGCGCCGACGGCGGAGCAACTCATGCGCTCCCGGTACAGTGCCTTCGTGGTGCTGGACGCCGGCTACCTGCTGCGGACCTGGCACCCTGACACCCGCCCGGCCGGGCTGGATCTCGACCCCACCGTGCAGTGGCGGCGCCTGGACATCGTCTCCACCCGCCGCGGCGGTCCGCTGGACAGCGAGGGGACCGTGGAGTTCACGGCCCATTTCCGGCACGACGGCGAACGCGGAGCCCAGCACGAAACGAGCCGGTTCGTGCGGATGGACCGCCGCTGGTACTACCTCGACGCCGTCCTGCCCTAGGACTGCGCTGAACAATTTGGGTGGTTTAAGGCGCGCCTGCTGGACTTCGCGCAGTGGTCCTTAAGACTGGGTGTATGCAAGGAATTGAGGCGGCCCAGCGCGGATATTTGGA
>NZ_JAGPOT010000101.1 GCF_018224015.1 Pseudarthrobacter albicanus
ACCAGGCCATCGGCCATGAGCTGCCCGCGGGAGCGGGGGTCCCCGCCGGAGCGCAGGGCCCCGGCGTGCCCGCTCAGCGCCGTGTAGACCGCGACGCCCTCCCTGGCCGGGAGCAGCGCGGTCAGGTACGTCATGGTGTCCGGCGCCGGGCGGAGGCTGACATGCCGGTCCGTGGCGGCGTGGGCGGCCCGGTCCGCGACCGGGCGCGGGTCCCTCCGGTACGCCGCGGCGCGGGCCGCGGCCGTGACCGCCCGGTCCCCGGCGCCGGCGAACGTGCCGGTGTCCGCGGCGAGCTCCCCGGCGACCGCGGCCCGGTCCGCGACCGGGCGCGGGTCCCTCCGGTACGCCGCGGCGCGGGCCGCGGCCGTGACCGCCCGGTCCCCGGCGCCGGCGAACGTGCCGGTGTCCGCGGCGAGCTCCCCGTCGACCGCGGCCCGGTCCGCGGCGGACAGGCATGCCGTTTCCCGGACCAGCAAGGTGGCGCGCCATTCGTTCAGGTCCCCGGCGGCCAGCGCGGCCAGCGTCCGCGGCATCTCCGCCACCAGGGCTTTGGCCAGGCCCAGCAGCCGGCCCCCGCGGGACGGGGATTCCCGCCGGGCCAGGGCGATCTGCGCCCCGACGCCTTTTCCCAGCTCCGCGACGGGCACCCCGGCGGCGGCCTGGGCGCGGCGCTCCAGGGCATCGAAGGCCACGGCGATCCGGGCCTGCGCCGCGGCCGCGGCGGACTTCACATCCTCCAGCTCCCGCAACTGGGCGACCAGCCCGGCACCGTCCCCGCACGGCCGGACAGCGGAAACAGCGGTGATCAGGTCCCCGGCGCTGACGCCGGCGCTGACGCCGGCGATGGCGCCGGCGGCGTCCCCGACACGGACGTCCCTGGCGCCGGCGCCGGCGCCACGGCCAGCATCGCCGCCGCCATCCCCGCCGCCGTCCGCCGCCGGAGCCATCGGCTCCTGATTGCCGTTCATGAACCCAGTCAATCAGGCACCTCCGACAGTAAGGGACCAACGTCACGATGGCGGAGAAAAGGAGCCACGGCAAACGACGGACAGCCCGCCGGACCTGCCCGACGCGATTGTCCGGGGTCCGGCGGGCTGACCTGGCCCTGGCGCCGCGCACGGCGTCGGGACCGCCCCGGTCGGGGCGGCCCCAGCGGCTAGGCCGAGCTTTTTGCTACTTGTAGACGCGGACCCAGTCGACCTGCATCTGCGAGGCCGTGGTGGCCGAGCCATCAGGGAACCAGTCCAGCTGCAGTGTCTGGTGCATGCCGACAGAAGGCTGATGCGCCGGGTTGGTGTCGGTGAAGGTCTTCTTGCCGTCCACGAAGCCGGTGATGCCGGCCGGGGTCCACTCCACGGCGTAGTTGTGCCACTGTGTGCTGTCCACGGGATTTGCTGCCGTGGTCTGGAAGTTCGATCCGCCACCGCAGGAGTAGTGCAGGAAGAACTTCATCATGGTGGTGTCTTGGCTGCCCTCGGCGTAGTCGATCTCGGCACAGTTCGCAGACGCATTGTTGTCGGGCCAGAGGATCAGGACGGGGTGGTATTTCGGGTCCCGTGCGCTGGTTTTCATGCGCGTTTCCCAGCGGCCGTACTTTTGCTGCGCGAACTTTGCCGACATGCCGCCGGTGGTACCAGCGGTGTCGCCCTTTACCGTGGCTGAGCCGTTGGCAACGGACCAGGCGGTGGGGCTGCGGACGCCCTTGCCTGCATGCCCGGCGCCGTTGAAGACACTCCATTTCGTGGCGTCGGGTGCGCCGGTGTTCGAGAATTCGTCGCCGGCCAGGACCGGACCCCAGCCGAAGGTGGTGGCTGCCTGCGTGCCGTCACCCGCAGTCGCGGCTGCCGCTGCGGCGGCGACCGGTGCGGCAGGGGCGGGTGCGGCCGGGGCTGCCACTGCGGGTGCGCCAGGGGCGGGTGTGCCAGGGGCGGGTGCGGCGGCGACCGGTGCGGCGGGCGCGGCAGGGGCTGCCGGCACCGGTGCTGCGGCTGCTGGGTCGCCCGGCGTCGCGCCTGACACGGGGTCGCCCGCCGTGGCGGCTGCTGGGTCGCCCGCCGTGGCGGCTGCTGGGTCGCCCGGCGTCGCGCCCTCAACTGGGGCGTCCGTTCCCGGTGTCTCCGTGGGTGCGGCGCCATCTGAAACGGCGGCCTCATC
>NZ_JAGPOT010000102.1 GCF_018224015.1 Pseudarthrobacter albicanus
CGGCGTCGCGCCTGACACGGGGTCGCCCGCCGTGGCGGCTGCTGGGTCGCCCGCCGTGGCGGCTGCTGGGTCGCCCGGCGTCGCGCCCTCAACTGGGGCGTCCGTTCCCGGTGTCTCCGTGGGTGCGGCGCCATCTGAAACGGCGGCCTCATCGGAGCCTGGGGTGGCGGTGTCCGGCGCCGGGAAAGTTTCGGCTGAAGATGCCGAATCGGAAGGCGCTGAGGTGCGGTCGGACGCCGAGGGAGCTGCGGCCTCGGGGGTCGTGGAGGCGGCGCTGCATCCAGTCAGTGACAGAGCGCCCATGGTCATTACGATGGCTATTTTCTTAAACAAAAGACCTCTTCGGGCGTAGGACACACGCAGCCGACAGGAACAACTGAGCTGCCGACGAGTGCATGAAGCTTCTTTCGGCCCCCGTCACTGGGGGCGGTGCGAGCAGGCGCCGATCGGCGCAGCGGGACCCGATGTCCGGGCCTCCGGGGCCCTGCATTCGGGCCCAGCCTTGCGGCCAGTCGCTCACGTTACCTGATCGTGACCTTTGCCCGCAAGCACACGACGTCGTGGCGGGCCGGACCTTCGTGGGTCCCGAAACCGCTGTGCCGACTTCAGCAGGCTGCCTGGAGGGGAAAGAATGGTCGGGTGAGCGACGCCGGCGATTTCATCGATTCCTCCCTCCAGCGCGAGGGCGACTGGTACCGGGCCGAAGCGGCGCAGGCCAGCCTGGGAAGCGAGCTGCAGGGGAGCGGGCTGCGGTTCTACGGCGCCTCGATCGGAGCCGTTCGGGGAACGGTCCGCGATGCCCTGCGCCGTCACCGGGGTCTGTCGCACGACGACGTTACGGCGCTCAGCTCGGAGCTGTGGTCGGTGCAAGTATTCGAGCGTCGCCTGGCGGCAGTCGTCCTGCTGCAGTCCAGCCTCGGGCTGCTCACCAACTCCGATCTGACCCGGATCGAGGGGTTCGTCCGGCAGGCCCGGCTGCGGGCGCTCGTCGACCCGCTCGCCGTCGAGGTGGTGGGGCCTTTGATCGAAGGCCTCGACACGCTGGCCCGGGTGCGGGCGGACAGCGTGCTGGACCGGTGGGTGCGGGAGCCCGACGCCTGGCTGCGCCGTGCCGCCCTGCTGTCCCCGCTCCGGGCGTTCGGGGCGGGGGCGGGGGACTGGGAAGGCTTCGTCCGCCGTGCCCGGGCTGTCCTCGCGGAGCCGCCGGAGCAAGGGCGCGACGGCGCGGTGGTCCGGGAGGCGATCTCCCGGGTGCTCAAGGACCTGGCGGCGAAAAGACCGGAGCTCCAGTTCCCGTCCGCGGACGTGTGACGCGGGGGAGTGACGCAAGAGTTCAGTGTTTACCGTGACCGGCGGGCACGGGCTGGGCGAATGACTTCGCCGCACGGGATCCTGCCATGGCGGCCGCAGCTATCGTGACGAGAGCTCCCAGGAGCAGGGCGGCGTCCTCTCCGGGCAGCAGTACGTGCAGTTGGGTGCCGATGCTTGCCGCTGCGACCGGTACGCCCAGTTGCGCTGCCGAGAGAACTCCCAGCGGCAGGGGGAGCCCAAGCGCCCGCAAGCCGGAGTGGAGCAGGACCGTGCCAGTTCCCAGGGACAGGCCCAACGCGATCATGTCCGGGTGGCCGGCGAGGTCGCGGAGGTTCAGGGAGGCGCCGAGCCAGACTATGAAGATCGGCCCCAGGAAACCGTCGCTGACGGCGAAAAGCTGGCGGGCCAGTCGTCTGGGTTCGCCGACCGCGGCCACCACCAGGCCAAAGGAAAAGCCTGCCAGCATCACTGACACGTGTCCGAAGGTGGCCACCCCCGCCAGCGCGAAGAGGAGGGACAGCTGGATCCTGAGCTCCAGGGCAAACTTGCGGTCTTCCGAGAGCTGGTGCACGCGCTGGCGGGTGCCGCTGCGCTCCGCCGAGCGCAGGACGAAGAAGAGCACAGCGGCGCAGGCCGCCACCGCGAGTGCTCCCAGCGCGGCGCGGCCGGCGTGTGGCGGATCCACGGCCAGGGGCAGCGCCACGATGCAGGCGATGTCGGCGATGGCCACCTGTGCTGTCATGGCCACCACGGACGGGCCGCCCAGACGCAGGGAATCAACAATCGGGAGGACCAAGGCAGCGGACGAGGACGCCAGCAATACCACGTACAGAGGAGCGTGCCCTGTGCCGAAAGCCCATCCCATCCCGGTTCCGATGACGGCAGCCGCGATCGCTGCAGCGATGGCCTGGCGGAAGCCCTTACCGAGAGCGGAGCGGATCTGCGGATCCCTGAGCGGCACATGGGATCCGGCCACGAACATCATCAGGGCAAAACCCATGTTCGCTAGAAGGCTGAACGTGGGATCTCCCGGATCGACCAGGGAAAGCCCCGTCCGCCCGATCACGATGCCTGCCAGCAACTCGCCGAGGACCACCGGCAGCCGCCAGCGCACCGGCAGGGCGAGCAGGGGGCCGGCGAGGGCGACGGCGGCGATCAGCGCCAGGGACAGAAACGTCACCGCGTGTCGGCCCCGGCCGGAACCCGGGTCCCCGGATCGGCCAGTTTGACGGGGATGGGCGTGTTCTCGTCCGTCAGATAGGACGCGCAGACCCGGTGGTACCCGTCCGCGATCTGCGCTGCGACGCCGGCATTGATGTTTCCCCGGACCAGCAGCACCGGGGACAGCTTTTTTCCGGTGGCGATCTTGGCCAGATCCGCGGCGACGTGGGCGTTTTGCGGCGTCAGGAGCGGAAGTCCCGAGGCGCGCAGAATGTCTTTCGCGAGCTGGTGCGTCACCGGGGCGTTGCGCATCGACTGCACGATCGAGGCTGCCTTGATGGCGTCGGTCAGCAGCGCAAGGTATCTCTCCGCGGCGGGATAGTCATGCTCCTCGGGCTCCGGGAGCCAGATAACTGATGCCGCATCATCACTTTTCCTGGAGTCTTTGGCCATGGAAGGAGCCTAACCCCGTGCCCCCAACAAGCGCTCTACCGCGGGCTTTACCCGCCGGGCCGGCGTTCCACCACGGCGTAGGCCCTGCCCTCGAGGAACTCCCAGTCCGTGACCACCATGAACCCCAGGGCGTCCACCCGGTCGTTGAGGACGTGGACGTCAAAGCCGCCGTCCCGGGGTTCGGCGTCCCACGTCCCTACGCGGACTTCCTTTCCCTCCAGGATCAACAGCTCGGTATTGACGTCAAAGTCCTCCTGCGGCTGACTGCTCAGCTGACAGATGGCGACACAGGGGCTGGTCATTTCGGGCCTCCGCTTCGGGGACAGGCTGATGGCATCATCTTATGCCTGGGGCCTTATCATCCCGAGGGGGATCAGCCGGCCAGAACCGCCCTGCCGTTACCTGAATGTGACAATTGGCTGTCATCCCCGTACGGTGGATGAGTGCCTGTTGTCTCCGATACGGGCACTCCCCAGCCGATTGCCTAACTCTGCCGCGGCCCGGGGCATCTCGTACCAAACGTCCGGCAGAGACGGGGAAACCACTTTTGATCTGCTGTTATGCAGGTCTTGGGGTGAAGCCGCACGGCCCGCAACTGCGGGCCCGAGTGCGGCCGGGTGCCTCCCATCCGAATCCGACAGCTCACCTCGCAGGCATTGGGAGAGGCTACATTCATGTCTTCAAGCACGACCAATTCCAACCGCTTCACCACCCGCACCAAGCGCAACGCCGGCATCATCGGCCGCCAGGCCGCCGTCATCGCCGCCGCCTCCGGTCTCGTCCTCAGCGGCGCCATGGCCGCCAACGCCGCAGAGGTGCCCGCGGAACGCAACCCCGTGCCGGCGTCGTCCGTTGACGTGAAGGGCCAGCTCGGCGCGCCCCTTACCGCCGATGCCGGCGTGCAGATCAGCTTCGAGCGTCCGGCTGTGGCCTCCACGCCGGCTCCGGTCATCGAACAGCCCAAGCCCGTGGCAGCTGCTGCTCCTGCCGCCGTCGTGGCCCAGGCCCCCGCAGCTCCCAAGGCCGCGGTGAAGGTCCAGGCAGCACCGGCCCCCGCAGCTGCTCCGGCAGCTGCTCCTGCCGCCGGCGGGCGCGGCGCGGCCATGCTTGCCGCGGCCTACGGCCAGCTGGGCATCACGCAGGACTGCACCGCCATGGTGGAGAAGGCGCTCGGCGCCGCCGGCAAGCCGGTCGGCGACCTCGGCCCCCAGCAGTTCCTGAGCCAGGGCACCGTTGTGGCAACGCCCGCCCCCGGTGACATGGTGGTCCAGAGCGGCCACGTGGGCATCTACGCCGGTAACGGCCAGGTCATCAGCGGCGGCATGAACTACGTCAACGCCACCGTGGTCCACCCGCTGTCCTGGCTGACCGCCACCGGCGGTGTGACCTTCGTCCGCGCCTAAGCCGCCAAAGGCAAAGCGACTGAGCCGACGCGACTGAGCCCTGTGAGTGAAGCCCTGTGAGTGAAGCCCGGTGATCAGCTGCCTTGGGGGCGGCTGATTGCGGCGAACTCAGCCCGCAGCCAGCGGAAGCGCAAGCTTCATCGTCGTTCCCGCCGGGCCGGTCCGGGTTACCTCGACGGTGCCGCCGGCGGCCGTGGCGATCTCGCGGACCAGGGCCAGGCCGATGCCGAAGCTTCTTTGGCCCCCGGATCCATCCGCGCCGGGGGTCCTGACGAAGCGGTCAAAGACCCGGGCCTGGTCCACACCCGTGATCCCGGATCCCGTGTCCGCCACGGTGATCACGGCGTGATTCTTTTCCACCGCCGTGCTGATGGTGACCCGCCCGCCGGGCGGGGTGTGGGCCAGGGCGTTGTCCGCCAAAGCGAGCACCGCCCGCCGCAGGGAGCTCCGTTCGATCCGGGCCAGCGCCCGGCCGCCGTCGGGCGGCCCTGCGGAGGACCCCGCGGCCAGGCCCCCGGAGGGCCCTGAAGACACGGCAAGCCGGATGTCCTGCCGCGCCGCGAGCTGCTGGAGGCTTTCGGTGACGGCGGCGGCGACGTCGGCCAGGTCCACCGGTTCCTTTGGGGGATCCGGTGTCGAGCCGGTCGCCGCCAGGAGCAGTTCGTTGACGATCCCGGTGAGTGTTGCCGCATCCTCCCGGATCCGGCCCAGGGCCTGGCCCGGTTTGGAGTCCGGCGCCGCGTCGCGCTGGGCGAGCTGGATGCGCGCGTCCAGGATGGCCAGGGGCGTGCGCAGCTCATGGCTGGCATCCTGGACGAACCGCCGCTGCAGGGCCAGGGCTTCGCCCAGCGGCCGGATGGCGCTGCGCGCACTGAACCACCCCACGATGCCGGCGAGCGCGACGCCTGCCACTCCGGCGATGACCATGGCCTCGACCAGGTCTTTGGAGTCGAGATAGGTATAGGCCGGCCCCGCCGCTGCGCCGGGCAGATCCGGGTGCGCCAGCTTGTTCACCAGGTAGATGGTCGCGGCGGCGAGGAGGCAGAGGACCAACACGGCGCAGGCCGCGCTGATCCGCAAGGCGACCTTGAGCGAGGCCCTGCGCAGGGTTTCCTGGTCCGCTGCGCCAGCCGGCCGCGTCCGCCTATTCAAGGGCGTCGCCGATCTGGTAGCCGACGCCGTGGACCGTGCGAACCACGGTCCTGGAGATCTTCCGTCGGAGGTGGTGGACGTAGGTGTCGATCACGCCAGGCTGGTCGGTGGGGTGGAAATGCCGGCCGAGCAGTTCCTCCCGGGTAAAAACCCGGCCGGGTTCCGCGGCCAGGGCCCCGAGCAGTTCGCCCTCCTTCGCGGTGAGGGACACCAGCCGCCCGTAAACGGAGCGCATCGAGCGCGACGCCGGATCGAGTTCCCAGTCGCCGATGCTCACCGGTGTCGAGGCCGGTGTCGAGGCCGGGGCGAAGGTGCGCGTCAGGGCGCGCAGGCGCGCCGCCAGCTCGCCGGCGTCGAACGGCTTGGTCACGTAGTCATTGGCGCCCGCGTCCAGGCCCGTGACTTTCTCGGCGGTATCCCCGAGCGCCGTCAGAATCAGGATGGGCGTGGAAATCCCCTTAGCCCGCAACGCCTTGATCAGGGTGACACCGTCCATCACGGGCAAGCCGCGGTCGATCACCATGACGTCCCAGGCCTGGGTCAGCGCCAGGTGCAGTCCGTCCTGGCCGTTCGCGGCCAGCCGGATCCGGTAGTCCGGCTCCAGCAGTTCGGCGATGAGCGGTCCCAGGACGGCGTCGTCCTCCACCAGGAGCAGGGCCGGCCGGCCGTCAGCGCTAGTCATGTCAGCTATTCTTCCGTGCCAGGCCCTCCGACGGCATGCCGTCCGCCGTGTCGTAGGGGAGGTCAGCGGTGTTTCGGGCGGGTTCGGCGGGGTCATCAACGCCGGAAACCCGGTTCTGGCGCCGGCGTTTGAGGAGCTGGACGCCCCAGGGCAGGACCGAGATGAGGACCATGACCACGGCGATGACGTCGATGTTCTTGGCGACGATCTCAAAATGCCCCAGCCAGGTGCCCAGCAGGGTCACGGACACGCTCCAGGCCAGGGCACCGACAATGTTCCAGAGCGTGAAGGACCTGTACCCGTAGCGGGCGATGCCGGCGCTCAACGGCGCAAACGTCCGGACCATGGGCACGAAACGGGCCAGCACGACGGCGGCACCGCCGTGACGGCGGAAGAAGTCCTCGGTGGTGGCCAGGTGGGCTGTCTTCAGGATCCGGGCATCGTCCTTGAACCATCTGCGGCCGAACTTCCGTCCCAGCAGGTAGCCGACCTGGTCGCCCGCTATGGCGGCCAGAGTGACGACGCCGATCAGCACCGGCAGCGTCAGCTGCAGCTGCTGATGCAGGAGGCCAGCGGTGAAGAGCAGCGAATCCCCGGGCAGGAAGGGGAACAGCACCCCGGATTCGATGAACACCATCAGTCCGATGACGCCGAGCGCCGCCGGGCCGAGGCCCTCGAGCAGGCTCGCCGGGTCAAGGAGCGAGGGGGTTCCGGCCGCGGCCGGGATCAGTCCTGAAGCAAGAATTCCGTGCATGGGCAGTTGCCTATCGTCGGGTGGATGCTGCGGCTTGCAGGCGGTCCAGAATGGGGGGAGTGAAACGGTTCCACAGCCCGGCCAGCAGCACCACCGCCGCGCTCGCCGCGAGGAAGGAAGCGGCCACATCACTGGGGTAGTGGACGCCGATGTACAGCCGCGACCAGGCCACCACGAGGGCCATCAACGCAGCGGCGACGGCGGTGACCCTGGCCCAGCGTGTTCCGCGGGCCAGGAAATACAGGGCAAAGCCCAGTGCCACCGCGAAGGAAACGTGCCCGCTGGGGAAGCTGTTGGAGCCCGTTTCCGGCCCGAGCGGATCGAAGAGCAGTGCGGGATTGGGCCGCTGGCGGGCAACGATGAGCTTGAAGAACTCACTGGCCACCCAGCCGGACGAGGCCACGAGGCCGAATCCAACGGCCTTGACGAGGTCGCGGCGGACCACCCAAAGGCAGAGGGCGACGGCAACAACAAGGACCACACCGGCCGCGGGGCCGAACACCACGTTCAGCACCATCGCGACACCGGTCAGTATCGCGGCATGGTGCTGGCTGAGATCCTGGTCCACGCCCAGCTCGGCCGCACTGCCGCCGGGTACCAGCTTTGCCGTCAGGCCCAGTGCCAGGACCGCCGCGGACAGCAGGACGCCCCACAGCAGCCAGTGGCGGGCCTGCGGGATGGCCCAGAACTGCGGGCTGGCTACCGGGCGAGTGCGGGCCGGGTCATGGGGTGCCGAACGGTGGTCAGCGGGGGCGGGGCCAGGCATGGAGTCCTCCGGGGCAGGGGCAGGGGCGCGGTCCGGCGCCTGCCTCCACTCTCCCGCGCGCCCGTTAAGAAACGCTTAAGAAGTTCCCTGGCCCGCGTACCGCAGCAGCACCACGCCGTTGCCGAAGGTCCGCGTCTCGAGCAGGCGGAGGTCGTCCGCGGCATCCACCGGCTGGAACAGGGCCTTGCCGCGCCCGATCAGGACCGGGTGCACATAGATCCGGTACTCGTCGACCAGCCCCAGCCGCCTGAATGCCGTCGCGAGGTCGGCGCCGCCAAGGGCCAGGTCGCCCCCGGGCTGCGCCTTGAGTGTGTTGACGTCCTCGGCGACGACGTCGCGCACCACGGCGGTATTCCAGCCGGCGCTTTCCAGCGTCCTGGAGTATACGATCTTGGGCATGTCCAGCCAGATGCCGGAGAACTCGACCATCTGGGCGGTGCTGGCCGGGTCCTGATCCGCGGCGGGCCAGAAGTCCGCCATCAGCTCGTAGGTGACGCGGCCGCTCAGGAACGCACCCATGGTGCGGAGCTCCTCGTTGACGTGCCGGTGCAGCTCGTCGTCCACCCGGTGCCAGCTGATGTCCCGCCCCGGTCCCTCGATGAACCCGTCCAGGGATACCTGCATCATCAGGATGATCTTTCGCATCACGGACTCCTCCAGCGGATGACGGGAAGGCCGGCGTCGGACGGGCGCGAGCCGGGCAAGGCTACCCACCCAGCGTACGCCGCGGCCGGATCACAACGGCCGGCTGGCCCAAGGTTTTCCCAAGGCCCAAGGCTTGCACCCGACGGGTCCCAGGTCCACACTTCAGGAACTTTGATGCCCCCACCGCGGCCAGTGACCTTCGGAGGAACAGCATGCCTTTCAGCGCACCTGTGGCGACAGCCTACTTTCCGGGCAATCCTTCAGACCGTTCCCGGCACCGGGAATGAGAAGCGATGGAACCGGTGGGACTGTTAGCTGACGGCGGGCCCCCGGCCCGGCATTACAGCTCCGGGCGCCACCGGTCGGGCACCGACGGTCTGCCGGGGCCCTGGCCCTTGGCCTGGCGGGTCGGCAGGGTTCCGCCGCGGCTCCTGACAGCCGTCGCCGTCGCCCTTGCCCTGGTCTCGGCCGGCAATGTGTACGGGACCGTCCATGCGGAGGCCCCGTCCCGGGCCGTGGCTCAGGAACCGGAGGCCCCGTCCCGGACCGTGGCTCAGGAACCGGCGGCCCCTCCCGGGGCCGCCGCCGACCAAAGGATTCCTGCTGTCCTGACCCCGGCGGCGGAGGCCCCTGCGGCCGCGGCCCCTCCTGAGGGTGTCCTTGTCGACGCACCAGCCGGCCATGGGGCTGATGTCGGGGGGCCCCCGGCTGCCGCGCCGTCTCCCGCTATCCCGGCCCAGGCCGCGCCAGCCTCGGCCGAGCCGCCTCTGGCTGTGCCGCCTCTGGCAGTGCCGCCGCCGGCCGAGCCGCCCGCCGTCGTCACTCCGGCCCGGGCCACGCCCATCGGTCCCGAGCTGGACGCCCGGATCAACGCCATCATCGAGGCCAACGGCGGGTACCAGCTGGGCGTGGCCCTCATCGATATCACGGACGGCGCAGTCCATGGCTACGGCGTGCAGGACAAGTTTGTGGCCGCCAGCACGGCCAAGATCCTCGCCGCGGCGGCCTACTACAACCTCACGGAGCGGGGCCTCGCCTCATTAGAGGATCCGCTGGGTGACTCCACCGCCGCCGAGCAGATCCAGCAGATGGTCCAGCAGAGCGACAACGAATCCTGGGCGCTCATCCTCGACGCGGTCGGCCAGCAGGGGCTCACTGACTATGCGGCCTCCATCGGGATCGACTATGACCGCACGGTGAACATCCTCACCCCGGCGGAGATGGCCAGGACCCTGGCGCTGCTCTACACGGGGCAGCTCCTCAACGCCGAGAATACCGCGCAGCTGCTCTCGTACATGCAGAACACCAACTTCGAGACCCTGATCCCTGCCGCCGTGCCGCCGGGGATCAGCGTCTTCCATAAATATGGCCTGCTTTTTGGAAACCTGCATGACGCCAGCATCCTTGCCCAGGGCGACCGGGCCTACGTGTTCGTCGTGTACACACTGGGCCTGGACACCTCGGACATGGATGACCGGGCCGGGATCATCCACGAGCTCACGGAGGCGGTGACGGCTGCCCTGTTCTGAGGGGGCGTTCTGAGGGCGGCCTGGGGCTGTTCCCTCAGGGGACGGACAAACGTACCCTGTAGAAGGGAGGTGAATGCCATGAAAGCAGCACCAGGGGACCGCATCATCATCCGGGGCCACACTGTCGAGTCCTCGGACCGGCACGGCCGGATCCTCGAGGTCCGGGGCGCCGACGGTGCGCCGCCGTACCAGGTGAGGTTCGACGACGGTCACGAGACCATCCTGTTTCCCGGCGGCGATTTCGTCGTCGAACGGGGTGAACCGAGCGAGGCCGGCTGAGCTAGAAGCCCGACGAGCTTCCGGAGCCTGAAAAGCTCCCGCCGCTGCCACCATAGCCGGTGGTGGACTCCCCGCCGCGGGCGCTGCTGACGTTGCTGACGCCGGAGTTGAAGCCGGCGTTGAAGGTGGGGACGGAGAAGAAGTAGTAGGACGGGTAGACCGTTCCCAGGATGCTGGGCTCGTAGGCGCGGCCGAATCTGTCCTTCGGTCCGGCCTGCGCGCTCTCCATCTCCTTGCGCATGAGCGTGGCTTCCTTTTCGTTCCTGGCGAAGCCCTCGATGACGGTGTCAGCATGGTTCTTCAACAGCTCGGAGAGTCCGGTCCGGGCATCCCGCAGCCGGTCCAGGGCGGTTTCCGGGCTGATCGCCCCGTCGGCAAGCTCGGACGTCCAGCGTTCGATTTCGCGCTGGCTTTGCCCGCGGAAGGACCGCAGCGCCGCCGCCGTCGCCGAATCTCCCGCACTATGGCGCTGGCCGAGCAGTTGCTCGAGTCCGGCCAGGTCGGCACGGAAGGGGGCCAGTTGCCGGTCCCAGGCGGCAGCCCACGACGACCCCCGGTTGAGCAGGGCGTTGGTATCCGAAATGACGTCGTCCAGCGCATCCAGCTCGGCAGCGGCGTCGGCGTAGGCCCGGACCAGTTTCAGGTTCGGCCGGCGGCTCAGGTCCCGGGACGAGAAGGCGTGCACCTGGCGGGACAGCTCTGTGGCGGTGTTGTACCTGGCCAGGAAGGTGCGGTGCTTTTCCAGCACCGAGCCGCCGTAGCGCGAGGATCCGGGAATGGTGTTGGCGTTGAGCTCGGTGATCTGGAGGTCCATGCTCACGTTGGAGTAGCTGGTGTCGCCGCGGGCCAGTTCCTTCCGGCTGGCGGCCCTGGTCCGCCAGCGCACGATCAGCCAGGCGGCGGCACCGGCGGCCGCTGCCGCGGTGGTCCAGGCCGCGATGAGGAAGGCCGTGGACCGGTACCACGGCTGGTTGATCAGTTCGGCCCCGCGTTTGATTCCGGCAATGGTGCCGTCCGTCCACTGGGCATCGCGCAACAGCTCCTTGGCGGCATTCTGGATGTCGTCGCGCTGTTCAGGGGAGACCTTCCGGTCTTCCCCCAGATAGGTCCCCACATGGCGGCCCGCCGGGTCCAGGGCGAAGATGAAGAGGCCGTCCGCCCACTTCTGCCCGTCGGCGCTGATCCACTCCGGGTGCTCGGCGCGGGCGAAGCGCAGGACTTCCTCGTTCAGGTTGTCCGCTGCCGTGCCGTTGTATGTGTAGACGGCAACCCTGGTGGGCTGGTAGAAGTCGATGCCCTGCACCGCGGGGAGGAGGATGTTCCGGTCCAGCACTCCCGCCCGGTCCGCCACGACGACGTCGACCGGCCTGACGGCGAGCGCCGCCGGCCCTGCCCCCACCAGCCCGATGCCTATGAGGATCACGACGCCGAGGGCTTTCCGCACGATTCCCATTTCCCGAGCGTAGTGCCTGCCTCCGGCCGCGTCGACGGGCCCGAAGGAACGCAGGTCAAGGGCGGAAAGGGCCCTAAAGACACCGGGCCGAAAGACATCGTGACGGCGAGCCGGCACCGGACGATACTGGCGGCATGACTGAAGAGCCGAAGGGCCCTGCGGCCACGGAAGGTCCAGGGCCTCCGGCGTCCGGCACGGAGCGGCGGAGACCGGACCGGACGCTTCCCGCCGTCCTGGCCGCGATCGCCGTGCTGGTGATCGTCGCGCTCGCCGTCGTCTTCACGCGCGGGGACCCGGAGCCGCTGGATGCCGCCACCCCTGCCGGCGTCGTGCAGCGGTACGCCGCGGCCGTCATCGACGGCGATGAGACGGCCGCATCCGCCTACCTGACCGCCGCGGCACGGAACAAGTGCGGCGCCGGGCAGCGGAGCGGCGCGGACAGGCTCCGTGTCACCCTGGTCGACACCACGGAACGTGCCGATTCCGCGGATGTGAAAGTGCTGATCACCGTCTTCGAGGGCGGCGGCCCGTTCGGCAGTTCGGAATATCAGGTCCGGGATGTGTTCGACCTCGCCAGGACGGGGGACAAGTGGCTGATCGACAACGCTCCCTGGCAGCTGACGGTGTGTACCAACCCGGCGGTGAAGCGGTGAGCGCGCCGGCAGCTCCCGCGGCTGTGCCGCGTGGCCCCGAGGGTGGCTCCGCGATCGGGTTGGCGCAGCGCACCGTCCGCCGGCTGATCATCTATGTGCTGTTGTTCGCGCTGGTGCTGGTCGCCGCCGTCGGCCTCAGCGGCCTGCTGGGACGACTGCTGGTGGCAGGCACCGAACTGGCCGCGGGCGATGTGGCCGGGCTGGCGCGCTCGCTGGCCTTCGCCCTGATCGGGGGGCCCCTTGCCGCACTTCTCTGGTGGGCGGTGTGGCGCAGGCTCGACGACGGGGCGGAGCGCTCCTCCGCCGGTTGGGGCCTCTATCTGGCCGGCACATATACCCTCTCGCTGATCGTCGCCACGAGCAACCTGCTCGGCGCGCTTGCCTCCCTGATCGCCGGCGAGCCCCTGGCCTGGCGCTACCCGCTGGCCACCGGCCTCGTCTGGGCTGCCGTGTGGCTCTGGCACCGGTGGATGTGGCGGCACGCCGGGAAGAGCCCGACCGACCTGGCCGACGTCCCCGCCGTGCTGGGATCGGTCCTGGGGCTGGTGATCGGCGTCGGCGGGGCCGTCTCTGCCCTGTCCACCCTGTTCGACGCGGCGCTGAGGGGTGCCACCGCTGCCGCCTCCGTCGGAAAACCCTGGTGGGTGTCCGCGCTCCAGTCCCTCGTCCGGGCCGCCGGCGGCGGTCTCGTCTGGTGGTGGCACTGGAAGCACGACGGCGGCCAGCGGCTGCGCACCGGACTTGCCAGCGTGGCACTTGTCACCGTCGGTGTGCTCGGCGCGGGCATCCTCGCCCTCGGCGGAGCCGGCGTGGCGCTCTTCGTCGTTCTCCGGTTGTTGTCCGACCGCACGGAATCGCCGGAGCTCCTGCTGGAGCCCCTGGCCCCGGCCATCGCCGCGGCCGCCATCGGCTCCCTGGTCTGGGCCTTCCACCGCGCGAAAGCTCGGAGACGCTCGGACTCCACGCTGGAGGGCGGCAGGCTGGTGACCTCCGGCGTCGCCCTCGTTGCCGCAGCCTCCGGGATCGGCGTGATCGTAAACGCGGCCCTCGCGATGGCGGCGACACCCCTGGCCGGCTCCGGAACGCGCACGCTGCTCCTCGGCGGACTCAGCTCGCTCCTTGTGGGCGGGCCGGTCTGGTGGCTCGCGTGGAAACCCGCCGTGCGGACGGGCGCCGCGGGGACCGGGGCTACCGGGACCGGGGCTACCGGGACCGGCGCGGCCGGGACGGGGCCGGACGCCCGGCGCATCTATCTGGTCGTGGTCTTCGGCCTCAGCGCCGTGGCCGCGGTGATCACGCTGCTGGTGATCGGATTCCGCGTCTTCGAGTTCGTCCTCGACACGGTCACCGGCGGGAGCTTCCTGGATCGGATCCGCGCCCCGCTGGGGCTGCTCGCGGCGACCGGCCTGGCAGCCGGCTACCACTTCGCGGTGTGGCGGCATGACCGTGCGGCCCTCGCCGCGGCAGGCGCGGCCCGGAGGCGGACCATCGGCCACGTCATCCTGGTCACCGGTGCCGACCCCGCACCGCTGCACCGGGTCATCGGCGAGGTCACCGGCGCCAGCGTCACCGTCTGGAGAAGGGCCGACGCTGGCGCTGCCGGCGGTGATGCAGCAGCCCCCGGCGCGGGGGAGCTCGCAGGACGGTTGTCGGGGGCGCTGGACGGTGTGAGCGGCAAGCGCGTGCTGGTGACCATCGGGCCCGACGGCAGGATCGACGTCGTCCCGCTGGTGGGCTGAGGCGGCGGGCCCGGGCCCCCGAAGGAAGGGGCCGCAGGACTCTGGCAGCCGGCCCGCGGCGGCGCTACTCTATGGCATGCCGGCCACCTGACCGGCCATTACGAGGTAGAAACCAGGGGTGCACCATGGCTGGCAAGTTCGAGGTCCACAAGGACAAGTCCGGCGGATTCCGGTTCCGGCTCAAGGCGGCCAACGGCGAGGTGATCGCTTCCTCCCAAAGCTACAAGTCCAAGGCCAGCGCCATGGGCGGGGTCGAATCGGTCAAGAAAAACGCGGCGTCCGACGTCGTCGATCTGACGGAAGAGCCCGCTGGCAGCGTTGCCGGTGTCACCGGCTGAGTCTGGGCGCGGCTACGGGAGGTCGAACTCCTTCTTGTAGCTTCGGACCGCATTGGTCACGGTGGGGAAGAAGTGTTCGGGTCCGAACCAACGATCACCCACCGCACCGCCGCACGGAGCCCCGCGCTGTGGGCGTCGAGTCCGAAGTTCCTGGCACGGCGGGCGTAAGTTCAGCCTGGCGATCTTCGAGCTCGGCGAGAGATAGTCTGGCGGCAGACAGGACTGCCGCGCTACCGAGAGGACCCCATGGCACACGCCGAAAACGAGATCACGATCGACCGCCCCATTACGGAGGTCTACGCCTTCCTTGCAGACGGGCTGAACAACCCCGCCTGGCGGCATGGGGTCCAGAGCATCGCGCTCAGGAGCGGCGTCCCGGGCGAGACCGGTGCCGTATACGGCCAGACCCTGTCCGGTCCTCGGGGACGGTCCATCCAGGGTGACTACCGGATCACGGAAGCGGATCCGGGCCGTACCCTGGCTTTCCAGGTCATCGCCGGTCCGGCGCGCCCGGAAGGCCGGTACGTCCTGTCGGAAGCCGAAGGCCGCACCACGGTCCGCTTCGTCCTGGACCTGAAGCCCTCAGGGCTCATGAGGGTACTGGACGGGCTTATCACCAAAACGATGCAGGCCGAGGTTGCCCAGCTCCAGGAGCTGAAGTCGGTCATCGAAGAAAACTAGCGGTGCGGCGGCGGCCGGTCCGGCCCCCAGCCGGACCGGGCACACCCTAGGATGGGCCCATGTCAACCTACGAAGTCACCCGAACCGCAGTCATCCCGGCCCCGGCCGAAGAGATCTTCCCGCTGGTCAACAGCTTCCATGAGTGGACCAAGTGGTCGCCGTGGGAGTCCGTGGACCCTGCGATGGACCGCAGCTATTCCGGGAGCGATTCCGGCGTCGGCGCCAGATACGCCTGGAACGGCAACCGCAAGGCAGGCTCCGGCACCATGGAGATCGTGGACACCGCCGAGCCGCACACCATCAAGATCCGCCTGGAATTCACCAAGCCGTTCAAGGCGGTCAACCCGACCACCTTCACATTCGCTCCTGCCGGCGGCGGCACCCAGGTGACCTGGACCATGACCGGGGAGAACAAGGGGATCGGCAAGATCTTCGCCCTGTTCATGAACATGGACAAGATGGTCGGTACCGACTTCGAAAAGGGCCTGGCCGCGCTCGCCGGCACCGTCGCACAGCGGAAGGCCTGAGCAGGACATCACCTCCCCCCCGGTCGAGGAAGAACGTTCCGTTGATGTTCCGAGTGTCCACATGCCCACAGCCCGTTCACAGCATCACAACAGACGTCCGAAAGGGCGGCGTTTGAGGATGGTGCTACGGCATGGCACCAACGACAAGATCGGGATCAGCGATGAGCGAGCAGGAACGGTCACCCTACAGCGGCGGCGAACAGCGAGGGCCCCGGCCGAAGGGCAGGAAGTCCGTGGGCGCCGGGGTCTACGTGGCCTGCCTGATGGCTGCGGGTCTGCTGGGCGGCGGTGCGGCGGCCGGCGTGAGCGCGGCCTGGAACTCCCAGGCCGCGGGACCGGCCGCCGTACAGGCCGCCCCGTTCACGCCCGTGATCGTCAACAACCCTGACAGCGTCAACGCGGTCAGCGCCGCCGCCCAGAAGGCTGCGCCCAGCGTGGTGACGATCAGCGCCAGCGCAGGGAATTCCGCCGGAACCGGCTCCGGCATCATTTTGGATGGGGACGGCCACATTCTGACCAACACCCACGTCGTCACCCTGGACGGGCAGGCCGCGCAGGCGGCCATCGAGGTCCGGACGAACGACGGCGGGGTGTATGCCGCCACCGTGGTCGGCACAGACCCGCTCTCGGACCTTGCCATCATCAAGATCAGTGCCCAGGGACTGACCGCAGCGACCCTGGGCGACTCGGGCAAGGTCAATGTCGGTGACACTGCCATTGCCATCGGTGCACCCCTGGGTCTCAGCGGCACCGTCACCGACGGCATCGTGTCGGCAGTTGACCGCTCCATTGATCTCGCGTCCGCGGCGGCGTCCCCCTCACAAAACCGCTATTCCAGCGCCGCTCAGGCTTCCATCAGCATCGACGTCCTGCAAACGGATGCTGCCATCAGCCCCGGCAATTCCGGCGGTGCCCTGGTGAATATCCGCGGTGAAATCATCGGAGTCAACGTGGCCATCGCCTCGGCCGGATCGACCTCAACGGCTCAGTCCGGCAACATCGGCGTCGGCTTTTCCATCCCCATCAACGAGGCGAAGCGGGTCGCCCAGGAAATTCTCGCCACCGGCACGGCGACGCATGGCCAGCTTGGTGTTTCGGTCCGGGACAAGGCCTCGGGATCCTCATCGGAGTTTACGTCCGGGGCCGAGGTCGCCGCCGTAACTCCGGGATCCACCGCGGCCGCGGCCGGGCTGAAGTCCGGCGACGTGATCACGGACCTGGGAGGCAGGAGCGTGAGTGATGCCTCCGAGCTCCAGGCAGCGGCGGGGGCAATGGCAGCCGGGACCGCGGTCAAGCTCATCGTCCAGCGCGCCGGGCACCAACAAACGGTGGAGATCGCCCTCGGAACCGCCAACCATCCGTGAGGACCCCGGCGTCGAATCCCTGCCATGAGCAAGGCAGAGAGGCAGAGCCTCAGGTACACCGACTATTACTGCATCATGTCGCTCGCGGAATTCACGGCGTGGGTACAGGGCGACGGTGACAGCGAACCGCACATCAACTATCAGACCGGCGCCGGGAGCTGAGCTGGACGACGGACGGCATCCGGTTCAAGCCGTCCGAGGGCGGATGCCCGGTGATAGAAGCATGCAAAGGGTCATCGGATGGCTGACGGCAGTCATAGTCATCACGCTCATCTTTGGAAGCGCCTATGCTGCGCTCCAACAGCTCGGCCGCCGCTCAGCCAACGCTGGCGCCCGCTACGAGGACAGCGACTGGATGGTTATGATCTTCCTGGCGCCAGACGCCGAGTTACGGTAGGTCGGCTGCTGCCCTCCGGCGTGAGTGGCTACCCGGGCCCGGAGAGTCCGAGCCGCGGATAGAGGACTTCGAAGCCTTTGTTGAGGCCGCCGTTCAGCGCCCCGATGACGTGGCCGCCGTTGGGGACCTCGTAGTAAGTGACGGTCATTCCCGCGGCCGTCGCTGCCGCCGAGACATGACGGGCCGCCTCCAGATACATAGGATCGTCGGTGGATGCGGTAAAAATGGCGTCAGTGTCCGGATACGTCCGTTGTTTCATGATGTTGACCGGTTTTTGGGCGTCATAGGCTGCCTGGCTGCCACCGAATATTTCCTGAAGGTTGGTCTCGGGCTCCTCTGCTCCCGGATATTCTTCCCCCGATATGTCCAGGACATTGCCCCAGATCGAGGGGTACTTTGCGGCGAAGGAAACCGCGCACTGGCCGCCGTGGGAATATCCTGCGATGGTCCAGTATTTCCTGTCGTCGATGATGTTCAGGTGGCTCCGTGCCCAGTCCACCACGTCGCGGTTGATGAAGGTCTCGGGGTGCCCATGGAGGGGTGAATCCAGGCAAAGGTTGTCAACGTTGGGGTCGCCGAGCTGGTCTGCGACGATCACGATCGGTGCCAGTCCGTCGTGGTGTGAGGCATAGTCATTCAGGACCGCTGCGACATACTGCGGGTCCGGATTTCCCGGTTGTCCCATCATCAAAACCACCAGCGGAAGCGCGGGCGGGTCCGCAACCTGCGCCGCAGGAGGCAGGTACAGCCCCGCCGGCCGCGAGGCAAAACCGGAGTTCTGCGGCGGAATGACAACCTGGGCGGTTGTGCCCTCGGCCGGCAGTTGCGCCGCCGGCTTCCAGCTTTCCCACAACGGAACCTGATGTTGGGCCGGAGCATGGGGTTTGATGGGATCCGGGTCCATCCTCGGCGCGAGGGAAATCCCCAGGATCGACGCCACGGTCGGGTGCAGCCCGTAATAGACGTTGATCCCAAGTGTCGCGGTGACTGTAAAACTGAGGGCCGCCGCGCATGCCAGTGCTTTCCGCCAGGGACGTGATCTGCGGAGGCTGGCCGCGCACACCCCCAGACCGGCGAAGCAGGCGATCACCCAGAACCGGACATGCCACCCGAGGGGGCCGCCAAAAGCGTGCATGAAAACCTCGGCGACCAGCAAGGTAAAGGCCCCCGCGAGGGCGCCGGCAACGCCCGCAAAACCCGAAAGCACCGCCAACCGCCGCGACCGTCCCACCAGAAGGACAACGCCGCAGACGGCACTCAGCACATAACATGTGACGATCAAGGGCCCCTCAACGATGTTGAGGGCCAGTAAGGATGAGTTCATGGCACCTAATGAAGTCGTGCGGAAATTGTCTCCGCGGCCCGGACGGGACCGGCGCCAGACGGCTTCGATCCCAACCCGACCTTCCGCGGGGCTCATGCGGCCGCTGAGTCAAGGCCCGGACTGTTGATCCGGTCACCGAACTGATCATACTGGGTGAAGATGGCGGCACGGCCACCCAAGGCAGGTGCTGTTCTTTGGAGACGTGAGTTCCCCGCGATTTTCTCCGACGCCGGGAACTCACGTTTTCAGGGCGGGGCGAGGCCGAACCTTTGGTACAGGAGCGGCAGCCCGGATTTCAGGCCATAGTCGACGGCGTCCCCGCGATGCCCGATTCCCGCGCCGACGAACCGGCGGGTTGTCATACCGGCGGCCTTCGCGTCCGCCTCGGCGGTGGCGGCCTGCGGCCCGTAGGTCCGGTCCAGGGTGCCGCTGGTGAACATGGCGAGTTCGTCGCTGTACTTGTGTGCCTTGAGGATACTGGCTGGCTTCTCCGCATTGAAAGCGGCCCGGTTCCCTCCGAAAACGGTCTTCACCGTGTTGTCCGCGGAGCCGTTGAGTGGTTCCAGCTCCCCGGAGATGTCCAGCAGCGAGCCGAAGAGCTCCGGCCTTTTGGCCGCGAACGAGAGCGCGCATTCTCCGCCGTTGGAGTATCCCGCCACGGCCCACTGCATCCGGCCGCTCGCCACATTGAGGTTCTTGCGGATGTAATTGACGACGTCGGTGGTCACGTAGGTGTAGACGCTGCCTTTGGCCGAATCCACGCAGACCGGATTCCGGTACGGATCGCCGAGCTGGTCGATGGTGAGGACGAGCGGAGCGAGTCCGTGGTTCCGCTGCGCCAGGGCGTCGAGCTCCTGAACGGCCGACTTGTTCTGCTCGGGGCCTCCAGGCTGGCCCATCATCATGATGACAATCGGCAGGGCCGGCGGATCATCCACCAAGGCGGCGGGCGGCAGGTACAGGTAGGCGTCACGGGCATGGAACCCTGAGGCGGCCGCCGGAATCGTGACGGCCCCGCTTCGCCCGGTGGCCGGCATCCCTGCCGGGGCCTTCCAGCTCTGCCACAGTGCGCCCCCGCTTTCCTGCCGCAGCACCGGGTTCAGTCTGGGCAGGGCCAGATGCGGGGTCTGGTTCAAGCCCAGCATGGCACCCAGAGTCGGGTTCAATCCGTACCCGGCGTTGATCCCCAGGGCCGCCGTCGCAATGAAGAGCAGGGCGCCGACGGCGGCGGCCGCCTTCCGCCACCAGCGTGACCGCCACAGGTTCACGGCGGCGAGGCCGACCCCGGCGAACGCGAAGATGACCCACGCGCGGGTATCCGCGTCCAGTGGCAGGCCGAAGACGTTCAGCAGGGCTTCGCAGATAAACAGGGTGAGCGCTCCTGTCAGGGCGCCGCCGGCCATGGCTGCAAGGGTTGTGATGAGCCGCCTCCGGCGTCCCGGCATGAACAGGTAGAGGGCTGCCAGGGCGGATAGGGCGTAGAAAGCGTAAAGCAGCGGTTTTTCGACGATGCTGAGATTGAGAAGCTGCTCCACCTCGCCCCCTCCTGTCAGGCATGCGGTCCTGCCTGCAGCCCTGCTCCGGCGCCGCTCCACAGCCGCTGCTGCGGGCGCCCTTCTGAGTCTTTTATAGCACGTTGGTCATCAGGGAAGCTGGGAATATGGGTTTCCCTGTCATCGCTCCAAGGGTGGCCGTGGGCTGATGATCGATCAATTGGGCGCCGTCTTTTGGCGGAGGTGATCAAATGGAACGGACAGGATGGGCCAGCCTCGATTGTCCCGACATCCTGAAAGGATCCGCCCGTGCCAGTGTCGCCGCCCGTCGAAGGAGTCAGGCCATCCCGTCACCGTGGGTCAGCGCGGTGGTTGTTCTCGGTGCTGCGGGGTGCTCCCGTCACGCTGGGGTTTGTCGTCGTCTTCTGGATTCTGGGTATCCTGACCTCCAGTATCGTCGCCGGTCCGGGAGCCATGTGGAGGGCCGAAGTCGCGGCGACGGCGCATTCGTTGCCGGATCACTGGTGGGCGGTGCTGGCGTCTGCGTTCTGGGCCCGGGACCCGCTCGGCTACGTGCTTGAAACGGTACTTGTGCTTATCGCCGGCATCCCGTTGGAACGGCAAATGGGGAGTCTAAAGTTCTCGCTCGCGACTGTGGTGGCACAGATTGCGGGGATCCTGGCCGCCACGGGGTTCTGGGAGGCAGCCAGGAGCCTGATGGGGACCTGGGCGCTGGAAATGAACGGCACGTACTTTCTTGGCCCGAGCGCTTTGGTATGCGGAGCGGCCATGGCTGCCACGGCAGCCATGGGCACCCTGTGGAGGCGTCGCGTCCGCCTCGGCATCTTCGGGCTGTTGATATTGCTCGCACTCTACAGCGGAGGTTTCGCGGATCTGGTCCGGCTGGGAGCCGGCGGCGCAGGAGCACTCCTGGGCCCGGTCCTTCTGGGCCACCGGCCTCGGCTGGCGCGCCCGGTGAGCTCCAGGCACGAAGGACGCGTGCTCGTAGCCCTCCTGGTGGCAGTTTCGGCGGTCGGGCCGGTCGTTGCCGGCCTGATCCCGCACGCTGTGGGTCCGCTCTCGGTGCTGCGCTTCCTGTTCACGGATATCGAGCCCGTAGATCCCCAGACGCTGCAGGCCGTATGTGCAGTCCCGGCACAGCATAGGGACTGCGAGGCCGCGCACCTGCAGCTGAGGGCCGGGGCCGGCGGGATCTTCATGGCGATCGTGCCGTCCTTTCTGCTGTTGCTGCTCTCCGAGGGTCTTCGCCGTGGACGGCGCTTCGCCTGGGTCGGAGCATTGCTGGTCCAGGCGGCCCTGTCGGTGCTGGCCCTGATCACTGTGGTCGGGGTGCTGCAGGCAGCCGGCCCGGACACGGTCGCGGGGGAGCTGGTCAACGCGAGTCAATCCGGCGGGCGCACCCATCCGCTGACACTTGTGGTCCCGCTTCTCGTGCCGGTGGCGCTGTTCGGGGTGCTGCTGGCGTGCCAGAGGCTGTTCCCGGTCGCTGCGCCCCGCGGGACGTACACCCCGCTCGCCGCCCGCGTCCTGGGCCTGGCCGGCATCCTCGGTCTGGTTTATGTCGGGGTCGGTCTGGCCCTCGCACCGGGCTTCACCCCGGTTCCGGCGCTCGCTGACCTGGCGGCGGACGTCCCGGACAGATTCCTGCCCCTGGGATTCACCGTGGACGTTCCACCCGCATTCTTTCCGCAGACCACCCCGACCGTTCTGCTCTACGAAGGCGTGGGAATCGTGTTCTGGGCCGTCACCGGCGTGCTGGGTCTCAAAACGTTTCTGCGTCCGGCGCACCCCCGACACGGCACTGACAAAGACCGGGCCCGGGAGATCCTCGCAGCGGGGGAGGGGAGTTCCATTTCCTGGATGACGACATGGCCGGGAAATACGTACTGGTTCTCTGGCGCCGGTGACAGCTTCATCGCCTACCGTGTCATTGCCGGAATCGCCCTGACTCTCGGCGCGCCCGTCGGACCAAAGACCGGGACGTCAGCAGTAGTAGAGGAATTCGCCGGGTACTGCAGGTCGAACGGGTGGACGGCATGTCTGTACTCCGTGCCCGCAGAAGTCCGGGACGCCGCATCCCACCTCGGCTGGGACTCCGTGCAGGTGGCCCAGGAGACGGTTCTGCCCTTGGATTCACTGTCCTTCCGAGGAAAGCAATTCCAGGACATCCGCACCGCCATGAACAATGCGATGAGGGCCGGCATCCACGCAGAATGGATCCGGTACCCTACGGCGCACCTCGCAGTCCAGGCCCAGATCCAAGCCATCTCGGAAGAGTGGGTGGCCGAGCGGAAGATGCAGGAAATGGGATTCACCCTTGGCGGTCTTGAAGAGCTCGACGACCCGGAAGTCCGCTGCCTGCTTGCCGTCGACGCCAGTCACCGCGTCCATGCCGTCACGTCATGGCTGCCCGTCTACCGCGATGGACACATCATCGGCTGGACCCTTGACTTCATGCGGAGCCGGAGCACGGGATTCCGGGCCGCCATCGAGTTCCTCATCGCCTCCGCGGCGATCAGCCTCAAGGACGAAGGGTTCCATTTCGTCAGCCTTTCCGGGGCGCCCCTGGCCCATGCCCCCGGGGGCCGCCAGCTTCAGCTTGTTGGTGCCGGCCCGGAGGAGTCCGGGCGTCTGGGCCGGCTGTTGGACAGGCTGGGATCCGCGCTCGAGCCAGTCTATGGTTTCCGCTCCCTTCTTGCCTTCAAGGGAAAGTTCCGTCCCCGGTACGCGCCCTTGTACATGGTTTATCCGGACTCGGCGGCGTTGCCTGCCATCGCAAACGCGCTTTCCCGGGCTTATCTGCCCGACCTCTCCCTCGGAGAAAGGCTGCAACTGCTCCGCAAGGTCCTCAGGCGCAAGCCCACGGCTCCGGCCCGATCCGGGGGGCAGGGTTCAGTCAGCCGCCGGTGACGGCGGCCCGCCACCGGCCGCGTCCTCGCCGTACGCGGCGGACACGAGGATGGGAAGGTGGTCGGAGGCGCCGCGCGGGAGCGTCTCGACGTTGTCGATCTCCAGGCCCTGGGACGTCGCGAAGTCGAAATGCCCCTTGAAGACCTTGTACCGGGTGTAGGTCCGCCGGTCGCTGAGGGAGAGGTCGTAGCCGGCGTCTTTCATCTGCTCGGTGAGGTACCTGGTGAAGAACGGATAGTTGAAGTCGCCCACCATCAGCGTCCTCAGGCCGCTGCCCATGCTCAGCAGTTCGGCGTGGGCGGCGTGGATCTGGTTCCTCCGCAGCGAGTTCGACGCCGTCAGCGGCGCCGCGTGGAAGGAGGCGATGACAACGTCGTGCTCCGTTTCCTTATCCACCACGTGGGTGCCGATGAGCCGCTCGTGCGCGGGAGCCAGGACGCGGTCGTGCAGGGATTTCTTCAGGGCGAACGTCCTGGTGTCGTAGGCGGTGAAGCGGTCCTTGCGGTAATAGATGGCCAGGCCCAGCCGGTTCCCCTTCGTGGCGTCGGCAAGGTGCAGGCCGCCGATGGTCTCCGGCAGGTCCGCCGTATCGCACTCCTGGAGGCACAATGCATCAATCTCGAAATCGCGGGCCAGATCGACCAGTTCGCCACTGGCCTTGTGCTTGCGGAGGTTGTAGCTAATGACTCGGATCAGGAGGGCACCTCTTCGGCGGATAGTTGACGGATCTGCTTCCGAGTCTACCCAGTACGGCGGAACGAGGGGGGACCTTAGGACACATACAACGAGGCGAAATCCTGCGGGACCGGGACGGAAGGGGGGGCGCGGAATGAAAGCTGTCCGCGCCTCCTGGAGGCGTGAGGCGGACGCGGACCAGGCGGTAGGGTGGTTCCGGATCCACCGACGGAAGCTGCGAAAGGGCCGACATTGACTGCTGGACTACCGGTTCTTGCCGAGGGCGATTTCTACTACGAGGCGCTGGGCGGCGGGCGGTTCCGCTCCACCATCCACGCCCAGGGCGCCTGGAACGAGCACGAGCAGCATATGGCGCCCGCGTCCGGCATCATGGCAGACTGCCTGGCCCGGCACGAGCCGCGCGGTGACATGCGGATGGCGCGCCTGAGCTACGAGATCCTCGGCCTGATCCCCGGCGGCGAGTTCGAAGTCACCACCACGACGCTGCGCCCGGGCCGGACCATCGAACTGCTGCAGGCCGAACTGGTGGCCGGTGGCCGCACCGCCATCCGCGCCACGGCCTGGCGGATCATCACCTCCGACACGTCCGCCATCGCCGCGTTCGAAGATCCCCGGATTCCGGCCCCGGAGGCATGCGAGCCGTACGACGCCGGCGTCTGGCCGGGCGGCTACATCGCGTCGCTGCAGATGAGGATTGCCGACGGGCACCGCGCCGGTTCGGGAACGGTCTGGCTGCACACGGAGCACCCGCTCACGGACACGGCAGACAGCAGCGACCTGGCCAGGCTGATCGGCCTCGTGGATACGGCCAACGGCATTGCCGCGCGGGTCCCGCCGGGCCCGGGCAGCTACATCTTTCCCAATCTGGACCTGCAGATCCACATGTACCGGCAGCCCGAGGGGGACTGGCTGGGACTGGACAACGAGGTGTCCTTCGGTACGGACGGGATCGGGCTCACCTCGACGGTGCTGCACGACCTCACCGGCCCCTTCGGCCGCGCCGAGCAGATCCTGACGCTGCGCAAGTCCTGACATCCCAACTAGCCCGCAGTAGTTGTCGTTTTGAGCCCTCAGAACGACAACTACTGCCAGTCAGTCGGGTGCGGGGACTAGTGGAAGACGAGCCAGCCCGCCACCGTGGCCAGGCCGGTCAGGAATGCGCCCCACACGATGTCCACCACGACGATGGCAAGCGGCCAGTTCTTCAGGGTCGCGGCGTTGGTGAGGTCATAGGTGGCGTAGGCGAAGGCTCCCAGTGCGGCGCCGTAACCGAGAGCGGTGAGCCAGCTGCCGCCGTCGAGCGCCGGCCGGAGCGCGAAAAAGACGATCCCGATGATGTACAGGACGTAGAAGACGACGGCGTACCCTAGATGGGGCTTGACCGCCATGAGGTGGCCCAGCTTCCGCCGGTAGAACCTGCTCATCGTCTTGAGCCAGACGGAATCGATCACGGCAAACGCGGCGGCTACGACGAGGAACTGCAGGATGACCATAAGGGAGCATAACAACATGCCGGAGGCCGCGGTCGGACCACGGACGCTGACGATCGTCCGGCAGGAGGACTCGCTCGGTGCGGCGGGGGACCTGGACTTCGCCATCGAATTGCTGCAGAAGGTCAAGGCCGGTGCGGCCGGGCCCACGCTGCGGCTCTACCGGCCCGTGCCCACGGTGGCGTTCGGGCAACGCGACACGCACCTGCCGGGCTTCGACGCCGCCGCCCGGGCGTGCCGCGAACTGGGCTTTGAGCCGCTGGTCCGCAAGGCCGGAGGACGTGCGGCGGCCTATCACGAGGGAACCCTCGTGATAGACCACCTTGAACCGCACCGGGACGCGATCGCCGGCGCCAAAGGACGGTTCGCCTTCTTCGGCGAACTGCTGGCGCAGGCGCTGCGCACCGCCGGAGTGGACGCCGCCGTGGGCGAAATTCCGGGTGAATACTGCCCCGGGGAGTTCAGCGTGCACGGCCAGGATCCGGAATTCCCGCAGCACCAGGTCAAGCTGATCGGCACCGCCCAGCGTGTTGTTGCCGGTGGCTGGCTGTTCAGCTCGGTGATCGTTGTGGAGAACTCGGCCCCGATCCGCTCCGTGCTGGAAGCCAGCTATTCGGCGCTTGGCCTGGACTGGGACCCGGCCACGGCGGGAGCCGTCAACGACCTCGTCCCGCACCTGGATGTGGACGCCATTGAGGCGGCTGTGATTGAAACGTACGGCCGATACGCGCAGCTGGACTACGCGGAGTTCAGCACCCTGCGCGGCTGACCGCGCAGGGTGCCGAACGGAGCTAGTGGTCATTTTCGCTAGTTCGTCGGGGGTCTAGGTCCAGGCGGTGGGGTCGGCGAGGTAGAGGCCGCAGGCGGTGTCGAGGGCGTCTTCGGCAGTGCCGCCGGCCAGCCCGGTGG
>NZ_JAGPOT010000103.1 GCF_018224015.1 Pseudarthrobacter albicanus
AATGCGGCAACAACGAAGCAAACTTCGCCGTCAACGCCTCCTCAATCTCCGCACCAATGGCCATACCAGAATCGTAGACCCGAAAACATGAAACACAAGGTTATTTACTGGCAAGCCCTAAACCCATGGAGTCCACGAAGTCGTTGGCGATATCGCCCCATTGCTGGTCCGTCAGTGGGCCCTCTTGGGCGCGCAGACTGAGCGAGGAGTGCCACACGCTGGCGTCCTTGTACCCGACGTGGACGCGCTCTTTCTTGGCCGCGTCCCAGTGCATGTCCTTGATCTGAATCGAGACGCCAAACATCTTGCGCGGCCGGTCCAAGTGCTTGGCAGGTACGGAGGACCTGGCCGACGGCTCCTACCTGTCCGCCATCTACGCCAGCACCAAAGACCGCCGCAACAATACGGACCCGACCCCGGTGCGGGTCATCGAATACACCGTCACCAGCGCAGAAACCGGCGGGGATACCGCCAGCGATTTCCGGCTGATCACCACGATCATGGACCCGGACGCCGCACCGGCGGACGATCTTGCCGAGGCATACGCCAGGCGCTGGGAAATCGAGTCCTGCTTCGACGAACTCAAGACCCACCAGCGCGGCCCGGGCATCGTGCTGCGCTCCAAAACCCCGGACGGGGTGCTGCAGGAAATCTAAAGTTGCCGGGCGTACTTTGCGAGCACCACAAGAGAATAGATCTTGTAGAACCTCCGAGGAGAAACATGAAGCGAATACTGGTTGCGTTCATGGGAGCGCTCACGCTTGTGGCTGCGGGGCCTCTCGCCTCCGCCCAAGCCACCGACCCTAGCGTCACGCCCGCGCAGGTTCAGACCGGGTTCTCGGTCTCGGCCTATGGGTCGTACATTGTCAATGCCGACAGATCCCTCGTCTCGGGTCCGACAGCCCTCTCGCTCATCTCATGCACCTCGGCCACCGGCAAAACGTCCACCAACAACGTTGCGGCTGTCAATGTCCCAGCAGTCGGTACGGTCGGTGCCGCCGTGACAAGCGTCAAGACGCTCCTGACGACCACGGGCAAGCGGGCCGAAGCGAGTTCGACGGTAGCAGGAGCCAACCTGCTGGGTGGACGGATCACGGCCGGCGCCATCACGTCCACGAGCTCGGCCGACAAGAGCACCACGGGCGGGTTCTCGGGCGCCAACCAGACGACGATTGCCAACCTCAAGGTGTTGGGTCTGCCGATTGGCGTTAGCCCGGCCCCCAACACCATCATCGACCTCAAGGACCCGCTGCTTGGCTCGCTCGGCACGATCACGCTCAACGGTCAGGAGAAAAGACTGGTCAACGGCACGTATCAGGTGTCAACCACCGCTGTGCGGGTCCAGATCCTCAAGTCCGGCCTGCCCGGTCTCAAGATCGGCACGGATATCCGACTCGGCGTCAGCACTGCCCGGCTCACGCCACCACAAGCCGGCTACCTCACGGGTAGTGGCTTCAGCACCAAGGCGTCGCTGCTGAACGGCCTGGTGGGATCCGGCGCAACGGCCTATGCGCCCGTAAAGTGCGCAGGCGGAACCAGTACCGCGAACGTCGCCGGGGCCACCATCCCTGGTGTCCTGACCGCGGGTGCGGCCACGACCAATACCACGGGCATATTAACGCCCACGCTCAAAGCCTCCGTAACCAACACGCTCGCGGGATTGAACGTCCTCGGCGATCTGGTCACGGTCGACGCCATCAAGGCGGAAACCTCGGCCAGCCGGGCTCCCTCGGGCGGCACAGTGACCCTGACCGATACCTCGACCTTCACGAACCTGAAGATCAAGGGGTTTGCCGCGATCAACGCCTCCGTTGCCCCCAACACGGTGGTTCAAGTGCCCGGACTCGGCCAGGTCACGCTGCACAAGGTGGTCAAAACGTCCTCGAGCATCACGGTCACCATGATCGAGATCGTCCTGGACCAGGCTCGCGGCTCCATACCGACGGGCTCGAAGATTCAGATCGGGTACTCCAACTCGGGAGTGCGCGACTAATACATGAGACGGAGTTTACCGTCGAAGAGTTAGGTGGGGCCACGGCCCGGGGATCGTTGAGTTTCCGGGCCCTGGCCCTACTTTTGCACCAGCATTTGTAGCCACTAAAAACCGGGTGTGCTCCAGGGATTAAGAAGGGCTGGCCACCGTGCGGACGAGGTAGCGCATGAGTGGAGCAATGTTTTCACAGTCGTGGACACTTTTGGCTCATTTTCCGAAAAGGTAGTGCTCGCCGGCAGGGGCAGATCATTACGGTTTTTCCCAAAGGTGGGAAATTACCGGAAGCCGTGTGAAGGGATTGGAGCAGACTTGTCAGCCCGCCCGTAAGCCGGTCGTCCAGCGCGCAGCCAGTCATGCCTTCGGTCGCCCGCGCCGTTGCTTGTGGATTGCAGCGATAAGTGGCGGCGTTTTCGCAGCGCTAAATGTCACCCTTGGTGCCCGTTAACCGATCCTTGAGCGGACCCTCGAACGAAGTCAGCGCGTCACGCGGTAGCGAACGTAGCGAACTCCCGAGCCGAACGTGCGGCTCTCCACGAGCTCGAGATCCACCTGACGCCCGCCCTGAGGGAAGTACGGAATGCCGCCGCCAACCAGCACTGGATAAGTCCTGATCCGGTACTCGTCGATCAGACCCAATGCGGCCGCCTCGTTCGCGAGGGTCGCGCCGCCGATTGCGATGTTGCCGTCGCCCTCGGATCGCAACCTGTCGATTTCCTCCGATAGGCCGCCAGACGCTAAGCGGGCATTACCGTGTACAGCCGAGAGCGTTGTCGAGAACACCACCTTCGGAAGCCGCTTCCAGATCGCGGCCCATTCGAGCATCGAGTCATCGAGCGACGAATCCTGGTCGGCGGTTTCCCAGTACAGCATCGTCTCGTACAGTCTTCGGCCGAGAATGTGAACGCCGACTTCCTGTATTTCGTCGGTGACGAAGCGGAAGACCTCCTCGTCCGGTGCCGTCCAATCAAAGCCGCCGTCTGGCCCAACAATGTATCCGTCAAGCGAGCTGCCCATCGAGTAGGTCACATTGCGCATCGGAGGACCTCCTTGGTAACGGTTCAGATGCAACTGCCGCATCACGTAGGACGCGAGAGCAGCTGGACGAGTGCCCGCAAGCCGGTCCCTCACCAGCCGGCTCGTTACTTTCATGACTTCCTTCGAGAAAGCCGTTACGCATGCACTCTCTGATTCCCATATGACCCGCCCGCAAACTGCCCGGCGAAGGTGCCGTAAACGCTACACTCCAGGTGGGTCTGCCCATGCCTCGGGGCCGCGTCAGGAAAAATTCGATGGGCTTGATCTGGCCCTCGATGTCAAGGGTCAGAGTGAAGCCCCCAGCCCCGACGCTTGGGCGGGCGGACCGTCTCTCTAGGATCGGCGCCATGTCCTGTCCTATCAGGACCTCGCGCCCTTGCATGTCCCAGGGGAAACCTGCTCCGATCAATGCCTTGTGACTTTGGAAAGCGACAGCACGAGCCAGGTCCTGGGCCGGGTGCAGTGTCTCATAACCTATGTGTCCCGAATCCCATGCGACACAAGACAACCGGTGCCGCAGAACCGCCATTTTGAGCTGCGATTTAACCGCCATTCTGAACGAACAGTCACAGCCGCCAAATAGCGATCAAGTTCAAACTTGGCCCCGCGCGGCTTCCATCCGTCTCAGCAAGGGATCCCTTGCTGGGACCGGAGGGCCGGTTCGTCGGAGGTTGCTCGGAGCCCGGCTTTCGCGGCCACTCCGGGACCCTGCCTTGTTTCACCAATGTGTCGCACATGAGTCGTTCTCAACAAAAGGGAACTCAGCCTTTGATGAGGTGAGGGGGAGTCGGCGTGGGGAGTATCGGTATGCCAGGGTCAGCACCGTGGACCAGAGCGCGGATCTGCAGCATGCGCGTTGAGTGTCGCGGGCTGCAACCGGATCTTCACCGACTACGGTGTGAGTGGAATGCGGGCCAGTCGGCCCGAGCTGGAGAAGATGCTTGATCACCTGCGGGACGGTGATGATGTAGTGGTCTGGAAGCTGGACCGGCTGGGGGCAACACCCGCAATCTGCTGGCTCTCATCGATGACCTGGAATACCGGGGCGTGCATTTCCGCAGCGTCACGGAAGGCATCAGCACAGCAGGGTCGATGGGCCGGGCCATGCTCACCGTGATGTCCGCGTTCGCCCAGTTCGAGCGTGACCAGCTGGCCGAGCGGACCCGGGCAGGCATGGCCGCGGCTGCCGAACACGGGCGGAAGGCCGGACGGCGGGAAGTCACCGCCGCTCATGCGAAGGCCAAGCGCGCCCGCGACCTGAAGGCACAGGGGCTCACGCCGACCGACATTGGGAAGATCATCGGGGCTAGCCGCGCCACCGTGTATCGCTCTACCTGAGCATGGCAAGCAGCGAACCTGTCTGAATGGACCGAAGGCGACGCCAGGGACTGCTGGAATGGGCGGGTGGCCCGCGATGCACGTTTCTGTGGGCCACTCTTGCCGGACACCCGCGATGGCGGTGGCCACCGCCATGGAAAAGCACTGAGCACTGAGCTGGACGCGCCACATAGCGCTGGCAGAACGCCAAATACCTCCGCGAGTCACAGTCGGACACTACGAGCTCGTGAACTTTGCTCCTCGGCAGAGAGCCCGCAGACTGGCCGGCGGCCGCCGCCCCTGAAGGGGAACCACTTACGGAGTCGTCGGACGCAAAGTCAGGGGCAGTCTTGCCGGCGCGCAAGAGCGGTGTGCTCACCACCGGGCCGTGCCCGGGCCACCCTTGAACGGGCCAACGATCTGCGTGGTGATCCACCCGCCGTAGAAGTCACCATCCTGGAAGGTCACCTGCTCGCCGTTGACCTCGCAGGAGTCCATGTGATCCGGGTAGAGGGCCACCCGGGTACTGAGCGCCTCGAAACCCGGGGTGGGTTTCGGGTAGGTCCACCCGGCGCGGGGAACGACGGCTCGGCCGGCAACGACGTCGAAGTAGTGCGCTTCTCCCTTGAACTCGCAGAAGCTGGTGCCCTCGACCGGGACGAGTGCACCGGCAGGGAATGCGTCCAAGGGCAGGTAGTAGACGGGCGGATGACTCGTCTCCAGGACGCGCACTGCATCGGCGGTGTCGGCAATCACCTGCCCGCCCAGCCGCACGATGACCCGTTCGGATCGAGGCTCGACCTTTGGCGGCCGCGGGTAGTCCCACACCGATTCTTGACCGGCCTGGGGTTTGATGGGCTGGGGTCGCCGGAAGAAACCGGCAAAGCCGCGAGCAGGAGTCATGTCCCCATGCTGCCATCTTCCGCTGGGATGCCACCGTGAACGCCGGCGGAGATCTCGGTGGGCACATATGGCGGCAGGTTCAAGCGGTTTTACTTGGTGGCGTTCGGATGGTGGGTATGTACGTCGATCAGGATCACAGATTGCTCTTCGACGTAGAACCAGATCCTGGCGCCGTTGGTGAGCTCGTACTGTCGCCGGCGGTGGGCCGTTCCTTTGTGGGTGACGAATTCGAGGTCACCCTTCATGCCATGGCAGGTGGTGTCGTCCGCGAGAGGGCTGGTGGTGAGGCGTTCCCATGCCGCGACCACCGTGTTGCGCTGTACGGCGAGGACATCGATCCAGCCTTTGCGGGCATTGGACGTTCCAAAAACGATTTCGTACTCGCTGCGGCGCAGAGGCCGGGGAACCGTCTCCTTCTTAGGGCTCACTTCTCTGCTCGGGGGTCGTCAACGGCCTCGGACTCGTCCAGCCAGTCGAGCTCGGTGTCCGGGGTGTAGCCGGAGGCGACGGCCTCCGCGGTTGCCTTCCACTCGGATAGAACGACGAACAACCTGTCGAAACTTGAAATGGACGCACAGGCCCGGGAGACGGCGACTATTTCGGATGCGAACTGCTCGCGCTGCTGTGCCGGCAGAAAGCCAAGCCAGGGGAATGGGATCAGGAGCCTGTCGGCGAAGCTCGATTCTCCCGGGGCGAGCGAGGCGGCAACCAGGCTCGCGGCCAGCTGGAGTGCCTCGTGTTCCCGCTCAACTGTCTTTGACCGAAGGAGCATAAGGGGCTCACCGTCACGACGGGTGATGGTTACAGGACCCTCGTCTGCAGCGCGGAAGACCTGTGCGGGATTCCTGGACAGGTCCGAGGAGCTGGCGGTGCGGCTGATCATGACGGTACCCATGAATCCATTATTCTGAATATGTTCAGAAAATGCAATCCGCTAGCATGCTTACCTATGCGCTGTTATCGGCGTTGGGCAGCGAATTCCCGGTGACAGTTGATGTCTCTCCCATCGCCGAAACCTTCGGAACAGAGGGTTGCCCGCCGGGGCCTGGCTCCTTGGAGAATCGCCAGCCGAGCTCGCGCTCAGGAATGATGAGCTCCGTCACTGCCTTAAGATCCATGCCATCAACGTGACACAGCCTGCGAAGCCCGTAGCCGTAATTCCCTTAGAACAGCGGCCAGGGCACCGCCGACATCTCACCGCTCGGAGCCGGAAACCGCCCTGCCAAGCGCAACCGGGCGCAGCGCGCGGCGAGCGAAGCGATTTCTTCGGCGCTGAGCAAGTCCGCCAGGTTTCGGCCCAGCTCACCGTGCAGTCCTTCGCTGACACGATCGATGCTGTCGCGTTCCTCGGCGGTCAGAGCGTCTCCCAGCCACCCCCACAGCACCGTGCGCAGCTTGTGGTCACGGTGAAAGGTGAGCCCATGGTCCACGCCGTGCCGGTGTCCGTCCGGCATGGCAAGAATGTGGTCGCCTTTGCGGTCGGCGTTGTTGACGACCACGTCGAACACCGCCATGCGTCTGAGCGCTGGCGTGTCTTCGTGAACGAGGGCAACCATCCGTCCGTTCTCATCTCGTCCCTCGAGAACGTGTTTCCAGCCCGTCTCCGGCACGTGGTCCGTCGCGACCAGGTTCACGGCGCTTTGGGCGGGGTCTTGCTCCTGCCAGAGCTGCACCATTCCTTCGCCCATCGGACCATCGCGCAGCCAGGTGTGCGGCACGACGTCCCAGCCGAAGACCTGCGAGACCAGGTAGGCGGCCACCTCCCGGTGAGCCAGGGTGCCGTGGGGAAAATCCCACAGCGGACTTTCGCCTGCTATCGGCTTATAGACGACCACCACGTCGCCGATGCTGCCCAGGAATGTAGCGTTTGAAGCCGTCGTGATGCGGCCGGTGAGCGTCAGCTCGGCGGTCACTAGGTCCGGCGCTGGCATCAGACCTCGGGAAGGGTGCAGATGTGCCCGTCGGCGTCTATGGGGTAACCGCAGAGCGGGCACATCGGACGCCCGGCGCCCACGACCTCACGGGTGCGCTTGGCGAATGCGCGGGCGGTGCCGACCGGCATTCGCACCAGCAGCATTTCGGGCTCGTTAGCGCCGTCCTCATCAAGGGATTCGTCGTTGTCATCAGCATCGACATCGGTGATGGGGTAGGCCTCTATTAGGACCTGCGCCGTGGTTGGGTCCCAACCTAAGCTCATGGCGCCGGTCCGGAACTGCTCCTGAACGGCCTCGAGCTGGTCATTGTCGACAAGTTCAATGGGAGTACTCGTGGGAACGCTGAAGGGGTTGCCCTCGACGGTGATGAGCTGGTCGAGAATTTCGTCGATCTTCTCGGCGAGCAGAGCCGACTGCTGCTTCTCCAGGGCAATACTCACGATCTGCGTCCCTGCGCGCACCTGCAGGTAGAACGTGCGCGCCCCCGGAAGGCCAATGGTGCCAACGACGACCCGATCAGGCCAGGCAAACTCGTGAACACGTGTAGGCATGTCAGTATTTTAGGCACATGAGGTTCATGGCGCCTTTTGCCCTGCACCGCCGCCCACCGGCGCATCGCCAGAGTGGATGCCGTTCGACAGCCACGACAGATCCCCCGCGTCGGTGTTGGTCGCGTAGACGCTCGGCCGACTAGGGCCGTAGCGCACGATCGATACGGAGGCGGGGCCCACGTTAACACGCTGGAACAGGTCAAGGTGCATGCCGAGCGCGTCGGCGAGGATTGACTTGATGATGTCACCGTGACTCACCGCCACCCACACGGCCCCTGGCCCGTACTCGGCTTCGAAGGCTGCATCGTGGCGTCGAATCGCTGCCACCGACCGAGCCTGCATCGCGGCCATGGATTCACCGCCGGGAAAGACGACGGCGGACGGTTGCGACTGCACAACCGACCACAAATCCTCGGTCGCGAGATCACTGAGCGTGCGGCCCTGCCACTGGCCGTAATCGCACTCGGTGAGATCGAGATCGACCGGCGCGTGCGGGGTGCCGGCCTGGCGATCGAGGATGAGCTGGGTGGTCTGCTGACAACGCTCAAGCGGGCTCGACACCACCCCGACTACGGGCACGGCTGCGAGCCGGTCTCCGGTCAGAGCCGCCTGGTCGCGCCCGATCTGGTCCAGGCTGACGCCGACGGCCCGACCGGCCAGCAGTCCAGTGGCATTGGCTGTGGTGCGGCCGTGCCGCACGAGAATAACTGTCCCCATCCACCCAGCCTAACCACCGCCTCGATGGCGGTGTGAACCGTACCGGGTCGCGCGTCGAACAGGCAGATAAAGCACTGGCGGGACCCTTCAAGCACGCCGACGCGCTCAAAGCCGCCCAGACGGACTCGGCACGCATTGACCAGCTCATGGCCGACGCAGCAAAACCGGAAGACCCGGGACAGCCAGAACCCCCGGCCGCAGTCGACCCCCGCATGGAGGACGTCCTGTACCCGCTCCGCGTCGGATCCAGTAGGTCCCGACCTCTCAGAGCGGGTCTTGTGCCATTGGTTGTGGTGGACCACACCGACCCCGCGCTGTGCGCCCAGAACCAGGGCGCGGCACTCGTTGGAGAAGACGGCGGGCGACGACGCGGCCCGAACGGCTTGCCTCAAACGCCTACTAGATGGCGGCTTGCGCCAGCGCAGCGCCCATCTTGGTTCGGAACTGCTCGAACTGCTCGCATGCCTGGCGAAGAGAAGTCCCAATGGACTTCATGTCCGCGACGCAGGAGTGGGACATTAAGCTTGGGGAGCGTTTTGACCGTCCGGTTGGGGCACACCCCAGCCTGACGTCAGACTGGGGTCGGCATTCATGTCAGGTGTGACTTTTAGTTAGGAATGGCGGTTTTTTCACAGTTGGGAATGGCGGGGTCACTCCAGTCATCCCGTTGGGGCGTCGCTGGCGATGAGGCCCCGATATGTGCCTGAATCGTTCGTATTCGCTACAAGCGCGTCGGCTCGTTCAAAGAATACGGTGGGCACCCGATTTTCGTAGCAAAACCCAGTACTGCTTTCTATGTTCCGGTTCTTCTCTTGGTTGACGGGTATCGGTACATTTGGCGCATGGGACATCTGCTGGGCTATGCCCGGGTATCGACCAGGGACCAGGATGCGGCCCTGCAGCACGACGCCTTGACTGCGGCCGGCTGCTACCGCATCTTCACCGACACGGCGTCCGGTTCCCTTGAGTCCCGGCCGGAACTGACCACGGTCTTGGATCAGCTGCGGCCCGGGGACACGCTGGTGGTGTGGCGTCTGGACCGGCTGGGACGCTCGATCCGGCACCTGATCGACCAGCTGGCCGCACTGCAGAAACGTGGCATCGGGTTTCGGTCCCTGCAGGAGAACATTGACACGACCTCATCCGGTGGCCGCCTGGTCTTTCATATTTTCGCGTCCCTGGCGGAATTCGAGCGGGATCTGATCCGGGAGCGGACCAACGCGGGCCTGGAGGCGGCCCGGGCCCGCGGCCGCAAAGGCGGGCGCCCATCCCTTCTGACCATGGAGAAGCTGGAGACCGCCCGGCGTCTCTACGCGCAGAAGGATATGACGGTTCAAAAGATCGGCGAAGTCCTCGGAGTCAGCCGGACCACCGTCTACCGGGCACTGCACCGCGAACCCGCGGCCGCTCCGCCGCCCCGGCGCAGGCCGGCCGCTACAAAGACCACGGTGTAGCCATGGGTGAAGGCAGTGATTCCCTGGGCGAAGACACTGCCTTCGGGTCTGCGGGAAGAGCCATGGCCCGCTGGGCTGTCCTGCGCCACCACGTCGAGGACGGGATCCCCTTAAAGCAGCTTGCCGCCGAACAGGCGATCGGGCTGCGGACCCTGGAACGGTGGCATGCCGTGTTCAAGGAAGGGGGGAAGGCGGCGCTGGCCGGCCCCAAGCCGCCGGCACGCCCCCGCAAGATTCCGTTAGAACTTGTGGCGCTGATTAACGGCCTGGCACTGGTGAAACCGCCCCTATCCACGGCGGTCATTGCCCGGAAAGCCAACCGGGCGGCGGCCGAGCGGGGATGGCCTGCCGTCTCCTACAGCACGGTCCGGACCGTCATCACGGGCCTTGACCCCGGCATGAGGATTTTGGCCCAGCAAGGCGCCGCCGCTTACCGGGACCGGTACGAACTCATTTGGCGGCCCCGAGCCGGTCGGCCCAATGTCCTCTGGCAGGCCGACCACACCGAACTGGACATCCTGATACTGGACGCCAACCTCAAACCGGCCCGCCCCTGGCTGACCACCATCCTCGATGACTATTCACGTGCGATCTGCGGGTACATGGTCTTCCTGGGCGCACCGTCCGCGATGAACACCGCCCTGGCACTGCGCCAGGGAATCTGGCCCAAGGCAGTGAGCGGGTGGCCGATGTGCGGAATCCCCGACGTGCTCTACGTGGACCACGGCAGTGATTTCACCAGCCACCACCTGGCCCGGACGGCACTGGACCTGCATTTCGAAATCATCTATTCCACCGTGGCCAGACCGCAGGGCCGGGGAAAAATTGAACGGTTTTTCGGCACCGTGAACACCGAGCTGCTCGCCGAACTTCCAGGACACCTGAGCCCCGGGGACCGGGCCCCGGAGCCGGTCCTCACACTGCCGGAACTCGACGGTGCCGTGGGCCGTTTCATCGCCGGAACCTACCACCAGCGCACGCACTCCGAGATCAACTCCACCCCGCACCAGGCATGGATCGCGGACGGATGGCTACCCCGGCTGCCCGCATCGATTGATGAACTGAACCTGTTGCTCCTGACCATCCCCAGACCCCGGATCGTACACCGGGACGGAGTGCATTTCCTCGGGCTGCGTTACCTCTCCCCGCTGCTGGCCGCCTACGTCGGCGAGCAGGTCATCATCCGCTACGATCCGCGCGATATCACCGAGATCCGCATCTTTCACAAGGGCCGGTACATCTGCAAAGCGGTAGACCCGACACACGAAACCTCCACCCTGACCCTCAAAGAGATTCAAAGCGCCAGGGCAGCCCGCCGGCGCGAACTACGCAGCCAGATCAACGAACACATCGCCGTGGTCGCCGAGTACCTGCCCGACGCACTGCCGCCACGAGCCAAGCGCGACGAGGAATCGCGGGATCAACCCGCGAAGCATCCGGTATTGCGAACCTATGAGGAGGACGACTGATGGCAGCCACAGGCTTTGTTGTCACCAAGGAACATCGCAGATTCACCGAGTTTGCCGACGCCGTGCGCCGCCAGCGTACGATCGGCATCTGTTTTGGTCAGGCAGGAATCGGCAAGACCCTCTCCGCCAGGCGCTACGCCAACTGGAACAAGGCCGGAGAGCTCTTGGAGCAATGGGGGCCACGGGATGACTCGGACTTCCAGGTCTACGCGGCACTGGCCAGACGCCGGACAGTCTTCTACACCCCCGGGGTGCTCACCACGCCCAAGGAACTCGGAACGGAAATCAACGATCTCACCTTGCGGGTCTCCCTCTGCATCGATCAACACCTCTACAAAACAGCCAGGAAAGCAGGCCCCCGGACCAGCGCGAGCAAGAACGTGGAACTGATCATCATCGATGAGTCGGAACGGCTCGGCCCCACGGCCCTTGAACTGATGAGGGACCGCTATGACCGCGACAACACCGCCCTGATCCTCATCGGCATGCCCGGAATCGAAAAACAGTTCAGCCGCTACCCCCAGCTCTACAGCAGGGTCGGATTTGCCCACGAGTACCGGCCCCTCTCCCGGGAAGAACTGCACTTCGTCCTGGAACGCCGCTGGCACCGCCTCGGACATGAGCTTAATCCCGACGATTTCACCGATGCCCAGGCCGTCGCCGCGATTGCCCGCATCACCCGGGGAAACTTCCGTCTTATCGACCGGCTCTTCACCCAGATGGAACGAGTCATGCGCATCAACGAACTGACCGCCATTACCGACGACGTCGTCGAAGCCGCCCGCTCCACCCTCGTCATCGGTATCAGCTAAACCACCAACTTTCCTACGGAGACCCCATGCCTGGACAGCGCATCGGATACATCAGGGTCAGCAGCCTGGACCCGAACCCTCAACCTCAGCTCATGGGCATTCAGCTGGACCGGATCTTCACCGACAAGGCGTCGGGCAAAGACGTGAAACGGCCCCAGCTCGAGGAACTGCTGTCCTTCGCCCGAGGTGGCGACACCATCGTCGTGCACAGCATGGACCGCCTCGCCCGGAACCTCGTCGACCTGCGCGCCCTGGTCGAAAGACTCACCATCAGAGGCGTGCGGGTCGAGTTCGTCAATGAAGGCCTGACCTTCACCAACGAGGACTCACCAATGGCGAATCTGATGCTCTCCGTGATGGACTCCTTCGCCGACTTCGAGCGGGCACTGAACCGCGAACGTCAACGCGAGGGGATCACCCTGGCGAAAGCACGCGGGGTCTACCGCGGACGCAGCAAAGCACTCACTCCCGACGAAGCAGCTGAGCTGCGTCAGATCGCCGCAGCAGGCGAACCCAAAGCCGGGCTTGCACACAAATACGGGATCAGCCGGGAAACCGTCTACCAATATCTGAGAACCGACGCTGAGCCTGGCCAAGACAACATCGCCAGGGCCACCGATTTACAAGACTGACGCTCGTGACGCATCGATGGGCCGATGTCCTGAGTTAGACCGCCACCAAAACCGCCATTCCCAACTGTGAAAAAACCGCCATTCCTAACTAAAAGTCACAGGACAATTGCCTGACGCCAGGTTGAGGTATACCCCAACCGGACGATGAAATGCCCCTTCTGGCCCGAACGCCCTCTTGTCGGATTGTGTATCGTGAACGAACCCCGACACACTCAGGCAGCCTTTGGCGCTACTTTTCTGCGCGTTGGTCCCCGATCCGTGATAAAAGCAAGCACTACCAGCGGCTAGAGGCCGAGGTCCTTGAGCGCAGTGGTCCAGTTCCTGGCGATCGCGTTCTGCGCATCGGCGAGCTTCACTTTATGGTCGCAGACCGCCTTGTGCAGGGTGTTCTCCACGGCATCCTTCGGGTTCGTCGTCCCGGTGGCCCCCACATGGTTCATTTCCGGCCACAGGTTCGAGGCCGAGTTGGTGCCTCCCAATTCCAAGGAGACCAGGTGGTCCAGCTCGATGGTGGACTCGGTGGGCTCGCCGTACGCACGGAGGCTGATTGCCTTGAACTTGTCTGTATCCGAGGCCGGCGGGCGGACCGTGGAGCTGTAGCCGGACTTGCAGACCGTGGAGTCGATGTTGTCCTGGGTGACGGCCGGGTCGATAGCGCCGGGGGTGCAGGAAGGGTCCGGGAGGTAGTCGCCCTTGGCGGCGTCCAGGACCTGGGCCTTGCAGGAGGTCAGCTGCTCGTCCATGGCGACCACACCGGGCGAGTGGACCTGCTTGACGCCCGGCCATCCGGAGACGGCCGCGCCGGGGGCCGGGACGTTCGCGGTCTTCAGGGCGCTGTCGGTTGCCGTGGCAGCCGATGACGTCGCAGTCTCCGCCTTGTTCGCCGTTGAACACCCGGTGGCAGTAGCCAGCAGGAGCAAGACGGCGGCAGTGGTCAGGATGCGCTGTGTGGTCTTCATGATCCTCACATGTACGGCAGATTGAAAGTGTATGCCCGGCAGGAGTCCTGCTTACCGTGCGGGCCAGAGGACCTGCGGGGCACTGTATGCATACGGGCCGCCCCCGGGAGGCAGTCGGTCCGTGCTTGTCTTTTACTACTGTCCTGGCTGACGGGCGATGAATCCCGCCATCCCGGGCACGGTGAAGGCTATGACACCGTGCTCCGGAGCGTACACGAGACCCTTCCCGATCAGGCTCGCCCGGATCGGACCGAGGCTGGCCGCACTGCGGCCAAGCCGCGCGGCGATTTCTCCCGAGGAGCTGCCGTTGTCTCCGTCTTCGGCCATCGCCCGCAGGTACCCCTGTTCGGCCCGGGTCGCACGGTCCCACCGGGCCCGGAAAAATCCGCTGTCCAGTGCCGCCCTGCCGTTGGCCGCACCGACCCGGGCATCGTCATAGGTTATTCTCGGACCGGCGGCCGCGTTCCACGTATCCTGCCCGAACTGCTGCAGGAAGTACGGATACCCCGCGCTTTCGCCGACGATAAGCTCAACAGCCGACTCCTCCCAGCCGACACCGTCCTCGGCAGCCGGCTTTGTCAGCGCGTCTGAGGCGAGGGATCCGCGGAGCTCTTCGATCTTCTCGTAGTTGAACCGCTCCGCGTAGGACTTCGCTTCGGCCAGTACCCGGGGAAGACTTGGCAAACCGGCCAACGCAAAGAGCACCCGCCAGTCGTCCTGAGCCGCCGCATGCGCAATCGCGCAAATGGCCACCCGCTCCGATGGCTTCAGATCCTGAGCTTCATCGATCAGAATTGCCAGGCCCACCCCTTCCTCTTCGGCCGCGGCGGCCAGGTCGTGGATAAGCTTGCGGAGATCTGTTTCCAAGACGCCGGTGTCTGCCCCTCCGCCGGAGGCCCCGGACAGGTCGAGCCCGAAGTTCCAGGTCCCTGCCGGGTCGTAGGATGCTTTAAAGCTGAGCGCCGTCTTGAGGGCCTTAATTAGACGCCGCCCCGCCGACGGCCGCGCGAGATCGGCCAGCGAAGCGTGCAGTGCCTCACCCAACGCCTCCCGCAGCGATTTCCCCGCACCCGCTTCTACCTGTGCGACAAGCCATTCGCGATCGACCGCAGCCCGCCGGAAATCCGACAGCAGAACCGTCTTCCCGACGCCGCGCAGTCCGTAGAGCACGAACGGCTGGGCTGACCGGCCGATTTCCACCCGGTCCAGCGCGACCGTCCAATTTGACCGGGGATGGTCCCGCCCGACGAGAGCGGCCGGCTTACGGCCCGCCCCAGGAGAGTACGGGTTAAGTACCGGATCCATCACGCCTCATCTCTATCGAAATCTACAGAAGTATAGCAAATTGCTAGATTTGAATAGATTTTTGTAGAGTCTTCGTCAAAGCTGTCCGGCAGAGGCCTCCTCTGGCGGCACCGCAGAACCGCACCAAGGGGCGATTACCCCATCTCGCCCCGACTGTCCCAGGACAGAGTCGAGATCAGTCCTTAGACGGCGAAGGGATCTTCCCTGCGGCAATGCGTGCGTGCCAAGTGTCCAGCAAAAACTCCGTCACAGTCACGGTGCTATTCAGCGCAAGCCTCGCATGGCGAGGATGAAGGTTGCTCCGCGTCGTCCGTCCATGACCCAGTCCTAGCTGGTTGCGTAGCTCGCTAATTCCTTGAATCGTCGTCGTCTAGGCCCGAAGGATCAATTGGCTGCTCTGGCTCCCGCGTGTGTCTCCATCCACAGCTTCGGCATTGAGCGAGAGCAAGACTGAGACCTTCTTGTAGAGCGCGGGCAGGTCGTCGCTCTTCTTGTACTCGGTCTGGCTGTGGTCGAGGATGAGCTTGCACAGCGTCTCAATCAGCTCTTTGCATGATCCGATTGCAGCCGGCGGGTCAATCTCAACCCCACGTTCGATGCGGTCGAGAAGCGCGAGACAACGCGCTGCGAGCGTCTCGGCCCATCACGAACAATGGAACAGGATCCGGCGCTAACGGCTCTGGCATCAACAGGGTCGTTACCGCGAAACCACTTTAGGGAGAATCAATGCGTGAGCCAATACAGCACCCAATCTCACAATTGGGTTTCTTCACCGAGTACACCGGTTCATGGCTTGTCGAAGTCAGCGAAGCCGCAGCATCGCTGGAAGAGGCCCGCAAGAAAGAGCATGTCCTCACTGACAATGATGTGGCCCAGGTTCGCCGGGGCTACACCAAACAAGCCGATGACCTCGTCTTGTTCGAGGACACTGCGGCTCGGTGGGCAGCCCAAACAAACCTCACCGCTGAACAGCGCGCAGGGCTTGATGTCTTGGAGGGCAATCTTGCCCGGCTCAGGAAACTCAACACTTCCGCTCAAGAGTTGGTTGCCTATCTTGAACCACGCACGATCGACCGCGTCCTGGCAACCCCCGACATCGAGCTAGGCTTCAACACACTTCTGAAATACCTGGCAGACGAAAACCCAAAACCAACGCCCTGATCTATTTGACCTCATCGTTAACGGACGTTGAGGTTTGCCCGTGGCCCCTTTCCGCCGTATCTCGGCTGGACCCCCCCACACCCGCACACAACCTCTCGCCCCACGAGAGCCCTCCACCCCCGCCAGGGCAACCAGGTCAACAAGTCCGAGTCCGCTAGCGCCGGATCCTGTTCCGTTGCTCGTGATGGGCCGAGTTCCTCCGGCCATCATCGGCCCTTGGCCAGGGCCACCGCCGAAGGTCCCCAATAATCCTGCGGGCGCCTTTCGGGCCGTATTCTGTTCTTGTTCACTGCTAGGGTCCCATTGTTAATGCTGCAGCCGCAGCTCGAAAGATAACGGAGTTCAGCAATGTTCGAGTCCACCACCACGGCCGACATGCCCGCCCGCACGAACCGACCCACCGGCACTTCCCGAACGCGGGCGAACGTCCAAAACTCCTTTGCTCCGGGAGCGGTCGATCTGACGTCGTTCGTGCCGATCATGTACACCCTCATGTTCCGGAACATCGCCAGTGACGGCTTCGTCTACAGCGATCCACAGTCGCCGGGCGACATTTCCCGGGACTCGAAGCCGGGTTGCATCATCGCCGCCCCGTCCTTCCCAGCCAACACCCCCGGCATCGACGAGGACTACGTCTTCAACTGGGTGCGCGACGGGGCCATCACGGCCATGGAGGTGGCCAAGGCCGTCATGCCCACCCGCCCGGGCGGGACGGTGCAGACGCTCAACGACTACGTGAAGTTCGCCGACCTCTGCCACTCCAACGCCCAGCCGCCCTTGACCAAGGGTCACGCCTGCTTCAACATCGCCGGCGACGCCCGCCCGTGGACCGAGCAGAACGACGGTCCGGCCTTGCAATCGATCACCATCCTGGCCGCCTACGACCAGCTCGATCCCGACACCCAGAAGCGGGCCGTCGACCTGGTGAACTCAAACGTGGCCTTCCTCCTCGGTGTCCACGAGGATCCCACCACGAACCTGTGGGAGGAGCGCAGCGGATACAGCTTCTTCGCCCGGTCCGCCCAGCTGCGCTGCTTCGAGGAGATCCAGGCCTCGACCATTGCCGGTATCGACAAGCCGGCCGGGCTGCAGCCCGCCATCGACTGGCTGCGCCAGGCCCTCTCAGGCCACTGGGACGGGAGCAAGTACGTGAGCATGATGGCCGACCCCGGTAACGGCGCCCAGCCATCGCCCCAGAATCCGGTCGTCAGCGGTTACGACCCGAACATCGACATCGTCCAGTCGGCCGTTTACGGCGCCATTCCCGTCACCGACACCAAGCTGCTGGCCACGGCGGCCCAGCTCCGCTCGCAATGGGAGGAGGGCGGCATCGCCTTCTACCCGATTAACAAGGCGGACAAGGAAAAGTTCGGTATCGGCCCGCTGTTCGGCCGCTACCCCGGCGACGTCTACGACGGTGACACCTCGCACCCGGTGCTCGGCGGTCACCCCTGGGCCCTCTCCACGTGCAACGTTGCTGAGCTGCACTACAAGCTAGCCGCCGAGATCAAGTCGAGCGGCAAGGTACCCGTGGACGACCTGTCCACACCCTTCTTTGCCCAGTCCGGCATCGACGCGTTGACGGCCCCGGCGGCAGCCGCCGCCGCCTTGGCGGCGACCGGTGACGCCATGGTGCGGGCCGTCATCTACCACAGTGACAACTTGGAGCTCTCCGAGCAGTTCGACGGCGCCACCGGCTACGAACTCAGTGTTCACAACCTGACGTGGAGCTACGCCGCCTACCTGTCCGCCATGCGAGCCCGGGCCGAGGCCGTGTGACCCCGTGGCCAACCGACTCGAATCCCGTGGGGACACACTCGTGGTGTGGAAGCTGGACCGGCTCGGCCGGAGCGTAAAGGACTTACTGGACTTTGCCGGCGGCCTGAGCGATCGAGGCATAGGGTTTGTCAGCCTCACGGACTCCATCGACACCACCTCGGCTTCGGGGCGCTTCTTCTTCAACGTGATGGCGTCGCTGGCGCAAATGGAACGCGAACTCATGGTCGAACGCACTCAGGCAGGACTCCAAGCTGCCAGGGACCAAGGCAGAGTCGGCGGCCGGAAGCGCCTCATGACTGACGCCAAGATTCGATCCGCCCGAAAACTACTCAGCCAAGGAAGCTCGCCCAAGGAAGTTGCCACCAGCCTCGGGGTCTCGGTGCCCACCCTGTACCGCTGGGTCCCTGCAACGGAGAAGACAACAGCCGCAAGCCCATAACTGGCCCTTGGTGCACAGGACTTCTGCTACGGAGGCGGCGATGGTGGGTTGCGCTCCGCGGCGCTCACGGAATCTCCAATAGGAGATCAGCGAGCTCGCGTGGCATCGTGATCATGCAGTCGTGCCCGGTCGGCAGGCGGCGCAAACGCCACCCAGGCTCCCTCGGCGGTAGCGCGCGCCGCATCAGGATGCGCTGCACGAGCGAGACGAGCGCCCCGCGGCCGGTGCAAAAGATGTGTGTGCGTGGGAACGTCGAGACGACATCGGGGTTTCGCAAGCGCAACGGCTCCTCGAAGGTCTTGAGTGGCTGGGGCGTCTGCGAGCGGCGCACCCAACTCAGGTCCGGCTCGTCGGTGACTCCGTAGAGTCCCTTCGGGCCGAAGGGCGGCTCGTGCGGCGGGTCCACGAGCCAGCCGTCACCGTGCGCGCGCGCCTCGCGGCGGAAGCGGTTGATGACGAGAGGGGCGATGTCCTGCATCGACTCGCCGTCTCGAGGGACGAACGTATCCAGGTAGACGAGGTGGCCGATGCGATCCGGCACGCGGTCGGCGGTACCCGTAATGACCATCGCACCGTAGCTGTGCCCGAGCAGGATCACATCGCGAAGGTCCTCCCGCTCGATAAAATCGGCGACATCGGCAACGTGCGCGCTCACGCCGACGTCGGCCGTGAGCTCCGTGGCGCGATCACCCAGGCCAAGGAGCGAGGGACCAAATACGCGATGGCCGCGTGCCTCGAGCAGCGGAGCAAGCTTCGTCCAACACCAAGCCCCGTGGAACGCGCCGTGCACGAGGACGAAGGTCTTCACGTGCCCAGCCTATCTATCCGGCGGCGATCGGTCGGCGGAGACGTCGACCGCCGGGAAGAACTCGTTCGTCACCACATTCATCACAGCGTCCACAACCGCTCCCCCAACCTCTCCGGACACAGGGACACCCCCACCCAATCCCAGTATGGGGCCGGGCACGCCCGATCCCCGGGGCGACCCGGAGGCTGCATCTGCGGTCGGTAGAGCGTGCTGCCCTTTACTGGTTTAGTACGAAATTCGTACTAAACTGGTACTACTCCTTCTCGAGGTCGGCAATGACTGGCCAAACGATCTTGTTCAGAATGTACTGAATGCTTCGTTCTTCCTTGGCACATACAGCTTTGAGCCGCATGTGATCCGTCGGGGTCATCTTGAAGTTGAAACCAACGGAAGTCGGTTCCTTCGCAACGGACTTTGAACGCGCCGGCCGTTGAACCGCAGGCACGGCAGACTCCATAACGTCGGCTGAAGGCTCGGGAGCTGTCGTTGCCCCCTGGCTGAATTCCTCAATCCGCTTCTCCAGGTCCGGGTCCACCGATCCCCTGCGTCGATTGGGCGTGACTCTAGGCAAGGCTCATCATCTCCTGTACGAGTACCTGCGTTTCAGCCTTTGCTTTGGAATCGCTCCACTCCACCACTCCCCTACCCAATGGCATGACGTCCATGTAGGCGCTGCGCTGAAACATCGTCGTATCGAACAGCGGTAGCTCGGGATAGTCGCCGAGGATATCTTTTGCGTCATCGAGCTTCTTGCTCATTGAATGAGTAGGCGCCTGCGTGAACAGTCCCCTCACCAACAGCTCCGGATTGAAGTCCCGGAATGCGACCAGCAAGTCCACGAACTGCGGCAAAGTATCAAGATCAACGGGAGACGGCTTCATCGGGACCACCAGGAGATCCGACGATGTTGCAGCAGTCCTCATTTCCTGACTGTCATAACCTCCGACATCAACAAGAACGACGTCGTAATTGGTGTCCAACTCCTGCAACGTACTGCGAAGGTTTCCCTTCTTCTGAATTCCAATAATGGCTGCATGATCCGGGCTCTGCTTCTCTCGATCGCCAATCCAGTTGGCGGTCGTACCGATGGGGTCAGCATCAACAACAATCGTTTTGTAACCCAGGCGTGTCAGTTCCGCAGCTGCATTTACTGTGGCGGTGCTCTTGCCCACGCCACCCTTTAGTGAACCTATCGTAATGATCATTTGGTCTCTTTAACTTTCAGTAAGCAACCTGTATCGAACCAGTTTAATACTAATATAGTTGTGGTTCACAACCAGGACTATACAAAAACGATACTAACATGGTTGTAGTATCGTACTAGTTTGGTACTAAATAAGTACGGGCGTTACCCTGCTGACCACGACCGCTAGGTGGCCAAGACGATGCCCGCAAACAACCCTAGATCGTCATCTTCCAGTACCCGGTCCATCTCGGCGTCAAAGACATCGAGGCGGGCCATGTATCCGTTTTCGTGACGAGCGAGCCCACGCATTCCAGAGAGCCCGTTCCTTCCGATGACGGCAGATCTGTGCGGCCGGCGTCGTCCAGGGGCACCAACCGGATAGATGTCGGCACTGCGTCCCCTGCCCTGGGCAACTTTGGTCAAGATCCCGTCCGAGGCTGCTGCCCGTTCGTGGGGGGCGTTCAGGCTGCGTGCCAGAGCATGCCCAGGGTCTCAGGACTCCAGACATTGCCATTTAATTTGTGGGTGACGCTGCCCGGTTTTTGATCTCGAATCTTAGGATCCGGTCGGTGCCGGGGTAGCGGGTTTCGGTGGCGGTGAGGTGGTCGCAGAGTTCGGCGATCGCGGCGGTGGCCCGTTGTGTGGGGAGCGGGTCGAGGCGGATGGTGAGGTAACCGTCCTGGCTGGGGTCGATGTCCCCGCTGCCGGTGAGGGCCTGCCGGACCAGCGCGTGGGCCTCGTGGCCGGCGCGGGCGTAGCCGGTGTTGGTGCGGACCTCCCGCGCCAGGGTGGACGCGGTGTTGAACGCGGCCATCCGGATGGCGTGGGTGAGCAGTTTCGTTTCGGTCTCCAGGACCTGCTGGCCGGGTGCGATCTCCCCCAGCGGTAACCGGGCGGGGATCTCCTGGTGCGCCGCCTGCGCCTGTTCGAGGGCGGTTTCGGCGGCGATGAGGTCCGCGGTGATCGCGTTGTGCTCCGTGTTGGTGATCAGGACCGTGGCCGTTCCCGGCGCCGGTGTCCGGGCGGCCAGTAACGCGGCATCGGTGTCGGCCTCGGCCTTGTCGTACCGGGCTTTGGCGGCGAGGACCTGCTGGTAGGCCTTGCGTTTGGCCGGGTTCGGCACCGACCGTTCCGCATCGTCATCGGTGCTGGCGTAGGCGTCGTGGGAATCCAGACTAAAGCGCATCCGCGCGTAGCGGAAATAGTTCTCCTGCCGCCACCTGGCGCCCATCTTGTGGATGACCTCCCCGGCCGGCAGGCCGGTGTCGGTGGTGAGGATGTGGATCTGCCGTGACCCGCCGCCGGGGACGTTGACCGTCCGGCTGATCTGGCGCATCGCGAACACCTCCCCGGTGGTCCCGACGGGCACCTCCACGGCCGTGTCGGCCGCGGTCCAGGTCCGGGTTTCACCGTGCCCGTCGGTGTGGGCGACCTCGGCGAAGTGGGAGGCGTCGATGTCCTTGGTGGTGCCTTTGCGCCAGGTCAGCACGTCAAAGCCCTTCCCGGCCATGTGCTGGAACAGGGCCGGGGACCAGCCGCCCCGGTCGAAACCGACCAGGACCCGGCGTCCGTCGCCAATGATGGTGCGCAGGGTCGGCAGCAGCCCGCGCAGTTCCCCGGTCAGCGCCGCACCCGGTTCGGCCATGACCACCAGCACCGGGGCCCCGGCAGCGTCGGCGACCCAGGTCTCCTCGGTCGCCGGGACAGGGAACTTCAACCTTGTCGAGTGGACCTTGCCGATCTTCTTACGACCCTGGTAGGCGCGCACATGCCCGTCAACATAGAGCACCGCAGCCAGATCCCCACCCTCGTCATCGCTGCCATTGAGGTGTTGGGCTGCCATCAAGGTCAGCAGGTCCCCGGCCTTTCCGGTCCCGGCCAGGGCGGCGGTTTTGCGGCGGAGGGTTTTCACTTCCGGCGCCCGGTCCAGGCCCAGCACCCTCCCCAGGGCCACCGGGTCGATCCGGGTCGCCCCCTCGGCCCGCGGTTCCCCGGCCAGGGCGGCAAAGACGGCACCGGTGAGAATGGTCTCCAGACCGTAAAACCCCGGAGCCAATGCCCCGAACACTTCCCTCGAACACCCCAAAAGCCCCGTCGTCTCCAGTGCCGGCAGGGCCAGGAACAGCCCGGCCAACGGCACCCGGGCCGCCGGGGCGAAGGCCGGGGCCGCGCACTCCAGCAGCCCCGCACGGGCCGCGGCCCGCTCCCCGGAGCGGTCCACCGGATCAGGCAGGACCGGCAACCGGACTTCCCTGGGCCCCGGATCGGCGGCCCCGGCTGTTCCGTCCACCGCGGACGTCCCATCCACCGGGGCCGTCTTGGTCGCCGGTGCCGCGGGCGTCTCCGTGCCCTCATCCGTGTCCGCGTCTGCGGATAACGCCCTTTGGACGCTGAACGTGGACACGTCCACGGCTGCGGCAATCGTGCGGAAAGAATCCCCGCGGGCACGGCGGCCCTTGATGTCCGAGATGAGGGTCCCGGTGAGTTTGCTGGCACCGCGGGGGCCGCGCTTATCCGGGACCAGTGCGGCCACGCCGGAGGCTTTGAGATCCCTGCGCCACAGCCACAACGTTCCGGGATCGATACCGAATCCGGCGGCGATATCGGCGACGGAGGCTGCTTTGATATCGGCCAGTTTCGCTGCCGCGAACCGGCGCGTGGGCGTGTCCCCGTCATCCCAGGCGTAGACAAGCTGGCCGTGAAGGAAAACACGGCCACCGTCGGCGTCTTCCACCAGCGATACCGCCGAGCCAAGCGGCACAGCACCTTCCTCGACGGCTATGGGAAGAGGCGGCTGAGCAGTCATCACACCCATGATCCCACCCCTCCATCAAGCCAATATTTTCTCTAATTAATTATATTACAGATTGGCAAAAAATAACAGCTCCCGAGCTACAAAAAGCGCGGGTTTGAAGGGTTTAGCAGAAGAGAGTCCGACGTATGTCCAGAGTCCTGGGTCTCGGTTTCTTCGTCGGTAGGGGGAATCCAGTGGTGTTCGGCGTCGTGGTCGTAGATCTCGTGCGTGGCAAGAGCGGGCGTTATGTGGCGGTCCAGCCAGGCGTGCCAGGCTGCCCGTTCTTTTCTGTTGCGGGTGATGTGTGCGGCGACGTCGTCCATGACGCCCAGGCGTGTGGCGATCCGGCTGAGGTTTGCGGTCGCGGTGAATTTCCAGTGGCGGCCGTCGCGGTGGATCATGCCAAGGCCGGTCATGTCGGTCAGGGCTGTTTCGACGCCGGAGCGGCTGATGCCGGTGTTCCGGATGATTTCTGCACCGGTGGGGGCCCCGTACTCCTATAGCTGTCCTGAGCCGCCAAGTTCATGCGTTTCAAGGACTGACCATGCGATTGTGGTGGAGTGACTGGGCTTATTGAGGAATGGACTTTGGTTGGGCGCGATTTTGACCTGCTCGGCCGGAAGCCTCGCTCCACGCGCTTGGGTTTCGCGTTGTTGCTGAAGTTTTTCGAGAATGAGGCAAGATTTCCCAGCGGGGCTGATGAGTTCGACCGTGCGGCGGTGGATTATGTTTCCGAGCAGGTTGACGTTGAGGCGCAAGAGTTTGAGGCCTACGCGTGGACGGGGCGGACAATCGAGCGTCACCGAGCAGAGATCCGGACGGTGTTTGGCTTTAGAGAGTTCACTCGTGCCGATGAGACTGATCTGACGGCATGGCTTGCAGCGACGGTCTGTCCTTCTGAAGTTCGAGAAAGTGCTCTGGCGGAGGCCGTTTCGGGTCGTTGCCGTCAGGAAAGGATTGAGCCACCGGGGCGCCTGAATCGGATGATCGGTGCGGCTCGGGCAATGTTTGAGCAGGATTTCTCCGCGAATGTCCTATCTCGTCTTGGTCCGGAGCGTATGGCCCGGTTGGAGGCGTTGGCCGCAGATGGCACGGCGGGTTCGTTGCTGACAGTCCTAAAAGCCGATCCTGGGCCTGCGGGGCTGGAAGCACTGCTAACGGAGGTGGAGAAGCTTTCGGCAGCTCAGGCATTGGGGTTGCCAATGGGTTTGTTTGCCGGGGTGTCCGAGAAAGTCGTGAGTGCCTGGCGGGCCAGGGCAGGGCGGATGTATCCGTCGGATTTCCAGGCCACACCGGAACCAGTGAGGTTGATGTTGTTGGCAGCGTTGTGTCATCAGCGCACGGCCGAGATCGCTGACAGCCTTGTCGATTTACTGCTCGTTCTGGTGTTGAAGATCAATACCAGCGCGGTGAAGAAGGTAGAGAAGGAGCTCACCGAAGATCTGCAAAGGGTCCGCGGGAAGACCGCGCTGTTATTCAAACTGGCCGAGACAGCCGTCACTTGTCCGGATGAAACGGTCCGGGATGCTGTTTTCCCGGTGGTGAGTGAGAAGACCCTGCGTCAGCTCGTCCAGGAGGCAAAAGCGAACGAGACGGTGTTCCAAGGCAAAGTGAGGACGGTGTTGAGGGGTTGTGTGTGATCGACTATCTGTAGGCCGTTTCAGCCGGGAATTTGAGCCACGTTGGTGGCTCGTTTCAGGCCAAAAGAGCGGTAAGAATCAGGCCGGTTTTTCCCGAAATCATGGTTTCGGGGGCTTGCCTGGATAGAGATCACCGGGTGGCCGGGGCCCTTCCCAGAGTGTCAGGGACATGGGCCCGCCACCCCCGGATAGGTTCCTTACGGCGCTGCCATTGCGAAGCGTGTGCGCCGGAAGGGCTGGAAAGCAGATGACGGTACCCATGTCCGTACAAGAAAATATCAGAAGGCTGGACTCCCAGGGAGTCCCGGGCCGGGAGATCGCCCGCAGACTGGGCGTCAGCCGGTCCTCGGTGACCAAATACGCCGATCAGGTGGACTACTCCCCGGAACCGCCGGCACCGCTGGCCCGGCGCGGGGCCTCGGTGCTCACCGGGTTCGAGCACATCATCGAAGCGTGGCTCGCCGAGGACCAGCGCCGGAACCGCAAGCAGCGGCATACGGCCAAACGCGTCTTTGACCGGCTCGTGGATGAGCACGGGTTCACCGGCACGTATTCCCCGGTGCAGCGGTTCGTGAAGAAATGGACGGCGCGCAACAGGATCGCTGGGGAAGGTTTCACCGAATTGGTGTGGCCCGCCGGCACCGCGCAGGTCGACTTCGGGCAGGCCGAGGCGATCATCGCCGGGATCCGGCAGGTCCTGCACCTCCTGGTGGTGACCTTCCCGTTCTCGAACATGCGCTTCGTCCAGGCCTACCGCGGCGAAACCGCCGAATGCGTCTGCCACGGACTGCGGAAGGTGTTCGAGCACATCGGGGCCGCGCCGAGGCACCTGGTCTTTGACAATGCCACCGGCATCGGGCGCCGGGTGGGCACCAAGGTCGTGGAGTCGAAACTGTTCGGCGCGTTCAAGCTGCATTACCGCTCCGAATCACGCTACTGCAACCCGTATTCGGGCCATGAGAAGGGCAACGTGGAAAACGCGGTCGGGTTCCTGCGCCGTAACCTCATGGTCCCCGAGCCCGAGGCCGCCACCTTAGCCGGACTCAACGACGTTTTACTGGCGCGGTGCGATGCGTTGGCCGCAACGACGCATTATCGCAAGGGCCTGGTCTTGGGTGAGCTGTTCGTCCAGGACCGGGCGGCGTCCCTGGCGTTGCCCGGGGTCGGGTTCGACCCGGTGCGCTACGAGTCGCGCAAGGCCGACAAGACCGGGAACCTGCTCATTGACGGGAACACCTACGCCGCCGGGTCCTCCTTCCATGGGCGGATGCTCACCGTCGGTTTGCGCCACGACGTGGTGCAGATCCTCGACGAGCACTCCGCGCCGGTCCGGTCCTTTGACCGGGTGTTCGGCCGGCAGGCAACAACGATCTTCGACCCCGCGTCCCTGGTCCCGCTGCTGGTGACCAAGCCCGGCGCCTGGTCCCATTCCCCGCTGCGTGCCCTGGTCACCGACCCGGTGCGCGACTGGCTGGACAAGGCAGCCGCCACTGACCGGCGCCGCCTGCTCAACGCGGTAGATGCCGCGTCCGGGTCCGCCGGCTTCGACGCCGCGATGGCCGCCGCCGACACGCTGATCCGGCGCGGGGACACCCCGGACATGGCAGCCCTGGGGATGCTCGCCCGCCGGCTGGCCCACGGCACCGAACCGGCGGCAGCCAACGTGGACTTGAGCGTCTATGACACCTTCACCACCCTGAACACGGGCACCGGAGAAGTCGCATGAACCCGATCACCGTCCAGGACATCCTCGAAGCGGGCAAACATACCTCACTGACCGGCAGCGTGCTGACCGAATGGGCAGAGAAAGGCACCCCGAAACAGCGCGAATACCTCCACGAGGTGCTGATCGCCGAGCACGAATCCCGGCAGGAATCACGCCGCCAGCGGCTGCTGAAATCCCCGAGGCTCCCGGCCATGAAAACACTCACAGGATTCGACTACACCAGTGTCAGGTTCCCCGAAGACTACGGGCGGCAGGCACTGGAATCCCTGGAGTTCATCACCCGGGCCCAGGACCTCGTCCTCTACGGGGACGTGGGCACCGGCAAAACCCACATGGCCACCGCCCTGGTGGCGGCCGCCTGCCGGCAGGGCATCCAAGCCAGGTTCTTCACCACCTCCTCCCTGGTCATGATGCTGCGCAGAGCCAAGGACGAGGACCGGCTCGACAAGGAGCTCGCTTCCCTGGCCAAAAACCAGCTCCTGGCCATCGATGAACTGGGATACCTCCCGATCGACACCGAAGGGGCCCGGCTCCTGTTCCAGGTCATCGCCGACGGCTACGAAAAACGCAGCCTCATCATCACCACCAACCTCGAATTCTCCCGCTGGGGAACGGTGTTCGGGGACGACAACATGGCCGCCGCCGTCATCGACCGGCTGGTGCACCACGGACGCCTGCTGCAATTCCGTGGTGAGTCCTACCGCGTCAAAAATGCCCTGATGAAATAACCCAACAGCCGAAATGGCCTGGAAACGTGCCGAAGTGGCCTGATTCTTAGCGCTGAAATGGCCTACTCAAAGTTGACGAAACACAGGGGTTCGTATTCGAATCATTACCGGCGGATGTTGCCGGCGCTGCTGTCCGTGTTGCGGTTCCGGTGCCATAACACGGCGTTCCGGCCGATCATGGATGCCATCGTGTTGCTGAAAAGGTATGCCGATGCTGGCAGTAAGAGCCAGTTCTTCGCTGCAGCAGAGGTAGCTCCGGTTGCGGGGGTGGTGCCCCGGTCCTGGGAGGGGGCCGTCAGGGATGAGAAGGGCAGGATTGAGCGGATCCCTTACGAGCTTTGCTTGCTTGTGTCCTTAGGGCTCACCGATTATTTAGTTGGTGTGTCGCGTGGTTTGAGGGTGTAGTTCCATTCGGGGTGCCATTCGTGCCTGTTCAGGGTCCCGCTGGTCTCCAGTGAGGTCATTTCGT
>NZ_JAGPOT010000104.1 GCF_018224015.1 Pseudarthrobacter albicanus
GACACCGAGATGGCGGCCCTGCCCATCACCCGCCACGATTTCCATGGCGACTGGAACTACACCCTCAACCCCGCCACGCCGTCATAACAACGTGTTATTTACTGGCGAGCCCTTAGTGCTTGCGAGGATCCCGGGAAGCCGCCAAGGAGGGCACCGGCAGACTCCTGGGCAAAGTTGCGATAGGCGAGCAACTCATTGTCGTCGATCTCCTCCAGCTCGGTGAGACATGAGTTGACGATCCCCTTCCAAGAAGATCCGATCACCTGTCTCCGTGCCTGCTTACCGCGGGCCGCTATGAGTCGTTTGAGAACGGCCGGCGCAGGAACCCAAGCCAATGCAATCCCCTCATCCTCAAGAATCGTCCTAATCAGTTCCGGATCGGGAAGCTCGACAAGCCTCCAGTTTGGCAAAACCGATCGCTGGAGGATCGGGCCAATATTCTCAGCGAATGCCGCGAAAACAGGTGCCAAACGGGTGGCAAGCCTGCGAGTGCTCTCCAAGATCGGCGCAACCGCATCGTAGATGCGGGAGACCTTGGCCTTCACGCTTTTCCCCATCGCCTCCATGGCTGCCTGGAACTCAGGTGTCTGCACCATGAGCGCGAACTGCTCCATCGCACGTTTTTGTTCCTCGGTTTGCCCAGGAAACCCGTCATTGCGGATCAATCCCTCCCCTGCGGGGTCGGAGGTGTCTCCAGTGAGAGATTCGTCCATCATGCTCCTTACCAGTGCGTCCAATTGGATACAAGACTCTAAGTGATCAAGGAACCGGGAGGTGCCAAGACCATGCAATCCCGCTCTGAGCGGACGCGTCGGAGCTTCGGCAGCCTGTTCTCGAGCGAAGGCAATAACCGAGGCGGTGCCCAGCCTTCGGCCGGGAGTGGCCTCCAGACAGAGCATGGGCATCCACTGCGCCTTCAACCAACCCAGCCTGTGGCCGATTCCCGACGCTACAACCCACATCCCAGGCAACACACATGGGTGTGTCTCATCAAACAATCCTTTGATGAGCCGTCGGCGCTCCGATCGGCCACTCATGTCGGTTCATGATTTTTCAGGTCACGCTCTGTGACTTTCGGCGATAAATGGCGGCTTTTTCACGGCGCTATTTGGCGCTTGGCGCAGCCCGCAAGGGGATCCTTTAGCGGGCGGTACAGTCAACCAGCCTTAGGCGAGGGGGTCAACAAAAGCGGGGTCGTTCCTCCGACGCTCAGGTTGCTGTGGACTGGCTGGTGTCGGCGTGGTCGGTGGTCAGCGGGGGCTTGAAACCTTTGACGATCAGCCAGATGCCTAGGGACAGTTCGAACACGGCGACGGGCAGTGCGGCAAGAACGGCGATCGGGGACACCGAGCCGTAGGCGCCGAAGTAGATTGCGACGTCAGACGCCAGGAGCAGCGGGCCGATGAATGCGATGATCGGCAGGATCTGGGGCACCAGGGCGGAGCGGTAGAGTACGTAGCCCAGGAGCAGGTCGCAGGCCACGGGCATCAGGCTTTGGGAGAGCAGGAATGTCCAGTTGTAGGTTGCCATGAGGCTGTGACTGGCTGTGACGAGCGAGGCGGAGTCCGTCCCGGCGGTGCCGACAACGTCGTTCCGCAGGGTGAGGATCGTGAGCAGGCTGACGACGCTGACGAAAATGAGGCAGGTTTCCACGAGTCGGGCGGCCACGAATCCCAGGGCCGCGGTTTGGCTGTACTCCGCACCGTTGAGAAAATAGGCAGCTCAGGGGTGCCACAGACTGCGCTTTGGGTCTAAAATCCGGGTATGCCTGACGCAGAAACGCATTTGGCGTTCACTGTCGCTTATGATGACCAACCCTCATGGGTGATGCATGTTTCCCGTGAAAGGGCGAGACGCTTAGTCGTTTTCGTTCATGGCTTCAGAGGGCACTCGATATCCACATGGGAACAGTTTCCACAGAGCGGGCGAGTGGGTCCGTGGTGGCAGGAGTCCGACATGTTGTTCGTAGGATACAAATCCACTAGGGACAACATCACGTCCGTAGCTGATCGGCTGAGAAGGAAGCTCCCAGACTTCTACCCGATACCCTTTCCTCCTGCCATGAACGTCAAGGGGGTGGCGCCGCGGGATGACGTCTCGACACCCTATGAGGAGTTGATACTCGTCGGACACTCGTTAGGAGGGCTAGTCATACGATGTGCGCTTGTAGACGCCGCACAACATTGGGTGAACGAAACACCAGGGACTGCGCTTCCGATCCTGCTAAGCGCGCAGACGCGACTTTTCAGCCCGGCTAGTGCAGGTTTCCGCCCAGCTGGTTTCTTAGCGTTAGCCGAGGCTCTTGGATGGTTGCGGGGGGCTGAAATACGGCTTCGGATGTCCTCCGCTTACACGGACCTACAGCCAGGATCATCCACGCTCGTTGGCACGAAAGAACGAACTGAAGAGCTTTGTAGAACAAGTCAAGTGCCAGCACTTCGGGCACGCATTTTGTGGGCCAATCCGGATGACGTCGTAATGGCCGAATGGTATTCAACAGACGCGTTCAGGGATTCGGAGGACGGCCAATCACACCTCACGGTCTGCAAACCCGATGACAATTACCCCAGGCCATGGCAGTTCGTAGAGACGGGCAGATAACGTGAGTCGTGCCCAGGAATACCGTCTTCGATCATTCGAAGCCGCGTACGTTGAACCGCAGATTCAGTTTCTTGACGACCACTATGGGCGCGCCTGGACGGACGTGAAGGACGACCCTCACGGCCGTTCAGGCGAAGGTGTGCTTCACCTATTTCTCCTACGGGAAGCGGTCAACTGGATTCAGTTTGGGCGACTGCACGGGTTTTTCTCGCCGGATCTCGATCCTTTCCCCATACCCTTCGACTGGTCCAGTGGACTTGAACTTCCGTTTTCAGGAGAAATTAGTCAGGAACGTCTCTACGACATTTGGTCTAAGGATTGGGGCCGGACATCCATCGACAGAACCTTCGACGAGGCGCTGACGGTGGCGACGGACGCGCTGTCGGATGAACGCTTGGAGTTCCTCAGACTCTATCTGTTTGCCGACGAGTCCGAATGGGAGCATAAAGTCTCTGAACTCGAGGACTCTCAGAACTTATTGCAGGCCAGCGAAAAGGATCCCTCCCGCGAGGAAAGAATGGATTCTGTGGCGTGGGCATTCCAAGGCGCGGAATCGGACTTGCCCTATCTCGGTTGCCCTTCGGATTGGAGGGCGGGGGCGTCTGATTGGCGGATAGGCACGTTTAGCGACCTTCGTCGCGACGGTAGCAGGGCAAAACGGCTCATGGACGTCTTTGGTGGAATAGAGGATCGGATCATGTACGTCGTGAAGCTCGAAGCCGAGCACAGTTTGGCCGAAGGCGAGGATATTCAAGATGCACCATTGCACGAAGCATATCCGGAAGACTTCCGTTACTGGGGAGGAGACGGTAACGCCAACCAATGACCCACCTTCTTCGTCGGAAGAAGCGCCGAGGACTCGATTCGCTGAAGCTCACTGAGGCCCATCGGGACTTGGATTGCCCCCCAGCACCTCCTCCGGATAAGAGATAACCCGTGAGTTCCCGGGGTTCCTCGGCTGGGATCGCGGGTTATCTCTTAGTCCCATTCTTCGAGGCCGTTGCCCCAAGCGTCGTTGCCACCGGCGACGACCCCCCCGCTCTGGCGATCGGCTTCTTTGGAATGTCCAATACAGCCACCATCGGCTTTACTGTTTGCGTCTCAGAAAAGGATCCTTCCGGGACCTACCCTACTGCCGTGCTGACGGGATCAGTCCCAACCGGCAGCTCGCCGAACAGCCAGCGCCAGCTCAACGGCGGGAACGTCAGACGCGTCCAGTACCATCGCCAGCCTGGAGCTGACTAAGCCAGGACACCGGACCGAAGAGGCCGAGATTATCGACGCCGAAGTCATCAATCTGGAGGTTGTCGAGGAACTCCCAGGTCTGTAACGACGGAACCAGCCCGGTTCCAAGACCGCTCCATCCTCGAGAAGGTTCACCGCCTGCCGTGCCTTTCGGTGGGACCTACGGACAGAGGCTGGGCGCGACAAAGTTCTCCCTAAGCTGCGGTCTTCTGGGCTTCAGTCAGAGTCTTGCACAGCTCGAACAGCAGCGTTATGCGTCGTTCGTCCGTCTGTACCGACTTGCGTCCGAAGCATGGTGAGCCAACGCGACAAGGGCCAAGAGTGCGAATTGTTCCCGATCTGGGATGTGTGCAGACGACTTCTGACATTCCGTGCAGACGAGTTCTGAAAATGACACCCGAGCTGCCCGTCCGTGACGGGACGCAGCCTCAGGGTTGAGTCGTCTCCGTATCCGTAGCGTCTGCGTGCCAAGTAAGAGCATCTGTGCTGTGTGCGCGATCGAAGTAAATTCCGTTGATCCACTCCTGATACAGCCAGTCCTTCTTCGGAGCCTTTCGAGGCATCAGCCACGGTTCACTCGCACCACCCGGCACGGGCGGGCCGTCCATAAGAAACGTAGCTATCCGAGCCGAGAACGGGACATGCGGTGCCGTCTTCTTGAACCGCCAGCGCGCGTAAGGGAGTAGCCAGCTAACGAGCCATCGCATCCCCGGGTTGAAATACATCCACTGGTACAGGCGACTTAGCCAATGCTCGTCCTTGGTCGACCTCCAGAGTTGGCCATCGCGCTTGACCCACTGAATACCCGCACCGTCAGTGAAGTGCAGCAGGATGGATTGGCCCGAAAGAGGGGCATCGTCGTAGTAAACGTTCTGCCCCGGAGGGATCGAAATGTCGTTGACACCGGGCTCGGCATGGCCGGCGAAGCGTATGGCTTGCTTTCGGTAAGGGTCAATGCCGGTCTTGCCGCGGGCGTCCACATAGTCGTGCCACCAAGGCAAAGTCAGGTGGACGGCGTGGACTCTCGAAATTGAAGCGTCCGAATCATTGCGGATCTCTACACGCGTGCCGAGTACGCGCCAGGAACTGGGCCCGGACTGCTCCGTGCGGTCAAACCGATGAACGCTGATCTTGGACGCTTGTTCGCGTCTGCGGTCCTCAGCTATCCGTCGCCTGTCCCTCGTTCCCTGGACGAATAAGGAGATGGTGACTATCGCCAGGAAAAGGTTAAGGGCGAACTGGGCAAAATCAACCCAAGACTTATCGGCCACGACTCTGACTCTCCTTGACTCACGAGCTGAGCAATCAATGCAAGCTTTGTTTGGTTTGTTTGTCCGGTGGGCCGATCGGCTTCCGTCCAGCGGAGGGCGGTGCGGCCGAGGCCGGGTGGCTTCTCCAGAACTCAGCTGTGAATGGGACCGTCCCCGGCTCGCTTGCTAAGCATGCCACAGCAACGGGGTTGGTTTAGGGGTGTGGCTGTCGGTGGATGAATGCGGCCATTCCAGGAACGGTGAACGCGATGATTCCATGCTCCGGGGCGTAGACGAGTCTCATGGCGATCAGGCTGGCCCGCGTAGGGCCGAAGCTTGTAGCCCGATGAGGAAGGCGCTGCAGTGGCTCTCAACCACATGCTGCAGGCTTCGTGTCGCGTCTCGCGGCAGGTCCAGTCCGTACGTGTGGCCGGTAACTGGGGGACGGGCACCAGAGAGGCGCAGCTCCGGCCGACTTTTACATTTACCGTCAGATCACCGGCGGAGGTACCGAAAGTTGTCTCTGTGACGGGCGTTTGTGGCGCGGGTTTTGGGACAACATCCGGGACAGTCAGGTTACGCGGAATATAGCGGATCCGGATCCGCAGGGGAATGTCCCTTCAAGGCTGTCCCGGTTCTAAGGAAGTGGGACAGATGGACGGCGAGAGGACCTGACGGCAGCTGACCGTGAGCTTTGGCGTTAGCCTGATGATCACGGGGCAATGGGGCAGTGATCATCCGCGAAGCAACCGCCGAGGACCTGAACACACTTACGGTTGTGGGCTTAGAAGCGATGAATTGGAGTGGAGAAGCCCGCTTCACCTACGAGCAGTTCATGAATACGCCCGAACTCTCGCATTATCCCGAAGGATGGCCCCGGTCTGGAGATTTCGGCGTTGTGGCCGAGACAGCAGACGGAACACCTGTCGGCGCTGCCTGGGGCCGCATCTTCGCTGGCGAAGACGCCGGCTATGGTTTCGTCGCCCCGGACATCCCTGAACTGACCATCGGTGTGCTGACCGGCCACCGCGGCACCGGAGCCGGAAACGGCCCTCATGGAACGTCTGATTGGGCAAGGCTCATCCCGTGGCTTACGCGCAATCAGCCTCAGCGTCGAAGAGGGGAACCGGGCGCGGTTGCTTTATGAGCGTTTAGGGTTCCGCAAGGTCGGCCGCAACGGCGGCTCAGACACCCTGTTGCTCGAACTCTAGACAGCACGAGGACGCCATCCGCGGGAAAGTGTCCCGCCAGTCCCGCCAGGATGTCCCAAGCCCTAACGCGTGACCAGGGCAGCAGCCGAGAAGCCGCGAGGGTCAACTGCACAGTGCAAGAGCGGCATCAATGACTGGGCTGATGTCGATTTTCAGACCGGAAACATCCGGATTCGGCGCCCAGATTGGATCAATGTCGAGATAGTTGCCGTGATCCTTGGCTGTGCCATTGGCTGCGTAGGTCTTGCCATCCGGAGCATCGAGGGTGGCCACCTTGAGGGGGCGGCCGGCCACCGTGATGCCCTGACAGTGGGCAACGACGTAAGGAAGTTTCAGGGGCCACTTATCTCCGAAAGTGGTGCTGACAAGAAGACCTGGATCTTTGGCTACCGCAGCGGGCACCTCAACCTTGGCCGGTGCTTTTGTGGCTGCTGGTGCATAGGCTGCGCAGGCTCCGTCCTTGGGCTTGCCCAGGGCGACCGCAGGAAAGCTGACTACGACGTACCCTGCGTTCCCGCCGAGATGATCCGGACCTCCTCCTGGCGCCCAGGTGCGGTCGACGCAGATCTCGGATTCGTCAACGACGACCCCTTTGAAAGTCATGCCTTTCCAGATGGGCGCATTGGGAAGTTCAGCCTGAACTGCGGCCTCCGCCTTGGTCACACGCTCCGCATCAGTCAGCGTGCTGACCGGAGCTGCTGATGTCGACACCGTCGAAGTCGACGGTGTTGAAGTCTCCTCGGCTGTCGGGGACATGGGCGCTGCGCAGCCAGCGAGAAGCAGCCCGGCAAAGGCGATGCAGGCCGGCGCTGTGTACCGAGAAGTAATCATGGACTCACTCTACTGACGCGGGTGCGGACCATCGGTGCGTCGAACGCCATCAACTGGTTCTTCGTCCGACACCGGCTTCCGGGTTGGCCAGGGGGTGTGCCACCAGTGGCGTCCCGGTTCCTAGGAACTGAGACGGTGGCGACTATGCGCTTCCGTCTTGCCTGGCAGGCAGAGCGGCTCACATAGGATCGACGAACCAGCTACTGACCACGAGCAAATATTGGGGCCACATTGGAACGACGAGCGATCTCAGCAGACGAAGCCTTGGTACTGCTAGCCCGAGAGGAATCACATTTTTGGGATGTGAAGAGCCGGCTATCCAAAGGCGGCGTGGTGCAGAAGATTGCCGTAGCCCTGGCTAATGGCGACGGAGGCGAATTTGCCCTAGGCATCGAGGATGCCAAGACGTCGGAAGACGACTTGGACCGCTGGCAGGGCTACTCAACTATCGAAGACCTCAATCCAGTCCATCAGGCGCTTGCGAAGGACTGCCTCCCTCAAATCCCCTATTCCGTGGATTACTTAGAAATTGAGGGACAGGAATCCAAGGGATTCGTGTGCCTGGTGACGATCACAAAGAGTGCTGACGTGCATTACACGGCGGCTGGCAAGGTCTATGTCAGACACCATGCAGCTTCCACGGAGATTCACGGGCAGGAGATTGTGAACCTCAGCCTTTCGAAAGGTGCACAATCATACGAAGATCAGGAACTGGGTGATTACTTCTTAGATGAAGCTATTGAGGAACAGGAGCTCAGGGACTTCCTAGCCAGTGTCAGCCCAGCAATGCCGCCGGCCGACTTCTTGCGCAGGGAGCGGCTGTACAACCGAAAAACTGAGGGCATGAAGGTCTCGGCAGCGCTGCTGTATGCCGACAAGCCTCAGAGCATCCTCAACAAGAGGTGCGGGATTAAGATTGCCCGATACGAAACGGACCTTGAAGGGTTCAACAGAGACTATCTCAAGGGCGTTCCTCAATCCCTGGAGGGGCCAGCCAGAGTCCTGATCGAACTAGCCCTAGACGCTGTCTCGACTGAGATTCAGGCTGTTCAGACGCTGGACTCCTCTGGCCAGCTCGTACCAACACGGTATCCTCCAGAGACTCTGAAGGAAATTATCGTCAACGCCGTGATTCACCGCGATTACAACCTGGCCGATGACATCCTCATTTACATCTACAACAACCGAGTTGAAGTACACAGCCCTGGGAAGCTTCCAGGGCACATCACTCTGAAGAACATCTTTACGGATCGAGCTTCAAGAAATGGCACTCTCGTGCGGCTCCTGAACAAGTATCCTGATCCGCCAAATAAGGACATTGGCGAAGGCCTCCAGACAGCGTTCGCCAAGATGAAGGAAGCCAAGCTGAAGGCTCCGGAGTTTAGGTTCGAGGGGAATTACTTCGTTGTGAAGATAGGACATACCCCCCTTGCCCGACCTGAAGAACTGATTTTGGAATACCTAGAGAGCCACCCGGAGATTACAAACAGGGTTGCGCGAGACATCACCGGTATCCAGTCGGAAAACCTAGTCAAACAGCGGTTCTACAACCTGCAAGATGCCGGGAGCATCGAGAGGGTCCCAGGTAAGGCGGGCTCCAGCTCCGCTTGGCGGCAAGTCCAGCCACAAGTGGCAGAGTCTCCAGCGCCAGGCTCTCCGGCAAGAGACCCGCAACAGCTAGCATTCGATCTGATCCCCACAGAAGTCGTGCAGGCCGCGAGTTCAACAGAAACCTCGCGCAGACCTCAAAGATGGCAACCGAAGCGGGAAACCCGGCGCAAGCGAAAGACTGGACAGTAGGCAAGCCTTCACATAACGCAAATGGCGACGGCCGCCATTGAGGGGCCCAAGCTTTAGCGGTCCGTGCGAATCGCAAGGAGCTTGTGTCCCTCCGGGATCTTCTTGGTGAGGGCTTCGCGGGCGTCTTCATGGGTTGTCCCCTGTACGCTGACGCTTTCGTAGCTGCCGTCGGGTGCTTGGATCGTGCCGGTAATTTCCACCAGAACAACTTATGCCTGGCGGAACCTAGAAACCCTCCAGAGCCTCCACTTCGGCGGCGTCGAGAAGCTCTGCAGCGTCGGTCCCGGTGGTGCGGGCCAGGTCGTCGATGGATTTGAAGTGCACCCGGGCGAGGGTGATGGCCACCAGTTCGAGGTACCCGGGGCCGTTGCGATGTTCGAGGTCGTCCAGGTAGTCACGCATGCGCCCTTCCAAGGGACCGGGTCCTTCGGATTCTTCGGCGGCTAGCCGCGTGAGTGTCAGGGCTGTGAGGTCCGGGTTGTCGTAGATGCGTCCCATGGGCCAACGCTACGCACCCCGCCGGTCCCGTCAAGGCCTGGCGCTAGCGCCAACGGTAGGATTCCAGCACTCGGAGCAGGGGAGCGGGGTTCGTCTTCAGGTGATCGACGGGGCGGGTCCCGGCCAGGGCCCGGGATGGGGTGATCATCCAAAGGGTGAAGTAGTTGTGCGGGATGTCCAGCTCCATGGCTCTGCGGAAGAGCGCTGTGACGGTTGACTGGAGCTGTCCGCCGGGGAGGAACTGGAACCCCGGGCAGAAGGTCCCGTCGTCGATGAAAACGCGGACGAGCTCGCGCATGACCGGTTCCGGGTCTTCCATAACCTCGGAGAGCCGGCGCCGCACCTGCGATAGGGACGGCAGAGTGAACTCAGCCTGGACCGCCGCCCAGGTCTGATCACTGATCGTTTGAGGGGTCATTGTGGCCTAGTCGCTGATGCTTTCCAGCAGCCACTGGGTGGAGAGTGGATTCCGGCGCAGCGTAAAAGTCCGAAGGGCCGAGTTCGAGCCGAGGCGTACCTGCACCCGCCAGAACTCGATACTCACCAGGTCACCGCTGCCGACGGCCGCCGTGCGCTGTGTGTCCCACCAGGCGTCCCTGGTGAACCAGTGCACCGGGTCGGCGGCGACGGCCCAGATGCGGCCCTCGTGCCGGACGGCCAGGGGAGTGCCGGCCGGGGTGAACCGGACGTCAACGTCAACGTCCAGGGTTGTTTCATTCGCTACTGCTGTCACGGTTTACGCGCTCTCCCAAGTTTCTGGTCATCATTTCTTCCCGGCGGGTGACCGCCGAACTCCACACCCAGGTCCGGTAGGTCACCGGACCGTCCTTCCACGTCACTTCCACGGCCTTGGCCGTCCAGGCGTACACCTCGCCGTCCACCAGTTCCGCACAGTTCGGAAACCGGATCCATGCCTTCACGGGGATTCCGGGGAACCCATTCTTGGCGGGGAAGTGCTCAAAATCGAGCTCTTCGACGGTCAGCCCGATCGGGCCGGCCCGCCGCGCATACTGCGCCTGCAGCCTGCTCGCCTGCTCCGGTCCCATAACACAACCTTAGAACATATATTCGAATAGGCGCGCCGTAAAAAAGCGGAACCATGCGGTATTGCACCTGATGCATGATCCACGCAGATCTAAGTATGTAGGGCGGCTACGACGTTTCAGCGATCCGTGTTCCTGTCCTGTGTCTCCGGTGGGACGGGTTGCACGCCAGTGGGGACAGCCTGAGCTGTGCGAAGGGCTCCACCTGTCCACAATGGGCACAACCCGAGGCGGTCACGTGCGGGGTGGTCGGCCCCGGGTTCTCCCGGTCTGCCAGCCGGGGACGGCCTCATCCAGGAGCTTGATTTTGGCCGGGTCGAGGTAGGTGCGGCGGCGTTTGTATCGCTGGGTGTGGATCCACACTCCGAGGGTGTGCTCCCGTTCTGAGGCGTAGTCGTGGTGGCGGGGCCAGTCGTTGCCTTCGGCGCGGAAGTCCACCAGCTGGGCGAGGCGGTCATGCCACCGGGATTCATCCTCAATTGCCCTGGGGTTCCCCGTCCACCCGGGGACCTGGGCGAGGCTGTCCCGGTAGGCCGGGGACAAGGTGCCGTCGGCTGCTTCGCGTCGGCGCTCCGAGAGCCACCGGGCCATCGAACGTTCGCCCTTGTCAGCCGCCCGGTCACGGGGGAGCCGGCCCGTGGCCGTGATCCAGTCGATGATCTCCTCCATCCGGGCAAAGTCCGCGGGGGAGGGGCCGATTGTGGCGCCGGTAGCGGCGTAGTGGGCGGCTTCGAGGCCCGGATCCCGGCGGCGGGCGATGACCAAGTGATACCCGACGGCGGCGGGAGGGACCCGCACGAGCTCGGCGATGCGTTTCCGGCCCAGTCCGAGCCGGTACATCAGCACCCATTCCGCGTCCGGAGCGCGCCGTAACCGCCTGTCCATGATGGAGCCCATCCTGCCACGGCCCCCGCAAGACGGGCCGGCAACGTGGATCCCAGCAGCGGCGGGGGCTATTGGGTCCCGCCGCCGGGCCCATGAGCTGCCGGAAGCGGAAAGGGCTGACAAAGCCGTCGAATTCGGCGGCGGTATTGCCGTCAAGTAGTAGGAGTAGTAGTTTTGTTACTACTACTCCTACTCCTACTACTTTTTGAGGTTATCGCCGTGGCGTTGAGTGTGAAAGACCGTGTGTTTGCTGCTGCGGAGCAGATCAGTGCGGAGCGCCGGCCGACCGTCTCGACGGTGCGGGCGGCGGCGGGTGTGAGCAACGCCGATGCCACCCGTTACTTGAAGGAGTGGGTGGAGGAGAAGCAGGCCGCGGGTGGCCGTCTCGCCGCGACGCCGGCAACGGTGCTGGAACAGGCCGCGCGCCTGGCCGGGGCCTGCTGGGCCGAAGCCTCCGCCCTGGCCAATGAGCGGCACGCCGCTGCGGAAGCGGTCTGGGCGCAGGAGAAGAAGGATCTGGGCCTGGAGATCTCCGAACTCGTCGCTGACCTGGACAAGGTCAGCGCCGAGAAAGACGCCGCCGTCGCCGAACTCACCGCCCGGGTCACCGCACTGGATACCCAGGCGGCGGCGATTCAGGCGCAGCTGGAGCAGGCACGCGCGGCCGAACAGCAGGCCAGCAGCACCGCGGCCGACGCAGCGGCCAGGGTGGCCGCGGCCGAGGCCCGGGCCGAGACCCTGCAAAAGGCCCACGACGCGCTCCTGCAGCGCATCGTGCCGGAAACCCCGGACAAGGATGACCGGGGCCAAACGAACCAGTAGTGGGCCGCGCCCCGGCGTTGAGCTGCGGCGAGGGACGCGCCTGACTTCCCGTGCCTTCGAGGAAGGGCCACCGTCACTCAGGAACATGGCCGGCCATGCCCAACGCCGAGATAGCGCTTATCGCCATGCTCTGATCATCCGGGCATAGCCGCAACCCCGTTCCGAGGTTTCGTCTTCCGTTGCGCCGGGAACTCACACAGCGTTGGGGGCCGAGGACCACCGCGTTGCAGTCACTGCCCTGACCGCCCCCGGGCTCGGTCGTCCGCCGCGTGACCGCGCGGGTGACGCTGTCTTGTGTGCTGTGTATTCGGTCCAATGCGCGTAGCTCGCGCCTCGGTCTCGCAACTGTGCGGCGGGAACGAACTTAGAAGGTGCGGAGCCCCATGTAAGTGAGTCCGAGCGCAGCAACGTAGATCCCGATTGCCCACCCCAAGCCAATTGTCCCGAGCAGTGCGATGAAGCCGACGACGAGGAAGTAGAGCAGCGCGGCCGCGAGGACGAACATGAGGTATGGCGCCATGCGGCTAAGCCATGCGAAGGGCTTTGAGATGTTGTCGAGGGGCTCTGGGCAGGTCACGCCGTTGACCAGGTAGTTTGCGATCTCCGGCATCCGTGGCGGGTATTTGGTGTGGTTCATAAGGGCTGCGCCGTGCCCCTTCGGGTAGGTGTGCTCGTGATAGGTGACGTTGAGCGCCTGCACCCCCTCGAATCCCCGGAACCCGGCAGCTCCCACATCGCGAAAGAAGAGCCCCCTCATTCCGTTGGCGAGAAACCCCACCGGGTAGTCCTTTCGAGCCCGATCGTTGTGCACTTGGCCGTGGTGCCAGACATCGTCGTCGTAGTATCCGATCTGCTGAAGGTCGAAGAGTCTCGCCCAGTCGAACGTGGGCGGTAGAACGGAACCGGCGAGCATGATCCGGCGGAATCGGACTGCGCGGACGTTCTTCATGACGTTAGCCATCATGTAGGTGCCGTTGCTGTGCCCGATGAAGCTGAATCCGTCTGATTGATGGGTTAGCACCTCAGCCAGGTAGAGATCGAGGAACTGATGGATATTGCTGCGTCGCGTGCCTCGGATTGCGAACTGGAACGCGCTGAAGAACCCGTAGTTGGGCTCAACTACCTTTGGCCGCCGTTCCGCGAGTGCGATTTCTTTTTGCCCCGGCTGAAGTGTTTCCCTCAAATCCCTGATCCAGTCGTCGTAGGCCGATGCGCGGATTCCGTGGAGGATGAAGTAGACCGGGTCCGAGGATGCCGCTGAAAAGACGTCAGCGTTTGCGTGCTGTCCGAAGATGGCATGCTCAAGCTCAGGCCACCTGCTCTTTTTAGTGGCGGGATCTGTGAGGTCAACTAACTCCCCGTGGTTGCCGGTGCTGACTTCGGAGCTAACCGTGTGGGGCATGAATTTACTGTCATCGATGTCTTCGCGGGCGACCACATCATCTTTGAGACCGTACACCTGGACTATCAGCGGTGGTGTGAATGCGATCCTAGGATTGGCGGAGTGCTCCGCCCACAGCTTCCGCATCACTTCTAGCCATCGGAGCCGGAGGTTCGCGATCCAGAATGCGCCAGCGTGGACGGATTCAAGTGCAAACGACCCCAGCCCTGCGAGGAAGGGATATGCCCACCCGCCAGGAAGATTCTGCTCACGGAAACCTGTGTTCGGTGAGCCAAGAAGCACGATGCGTGTGACCTTCTTCGCCCAATCGTGTGGTTCAGAGTCGTCGGCCGTCTCACGGTCGTAGCCGAGCCCATACAGGTATGCGGCGCGAATGAGGATGCCACCAAGACTGTGCCCGACCAAGACGACCTCAGTAGTGTGTTTCGCTTTGCCGACGTTCTCACCGGACAGGCCTCGGATCTCACGTGCAAGTTCGGACACCGCCTGGTTCAGCGTCCGCCGCAGGCTAAACGGATGGAGTTTGTGCGGGAGGAGCTTCACGCGATAATCCGGATGTGTCGCTTGGATTTTGTCCACCAACGACTGGACTTTCGTCTTCCTCAGACCGGGAACGATGACCATCAACTTCGATGGGTCGGCGCTGAGGTCAGCCATGACGAGTCCTTCCGCTAGGAATGGTGTATGAAAGCTAGCACGACGTCTGCTCCACAGATAGAGCACTGTCCCCAATGTGCTGGACGTGCCGCGCCCTGGCGCTTGTCCAGTTGAGCTAAAGGCTTGTACCGGCGCAGGGGCAGCCCCATACTGAGGCATGGCGCTGGACGATTCGCTTGAGAATGACCCATACCGTCGGATTCTCAACGATAAGAAGAAGGCAGATAAGGCCGTTTCAACCGGTCTGGGAAAAGTTTGGCCGGTGATCGTCATTCTCGGCGGCCCGACTGTCTCCGGGCTTATGGCCCCGGCCGTGGCGGAACAGCGAACATTCTTCGGTGTATTTCTTGCCACCCTTGCGTTCTCCTTTGGTGTGGCAGCGTTTTACTTCGTCATCGCGACCAAACCCTTCGGGGACATTGGCGGAGTCCAGGTCGCCATCGTCGCCACAGTGTGTCTCTTTGTGGGCTCACTCTTGGCCATTTGGATTGGTTATGGCTTTTACGAGGTGCCGATTCCCTACGGCAAGTACGGCGGTACACCTGTGGGTTGGGTGTTGCCTTTTGTAGATGCAGCCATGAATACGTTCGGGCCGCTGGGCGCGGTTTTGGGTGCCGGGAGCGGGATGCTCGCCGGGCACTGGGGGTACACAGCTTACGAAGGAAATAACGCCCGATAGGTGGTCCCCGGCCTCCAAACCAACGACATGGTCGCTTTGTAGTCATTGGCCTTCTCCGCGCTCTCGGCCCCGAAAAGCTGAACGAGCGCCGGCGCCCCGGTGCCGGCCCGGTGAGCTTACTGAGCGAGCTGTTGCCGGGCAGCTTCGATGAACCGATCACGGGCGGTGCGATTCTCTGGGGAAGAGTTGATGCTGAGTCGGCTCGCGACCACACCGACCTCCGCAGAGCTTCCGTCAGTCCCTCGGATGATCAAGGTCGGCGGCTTGAACAACGAGCCGTCGGAGCCGGCTTCTATGCTGGCAATTTCTGACAGCGCTCCCGGCCCGATGGGCGCCGCTGTTCCGATCATTTCCTGGACTTTGTCGACGAGCCCGACGATGTTCCCGTCGACGCCTGCCTTGCCGAGGCCGAAGGAGAGGAGCTTCGAGACGTCGCTCGTGTTCAGCGGGGTGAAGATCACCCGGAGGTTGGTGAGGACAAGGTCGCCGCCGACTGACGTGATTCCTCCTGGTCGTTTCGAACCGACGACACGGAGAATCTCGGATTCACCGTTGGAGAGCTCGTACGGCATCGTCTCTCGTCCGCTACCGCCGATGAGGCGACCTGCGGCTTCGAAGTCGAAGTCGGCCATGGTGTCCACCTTTGAATGTGGGCGAGTAGGTCTCACCGGTTGCTCGAAATCTACTCCCGCAGCAGCAAGAACGGAACACCTTCAAGAGCGCGGAAACGCCGGCACCACGGCGCGTGTTCGGGCGTTCACGGGGGCCGGAATCATGCGGAGGCAAGGCTGCGACGTGGTGCGTTTGTGGAGCGGCCGGCCGCGCCGTCTCCAAGACCCGGCGCAGCCAAAACACCTAAGCCGGTCCGGCTGGGCCTGCCCACCAGGTAGGCCCGGCCACGTGCCGGCCCTTTCTCATGTCCGCGCTTGTTCGGAAAACTTGCGCCACAACACGAAAGCCGCCAGGGAATTCAGGGCCGTGATGAAGACATCGCCCGCCGCCGGCCGGCCGATGGCGCGGTCGAGGACCACCAGCACCAGCGATCCTGCTGCAGCGACCGTGAACAGCACGGCCAGGAACCTCAGGATCCGCGGAGACTCCAACCCGGCACCGTGCGGCGCACGGTGTGGGCGGCCGGAACGCGGTGGTCGATCACTCATAGCCTCACCCTACTCAGCAGGAAGGGCATGCTCGCAGGGCTCGCACCGAAGAAGGGCGTCCGCTGGCGCGGCCGCTGTTGGGGCCAGGGTCGCCGTCGCAGGGCTCCGGAGACCCTGGCCCTGCCTTGTCTGCGACGTTTTTTGTTGCTGTCCTTATGGTGTTGACGGGTGGTTCCGTGGCCGTTGTAGGGTCGTGGCTACCCAGGGGAGGCGGGTATGGCTTTGTTGCTGTGGCCGGACGATTCACGTCGTGACGGCTCCGAAGGATTGGCCGCCCGCACTCTCCGCGATGACCCGACCGCTGATTGAGAGACGCGACATGATCGCCGGATAAGGACACGACGGCGCGGTTATCTGCTGGGATTTCACCCATCCGACAGACTGGAGGTTTGTTTTGGCGAAATTGTGGGCCGGTATCGACGCCGGCAAAGCCCATCATCACTGCGTCGTGATCGACGCCGACGGAAACCGTCTGCTCTCGCAGAAAATCCCCAACGACGAACCCGCCCTGCTGGAGCTCATCGCCAACGTCCTCAAACTCGCCGACGGGGACGAGGTCATCTGGGCGACGGACCTGAACCACGGCGGCCCGGCGCTGCTGATCGCCATCCTCGTCGCCCACGGCCAGAACCTTCTGTATATTCCGGGCCGGATCGTCCACCACGCCTCCAAGCTCTACCGCGGGGAAGGCAAAACGGACGCGAAAGACGCCGCTGTGATTGCTGACCAGGCCAGGATGCGCCGGGACCTGCAGCCGCTGCGGGCGGGGGATGAGATCAGTACCGGGCTGCGGATCCTCACCGCCCGGCGGGCCGATAAGTCCGCGGACCGGGTCCGGGCGATCAACCGGCTCCAGGCCCAGCTGCTCGAGTACTTCCCGGCCCTGGAGCGGGCCTTTGACTACAGCCGCTCCAAAGCCGCCCTCCTGCTGCTGACCAAACACCGGACCCCGGACGGAATCCGCCGCACCGGCCAAGCCAGGCTCCAGGCCTGGTTGAAGAAACACGGCGCCCGCTCCTCCGCCGCTGTCGCCGCCGCTGCGGTCGAGGCCGCGAAGTCCCAGCACACCACCGTTCCGGCCCAGCACCTCGGGGAACTGATCGTCGCGGCCCTCGCCCAGGAGATCATCACCCTGAACAAAGAACTGGCCGAGCTGGACGCCCTGATCAGCACGAAGGTCACCGAACACCGGTACACCCGGACCCTGCTGAGCATGCCCGGCTTCGGCCCCGTCCTGGCCGCGGAGTTCCTTGGCGCTACCGGCGGGGACCTGACGGTCTTTGAAACCGCGGACCGGTTCGCCGGCGTCGCCGGACTTGCCCCCGCACCCAGGGATTCCGGCCGCATCAGCGGCAACCACCACCGCCCCAGACGCTACGACGGCAGGCTCCTGCGCGTCTTCTACCTCTCCGGGCTCTCTGCGCTTAAATCCTGCCCCGCCTCGCGCCGCTACTACGACCGCAAACGCGGTGAAGGGAAAACCCACATCCAGGCGATGCTTTCTCTGGCCCGGCGTCGGCTCAATGTCCTCTGGGCGATGCTTCGCGATGGCACCACCTACACCACGGCCCCGGCGACGGCACCGGCGCCACCATTGGCCGTCTGACCGAGTCGGTCCCGCCCCGAAATCAGCGCCGCAGACTCAAGCGGCACCGTTTTTCTCCACGATTTCCGAGGTATGGCCCCCTCGAGGCGGTATTGCCGGCCTGGGTTGCTATCCCGTCGGTCACGTCCCGTGGAGTGGTGTAAATCTCGGGTTCTGAGCGTCGCTTCGTTGACGTGAAGAGCCATCGTGCGATGGTCAGTGAGAACTGTCTAGGAATCTCACGAGAGGACACAAACACACGATGGCTCTTGACCAGTCTGCCCTGTTGGACCTGCTTGGCCAACTGAAACTCACCGATGTCACGGACCGGGTTCGCTTGGCCACGGAGAAGCTCTACCAGGAGCTGATCGACGCGGAAGCGACCGCGTTTATCGGTGCCGGCCCGTTCGAACGCAGCGATGAGCGCACGACGCGCCGCAACGGGGCCCGCCCCAGGACCTTGTCCACGACGGCCGGGGACCTGGAATTGAAGATCCCGAAGCTGCGCACCGGCTCGTTCTTCCCCTCCTTGCTCGAACGGCGCCGCCGCGTGGACCAGGCCCTGTTCGCTGTCGTGATGGAGGCGTACCTGCATGGGGTCTCAACCCGGAAAGTCGACGACCTGGTCAAGGCTCTCGGGGCTGATTCAGGGATCTCCAAGTCTGAGGTGTCGCGGATCTGTGCCGACCTCGACGCGGAGGTCGGCGCGTTCCGTGGCCGGGATCTATCCGCCCTGGGCTACCCGTATGTGTTTCTTGACGCGACGTATTGCAAGGCGCGCGTGAATCAACGGGTCGTGTCCCAGGCGATCGTCGTCGCGTTCGGTGTCGCCGCGGACGGACGCCGGGAGGTGCTCGGGTTCGACGTCGGCGACAGCGAAAACGAGGCGTTCTGGACGGAGTTCCTCCGTTCGCTCAAGACCCGGGGCCTGGGCGGGGTCAAGCTCGTCATCTCCGACGCCCACACCGGGCTGAAGAAGGCCATCAACACCGTATTCCAGGGCGCATCGTGGCAGCGCTGCCGCGTGCACTTCATGCGCAACGTGCTCGCCACCGTGCCCAAGGGCGCCCAGGAGATGGTGGCGTCGATCATTCGAACGTGGTCGCCCAGCCCGACGCCGGGCATGTGAACACCCAGTTCGACGAGGTCGCCCGCATGTTGGATAAGTCCCACCCGAAGGTCGCCCGGATGCTCCACGACGCACGTGAAGACGTTCTCGCGTTCCGCGGGTTCCCGCCGAAGCATTGGCGGCAGGTCTGGTCCACCAACCCGATGGAGCGCGTGAACAAGGAGATCAAACGACGCACCGACGTTGTGGGTGTTTTCCCTAACCCTGCCGCACTGCTGCGCCTGGCCGGCGCGGTCCTCGTCGAGCAGCACGACGAGTGGGAAGCCGGGGACCGCCGCTATCTCTCCGAAGCATCCATGCAGGAACTCAACGCACCCGGCATGCCGGCGGCCGCGCACGTCGAGGAGGTGGTTCCCATTCCCGAACTCGCTGCGGCATAATCGAACCCAGCTGACCCGCACAGTGTCGAGAAACTCCACCACTCAGCGGGACGTGACCATCCCGTCCGACAAACCCGGGATCGGACCCGTGGCGGAGCGTTATCTATGTGACCGATAGATGACACCCCTGCGGAATACTGCGCGCTGGACATCCCGCGAGGAATGAGTCAAGAATGAGCCGGCGGGTGTCGGCGAAACTCCCTGTGCTCCCGGCCGGGCTCGTTCAGCCCGGCGGATCTGATCGTTGGAGGCGGGACATGAAGGCTGTGGTTGTCGGGGCGGGCATTGCGGGCCTCGTCGCGGCCCGCCAGCTCGGTTTGGCCGGCTGGGACGTCGAGGTCCTCGAGAAATCGGCCGCTCCTCGCCCCGATGGCTACATGATGGACTTCTTTGGTCCGGGCGTGGAGGCGGCGGAGCGGATCGGCCTCTACCCGCGGCTCGCCGCGGTGGCCTACCACGTCGAGGCCGCCGAATATGTCGATGCAACAGGACACCCCACCTCCAGCCTCGATTACGACCAGTTCGCCCGGCTTGCCGGCGGGAAGGTCCTGAGCCTGCTGCGCCCCGACATGGAACGCGCCGCCCTCGCTGCGCTCGACGACGTGGCCTCCGGCCGGGTGCGAATCCGTTACGGGGCGCCGGTTTCCCGGGTATGGAGCGGTGAGGACGGCGTGGAGGTCGCCGTCGGTGACCCGCCGGACGTGACGCTCGGCGCGGACGTCCTCGTCGGCGCCGATGGCATCCATTCCGGTGTACGAGCCCAGGTCTTCGGCCCCGAAGAGGAATACCTGCGCCCCCTGGGCATGCGTGCCGCCGCGTTCATTGTGACCGAGCCGGTCCTGAATGCCCGCTTCCGGAACCGGTTCGTCCTCACCGACAGCATCGACCGGATGGCCGGGCTCTATAGCCTCCGCTCGGACGAGGTGGCGGCATTCATGGTCTACCGGGATGCCACAGACGCGCCAGGGCACCAGCGCTCCGGGAGTCCGCGGGAGCGGCTGCGCCGCGAGTTCGCCGGCCTCGGCCACGCCGTCGACCGGCTGCTGGAGCTGTGCCCCGAGCATCCGTACGACGACGTCGTCGCACAGGTTGTCATGCCGGGCTGGCAGAGGGGGCGGACCGTTCTCGTGGGGGACGCCTGCGGGGCCGTGTCGCTCCTCGCGGGTCAGGGCGGCTCACTCGCCATCGCCGGTGCCGCGTTGCTGGGGGACGTCCTGGGACCCGTGGCTTCACCTGACGGGATCAGCGCAGCCCTCGCCGAATTCGAGCGACGCTGGAAACCGGTAGTCGAGGAGGCGCAGGCCGCCGGGAGGCGCACCGCGTCATCGTTCCTCCCCTCCAATCGGACCCAGCGCCTCCTGCGCCGCTGGATCATACGGGCCACCCATCTGCCAGGAATCGACCGGCTCGTGGCCCGCCAGATCGTGGGCAGAATCGCCAAATAGGCCGCGCGACCGGCATCGGTCGTCCAGAAGAGCGTCGGGAATCGGCCGAGAGCTGCCTTAGTTTCCCGCGGAGCTGGAATGCTCCGCGTCGCGGTGGTGGCCAGCATCGTGCCTCAGCACAACCCGGCCTGCCGTTACTGCTCCGGAACCAAGTTGGGGAACAAGCGCCACTGCGGATTCGTTGCACTCGGGACGACAACCAGGGAACGAGGAACGGATCATGACCGCTGATTACGATGAACTGCGCGCCGACGTTAAGGAAACGCAGGATAAGTCCCTTGAGGCACTAAAGTCCGCCAACGCCCCTGACGCGCTCAGCGTGGTCCGGGAACTCGACGCACCCGATGATGCTGACGCTCTCGGCGTTCCGGGCGGCGAAATCGTAGCTGAGGAACTCACCGTTCAGGTCGTCCCCCAAGCCGCGGACGAGTTTACGTGCCACTCCTGCTTCCTGGTCCGGCACCGCTCCCAAATGGCCCGGGAACACGACGGTCACCAATATTGCCAGGAATGCGAAGGCTAACCGCCCCGTTCGGCGTTCGAGCACCAAACCTGACACCACGCCGGAGCCCGCCGATGGTGAAGGCGCTGACCATTGCCGGTTCTGTTGCTACCAGATGGCCGAGCACCACGAAGAAAGGATGACATTCAGGACCTTCTTCGGCCCGTCCAGCCGCCGGGCCAGTGCGTCAGCTCGGCGAAGCCGGCCGCTTCCCGCAGATGCGCCCGGGGCCTCGGCACTGGGCCCTTGTTCTGTCATGAACGTCCGGACCACGGAGCATGGTGGACACTATCGAGAGCAGGCCCATCGCCGAGTTTGCTCTTGGGAATGACGCTGATGGTCCCGTTGGTTTCAAGCACCACCGCTGCAATGTCGGCGAGGTCGCCGGATCCGGTGCCACGCACCGCTTGCAGCACCTCAGATTCGCTGAGACGGTTTCTGCGCAGTTGGGCATGCTGAAGTTCTCCAAAAACAACGAGTGCCACGGGCTTGGACGTCACTGCAGATCTGGCCCCGGGCACATGCGAGGACACCCACGCGACGACGAACTGCAGGCCTGCGAGCAGCGCCAACGCCGTCAGACCCTCAAAAAAGGCAACGTCAGAACTGAGCAGGATCGTCGCGAGCGTGGATCCCAAGGCGACCGTCACAATGAAATCGAACGCGTTGAGCTGCCCCAACGTCCTCTTGCCCGAAACCCGCAGGACCACCACCAGGGCAGCATACGAAACTGAACCGATGATCAGGACACGGAGAATATCCGCCCAGGAATCGAACCACATACGCTTCATGCTCCTTCGATACGGTAGTCGGCCGATATCAGGGACAGGGGAACGTTACTGACAGTACGCTGGGTATTTCCGGTTCGGTTAGCTGCAAACCAAAGGACAGTAGGCAGGGAAGCTGAATCGCCCGTCGAAAGCTGGCCTTCGGGCAGGAAGAGCAGGAGCTTATGACTGAAGTGCCTTCACTACAGGCGGACCGCTGCTGAAGAACGAGCGGGCCGCGCACTGGCTGGACGCGCTGCGGACCCAGTTATGGCCTCTCCCGGCGTTGGCGGTTGCCCTCGCCGTGGTGCTGGGTGTGGCGTTGCCTGCTCTGGATTCCGTTGTCGACGGCCAGTTGCCCGAGAATGTCGGTGTATTTCTCTTCAGCGGAGGCCCTGAAGCGGCCAGATCGGTCCTGCAAGCCATCTCGGGGTCCCTGATTACGGTGACGTCCCTGACCTTCTCGCTCACCGTGGTCACGCTGCAGCTGGCCAGCAGCCAATTCTCGCCGCGGCTGCTGCGGACCTTCACTTCCGACCGGTTCGTGCACGGAACGCTGGCCCTCTTTCTGGCATCCTTCGCCTTCGCGCTGACGGTCCTGCGCAGCGTCCGCGACGAAAGCAACGGAAACACCGCCTTCGTACCGGAAATTTCGGTCACCCTCGCGTTCGCCCTTGCCATAGCCAGCGTCGTCGGGCTGGTGCTTTTCCTGGCGCATCTCACCCGGGAGATCCGTGTGGAAACCATGATGCGCAACGTCAACAGGGAAACCCGGGAATCCATTGACCGGGTCTTTCCCGAGGACCGGCCCGCACGCGGGCCCGAGCCCGTCCCGGCGTCCGGCGCCTTCCTCGTCGAATCCAGCTCCTCAGGCTTCCTGACTTCGCTGGATAAAGGGGCACTCCTGCAGGCCGTGGAAGATTCCGGTGCCGTGGTACGGATAGACCGGGAACCGGGCAGCTCCCTGGTGGAGGGCGTTCCCTTCGCTACCGCCTGGCCGGCCGAACCGGGAAGAACAATAGGACACGAGGCCCGCGAGAAGCTGGCCAAAGATGTCAATGCCGCTGCGGCAACAGGGTATGAACGCACCAACGTCCAGGACGTCGGGTTCGGGTTCCGGCAACTGGTTGATGTCGCCGCGCGGGCACTCTCGCCGGGCATCAACGACCCCACCACGGCAGTGCACGTCATCGGGCACCTCTCGGCCCTGCTGTGCCGGCTGGCGGGAAGGAACCCCGGCCCGGAGCACGTGACCGACGAGGACGGGCGCGTCAGGGTGGTGCTGTCACTTCCCACGCTCCGGGACCTGCTCGACATGGCGATGAACCAGCCCCGGCAATACGGCGCCGCGGACGCGGCCGTCGCGCGCCGCCTCCTGGGGCTCCTTCACGAACTTGCATGGTGCGACCGGAAGGGCCAGTACCGGACGGAGATCCAGGACCACCTGGGCCGCATGCGCCACGCCATCGGCGCCGGGGATTACTCAGGCCCCGAACGAAAAAACCTGCTGGACACGGCCGACTCCATAGGAACCCGGCAGACATAGAACCGGCAACCCAACGGGGTTCTTCTGTGGCAAAAGTAATACACGTGTGACCAACCGGATGGAGATCCGAAGATAGGCTCGTAGACGTGTCCAACAGGAAGTGGGGATGGCCGCGCTGAGTTGGCCTTCGCTTGGGATGCTTCGCTGCCTCGTTTCGCTGCGAAGCGCTTTCGTGTGTTTCCTCGCGGCTCTTCTCCTCACGGGGGCCGCCTCGTACACCCACGGCAGCCGGTACGCCATCGTTGGACACAGCCCCTTTCAGTCAGTGGGGACCCCATCACCCGGCCCTGAAGGAGTTGAGGCAGGGGCTCTTCCGGCGGCAACTTCACCCGGCCCGGGTGAGGCACGGTCGTCGGCTTCTCAGGCTGTCCGCGTGGTCCATCAGGCCGGCCCGTGTAGTGACCCCGAGTCGATGGAGCGGGACTGCTGCGAACGGAGGCAGGCTCCGCGCGGCGAACCGGCCCCGCTGAAGACAGGGGGGGGTGGACCCGCCCGCTTTGCTCCAGCGGCAGCCCGGTGACGGACTTCTTTCCAGCGCTGTCCCCCCGGAGCCGGATCTTCCGGCGCTCACGGTGGTTCAGCTTTCCATCAGCAGGACGTAAAAAACGGTCTCGCCGTTGCACTGCACCACGACCTGTTGAATAGACCTGGAAAAGAGAAACCAATGACACATGTACAGTCCATGCTGGACGCCCACCCTCTGGGCACGGGAAGCATCGATAAGGCCAGACTAGTCGAATGCATCCAAGCATGCTTTGAGTGCGCCCAGACGTGCACTGCGTGCGCCGACGCCTGCCTTAGTGAAGAGATGGTCGCCGAGCTAACCAAATGCATCCGCACCAACCTCGACTGCGTCGACATCTGCGTGGCCACCGGAAAGATCCTCTCCCGCCATCCGGGCCACAACGCTGATATCACCCGTGCGGTGCTCCAAGCCTGCCGCACCGCATGCAGGGCCTGCGCCGATGAATGCGGGCAACACGCCTCGATGCACCGCCACTGCGAGGTGTGCGCTGGAGCCTGCCGTCGCTGTGAGCAGGCCTGCGCCGACCTCCTCGCATCGCTGGGCTGAATACGGGAGCCCGGCCATGGCACAGCTAAAGAGAGCAGCACCCGAGCGGCTCCCAGCAGATCCGCTGCTGCGGCGGATGCTGGCCACACACACTCACCGCGGGGAGGTGATGCAGTTGGTCGCCCCAGGGCAGACGCCCTCCGTTGGATTGCCGGAAGGGAAGAACGACGGCGGCCTCCTCACCTACCGGTGCGCCTGCGGTTTCAGTTTCGACCAGAGACAGGACTGACACCGGCCGTCCGCAAACCGGCGGCAGGCCGGGGGCTGAGACAAACTTCCCGGCCTGTTCAAAGGCCCTCCATCCGTGGGTGCCCGGGCGTGTGAAAATTCTGGAGATAAGGCGGTTTTTCGTGTGGGTAATTGACCGGAAGCGCAGCTTTGTGGCGAGATGCCGTGGTCCTGGAGTTTGCTCACGCTGAGGCTACAAGTGAAGGGTTTGTCCATGCGGCTTGGGGGTCGCGGATCAGGATGAGGGCTCCGGGCACCGTAGCGCCGCGGACACTAGGCTGGCGGTATGGGACAACGCAGGGTGCTGATCTGCGGGGCAGGGATCGCCGGCCCGACCCTGGCGTACTGGCTGGCCCGCCACGGCTTCCAGCCGACGGTGGTCGAACGCGCCCAGGGATTGCGCTCCAGCGGCAGCCCGGTGGACGTGCATGGCGGGGCCACCGAGGTGGCCCGGCGGATGGGCATCCTGCCGCGCCTGCGCGATGCCGCCACCCAGGCGCCGGGCCTGACTTTCGTGACCCCATCCGGGCGTCGGGTCGGCCCGCTGCGACTCGGCCGGCCCCGCGGCGACGACGTCGAGGTACCCCGGGCCGACCTCGCGGCGATCCTTTGCGAGGCTGTAGGAGACGATGCCGAGTTCCTGTTCGGGGACTCGATCACCGCTCTGCGGGCGGATGACGGCGGCGTCGACGTCACCTTTGAGCGCGCGGCCCCGCGCCGGTTCGACCTGGTGGTCGGCGCCGACGGACTGCACTCCACGGTGAGGGCCCTGGTGTTCGGCCCCGACGCCGGTTTCGTCCGGCATCTCGGCCTGTACGTCGCCACGCTATCGCTCGGCCGCCCCGCAGCCGACCCCGGAACGGTGGTCATGTACAACCAGCCGGGCCGGTCGCTGACCATCCATCCCGTCCGCGGAAC
>NZ_JAGPOT010000105.1 GCF_018224015.1 Pseudarthrobacter albicanus
ACCGCCCAGGATATCGACGCGCTACCCCTCACCCGCCACGAATTCCACGGCGAATGGAACTACACGCTCGCGCCAACCGACACGCCGTAACGCACCACCACTAATTCGTCGCGCGCCCTAAGCTTGAAGAAAATTGCCACAAGACTTCGGAGGTTCTGTTTCATGCCCACATTCGATCCGCCGCCAGGGCAAGCAGAAGGCCTCGAGCCTGCTGGTCCTGTGCCAGCCAAAAAGAAAATGAAGCTGATTGTCGCGGCTACGGGAATCCTGGCGATCGTGGCCGGCGCAGCGCTGGCTGTTCCGCTGGCTATCGGCACACAATCTTCGACTCCTGAGCCCGTCCAAACAGCAAGCAGTGCTGCGGCTACGGCTACGGCTACGGCGTCCAAGGTGCTGCCCCCGGCCCCGGCCGTCAGCTACTACGATCAGGCGGGGCCGCCGGCGGGCTCGCCGTTGGAACAGGTCGAGCCGCTCAAGGTTGACGTGTCCAAGGACCAGATGGGCACCTCGCTGAACAAGGGCCTGACGGGAATCTCGTTGGAGGCCACCGACCTGGCGGACCCCGATCTGAGCAGCAGCAATGCCTCGATGGTGAAACTGCTCAAGGAAGCCGACCAGCCCGTCCTCCGGTTCGGCGGGAATGCCGTGGACCGGCGGTTCTTCTGGACGTCGTCGGGCGAAGCGCTCCCGTCGACTTACCGCGGCGATGCGGCACACGCCGCCAGGGCCGTTGGTCCGGCGGACCTGACCAGGCTGAACACCCTGCTGGAGGCAGCGGATGCCAAGGTCAGCCTCACGGTGGATCTCGGCCATTTCAACCCTGCCCGTGCCGCCGACATGGCCAAGAACGCCTCGCAGATTTTCGGCGACCGGCTGCTCAGCATCACGGTCGGCAACGAACCGAACGGATTTGTGACCAATGATGTCCGGACCGACGGCTACAGCATCGAAAAGTACGTCTCGGAACTGAAGGCATATGCGGCGGCGATTTACGCTGTGGCCCCCAACGTGCCGATTTCGGGGCCAGGTGCCTACGACCAGAAGTGGTGGCAGCCGTTCATTGACGCGGACATCCCGCAGAAGAAGATCCTTTCGTTCCACAATTATCCGCTGTACAGCTGCGACGGGGGCGACCCCAAGGGTTCCCCGACCATGGCCAACCTGATGAGCCGGCTCATGCATGACCGGGCCGCCGACTACCAGCAGGCCGCCCTGAAGGCCGGCCAGACCGCGGGCCTGGAAACCTGGCTCCCGGAAACGGGGATCGCAGCGTGCCCCGGTTCGAACGAGACGTCCCGCACGCATGCCTCTGCCCTGTGGACCGCGGACTACGCCCTCAACGCCGCGCAGCTGGGCATCACGAGGATCGGCTTCCACAGCTCGTTGCTCACCTGCAAGGGCGGCCCGCCCATGTCAGCCATCTGCAGCGGCGGAAAGTACCCCGAGGGCGACGGCCAGATGTCAGGCCGGGCCAACTTCTTCGGCATCTCCATGGTCGCCGAGCTCAGTGCCGGAAAGTTCCTGAAACTCGACAGTTCCGGAGGCGGCCTGACGTTCAGCTATGCCCTTCAGAATGAAGACGGCAGCACATCGGTGGTTCTCGTCAATGAAAACAATCCCGAGAAGGCCGCCCAAACCGAGGTGACGCTCAACCTGCCGGGCCAGGCCCTGACCGGGACCATGAGCCAACTCGCCGGTCCCAGCTATGCAGCCGAGGACAAGACAGTAATCGATGGTGCGAAGTCCGAACCGGTCCCCCTCGCCGAGCGCGCAACGGTGCCCGGTTTCACCTACGGGTCCGAAACACAGAAATTCAGCCTGACCGCCGGGACGGTGACCGTCCTGAACTTCACGTATTAGCCGCAACCTTGGCGCCCGGCGATGCGCAAACGCCCTGTCGCTACCGGAATTCCGGTAGCGACAGGGCATTTGCGCGTCATGGGCCGCGGGCGTCAGTTCAGCAGGGCGTCGACGAAGGCCTCGGGATCGAAGGGCGCCAGGTCATCGGCACCCTCGCCGAGGCCGATCAGCTTGACCGGGACGCCGAGGGACTTCTGGATCGCGACCACGATTCCGCCCTTGGCGGTGCCGTCCAGCTTGGTCAGGACGATGCCGGTGATGTTCACGACCTCCGAGAAGACGCGCGCCTGGTTCAGGCCGTTCTGGCCGGTAGTGGCGTCCAGGACCAGGAGCACCTCGTCCACCTCGGCCAGCTTCTCGATGACGCGCTTGACCTTGCTGAGTTCGTCCATCAGGCCGACCTTGTTCTGCAGCCGGCCGGCGGTGTCGATCATGACGACGTCGACTTCCTGCTCGATGCCTGCCTTCACGGCCTCATACGCGACGGACGCCGGATCCGCGCCGTGGACGTCGGACTTGACGGTGGGCACGCCCACGCGCTGCCCCCATGTGGCGAGCTGCTCGGAGGCGGCGGCGCGGAAGGTGTCCGCGGCGCCCAGCAGGACGTCCTTGTCCTCGGCCACCAGGACGCGGGCGAGCTTGCCCACCGTGGTGGTCTTGCCGACGCCGTTGACGCCGACCACCATCATGACGGCGGGCTTGTCATCGTGGCGCTGGACGTTCAGGCTGCGGTCCATGGTGGGGTCCACGAGCCTGATGAGCTCCTCGCGCAGCATGGCCTTGACGTGCTCCGGGGAGCGGGTGCCCAGGACCTTGACGCGTTCCCGGAGCGCGTCCACCAGCTGCAGGGTCGGTTCGGTGCCGAGGTCGGCGAGCAGGAGGGTCTCCTCGACCTCGTCCCAGACATTTTCATCGATCTTGTCCGCGGCGAGCAGGGCCAGGAGCCCCTTGCCGAGGATGTTGTTGGACTTGACCAGGCGTTCGCGCAGCCGGGTCAGGCGGCCTTCCACCGGCAGCGGCGTCTCCACCGGTACGGTCTCCAGGCCGGCGACGGTGTCCGGGACGTCGACCGTTGCCAGGCCGTCAGGTTCGACGCCGACCGGCGCCGTGCGTCCGCGGGCCGGCGCCGGGGCCTCCTCCACCAGCGTTCCGCCGGCACCCGGCGCGGCCGGCCCCGGCTCCGCCGGATCGTTCGCGTCCCGCTTGCCGGAGTAGCTGGTGATGTTCTTCCGGGTCTTCAGGAGGACCGGAATCAGCGCACCGAGGACCACCATGGCAGCGAGGATGGGCACAAGAATGGGGAGGATGTCGTTCACTCCCCTAGCTTCTCACAATCGGGAATGACGTTGCGGAACGGTCAGACCGCGGCGCCGAGCCGCTGGCTGATGACGGCGGAGACCCCGTCGCCGCGCATGGTGACGCCGTAGAGGGCGTCGGCAATTTCCATGGTGCGCTTCTGGTGGGTGATGATGATCAGCTGGCTGGATTCGCGCAGCTCCTCGAAGATGGTGAGCAGCCGGCCCAGGTTGGTGTCGTCCAGGGCTGCCTCCACCTCGTCCATGACGTAGAACGGCGACGGCCTGGCCTTGAAGATCGCCACGAGCAGCGCCACCGCGGTCAGCGAGCGTTCCCCGCCGGAGAGCAGGGAAAGCCGCTTGATCTTTTTCCCGGCCGGACGGGCTTCGACCTCGATGCCGGTGGTGAGCAGGTCGGCAGGATCCGTCAGGACCAGCCGGCCCTCGCCGCCCGGGAACAGCGCGGCGAAGACGCGGACGAACTGGGCTGCGGTGTCCGCGAAGGCTTCCGCGAAGACCTGCTGCACGCGCTCGTCGACTTCCTTGATGATGTCCAGCAGGTCCTTGCGGCTGGCCTTGAGATCCTCCAGCTGGGTGCTGAGGAACTGGTGGCGTTCCTCGAGGGCAACAAATTCCTCCAGGGCCAGCGGATTGACCCGGCCCAGGGCGGCCAGGTCACGTTCGGCCTTCCTGAGCCGTCTTTCCTGCTCGGCGCGGACGAACGGTTTGCCCTCGACAATCTCCCGGCCGTCCTCGTCGACGGCGGCGCGCAGGGCAGCCCATTTGTCCCCCGGTTCACCGGCCGGCTGCGGCACGGGCCGGTCCGGGCCGTAGTCGGCCACGAGCTGCTCGGCGGCCAGCCCCAGGTCCTCGACGCTGCGCAGCTCCAGGGCTTCGATCTTCAGCCGCTGCTGCGCGCGGGCCAGCTCGTCGCGGTGCACCGAGTCCGTCAGCTCCGCCAGTTCGCGGGCACAGGCGTCGTTGCCGGTGCGGACCACGGCCAGTTCGCGGTCCAGCTGTTCCCGGCGCTCCTCCAGGCTGTCCCGCTCCCGGCGGGCGAGCTCCACGGAGACGTCGATGAACCCGCTGACCTGCTCCACGGCAGCCGAGACGGCGGCGGCCCGCCTGGCCTGGAGCCCGCGCCGGCGTGCCCGCTCGGCGGCTTCCCCGCGGGCGCGGCGTTCGGTGGCGGCGGCCCGTTCGAGCGAGGACGCCCGGTTGCGGGTGGCAGTGAGCTGCTCCTCGGCACTGCGCAGCGCGAGGCGGGCCTCCATCTCGGCGGAGCGGGCCACCGTGGCCGCCAGTGCGAGGGCGTCGCGGTGCTCCGGGGAAGGCTCCTGCCCGGTGGGCGCTTCCTGGGCGGCGGCGAGGCGCGCCGCGACGGCTTCGAGGGACTCCTGCTCGTTGCGGATGTTGGCTTCGGCCTGGGCGAGGGACGCAGCCAGGCGGCCGCTTTCGCCGACGGCGCTGCGCAGCACCGAATTGAGGTGCCCGAGGCGTTCGCCCACGGCCGCCAGCCGGGCGTCCGAATCGTGGAGCTTGTCCAGGGCGGCGTCCGCACGGTCCTGGGCCTCGGCGCGGCGGGCCTGCGCCGCGGACAGGGCGAAGCGGTTGCGCTCCAGCCCGGCCGTGACGGTGGCCAGCCGCGCCGAGGCATCGTCGACGGCGGCCTGGACTTCGAGCAGCGACGGCGCCCCGGCGGAGCCGCCACTGACCGTCAGCGCGGTGAACACGTCCCCGGCCCGGGTGACGGCCGTGAGCTCGGGCCGCGCGGCAACCAGGCGCGCCGCCGCGTCCGGATCGTCGACGACGGCGGTGCCCGCCAGGAGCCGGGCCGGCAGCCCGGCCATTTTTGCGGCGGGACCGGCGGAAGTGACCAGGCCCGCGGCCCAGCGCGCCCCGCCCGGCAGCCCGTCCGGCGCCCCGCCCTGCATCCCGTCCGGCACCCCCTCCTGCATTCCCTCCGGCGCCCCGCCCTGCATTCCCTCCTGGACTCCCTCCTGCGGAGGAGGTGTTCCGTGCGCCGGAAGGCAGGCGTCGGCCAGCAGCAGCGAGGCGCGGCCGGCGTCGTCGTCCTTCAACAGCCGCACGGCAGCGGCGGCGGCGGCCCCGTCCCGCACCACGACGGCGTCGGAGCAGGCGCCGAGGGCCGCGGCGATGGCGGTCTCGAAGCCGGTCTCCACGGTGATCATCGATGCCAGCGGCCCGAGCACCCCGGACAGCCCGGAGCCGAGCACGTGGCCGGAGCCGTCCTTCCGGTTCAGCCCAAGCTGGAGGGCGTCGCGGCGGGCCTGGAGGGCGGCGCGTTCCCGCTCGCCCTCGCGCCCGGCCGCTTTCAGCCCGTCGATGTCGGCCACGATGGAAGCCAGGGCGGCGCTGGCGTCCTCATAGTCGGCGTCGAGGGTTTCCTCGCCGTCCTCGGCGCCGGCCACCTGGGATTCCAGCGCCGTGAACTCGCTGTGGGCGAGCCGGCGGCGCTCCTCCCCTGCCTTCTGCGAGTCGCGGAGCCGCCCGAGTTCGGCCTGGGCCGACTCCACCCGGGACCGGGCAGCGCCGGCCTGCCCGGCCAGCCTGGCGAGGCCTTCCCGCCGGTCCGCGGCGGCGCGGAGCAGCGCCGTGAGCCGCCTGTCCTCGGCGGCGGCAGCCTCTTCGGCGTCCTGTTTGGCGGCCGTCGCGGCGTCCAGGGTATGGCTCCGGTCCAGGACCTGGCGTTCCAGTGAAGCCTGTTCCTCCCGGACGCGGGCAGCCTGCGCCTCAAGCCGGGCAGGATCCCGGCCCGGGTCCGGAACCGCATCCGCCGCGCCGAGGAGCCGGCGGCGTTCCCCGGCGAGGGACCCGAGGGACCGCAGCCGCTCCCGCACGGCGGAGAGCTGGTACCAGTTGTCCTGCGCGGCCTTCAGCCTGGGCGTGGCTCCGGCCGCGAGCTGCTCCAGGCCGGCCTGCCGGCGGCGGCCGCGCTCAAGGTCCTGCTCGACGGCGGTGCGGCGCGCCTGGAGCGCGGTCTCGTCCGCGACGTCCCGGGCCAGCACGGACTGCAGCCGGACGAGGTCGTCGGCCAGGAGCCTGGAGCGTGCGTCACGCACCTCGGACTGGACGCTCTGGGCCCGGCGGGCGGCTTCGGCCTGTTTGCCCAGCGGCGCCAGCTGGCGACGGATTTCCGCGGTAAGGTCGCTGAGCCGCTGGAGGTTGGCCTGCATCGCCTCGAGTTTGCGGACGGTCTTTTCCTTGCGGCGGCGGTGCTTGAGGATGCCGGCGGCCTCTTCGATGAAGCCGCGCCGGTCCTCGGGGGTCGCGTGCAGGATCTTGTCGAGCTGCCCCTGGCCGACGATCACGTGCATCTCCCGTCCCAGGCCCGAGTCGGAGAGCAGTTCCTGGATGTCCAGCAGCCGGCAGCCGGCACCGTTGATGGCGTATTCCGAGCCGCCGGTGCGGAACAGGGTGCGGGAGATGGTGACTTCGCTGTACTCGATGGGGAGGGCGCCGTCGCTGTTGTCGATGGTCAGCGAGACGTGGGCGCGGCCCAGCGGCGGCCGGCCGGAGGTGCCCGCGAAGATGACGTCTTCCATCTTTCCGCCGCGGAGTGTCTTGGCGCCCTGCTCGCCCATGACCCACGCCAGGGCGTCCACCACATTGGACTTGCCCGAGCCGTTGGGACCGACCACGGCGGTGACGCCTGGTTCGAATTCGAAGGTCGTCGCCGATGCGAACGACTTGAATCCCCGGACGGTCAGACTCTTCAGGTGCAAGGTGTTTCGGTTCTCCTGGCTGGCGGAATGGGCACGTTGTTCGACGACGGCATGATTCGGACGGACTCCGGTGTTCGGGACGGCCCGGCTATTTACAATCTACTGCGGACCTGGGACCATTCCGGGCAGATCCGTGCGGAACCGCCGCAGATGCCGCGGGCGGCATATGCAGGAACCGGCCTGCACCGGGCATAGTTAAGCCCTTGGGCTTGTGCTTGAAGGTGCGGTCAGCCGCCGGAGCGCAGGACGGACACGAACAGGGGCTTGATTTTGACAGGGAATGCAACGTTCCGGCACCGCAACACCGCATTGCTTTCGGTGAGCAGCGTCGAAGCTCCTAAGGTCGTCAGTTCCGTGGATTTCGACCGCAGGCTGGATTTGACCCTGCGGCGGCTGAAGGTTCCCCCGAAGCTGCTCGAACGGGTCGCCGGCATCACGCACCGGCGCTGGTGGGCCCCCGGGACATCGTTCGACGACGCCGCCATCGAGGCCGGCGCCAAGGCTCTGGCCGAGTCCGGCGTCGAAGCGTCCGAGGTGGGCCTGCTGATCAACACCTCCGTCACGCGGCGCAGCCTCGAACCGTCCGTAGCGGTGAAGATCCACCACGGACTCAGCCTGCCGTCGTCGGCCATGAACTTCGACGTGGCCAACGCGTGCCTCGGCTTCATCAACGGCATGACACTGGCGGCCAACATGATTGATTCCGGCCAGATCAAGTACGCGGTGATCGTCAACGGTGAGGATGCCCAGGCCACTCAGGAGGCCACCCTGGCCCGGCTGCAGCGGCCCGAGACGACCCGCGCGGACTTCAGGCGCGAGTTCGCCACACTCACCCTCGGCTCCGGAGCCGCCGCGGCCGTCCTGGGCCCGGCGGACCAGCACCCCGGCGCGCACCGGATCGTCGGCGGCGTGATGCGTGCCGGCACCGAGCACCATGAACTGTGCGTGGGCGGCATCGACGGCATGGCCACCGACACCAAGGGCCTGCTCGACGGCGGACTGCAGCTCGTGGTCGACGCCTGGCACGAGGCCCAGCCGGAGTGGGACTGGGCCTCGATGGACCGCTACGTCACACACCAGGTGAGCAATGCCTACACTCAGGCCATCATCGATGCCATCGACCTGGACCCGGACAAGGTGCCGATCACGTTCCCGCACTGGGGCAACGTGGGCCCGGCCTCCCTCCCAATGACCCTCGCGGCAGAAGCGCAGACCCTCGGAACCGGGGACCGTGTGCTGTGCATGGGCGTCGGTTCCGGTCTGAACACCGCCCTGATGGAAATCGTGTGGTAGCCGCCGACTGGCCCGGCGTCGACCCCGAATGGTCGCGCGAAATCGATGTGGCGTCCACCTCCGCCGCGGATGAGCCCGGAGCCGTGCGCCGCTGGCACCTGCTCGACAACGGTGCCCAGCTCTCCCGCCGCGGCCTGACTCCTGCCGGCACCCTGCTGTGCGTGCACGGCAACCCGACGTGGTCCTACCTGTGGCGGACCCTGCTCGCCGCCGGATCCGACCCCGCCCAGCCGTGGCGCGTGGTGGCGGTGGACCAGCTGGATATGGGCTTCTCCGAGCGCACCGGCACGTTCCGGCGCCTGGCGGACCGGATCAACGACCTGGGCGACCTCACCGCCGCCCTCGGGCTGGGCGGCCCGGTGGTCACCGTCGGCCACGACTGGGGCGGCGTGATCAGCCTCGGCTGGGCCGTGGCACATCCGCGGCAGCTCGCCGGGGTCGTGCTGACCAACACCGCCGTCCACCAGCCCTCCGGCTCCCGTATCCCGCGGCCGCTGCGGCTTGCCCTGCACCCTGCCGTTCACCGCTGGGGAACGACGACGTCGGACACCTTCCTGCGGGTGACGCATTTGCTGGCCCACCCGCCGCTGGCCGCGGAGGTCCGCGGCGCCTTCATGGCACCCTACCGGGGCGCCGACCGCCGCGCCGGCGTGGGGAACTTTGTCGCGGACATTCCAGCGGACCCGTCCCATCCCAGCTTCCCGGCGCTCAACCGCGTCGCCGAAGGGCTGCGCGGGCTGAGGGTTCCGGCCCTGATGCTCTGGGGCCCGCGGGACCCGATCTTTTCCGACCGGTACCTCAAAGACCTCATCAGCCGGCTGCCGCACGCGGAAGTGCACCGCTTCGAGGGTGCCGGCCACCTGGTCGCCGAAGACCGGGACATCGCCGCTCCCGTCTTCGAGTGGCTTGCCGGGCGCGGCCGGGACAGGGGACCCGGTCTTCAGCGGACGGACGTCCCGACCCACAGACCGGCCGACCGCTCGATGCTGGAGGACGACGCCGAGCCCCCGCAGCCCGGTACCGGGATCCCGCCCCTTTGGGCTCCCCTCACCGAGCTGGCGGCAGGACCCGCCGGCGGGGACACCGCCGTCGCGGAAATGGCCGCAGACGGCAGCGTCTCCCGCTCGCTGAACTGGCGGGAGCTGGAACAGGGCATCGCCGCCCTCGCCGCGGGCCTGCAGGAAGCCGGGGTAGGGCACCGCAGCCGGGTGAGCCTGATGGTTCCGCCGGGAGTGGATTTGACCGTGGTACTCTACGCCTGCCTGCGGCTCGGCGCGGTGGTCGTCGTGGCCGACGCCGGCCTGGGCACCCGCGGCCTGAGCCGCGCCGTGAAGGGCGCCACCCCGGATTTCCTCATTGGAATCGACAAGGCGCTGGCGGCTGCCTCGGTGCTCGGCTGGCCGGGACGGCGCATCAGTGTGCGGGATCTGCCGGCCGCCCGCCGCCGCCTCCTCGCCGTCGAAACCTCCCTCGCCGCCCTCGCCCGCCGCGGAGCCAGCCCCAGCCCGGAGCTCCCTTGCCGGGGTCCGGCCCTGGCTCCGGATCCGGACGAGGCTCCAGGCCCGGACGTCCACGCGGCCGTGCTCTTCACCTCCGGCTCCACCGGTCCCGCCAAGGGCGTGCTCTACACGCACCGGCAGCTGGCCGCGATGCGGGATACCGTGGCCGTGACGCTGGGGATCCGCCCGGGCGCACGCCTGGTGGCGGGCTTCGCGCCGTTCGCCCTGCTGGGACCGGCGCTCGGAGCAGTTTCGGTGACGCCCGCCATGGACGTCACCGCGCCCCGCACGCTGACGGCCCGCGCCCTGGCGGACGCCGCCGCCGCCATTGACGCCACGGTGGTCTTCGCCTCGCCCGCGGCGCTGCGCAACGTCCTCGCGACCAAGGGCAGTCTGAGCCGGGCCGGACACGAGGCTCTGGGAGGCGTGGAGCTGCTGCTTTCCGCCGGCGCGCCCGTCCCCGAATCCCTCCTCGCAGAGGTGCAGCGGCTGCTGCCCCGGGCCTCGCTGCACACCCCATACGGGATGACCGAGGCGCTGCCCGTCACCGACATCAGCCTCGAACAGATCCGCGCCGCCGAGGCCGACGCCGCCGCAGGAACCGTGGCGGGGGCCGGCAACGGCGTGTGTGTAGGCCTGCCTGTGCACGGCGCCCGCGCAGCCGTAATCCCGCTCGACGCGGACGGCCGCGCACCCGGCAACCACCCCGTCACGGAGACGGGAGTGACCGGCGAGATCCTCGTCAGCGCCCCGCATGTGAAGGAAGCTTACGACAGGCTCTGGCTGAACCAGCGAGAGAGTGTCCGCACGGCCGGATGGCACCGCACCGGCGACGTCGGGCACTTCGACGCCGCCGGCCGGCTCTGGGTGGAGGGGCGCCTCGCGCACGTCGTGACGGCGCCCGGTGCTGTCGTGACGCCCGTGGGCGCCGAGCAGGCCATCGAACGCCTGGACGACGTCGGGCCGGCCGCCGTCGTCGGTGTCGGTCCGTCCGGGACGCAGGCCGTCGTCGCGGTCGTCGAGACTGTACCTCCCGTCCGCCGGGCCGGCCCCGCCGCACCGCAGCTCGCCGGGCGCGTACGGGACGCGGCCCGTCTGGCAGGAGTCAGCGTCTCCGCCGTGCTCGCCGTACCTTCCCAGCCGACCGACATCCGCCACAACGCCAAGATCGACAGGACCCGGCTGTCCCGGTGGGCTTCGGCGGTGCTGGCCGGCGGCCGTCCGGGCACGCCGTGAGGGTCCTCGTCACCGGCGCGAGCGGCCTTCTCGGACGGGAAGTGGCCCGGCTGCTGGTGCGCCAGGGCCACGCCGTCACCACCTTCCAGCGCCGTCCCACGGGCGTCGACGGCGCCGCGGACCTCGCCGGGTCCGTCACGGACGACGACGCCGTCGCTCGCGCCGTCGCCGGCGCCGAGGGCGTCATCCACCTGGCGGCGAAGGTCTCCTTCGCCGGCCGCGCCGCGGATTTCTACGAGGTGAATGTCGACGGCACCCGCCGCGTGCTCCGTGCGGCCCGCGAGGCCGGCGTGCGGGATCTGGTGTTCGTCTCCTCCCCGTCCGTGGCCAACTCCGGGGCCGCCATCGCCGGCCTGGGCGCCGAGCCGGCGGACCCGGCCCGCGCGCACGGCCACTACTCCCGCACCAAGGCCGAGGCCGAACTGCTGGCGCTGGACGCGGACTCGCCGGAATTCCGGGTCGCGGCGGTGCGCCCGCACATCGTCTGGGGCCCCGGCGATACGCAGCTGGTGGAACGGGTGCTGGAACGTGCCAGCCGCGGCCGCCTGCCGCTGCTCGACTCCGGCGCGGCCCTGATCGACACCACCTACGTGGACAACGCCGCCTCGGCCATCGTCGCCGCCCTGCACCGCATGGGGCATATCCGCGGCCGGGCGCTGGTCGTCAGCAACGGCGAACCCCGCCCGGTCGGCGAGCTGCTGGCGGGCATCTGTGCCGCGGGCGGCGTCCCCGCGCCGTCGTGGACGGTGCCGGGCTGGCTGGCGCGGGCGGCAGGATCGGTGGTGGAGAAGGCCTGGACCCGGGCCGGCCGGGACGAGGAGCCGCCGATGACCAGGTTCCTCGCCGAGCAGCTCTCCACCGCCCACTGGTTCGACCAGCGCGAGGCCCGCGAACTCCTCGACTGGACCCCCGCCGTTTCGATTGACGAGGGCCTGGCGAGGCTGGCCGAGCACTACGGTTCGCTTCCAGCGGCTCGGGTTTCGCGCCATATCAGATGACCGTCACCGTTGCCCACAAGTTGCAGGGCTTTCTCCGCGGCGGAGAGGGTGTGGCCTCCGATTTCTTCACCGTTCCCGCGGCGACTCATCGTCCGCGGGGATTACCGGCGTCGGCCCCACGGCTGTGCACATGACGCCACCTGCAAATTCGCGGAAAGAAGCCGGGCCGTTTGGCCGTTTGGCCGTTTGGAATTTTTGGCACCCGGACTGCCCTACCAGCGGCCGTTCCGCGGCCGGGGCTGGCACACGGGGCAGGTATAGGAGGAGCGGTTCATGAACTGCTCCCGCCTCATCCTGCTCACGAGGCCCACGGCGGCGCACCGCCTACACTCCTGGCCTTCCCGGCCGTAGGCGTTGAGGGAGCGGTCGAAGTAGCCGGAGGCACCGTTGACGTTGACATAGAGCGCATCGAAGCTCGTGCCGCCGGCGGCCAGCGCGTCGGTCATGACCTCGCGGGCGGCGTCCAGCACCCGGATCGCCTCACCGCGGCGCAGGGTGTCCGTGGGCCGGGCGTAGTGCAGCCGCGCCTTCCAGAGGGCCTCGTCCGCATAGATGTTGCCGATCCCCGAGACCAGGCCCTGATCCAGCAGGGCGCGCTTGAGGCCCGTTTTCCGTGCCCGCAGCCGCCGGTAGAAGTCCTCGAAGGAGAAGTGCGGGTCCAGCGGGTCGCGGGCGATGTGCGAGGCTTCCCCGGCGATCAGCGGCAGCGGCGTCTCGGCGAGTCCGCCGGGTCCGCCGTCGGACGTGGGAACCAGCGAGGTGAGGAACAGGCCGCCGAAAATGCGCTGGTCGACGAACCGGAGCTGTTCCGGCATGCCGGACGCCGGACTCAGGCGCAGCCGCACCTTCAGGTGCTTCTCGTCCGGGACGCCGGCCTCCTGCATCAGGAGCTGGCCGGACATGCCCAGGTGCGCCATGAGCGCAACCGCGGGTACGGCGTCGGGCGCGGCGTCAGTGGTGACGGAACCGGAAGATTCCGTGGTGTCCGCCAGCGGCAGCCACAGGAACTTGCCGCGGCGGACCACGTCCAGGACACGGGCACCCTCAAGATTGCCGGCGAAGTCCTCCGGGCCGAGGGCGTGACGCCGGATGGAGCGCGGGTCCACCACTTCGACGGAGGTGATGGTCCGGCCGCGCACCCAGCTCACGAGGCCGCGCCGGACGACCTCGACCTCGGGCAGTTCAGGCAACGGGAGGCCCTAGCTGCCGGACTGCGGGTCCAGCGGCGCCGGGGCAGGCTGCGCCGCGCCCGTGCCGGTGAGCCGGCGCCACGCGTCCGCTGCGGCTTCCTGCTCGGCTTCCTTCTTCGAGTTGCCCGAGCCGGTCCCGTAGTCCGTGCCGCCGATGCGCAGGATGGCTTCGAACGTCCGGGCATGGTCCGGGCCGGAGCCATCCACCGCGTAGTTGATGGTGCCCAGCTGGCGGCTGGCCGCAAGCTCCTGGATGCTGGTCTTCCAGTCGGTCCCGGCGCCGAGCGCGGCGGCGTCCTGGAGCAGCGGCCCGATCAGCCGCATGACCAGCTGGCGGGCCGTCTCGATGTCGTTGGAGATGTAGGTGGCGCCGATCAGCGCCTCCATGGTGTCCGCCAGGATGGACGCCTTGTTCTTGCCTTCGGTGAGCTTCTCGCCCTGTCCAAGGTAGATGTACTCGCCCAGGCCGATGCTGCGGCCGATACCTGCCAGCGCCCGGGTGCTGACGACGGCGGAGCGCCGCTTGGCCAGGTCCCCTTCGGGCAGGGTGGGGTTGTCACGGTACAGCGCGTCAGTTACGGAGAACCCCAGAATGGAGTCGCCCAGGAACTCGAGCCGTTCGTTGGTTGGGATGCCGCCATTTTCGTAGGCGTAGGAACGGTGGGTGAGCGCAAGACGAAGCGTCCCGGCGTCAATATTGACACCGAGACGCTTCAAAAGCTCTTCAGTTGAAGACATCTTATTCAGCCTGTTGGCGGATTAGACGTCTGCGACCTTGCGGCCCTTGTACTCAAGGAACAGCGCAGTGCCAGCCGAGTCGGTAACGACCTTTGCCTGGTGCGGCAGGCTGTACGTAACCTGGCCGTTCTCGACAGTCTTCACCAGGTGGGGGGCGGTTGCCTTCCACTGGGAGCGGCGGGCGCGGGTATTCGAGCGAGACATTTTCCGCTTCGGGACAGCCACGGCTAACTCATTTCTCTCTAGTCCAACACTTACAAATCAGTTTTGCCGGTCAGGCTTAGCCAAGTCGGCTAGGGCAGCCCAGCGAGGATCTACGACCTCGTGGTGATGCCCCGGCTCGTCTTCCAGGCGAACTCCACATTCGGAGCAAAGGCCCTGGCAGTCTTCCCGGCACACCGGCTGGAACGGCAGCATGGTTACAACTGCGTCCCGCAACACCGGCTCAAGATCGATTAGATCGTGCTCGATTCGATATTGCTCTTCTTCGTCTTCCTCGTCGGAGAACACAGCGTCCTCGTAGAAGAAAAGTTCTTGCACATCGACCTCTTGGTCATACGCAAGGGGATCCAGGCATCGTCCGCATTCGCCCGTCACATGGACGGCTACGGTTCCTGATACCAGAATTCCTTCGTGTACGGCCTCCAGCCGCAGGTCCAGCCCGACATCCGAGCCTTCCTGCACGCCTATGAGCGCCACACCAAGTTCACCTGGTGCGGGTACATGTTCCTTCAGCGTCCGCATGCTTCCCGGACTGCGTCCGAGGTCCTTGACGTCGAACGCCAAGGGCGAACTAGCATCTCGTTTAATGAGAACTCCTGTTGAACATATGACCGACGTACTATCTTAGCCTGAACTTCCGGGCGGACTCAAACCGGGCGGCAGGCCCGCGGTTCGCACCGTGAGCAGCTTTCCATCCGGGCCGCGCAACCGGCAGCAGGCCGCCGAGTACCGATCAAGCCTACCCTCTGCGCGGCTGATCCTGGTCCGGCTCGCCGGAGCGGAGGCGTTTCAGCACGGACTTGGGAACGAAGTCCGAGACATCCCCGCCGAGGGTGAACACTTCCTTGATCAGGGTGGAGGACAAGTGCAGGTAGTGGCTTTCCGCGGGCAGGAAGACGGTCTCGACGCCGGTGAGCTGGCGGTTCATGGTGGCCATGGGCAGCTCGTAGTCGAAGTCCGAGGACGAGCGCAGGCCCTTGACGATCGCGGACACGCCGCGCCGGCGGCAATACTCGGCCAGCAGCCCCTCGCCCACGGGCTCCACCACGATCCCGCGCAGCGAGGCCAGCGTTTCCCTGGCCATGTCGATCCGCTCCTCGAGGCTGAAGCGGTACTTCTTGGCATAGTTGGTCGAGACCCCCACGATGACCTCGTCAAAGAGGCCCGCGGCCCGGGCAATGACTTCCAGGTGTCCATGGTGGATGGGATCGAAGGAGCCTGGGCATACGGCGCGTCTCATGCTCCGAACCTACCGTATCCGGCGCCGCGGACCGGGATAACATGGCTGGATGCCAGCATCCAGCATTCCCTTCGCCCTCGGAGCCAACATCCGGAAAGAGGGGACCCGATGAGCGGCCCGGACCGGTTCCCGTGGCAGCGGGCCGCGACCGGCGCCAACCTGCTGTCCGCCGACGGGACCCTGGGCGTGACCATTTTCGAGGAGATGACCACCCTCGCGCTCAAGACCGGCGCCATCAACCTCGGCCAGGGTTTCCCGGACGAGGACGGCCCGGTGGAGATCAAGGAGGCCGCCGAGGCGGCCATCGCGGCGGGCGCCAACCAGTATGCCCCCGGCAAGGGAATCCTGATGCTGCGGGAGGCGATCTCCGTCCACCAGCAGCGGTTCTACGGGCTGGACCCGGACCCGGAGACCGAGATCATCGTCACGACGGGCGCCACCGAGGCGATCGCAGCGTCGCTGCTGGCGCTGGTGGGCCCCGGCGACGAGGTGCTCACCTTCGAGCCGTTCTATGACTCCTACGGTGCCATCATCGGGCTCTCCGGCGCCCGCCATGTCACGGTGCCGCTGCTGGCCCCGGACTTCCTGCCGGATCTGGACGCCCTCGAGGCGGCCTTCAGCGCCCGCACCAAGGTGGTGCTGGTCAACAATCCGCACAACCCCACCGGCGCGGTGTTCCCCGCCGAAGTCCTGCAGCGCGTCGTCGACCTTGCCTCCAGGTACGACGCCGTCATCGTCACCGACGAGGTCTACGAACACCTCACCTTCGGCGCCCGGCACGTCCCGGTGGCCACGCTGCCCGGCGCGGCCGAACGCACCCTCACCATCTCCTCCGCCGGCAAGACCTTCTCCTTCACCGGCTGGAAGATCGGCTGGCTCAGCGGCCCGGAACACCTCGTGGCTGCCGCCCGGACGGTCAAGCAGTTCCTGAGCTACAGCTCCGGCACCCCGTTCCAGAGCGCCATCGCCGTGGGCCTTGGCCTGCCTGACGAGTTCTACGCCGGGATCGCCGACACGCTCCGGTACAAGCGCGACATCCTCAGCGAGGGGCTGCGGGCGGCCGGGTTCGATGTCTTCACCCCGCAGGGGACGTACTTCGTCAACGTCGACACCTCCCCGCTCGGGATCACGGATTCGGTGGACCTGGCCCGCCGGCTCCCGGAGCTGGTGGGGGTCGCGGCGATCCCGGTGCCCGTGTTCTGCCATCCGGAAGGCGCCGAGCGCACCCGCAGCCTGCTGCGCTTCGCGTTCTGCAAGCAGATGCACGTCCTGGAGGAAGCCGCCGGGCGGCTCGCGACCCTCCGTGACAGGCTCTGACGGTGGCGGACTCCCCCGCGGCAGCGTCACGCTTCCTCCGGACCACCGGCCAGCACGCCACGATCGGGCCCGATCCCTTCACCGACGGCGGCTATGTGCTCAGCATCGGCGGCGCGGAGCAGTCCCACGTCAACCTGGCCGATCCCGGGGACATCTTCTATGAATACCTGCGCCGGATCGGCCACGTGGTGGACCTCGCGGCGCCGTGGGGCGAGCCGATCAGCGCGCTCCACCTCGGGGCGGGCGCCCTGACCCTGGCCCGCTACATCCAGGCCACCCGGCCCGGCTCCGTGCAGTACGCCGTGGAGCTGGAACGGGAGCTGCTGGACTTCGTGCTTGCGCAGCTGCCGCTGCCCGCGGGCACCGAGCTGCACACGCTGATCGGCGATGCCCGCGCCGCCCTCGCCGAACTGCCCGCGGAACTCCGCTTCGACGTCGTGATCCTGGACATCTTTTCCGGTCCCGAGGCTCCGGGACACATTGCCTGCACCGGGTTCTACCGGGAGGCCGCGGCCAGGCTGACCGCCCGCGGGGTGCTGATCGTCAACGTCGGCGATGAACCCGGGCTGACCCTGGTCCGGAGCCAGGTGGCCGCCCTGCGCCGGGCCATGGCCGACGTCTCGGCCTTCGCCGAAGCCGGCATGTTCACCGGCCGGTATCCCGGGAACATCATCCTGACCGGGACGCAGGGTCCGTGGCCTGACCGGTGGACCGCCGCGCTCACCGCCCGCGGGCCGCACCCGGCCAGGGTGCTGTCCGGTGTCGGGCTGGACGTGCTTTCGGAGTAGCCGCCGGAGACGTCCGCTGGAATATGTCCATGCGCCGGCCGAGGTGGATCGGGTTACTCGCCGTCTTCCAGCACTACTTCCGGCGCTTCGTCCGGGGCCGGCTCGGCGAACCAGAGCTTCGTCTCGCCGTACTTCCGTTCGGCGAACCGTTCCATTCCCTCGGGCCACGCGGGCTCGGGGGTCCGGGAGGAGCGTTCCACCACGACGACGGCGCCCGCGGCGAGATGGGGCGTGAGCTTCGCCAATACCGCGCCCAGCGCCGGCTCGTCCAGCGGGTAGGGCGGATCGAGGAAGACCAGGTCCCACAGCACCCCTTCCGCCGTCCGGTCCAGGAACGATTCGACCTTGGAGCGGTGCACGGCGACCACCTTGCGGCGCGCGGGGGTGTTGACCAGGTCCGCGTTCCGCTGGCAGACCTCGCTGGCCTTGGCATCAAATTCCACCAGGTCCACCGCTGACGCGCCGCGGCTGGCGCTCTCCACGCCGAGGGATCCGGAGCCGGCGTAGAGGTCCAGCACCCGGGCGCCGGCGATGACATCGAAGGCGTCCAGGCGGGAGAACAGCGCCTCCTTCACCCGGTCAGTGGTGGGGCGGGTGAGCGAGCCGGGCACGCTGGCCAGCGGAGTCCCGCCGGCGGCACCGGAAATGATCCGGCTCATGCGCGGAGCCCTGCATCGCCGGCCCGCCGGGCTGCCTGCGGTAGACCCGCCTCCATGGTGCTAGCCGCGTTCAAGGAACGCCTCCTTCTCCGGGTTCAGGTAGTCGTCGATCGCTGCGGCAAGTCCGGGGTGGCCGGCCAGGGACGGGTCTGCGGCCACGATCTGCTGGGCATCCTGCCGGGCCCGGGCAATCAGGTCCTCGTGTTCGAGCACGCGCAGCAGCTTCAGCGTGGAACGGCCCCCCGACTGCGAGGCGCCCAGGATGTCGCCTTCCCGGCGCAGCTTGAGGTCCTCCTGCGACAGCTCGAAACCGTCCGTGGTGGCCGCCACCGCATCGAGGCGGCGGCGGCTGGGGTGGCCCGGTTCCAGGGTGGTGACGAGCAGGCAGGTCCCGGGAAGGCCGCCGCGGCCCACCCGGCCGCGCAGCTGGTGCAGCTGCGAGATGCCGAACCTGTCGGCGTCGAGGATCACCATGAGGGTGGCGTTGTGGACATCCACGCCCACCTCGATCACGGTGGTGGAGACCAGCAGTTTGGTCTCGTTGGCGGTGAACGAGGCCATGGTCCCGGACTTCAGGGCCGGGTCCTGCCGGCCGTGCAGCGGCGCCACCGGCACCCCGGCGAGGGCCGGTTCGTCCCGGAGGTACTCCACGACGCCGGTCACGGAGGCCAGTTCCCGGGAGCCGTTCTCCCCTTCCAGGTCCGCGGCGGACGGTTCGGCCTCACCGGGGCTGAAGTCGCCGTCGTCGTCCGTGCCGATCTTGGGGCAGACGACGTACACCTGGTGGCCGGCGTCGATCTCTTCCCGGGAGCGCGTCCAGATCCTGGTGGCCCACGCGGGGTGCTCGGCGAGGCCCACCACGTGGGTGGAGATGGGGGCGCGGCCGGCGGGCAGCTCGTCGAGCACGGACGTTTCCAGGTCGCCGAAAACCGTCATCGCCACGGTCCTGGGGATCGGGGTGGCGGTCATGACCAGCAGGTGCGGCGGCTTGGTGGCCTTGGACCGCAGGACGTCGCGCTGTTCCACGCCGAAGCGGTGCTGTTCATCCACCACGATCAGCCCCAGGTCGTAGAAGGAGACGTTCTCGCTGAGCAGGGCGTGGGTGCCGATCACGATCCCGGCCGTTCCGGAGGCGGCGTCGAGCATGGCCTGCTTCCGCGCCGCCGCGGGCAGGGAGCCGGTGAGCAGCGTGACCTGGACGGCGTCCGGGCCGAAGCCGCCGAGCATCCCGTCCCGGGACAGCGGACCGAGCGTCCGGCGGATCGATTCGAAGTGCTGGGCGGCCAGGACCTCGGTGGGCGCGAGCAGGGCCGCCTGTCCCCCGGCGTCGACCACCTGCAGCATGGCGCGCAGGGCCACGATCGTCTTGCCGGAGCCGACGTCGCCCTGCAGCAGCCGGTTCATCGGCGAGTCCTGGGCCAGTTCCGCGGCGAGCGTCTTCCCGACGGCGGACTGGCCGGCGGTCAGGGTGAACGGCAGCTGGCGGTCGAAGGACGCCAGCAGCCCCCCGGTGAGCGGCCGGCGGGCCGTGGCCTCCTCCGCGGCGAGCTGGGCGCGGCGCCGGGCCAGGGCGGACTGGAGCACGAGGGCTTCCTGGTAGCGGAAGCGGTCCCGGGCGCGCTGCCAGTCGGCCGGGGTCTGCGGGGCGTGGATCAGCCGGTAGGCCTGCGCGACGGGCAGGAATTTCTCCCGGGCCACGATCGCGGCCGGCAGGGGGTCGCCCAGGGTGTCCAGCTCGATGGTGTCCAGGAGCGTGGAGATCACCTTCTGGATGGACCAGCTGGTGAGCTTCGCGGTGGCCGGGTACACGGGGATCGGCATGGCGGCGAGCTTTTCCGGGTCCATTCCCGGGGCGTCGGGGTCCTCGTCCAGCAGCAGGAAGTCGGGGTTGGTCAGGCCCAGCGAACCGCCGTAGCGCGTGACCTTGCCCGAAAACATGGCGCGCCTGCCGGGCTGGAGTTCGGCCCTGGCCCGGAACCCGTTGAAGAAGCTCACCTTCAGGGTGCCCGGCAGCCTGGCCCCGGGCGGCCGGGCCGACGTGCCGGCCCCGGCGTCGTCGGAGATCACGACGTCGGTGAGGGAACCCCGCCGGGCGCGCATGGGCCGGGTGCTGTTGGAAACCACCCGGGCAATGAGGGTCACCTCCTCGTCGAGCGGGACCTCGCTGATGGGGGTCAGCTCGCCGCGGCTGAGATAGCGGCGCGGGAAGTAGTCCAGCAGCCCGCCGACGGTGGTGATGCCGAGGTGCTTTTCAATGACCGCCGCGGAACGCTTGCCGATCCTGCGTTCCAGGCCCAGTTCCAGTTCAGCGTTCATGTCCGTCGGGGTCCGGGAGGTCGGAGGCGCGCGGCAAGGCGAGTTCGCTGACGGAGATGTCGGAGGGCTCGCCGAGGGAGCGGATCAGGGCCACGGCGGGTGCCGCGTCGAGGACGTGGACGTGGACCCGCCAGCGGTAACGGCCGGACGTGTCGGCCGCGCCGCCCACCTGGCTCATGATCACGGAGTCGCCCATTTCGTCGAGCCGCTGGCGCATCGTGGCGGCGTCCAGCGGCGAGAGTTCGATGGTGCACATGACTTCCACGCCTTCGTCCCGGGGCATGCCGGCGTGGATGTGCGGGTCCTGGACGTCATAGCCGTGGAGTCCGTCGAGGAGTTCGTCCTGGAGTTCCTCGCCCAGCACGGCGGACCGCAGGCAGTCCAGGATCAGCAGCATCCCGACCCCGCCCGCGTCCACCACGTGCGCGGTCTGCAGGGCAGCGAGCTGGTCCTCGGTGCGGATCACGGCCTCGACGGCGGCTTCGACGGCGGCGTCCAGGGCCAGGCCGAGGGTGTGGTTGCTGTCGTCGCCGTCGTGCCCCGAATCCACGGCGGCGGCGGCGCGGGCGGCCGCTTCCATGACCGAGAGCATCGTTCCGGGCACCGGGTCGCTGAGCGCGGACCAGGCCCGGAGCTGGGCGCGGTTCAGGGCGGCGGCAAGCAGCGGGGCGCTCACCCGGGTGTGGCCGGCCAGCGGCTCGGCGGCGGCGCACAGGAACACGGCGAACAGCGTCCCGGAGTTGCCGCGGGCCTGGTCCATCGCGGCCTGGCCGGCCCGGGCGAGGACGGCACCGACGTCGTTCTGGAGTTCCGCCGAGGCCGCGGTCCCGGAGGCGGCGGTCCCGTCCGCCGCGTGGGCCGCGGCACGGACCGTCAGGTAGAGGTTGGTTCCGGTGTCACCGTCGGCGACGGGGAAGATGTTGATGGCGTTCAGGCGGTCGCTGTGGTTCCCTAGCGTTGTTTCCGCCTTGCCCAACCACCGCTTCATCGCTTGCGCGTTGGCGGCAATCTTAGTCTGCAAAGTGATCCCATCCCACAGTGTCCGCGGGCCTGCCCGCTATCGTGACACCCGTGCTGTCCGTCGCTGCAGGGGCTGTTACCGAGCCTATCGCAGTGAAGCCGGGAGGCAGCTGAAGCCCTGCGGGGAATGTGGCGAGCAGCCCGTGGTCCTCCCCGCCGCCGAGGACCCAGGCCATCGGGTCGGTTCCGAGCAGGTCCGACGCCGGCAGCAGCGGGACACAGAGTTCCTTCAGGGCGGCGGTGTCCAGGTTGAGCACGGCGTGGCTGGCCGCGGCGAGGCGGTTGCCGTCCCGGACGAGGCCGTCGGAGATGTCCATCATGGCGGTGGCGCCTGCGTCCCGGGCCAGCGGGCCGGCCGCGAGCGGGGGCGCGGGCCTGCACTGGGTGTCCATCAGCGCGCGCGCTCCGCTGCCCAGGGCGCGGAAATCCGTGGCCGATTCGAGCAGGGCAAGTCCGGCGGCGGCGCGGCCGACGGTGCCGGCCAGGGCCAGGGTGTCCCCCGGGCGCGCACCGGAGCGCAGCACGGGCTCCTTGCCGTCGAGGGTTCCCAGGATGGCCACGCTGACGGCGAGTTCGCGTCCCCGGCCGAGGTCCCCGCCGGCCACCGCGCAGTCCGGGGCACCCAGCCCCCGGAGGCCGGCGGTGAGGCCGTCGGCGAAGTCCTCCACCCAGGAGACGAGGGTCTCCGGCGGCATCGTCAGGCTCACCACCAGGGAGGTGGGGCGGGCGCCCATGGCGTTGATGTCGCTGAGGTTCTGCGCGGCGGCTTTCCAGCCGACGTCGTAACCGGACGTCCGGTAGCCGTTGTTCCACCGGAGCCGGAAGTCCTGGTCCGCCACCAGGGTGTCGATGCTGAGCACCGTCCGGCCATCCGGGGCGGCCACGATGGCGGCGTCGTCGCCGGGGCCCAGCAGCACGGCGGTGCCGCCGGCGGACCCGCGGTTGAGGCGGGGGAAGATCCGTTCCAGGAGCTCGGACTCGGAGAGCCCGGCGACGGTCAGGGAAGCTTCAGGCACAGTGGATTCAGGCAGAGTCGATTCAGGCACAGCCCTACGCTACCGCGGGGGCCTGACAACAGAGCCGGGACGGTGACGCCGGGCGGGGTTTCCGGGAACGCAGATTCACACCGCGCCGAGGGCGTCCAGTAGCATCGATGGGTCAGCGGCCTAAACTCTTTGGGGGAATCACCATGCCCAGTGTCATGCCAATTTTCGGGACCCGTCCCGAAGCTATCAAGATGGCCCCTATCGTTGCCGCCCTTCAGGAATCCGAGCATTTCGACTGCGTCGTCACGGTCACGGGTCAGCATCGCGAGATGCTCGATCAAGTCAACGAGCTCTTCGGAATTGTGCCGGATCATGATCTGAATATCCTGCAGCAGCGCCAGTCACTCTCCGCCATCATGACCCGGACCATCGATGGGCTGGACAAACTCTTCGCGGCCAACAAGCCCGACGTCGTCATCGTCCAAGGTGACACGACGACGTCCACCGCCGGCGCCATCACAGCGTTCTACCACGGCATCCCCGTGGTGCACGTTGAGGCAGGCCTTCGCAGCGGAGACCTGTTCTCCCCGTTTCCGGAGGAGGCAAACCGTAAAATCACCAGCCAAATCGCCAGCCTCCACCTTGCACCCACAAGCGTGAGCAAGGCCAACCTCGTCGCCGAGGGAATCGACCCGGCCAACATCGTCATTACCGGAAACTCTGTCATCGACGCCTTGCTCACCACGGTGGGCAAGCAGATCCCATTCACGGACCCGCAGCTGGAGGAACTCGCTGCCAGCGGCAGGAAGATCCTCCTGGTCACCACCCACCGGCGTGAAAACCAGGGAGGCGCCATGCAGGGCGTGGGCCGGGCCCTGGCCCGAATCGCGGAAGCCGAACCGGACCTGATCATTGTGCTGCCGGCCCACAAGAACCCGGTGGTCCGCGAAGCTGTGCTCCCGGCGTTGGCAGGCTTATCCAACGTCATTGTGACCGAGCCGCTGCCCTACGGTGAATTCACCCGGATGCTTTCCCTCGCCCACATCGTCCTGACGGACTCCGGAGGTGTACAGGAAGAGGCCCCCAGCCTCGGAAAGCCCGTCCTCGTCATGCGGGACAACACCGAACGGCCCGAAGCGGTCGACGCCGGCACCGTCGCCCTGATCGGGACAGACGAAGAGGTCATCTTCAAGGAAGTCGACCGTCTCCTGCATGATCAGGATCATTTTGACTCCATGGCCAATGCGGTCAATCCCTACGGCGACGGCCGCGCATCCGAGCGGACAGTCGCGGCCGTGGCCGCCCTGCTAAACCTCGGTCACCGCCTCCCCGAATTCGGCCAGTAGCTGCGGGCGGGCTGACGTATCTTGAGGGGAAGCCGAGCCCCCAAGAGCGTGGGCCGGCAGTGGTTCGGTGGCCTGACGTTTCGTGACCTTAGCCGCTGCGGCTTGGCCGGTAGCCGGGTTGGTTCTCCGGTTTCGGTGAGGACGCGCGGACCAGTCATGCTCTGTCCGCCCCTCGTGGCGGGCCCGTAAGGGTCTCCGTGGCTCAGGCGCCCGTCCTTTAGGCTTCTGCGGTGGCCAGGATCCGGATGGTTTCCCGGTATTTTGAAGAGTTTGAGCAGGTTTGTGGCAAACCGCCAGGAGCTCCCATTCGCGGGCGGCTTGCTCGAGCCCGCGAAGGAGCACGTGTCTTCCCTGGCGGGTATGGATTTGCCCGAAGACCGGTTCAACGATCGCTTTGCGCCGCGCGTAGACGGCCCGGCCCCTCTTGGTCTTAGTTTCCTCGCCATGCGTTCGTTGGGTGTGGCGTTGGCCGGAATCCGCCCCCGGGCGCGTCCGGGACTCCCTCCGTCCCCGCTCTTGTCCGCACCGTGCCGGCTGTACGAGTCGTAGAACCGGGCCAGATCCAGTTCCTCGGCGACGATTTCGGCAATGAACCGGACCAAATGATTCTGCGGCAGCCACTCGTCCAGCGACGGCGGCACCAGCATCACCGCGTCCAGCTCAAACGCCATGAACCGCTTCTTCACCCCGGCACCGGTTTCCACGCGTCCGTCGTCAAGGGGCTGCAGGATAGGCTCCACGAGCGATTTCACAAACATGCGGTCCTGGGGGACGTAGATGTTTTCTTGAACGGCCAGGTCCACATGGCCGCGAAATGGGGTAGCTCGCGCAGATATCGGTCTGGGAGCCTCTTCTGGCCGTACCAGCCGGGAGCTTGTCCGTTTCTTCTTGTGGCCTGGACAGAGCAGGGATAATTCTTGCCGCGTCTGAGAGCAGCCGCGTGATAGCCCATCGACAAGCGACGAGCATTCTCAGTAAACGGGCTCGCGAGCTACTTTCCCGCAACTCCGCGCAATGTCCACTTCTGCCGCCCAAGGTTTTTCCATGCTGCCCGGCTTAGCGTCTGTCTTGTCTGGGGGACTGGAGCAGGAAGGAGGCGCAGATGGATCGCACAGCGCCTCGTCGCCGTGATCCGGCCCCGG
>NZ_JAGPOT010000106.1 GCF_018224015.1 Pseudarthrobacter albicanus
CCGAGAGTCCCTCCAACGCCTGAAGAACCAGCACCGAACCGATCACCGACGCCGGGATAGAGGGCCGGCCCCGGCCCGACGTGAAAAGGTCCTCCATCATCGAGTCAGGGAACAACCGGTTCCGGTGTTCAGCCAAAAACGCGAAGGCACTCCCCGGGGCCAGCAGCTCCCCGGCCAGTGCCTCCACATCCAAAAACCCGCGCTGGGCGTCCTCAATTCCTTGCATTCAACCAGTCTTAACGACCAGCCCCGCAAGTCCAGCAGGCGCGCCTTAAACCCACCAATTTGTTCAGCAGTTTCCTAGGAGTCGCTGCCAGACATGTTCCTCTATCGCAGGACGAATCGGCGGCGCCGGAAACATCACCGAACCGGCCCGGTCCAGAGCCGGGGTGTACACGATGTCCACCCTCTGGTTGCAGTTCAACAGACATTACGAGACATCGTGTACTGATCAGCCCCTTGCTGAAAGACGCCCTCGCCGCCGGTCTATGCGGTGAGGTCCTTCGCCCGGGTTTCCGGAAGCTTCCACGCGACCAGCGTGGATATTGCCAGCAGAACCACCACATAGATAGTGAACGCTCCCGGACCGAACGACGCATTCGCCCAGTTCTGGAGATACGGTGCCGTCCCGCCGAAAACGGCCACAGCGACTGCGTAAGGCACAGCGACGCCCACTGTGCGGATCCGTGTGGGGAAGAGCTCTGCGAACACCGCCGGTGAAATTGACAGCGTCGCACCCATGAAAACCAGGATGATGGTGGCCGGCAGAAAGAGGGACCAGAAGCTCTGACCCACAGTGTTTACCAGCAGCGGGAAAAGGATGATGGGCACGCCGGTGCCTATCAAAAGGCTGGGTCGACGGCCGAAACGGTCAGAGAACTTGCCCCAGAACGGCAGGGAAATGATCAGTACGACGTTGCTTAGAACGCTGGCCAGAAGGGCGGTTCCCTGGTCCATGTTGTGAATGATGACAGCCTGCTGAACCGCGCTGACAGACCAGACGTAGTAGCAGACGGTACCCCCGACGCCGAGGCCGATCACTCGGAGGGCGGAGCGCCAGTTCCTGCGGATCTCCGGCCACATCGGCTGGCGAACGGTCGCCTTCGCGGCGGTGAACGCCTCGGTTTCCTTCATCCGCGAACGGGCAATCAGGGTGTACAGGCCCAGGAGCGCGCCGACAACGAAAGGGATACGCCAGCCCCACGACTGCATGTCGGGCTTACTGAGGACTGTGTTCAGCAGGACCCCGAACAGCAGCCCGATCACAATGCCGGAAGTGCCGGAGACGTAGATCAACGAGGACCAGAGACCGCGGCGGGATGCCGGGGCGGACTCTGCAATGTAGGTCTGGGCGGAGGGCATTTCACCGCCGTGGGCCAGCCCTTGTAGGAGCCGGGCAGTGAGAAGCACTACGGCGGCCCCGGCGCCTGTGGAGTTGTAGGTAGGAACCAGCGCGATCATCAGGGATCCGAACGATGCGAGGACCACAGTGGAGATCATCGACGCGCGGCGGCCAAGATGGTCCGCCATCCAGCCAAAGAGGAGGCCGCCAACTGGGCGGGCAACGAAGCCTACGGCGAAGACAGCCATCGCCCCCAAAAGCGCGGCCAGGGGGTCTTTGGGGTTGAAGACCTCTGTGGCGAAGTAGATGGCGAAGGCGGAGTAGATGCCCCAGTCATACCATTCGAGAGCATTGCCCATGCCGGTGGCGACGAGAGTCTGCCGCTGGGACTTGGTCGCCTTGAGCGATGCCCGGGCGGCCGGGATCTTTTCCTGCACGGCAAGGTGCGCCGTGCCGTCAGTTGTTGGGTCCATCATCAAAAGTCCTTGGTAGTGGGGGAAGGATTGGGGTGGCAGGGAGGGTCAGACGCCGGCGAGCTGGGCCAGTTGGCCCACGGCCAACTGGGTGTACAGGGCGGTACCGTCAACCACGACGCTGTCATCGAACGCCGCGCGCGGGGAGTGGTTGAACGCCGCGTCCGGGCCGCCGGCAAGCGGCGTGGCGTCCAGGCAGATGAAGCTCCCCGGCACGCGGGCGAGGACGTCGGCAAAGTCCTCGGACCCACCCAGCGGTGCGGCCAGCCGGTGGTGGCGTTCGGCTCCGAAAAGTTCGGTGATCTGGTCGGCGGCAAATGCGGTCTGGGCCCCGTCCGTCACCGTGACGCGTCCCCCCACGTGATAATTGATGTCGACTTCCAGCCCGTGGGCAGAGGCGATGCCTTCCAGCAGGCGCGGAATGGCCGACTGCATTTTGGTTCTGGCCTCGTCGGAATACATCCGGAGGCTCGCGCCGAATTCGGCGGTGTCGGGAATGACGTTGATGGCCTCGCCGGCCTTGACCATTCCGACCGAGACCACCACGGGGTCGTGGGCGTTGAACTGCCGGGTGACCATGTGCTGGAGGGCGAGGATCATTTCCGCCATGACGGGCACGGGGTCCTGGGCCTGGTGCGGCGCCGAGCCGTGGCCGCCGCGGCCGATCACCTTGACGAAGAGGGCGTCCGCGGCGGACATCATGACGCCGGGCTTCGTTTCGAACCGGCCCGTGTTGCCGCCGGCGCTGAAGACGTGGAGCCCGTAGGCAGCGTCGGCGCGGCGTCCGGAGAGGTCCAGGATGCCTTCCTCGATCATCATGGGCGCCCCGGCCAGGAGTTCCTCGGCCGGCTGGAACATGAAGACGACGTCGCCTGCGAGCTGGTGGCGCCGTTCCGCGAGCAGCCGGGCGGCACCCACCAGCATCGAAGTGTGCAGGTCATGGCCGCAGGCGTGCATTCGGTTGGCTTCCTCGGAGGCAAAGTCCAGGCCGGTCTCCTCCTGGAGCGGGAGCGCGTCCATGTCGGCACGCAACAAGACCGTGGGACGCGGGCCCGCTGGAGTGCCGGCGGCAGAATCCGTCCCGCCGGTGCCGCGCAGGACGGCCCCGACGGACGTCAGTCCCTTGCCCGGGGTGATTTCGAGCGGGAGGTCGGCCAGGGCTTCGAGGACCGTCTCCTGGGTGCGCGGCAGCTGGAGGCCGAGCTCGGGGTGCCGGTGGAGCTCATGGCGAAGCTGGACGAGGTCGCCGTGCAGCTCGCGGGCGTCTTCAAGAATTGTCGTGGCGGACACGTGGGGTTCCCTTCGAATGAACCGGTCCACTCAGCGGTGGACGGTTTCATTCGAGTATGTGACTCGCTTCGTATGCAGTCTAAGACCCAAAATGGTGGATCAGTATGCTGTCCAGGCATGAAGAGCCCGCATGCCATGTCCTGCCAAGGAACCGGTACCCGTCCCTCCGCCCCCGGGCCGCGACGTTTTACGTCCCGGAAACATATTGCCTCCTGGGTGCGTCCATGTGACGGGCACCCGCGGGTGTCCGGCGGCGGCCTCCCAGGAGGGACCGCCGCCGCTCCGGAAGTACTTAGTCCAGGCTGAAGCCGGGCGAGCCAGGGACGGAGGAGAGAAGCTTCTTCGTGTAGTCGTGTTGCGGGTCCCGGTAGACGGATTCGATCGGTCCTTGTTCGACGATGCGGCCCTGGAACATGACCACCACTTCGTCGCAGACCTGCTGGACGACGGCGAGGTTGTGCGAGATGAACAGCATGGCGCTGTCCACCGTGCTGCGCATGCCCTGGAGGAGCCGGATGATGTCGGCCTGGACCGAGACGTCCAGGGCCGAGGTGATCTCGTCCGCGATCACGAGCTTCGGCTCGAGCATCAGGGCCCGGGCAATCGCGATCCGCTGGCGCTGGCCGCCGGAGAACTGGTGCGGGTACTTCTCCGCCGCGGAAGGATCCAGTTTGACCCGTTCCAGCGCCGCGGCGATGGCCTTACGGTGTTCCACCGGGTTGGCACCGTGCGGGTCCAGGGCCTCGGCCAGGGTCTGCCCGGTCGTGCGCCGCGGACTGAGCGAGGAATACGGGTCCTGCGGGATGTACTGGACTTCGCGGCGCATCTGCTGGCGGCGCCTGCCGCGCATTTTGGTGAAGTCCTCCCCGGCGATGAGCACCTCGCCGCTGGAGGGCTTGTTGATGCCCACGAGTGTCTTGCCGAGGGTCGACTTCCCGGACCCGGACTCCCCCACGAGCCCCACCACGGTGCCGGCGGGCACGGCCATGGTGACGTCCTTGAGGACGTGGGCGGCGCCGAAGCGGACGTTGAGGTTGCTGACCGACGCAGCCTGCAGGGCAGCGGGACCAGCGGCAGGGGCGGCAGCAGGATCCGCAGGACCGGCGGCAGGGGCGGCGGTGTGCGCTGCCCGGCGCCCCGGGCCCCCCGGCTGGGGGTCCAGGGCTGCCGGGGGTGTCTGTGCGTTGGCGTTCATGGGGTTGCAACTCCTGCGGTAGCCGGGACGGGGCCGAGTTCCAGGGTGGGAATCGCGGCCAGCAGCGCCTTGGTGTAGGGATGATGGACGTCGCGGGCCGCGAGCTGGGCGGAGGTCAGCCGTTCGACGATCTCGCCGGACTTCATGACGAGGATGGTGTCGCACAGCGCCTCCACCACGGCGAGGTCGTGGGAGATGAACAGCATGGCCGTTCCCTGTTCCCGGTGGATGCGGCGGAACTGGCGCAGGACCTCGGCCTGTACGGTGACGTCCAGGGCCGTCGTCGGCTCATCGGCGACGATCAGTTTGGGCGAGGTGACGATGGACGCGGCGATCATGGCCCGCTGCCGCATGCCGCCGGAGAGTTCGTGCGGGTGCTGCCGGAGGCGGTGGGCCGGTTCGGTGATGTTCACGCTGGTAAGGGCGTCGATGATGGCCTTGCGGGCTTTGGTCCCGCCCAGGCCCAGGTGGGTGCGGAGGACCTCGGTCAGCTGGGAGCCCATCCGCAGGGACGGGTTGAACGTGGTGCCGGGGTCCTGGTAGACGATGCTGATGTCCCTGGCCAGCCGTGACTGGTCCGGGGCGGCAAGCATGTTCATCTCCCCCACGCGGAGCAGGTCCGCTTCCACCGCGAGGTCCTCGGACGGGAGCCCGGCAATCGCCATGGCGGTCAGGGATTTCCCGGACCCGGATTCGCCCACCAGGGCCACGACTTCGCCCGGGTTGATGGCCAGGGTGATGCCCTTCACGAGCTGCGGGCCGCCCGGGATGCTGATCCGCAGGTTCTCGGCCCGGACCAGGGCGGTGTCCCCGGCCGGGACGGTGATGGTGCGGTTGCGCTGCAGCACACGGCGGAAGAAGCTGCGCTTGGCCCGCGGGTCGGCGTGGGCGGCCAGCGCGTCACCGATCAGCATGACGGACAGGCCGGTCAGGGCGATCATGACCGAGGGGCCCACGGCCTCGACCGGCTGCGTGTAGAGCGCGCCGAGGCTGTCGTTCAGGAGCCGGCCGAAGTCGTACTGCGGCGACTGGACGCCCAGGCCGATGAAGGACAGCGCCGAGATCTCCACGAGGGACAGGGCGAAGACGGTGGCGGAGAGGATCAGCAGCGGCTCGGCCATGTTCGGCAGCATGTGCCGGGCCGCGATCCGCACCGGGCTGACGCCCAGCAGGCGCGCGGTGACCACGTACTCGCTGCTGGACACGGAGGAGGCCAGGTTGGCGGTGATCCGGGCGAAGCCCGGGATGCCGGCGATGCCGATCGCGATGACCGCCGAGGACACCCCGGGTTCCAGGACGGCCGCGATGACCAGGGCAAAGATCAGGGACGGGTAGGCGACGGCCGTTTCCAGGATCCGCAACGCCACCTCACGGACCCGCCGACCGGACAACCAGATCGCCAGGCCGATCACGACGCCGGAGACCACCGAAACCGCGGCGGCGCCGGCGGTCATGAGCAGCGTCAGCCGCGTCGCCACCAGGGCGCGGGCCAGCAGGTCCCGGCCGAAGTCATCGGTGCCCAGCCAATGCTCCGCGCTGGGTCCAAGGGCGGCGTTGGGCGTCAGCTGCTCGGCCGCCTGCGTCATGGTCAGCGGGGCAATGACGGCGATGAGGATGAGGGCGGCCAGCAGCGCCGCCCCGGTGATCATGGCCGGAGTCCAGAACTCCCGGCTTCGTAGCCTAGACATCATTGGAGGTAGCTCCCAGGTTGCGGGGGTCGATGATGGCCAGGATCAGGTCCACCAGGATGATGATGAGGGTCGCCAGCAGACCCAGCACCAGGATGATTCCCCGGATCACCGGGTAATCGCGCTGCAGGATCGCGTTCACGATGCCCTGCCCCAGGCCCGGCCACGCGAAGACTGTTTCGATGACCACGGCGCCGCCAAGCTGCGCGGCCAGGATGAGCCCCGAAAGCGTCAGGGTGGTGGTGACCAGGTTGGGCAGGACGTAGCGGGCATTGGTGCGCAGGGCGCTCAGCCGCCAGCCGCGGGCCGTGCGGACGTAGTCCTTGTCCAGGACGACGGCGGTTTCGCGGCGGACGATCCGGGAGATCACGCACACCGGGCCCAGCATCAGGGCCGCCGTGGGCAGTACGAGCGAGTTCAGGGTCGCCGCGCCGGCCGCGGGCAGCCAGCGCAGGGTCACGGCGAACACCACCACCAGCAGGGTACCCACCACATACTGCGGGATCGAGTAGATCAGGCTGGTCAGGAAGTTGAAGCCGTGGTCCAGCCACTTGTTGCGGCCGCCGCGGGTCAGGATGGCCACGGCCATGCCCAGCGGCACGGAAATCAGGAGCACCAGCACGATGGCCAGCAAAGCGATCTCCGCGGTGAACGGGAAACGTGTGAAGATCAGGGTCGAGACACGCTCGCCGGACACGAACGAGGTCCCCATGTCCAGGCGCAGGATGCCCGACACATAGTTGAGAAACTGCGTGAGCATCGGCAGGTCAAGCCCGAGCTCCGCGCGGACGTTGGCGATCTGCGCCGGGCTGGCCCCATCACCCGCGGCGATCACGGCGGGATCGCCCGGGATCAGCGGCACGATAAGGAACGTCACAACCGTCAGCACCACGAACGACAGCAGCAGCCCGCCGAGCCTGCGCAGGGAGAACCCGACCCACGGGTGGCGGATGAACCGGCCCCCCGCACCCCCGGCAGCAACGCCGGGGGTACGGGAAGCCTCAACAGCAATTGAAGAGGTCATGGCCGGATGGTTATTTCGTGATCCGCATGGTGCTCTCGTCCGGCTGGCCATTCATGGTGTGCATGGCGAATCCGGAGCGAACAGTGACCTGCGAGGGAAGGGAAGACAGCGGGATCACGTGCGCATCGCTGATCATGATCTTCTGCGCGTCCTGGTAGGTGGAGCAGCGCTCAGTGGTATCAGTCTGGGTCATGGCCTTGGATTCCAGGTCAACGACGGGCTGGTTCACAGCGCCACCCCAGTTCAGACCGCCCTTTTCCACCGGGATGCCCACTACTGTCGAAAGCGCGCCGTTCATGGTGCCGCCGGCGTTGATGCCGCCCATCACGGTGATGTCCCAGCCGTCGATCTTTTGGGTGAGTTCCGTGCTCCAGGTGGCGACGTCCACGTTGCGGAGTTCAATCTCCGCCCCTGCCGCGCGAAGTGCTTCCGCGACGTAGGTGTTGGCTGCGCCGTTCGGGCCGAAGACCTGGGCACCGACCATGCGGATCTTGACACCGGCCAGAACCTTCTGGGCTGCTGCGGGGTCTGACTTGATCAGCAGTGACGTGTCCTTGTTGGAACACGGCACGCCCGGGTGGGCGAAGGATGAGTAGAGTTCACCGAGGCCGCCGGTGGCGGCCTGGTTGAACGCCGTTACGTTCAGTGCCTGGGCGACTGCCTTGCGCAGCGCGGGATCGGTGAAGGGGTGGCCCTCGCGCTCGTTGAACATCATGTAGAGGCTTCCCTGCGGGATGACAGCGGTGGAGAAGTCCTTGTTGCCGTCGAACCGGGTAGTGTCCTTGCCGCGGATGTTGGCGATGTCCTTGGTACCCGTCAGGAGCTCGTTGGCAATGGCGCTCGCGTTGGAGTTAACGCTGGCCTCGATTGTCTTGGCCGGCGTGCCCTCGATGTTCTCGTAGGCGGGCCACGTCTTGTAGTCACTGCGGAGCGTAAAGGTGTAGCCCACGCCGTGCTGCTTCTTGGTCAGTGTGTAGGGGCCGGAGAATGCGCCGGCGACGTCGCCGGTAGTCAGGCCCTTCGGGTCCTTGAGGCCGGCAGGGCAGACGATGCTTGTAGCATGCAGGCTCAGGCCCTGGAGGAGGTCGGTCCAAGGCTGCGCCAGCTTGATGGTGACCGTGCTGGCCGAGTCGTCTGCGGTAATCGTCGCCGGGCCATCGCCCAGCACCAGCGGGCGGAAGCTGGACTTGCTGTCCGGGGAGGCAAACACCTTGAGGGATTCCGCCACGACGCCGGCGGTGATCGGAGTGCCGTCGGAGCAGGTGGCGCCGCTGCGGATGGTGAACGTGCCCTGCGTGGGGGTGATGTCCCACTTGCTGGCGAGATCGGACACGATCTTGTTGTTCTCGTCGCGGCGGACCAGTGTGGAGAAGAGCAGCCGGTTGAACGTGTAGTCGTCCGCATTGCGGACCTCAACCGGCGCGAACGTCGTGGGGTCCGCGTTGACCACGGTGCGGATGGTGTCGGTTGAGACCTGGCCCCCGGCCGTTGCTCCTGACGAGGCTCCTCCGGTGGTGCAGCCGGTTGCGGCTACGGACACCACGACGGCGGCCGTCGCCAGGGTGGCGAGCCTGCGCCGCCCGGTGGTCCTGGCCGGGGCCTGTGGGTGTTGTTTCACGTGTAGATCCTTCGCTTGATGGGCCTGATGCGAGTGGGGTCCGGTGTGGGATGCCTCACGCCGGTACCTGTGGATCGAGTATGTGACCCACGCTCTAGCGCGTCTAAGACTCCTTTTGTTGCTAGTCCATGCCTGTTCGGCATCAATCTCGGCTTTTCGGCGTCGTTACGGGAAATTCCACAGCGGGCCGCGGCAGCGGGCCCGGTTTCTTTAACTCGCCGGAAACATATGTACCCTTTATGTCGGCCCCCTGGCGCGCAATCTCCCGGCCGTGCCCTTACCCTGAGTCCATGCCCCCCACCATCTACGCCAACGCCGCCTTCCACACCCTCGATCCGCGGCAGCCGCGCGTTGATGCGCTGCTGGTCGACGACGGGCTGATCACCGCAACGGGCTCCTATGACGAACTCCGGGCGCATGCCCCAGCCGGGACAGAGTCCGTTGATCTGGAGGGCGCCGTGGCTATTCCCGGCCTGACTGATGCCCACATCCATACGGCGAGCCTGGCGCGGTCCCGACACGAGGTGGACCTGCGCCCGGCAGGCAGCCTGGAGGAGGCTCTGGCCGGACTGGCGGCCCTGGAACCGCGGTACCGGGAGGGGGACTGGATCTTCGGCGGCTGGTGGGACTTCAACAAGTGGCGCATTCCGGTCCAGCCGGACCGGACGGGGCTCGACGCCGTCTGCCCCCGCAATCCTGTGGCCCTGACCAGCGCGGACGGCCACACGGTGTGGGCCAACTCCCATGCCCTCCGGGAACTAGGCATCACAGCGGCCACACCGGATCCGGCGGGCGGTGAGATTGTCCGGGACGAGCACGGGGACGCCACCGGGATCCTGCGCGAGAGCGCGGTCTACCCGGTGCGGAAGCTGGCCGCCTCCGGGGCGTCCGGAAACCTCCTGGAGCAGCTGGAAGAGACCCAGCAGTACCTGCTGTCCATGGGCCTGACCACGGTCCATGACATCGACGGCCCGGACGCACTGGACGCCTACTCGCGGCTTCTGGACCAGGGCAGGCTGGATCTGCGCCTGCACAAACTGCTCGCCCAGGACGACCTCAACGCCGCCATCCGGGCGGGCATCCGGACCGGCCAGGGCGACGCCTGGATCCGCCATGGCGCCGTGAAGATCTTCGCCGACGGCGCGGCGGGTTCCCACACGTGCCACATGAGCGAGCCGTTTCCAGGCGGAGGCAACCATGGCATGGAAGTGACCGCGTACCCCGAGCTGCTGTCGCTGGCGAGGAAAGCCGCCACGGCGGGGATCGCCGTCGCCGTCCACGCGATCGGGGACCGCGCCAACCATCTGGTGCTCGACGCCCTGGCGGAAATCCGCGGCACCACCCGGGAGCACGGCCTCCGGCACCGGATCGAGCATGCCCAGTTCATGCAGCGGGCGGATGTTCCACGCCTGGCCGGACTCGGCGTCGTCGCGTCCATGCAACCGCAGCACTGCCCCAGCGACCTGCCCATCCTGGGCATGGTGGAGGGCCGCGGCCTCGCGTCGTATGCGTGGCGCAGCCTGCTGGACGCCGGCGCCACCGTCGCCTTCGGCTCGGACTCCCCCGTTGAGGTTCCCAACCCGTTCCACGGGCTCCACGCGGCCATGACACGGACCAACGGGGCCGGCGAGCCCGACGGCGGCTGGGAACCCCGGGAGCGGATCTCCCTGCTGGAGGCGCTCAATGCCTACTGCGTCGCGCCTGCGTACGCCTCCGGCGAAGAGGACTCCAAGGGCCGGCTGCGCGCCGGAATGCTGGCGGACTTCACGGTGCTGGACACGGACATCTTCACGGCCAGTCCGGCCGAGATCAGAGAAACCCAGGTCCGGCTGACCGTCACCGGCGGGCTGGTCCGCTACCGGCGCGAGGGTTGAGCGGCACACGAGGACCCCGCAGCACCCCCAGCGCATACCTGCCAATGCTTCTTCTTGCGAGGAAGCATGCCAAAGAGACATGATGAGCGCATGAACCTTCGCCGCCTGCAGTACTTCCTGGCCGTCGTGGACGCCGGAACCGTCACCGCTGCAGCAGAGAGAATCCACATTGCGCAGCCTGCCCTGAGCCGGCAGATCAAGACCCTGGAACGCGAGCTGAAGCTGAACCTGTTCGAGGCGCAGGGCAACAAGCTGGCCCTGACGCCCGCGGGCCGCGCCTTCGTCCCCGCGGCCCGCCGGCTCATGCTGGAAACGCAGAGCCTGGAGGACGCGGCCGATGCACTGCGCACCGGACGGGTGGCCACGCTCGTGGCCGCCGCCACCGCCGCGTCCGTCCGCGGCTTCCTGGCACCCTTCATCGCCACCACCGGCCCCGAGGATCCCCTGATCATCACGCGGGAAACCAGCCACTTCGCGATCACCGAGGCGCTCCTTCACGGCAGCGACTTCGCGGTCTCCCCCGCCGCCCCGGAGCAGGGCCTGCAGACCATGCCCCTGGGCAGCATCCCGCTGACCGCCTACGTGGCGGCGGATCATGAATGGGCTGTGGCCGGCGTTTCCGAGTTGCCGCTCTCGGCACTGTCCCGCCAGCATGCCATTCTGCCATCGCACCAGAGCGTCAGCCGCTACATCCTCGATGACGCCCTCAACCAGGCCCAGCTGAGCTTCCGCCGCGTCTCCGAATGCGACGACGGCCAGACCATCATGGCACTCGCGGCGGCCGGGCACGGGATCGGCGTCACCACCGACCTGCCCGCCTACGGCACGCACCCCATCCGCATCCTGGCCGGCACCACCGGGCAGCCCGGCCATGCCCTGAGGCTGCCGCTGCACACGGCGTGGATCCCCGGACACTTCGCCGAGGACGCCATCCGGGCCATGGCCGTCCGGCTGCGCGGATTCCTTGACCGGCAGGGCGCCCTGATAACTGATGCGGACTCCACAACCTGACATTCTCCATGCCGGGTCGGCATTGAGCTCCCACCTTGAATGCATTAGACAGCATGAAACCAGCTCCCGATACTGGAGGGCAGGCCACTAATGAATTCATAGACTCGGGAGACGTGCATGCTTTTCGACGCGTTGTACACCAACGGAACGTTCTATACCCAGGATGCCCGCCGCCCGCGGGCCCGCAGTGTGGGCGTCCACAACGGACGCATCATCAGTCTCGATGACGAGCTGCCGGCCACGTACTTCCGCGACGTGCACAAGCTGGCCGGCGCCGCCGTCGTACCCGGCTTCAACGATGCCCACTGCCACCTGAGTTACGTGGGCCAGGCCCTGGTCCAGGCCGATCTCCGCCCCGCCGTCGGCGCCACCATGGACGCTTTGCTCGCCGCACTGGACGCGGCGTGCGCCGCCGCTCCGGACGGCGCATGGGTCCAGGGCGCCGGCTACGACCAGAACTACCTCGGAAACCTCCACCCCACCGCCGAGCAGCTGGACGCGGTAAGCCACGGCCATCCGGTGTGGCTCATGCACAATTCCCGGCACATGGGAGTGGCCAATACAGCCGCATTCGAACGCGCCGGCTACCCGGGCCGGCTCAACGTCACAGCGCCCGACGGCGGAGCCGTTCCGGTTGCCCCGGACGGCAGGGCCGTCGGGCTGCTCCAGGAGACCGCGCGTGCCGTAGTCATGGACGCCATACCCGCCCCCACGGTGGCGGACATAGCCGCCATGGTGGGCGCGGGCAGCGCCGCCCTGCTGAAGCTCGGCGTCACCAGCATCACCGAGCCCGGGCTGGGGGCACCGGCCCACATCGGCCACACCCTGTCCGACCTCGCCGGCTATCAGGCAGCGCGTGACGCAGGGCTGCTGGGCGTGCGCGCCACCGTCATGCCGTACCTCACGACGCTCCACAGTCTCGACGCCGATCCGGGCGACAACGCTGAAGACGCGGTTCCCCGGCTGGGCCTCGACCTGGGGATGCGCACCGGCTTCGGCGACGAGTGGCTCCGCCTCGGTGCGGCCAAAATCCTGTCCGACGGCTCGCTGATCGGCCGCAGCGCCTTCATGTGCTGCGACTACGATGTGGATGCGGCCGAAGGGCACAGCAACCGAGGGCTGCTGCAGTTCGCCACCGAGGACCTGCGCCGGCGGATCATCGGAGCCCACCGGGCGGGCTGGCAGGTGGCCACGCACGCCATCGGCGACGCCGCACTGGATGTAGTGATGGACATTTTCGAGGAGGCACAGCGGCTCCACCCGCGTCCGGACACCCGGCACCGGATCGAACACCTGAGCGTCGCCAGCGATGAGCAGATCCGGCGGGTGGCTTCCCTGGGCCTGGTCCCGGTCCCGCAGGGCCGGTTCATCTACGAGCTCGGCGACGGCGTGGCCCGGGCCATGGGCCCGGAGCGGACCCGGATCTCCTACCGCGTGAAGGCCCTGCTGGATGCGGGACTGGAGATCCCGGCCAGCACGGACGCCCCCGTGGTGGGGGCGGACCCCATCCTGAACATCCACGACCTCGTGAACCGGCGGACGTCCTCCGGCGCCGACTTCGTTCCCGAAGAGCGCATCACCGTGGCCCAGGCGCTGCGCTCCTACACGGTGGGCAGCGCCTACGCAGCGCGGGAAGACCATTACAAGGGCTCGCTCTCGCACGGCATGCTGGCCGACTTCGTGGCCCTGTCCGAGGACATCTACGAGGTTCCGGCGGACACCATCCGAAACGTCCGCGTCACCGCCACCGTAGTGGGCGGCCACCTGGCCCACGGGGCAATGTAACCGGACGCCGGGTGACGACACCTTCACCCGACCCAGCTCCACCACCATGCCGCCAAAGCATGCAGTCCATCCATTATTGACATTGGACGGAATACTCTGCGCTCGGGAAGATTGCTGGAACGCACCGGACCTGCGACTGCGGACAAGCCAATCCCCTGGAGGACCCAGCCCATGAAGATCGACGCCATTTTTGAGAACGGCCGGTTCCGCACCATGGACACCGCCCGGCCCACAGCCCGCCGCATCGGCGTCCTGCACGGCAGGATCGTCGGCCTGGACGGGGAGCTGGACGGCATCAGCGCGGACCGGGTGGTGGACCTCGGCGGAGCCCCGGTCCTGCCCGGCTTCCACGACGCCCACTATCACGCCTCCCTCACCGGCGCCCGGCTCGCCGCCCTGGACCTGCGCCCTGCTGCCGCGGGCTCACTGGACGCCCTGTATGCCGCCGTCCGCCGCCGGGCCGGCTCCCTCGCCCCCGGGGAATGGGTCCGTGGCTCCGGCTACGACCAGAACCTCATCGGCGGCCACCCCACGGCGGCCGGCCTGGACCACGCCGCGGGCGGCCGCCCGGTCCTGATCGAGCACGTCTCCGGCCACATGGTGGTGGCCAACAAGGAGGCCTTCCGGCTGGCCGGCTATCCCGGCGGCGCCGGTGTTCCCGACGTCGACGGCGGCTTCGTCGCCCGGCTGCCTGACGGCACCGCCGAAGGGCTCCTGCAGGAAAAGGCGATCAGCATGATCTACGAACTGGTCCGCCCTATGCCCCTCGACGAAGTGCAGCGGAACCTGCGCCTGGCCTCGGACCAGGCCGTCGCATTCGGCCTGACGAGCCTCACGGAACCCGGCCTCGCCGCCTGGAAAATGGTGGGGAACTCGCCCGTGGACTTCCACAGCTACCAGCTCGCCGCCGAAACCGGCGCACTGCTCCCCCGCATGACCCTGATGCCGTACATCACGACCCTGCACCCCGTCGAAGGCTTCCGGGACCACGACTGGCACGGGCTGGACCTCGGCATCCGCACCGGGTTCGGCGGGGACCGGCTGAAAATGGGACCGGTGAAGATCGTCTCCGACGGCTCCTTCGTCGGCCGCTCCGCCGCCATGCACCAGTGCTACCACGGCGAGCCGGACAACAAGGGGCTCATGCAGTTCGATCCCGAGTCGCTCAAGGCCCTGATCGTAGGCGCCCACAAGGCCGGCTGGACCGTCGCCACCCACGCAATCGGCGACCAGGCGATCGACCACGCAATGGACGGCATCGAGGAAGCCCAGCGCGCGGCTCCGCGCCGCGGCGTGCGGCACCGGATCGAACACTTCGCCCTCGCCAGCGACGCCCAGATCTAACGCGCCGCGAAGCTGGGCATCATTCCCGTCCCGCAGGGGCGGTTCATCTCGGATTTCGGCGACGGCATGATGGCCGCCGTCGGGCCGGAGCGCAGCAGCCTGATCTACCGGATGAAGTCTCTGCTGGATGCGGGGATCGAATTACCCGGCTCCACGGACTCGCCCGTCTCCAGCGGCAACCCCCTGCACAGCATCCACGACATGGTCAACCGGCGGACCGCCTCCGGCCAGGTTCTGGCCCCGGCCGAGCGCCTCACCGTCGCCGAGGCCGTCCGGGCCTACACCCACGGCTCCTCCTACGCCGTCAGCGAGGAGAACAACAAGGGCACGCTCAGCACCGGAAAGCTCGCGGACTTCGTGGTGCTCTCCGATGACCTCTTTGCGATCGCGCCGGAGGCCATCGGCGGCGTCGACGTCGGCGCCACCGTGATCGGCGGCGAAACGGTGTTCGACGCCGAAGCGCTCAAGTGACCGTCCCTGGGGCCGGCTGCCGACCCCGGCACATCTAATGCCCTCTTGTTATGAAGTTTGAACTTTATATGTATTAGACAGCATGAAATGAGCTGCGAATACTTGAAGGAATGCACCACCCGCCCGGCCACCCCTGCCGGCGCCAGATCGTCCGCCAGGTTCCTGGCTGAAGACCCCATTTTTAGGAGCATTACGTTGGAGAAGAAAACCCACGCCGGCCAGGCGATCGTTGATTCGCTGGCCCTGCACGGCGTCGACCGTGTATTCGCGGTCCCGGGCGAAAGCTACCTGGCCGTCCTTGACGGCCTCCATGGGGCAGACATCGAGACCATCGTGTGCCGCCAGGAGGGCGGCGCCGCGTACATGGCCGAGGCCCACGGCAAGTTCACCGGCGAGCCTGGCGTCGCCATGGTGACCCGCGGACCGGGAGCCGCGAATGCCTTTGTTGCCATCCACGCCGCCTGGCAGGACGCCACCCCGATGGTCCTGTTCGTCGGCCTGATCCCGGTCGCGGACCGCCAGCGCGAATCCTTCCAGGAATTCGATCCGAACGCCTGGTTCGGAACCCAGGCCAAGCGAGTCTTTGTCCTCGAAGAAGCGTCACGGGCCTCGGAAGTGGTGGCCGAAGCCTTCTTCGCCGCCAAGTCCGGCCGCCCCGGCCCGGTGATCGTGGGCCTGCCGGAGGACGTCATTACGCATGAATTCACCGGCGCCCTGCACCCGGTGCTCACGGTCGCGGAGGGAGCAGTTTCCGCCGCCGAGCTGGAACTGATCACCACCGCCCTGGCCCGTGCGGAGAAGCCGGTCATCTTCGCCGGCGGCCCGCGCTGGACGCCCGAGTCCGCTGCGGCGGTGACCCGCTTCGCCGAGACCAACGGCATCCCCGTCATCCAGGACTGGCGCGCCTCGGACCGCATCCCCTTCGGCTCGGAGGTCTACGCCGGTGCCCTCGGCTACGGCCGCACGCAGGAGACCGTCCGGATGTTCGCCGACGCGGACGTCCTGCTGGCCATCGGCGCGCTGCCCACCGACGTCCCCACGGACGGCTACAAGATCCGCCAGTCGATGGACGCCACCAACATCGTGGTCAACATCGACACCACCCTCCGCGGCCGTTCAGGTGCCGTGACCGCCCACATCCTGGCCTCTCCGGTCGCCTTCGCCGATGCCGTCAAGGACGTCCAGCTGGGCAAGGCCGCGCAGTGGGACGCCTGGCGCGCCGCCGGCCGGACCGCCCAGGCCGCCTTCAGTGCCCTGCCGGACCTGGCCACCCTGCCGGCCACACGCGAAGGCACCGGACACATGAGCGCCGTGATCGCCGAACTCGTCCGGCGCCTGCCGAAGGACGCCGTCTACAGCTTCGGCGCCGGCAACCACTGCGCCTGGGCCCAGACGTACCTGCCCACCAACGTGTTCCCCAGCCAGCTGAGCATGCGCAACGGCTCCATGGGCTACAGCGTCCCGGCCGCCGTCGCCGCGTCCCTGCAGAGTCCCGGGCGGCTGGCCGTGGCCGTCGCCGGCGACGGCGAATTCCTCATGAACGGCCAGGAGTTCGCCACGGCTGTGCAGTACGGCGCGGCAATGCTGATCATCGTCATGGACAACGGCCAGTACGGGACCATCCGCGACCATCAGGAACACCACTTCCCCGGCCGCGTCAGCGGCACCCAGCTGAGCAACCCGGACTTCGCCGCGTTTGCGCGGGCCTTCGGCGGCCACGGCGAAACCGTGACGAACGACGGCGACGCCGCGATCGCCGTCGAACGCGCTCTCAAGGCGGTCCGGGACCAGCGGATCCCGGCCATCATCCACGTGGTCACCGACCCGCAGATCGCCCTCCCGTAAGCGTCCCGGAACCCCCGACACAGCAACACCTGAACCTGCAACCAATGAAGGAGAACAGCATGAGCCTTTATGCCGTCACCAATCCGGCCACGGGAGAGACCGTGAAGGAATTTCCCACCGCCACCGACGCCGGGATCCGCGCCGCGCTGGCGGCGTCCGACGCAGCCTTCACGTCCTGGAACAGGACGCCGCCCGAGGACCGGGTCAAGCTGCTGAGCCGCGTCGCCGAGCTCTACACCGAGCGCCGCGAGGAGCTCGCCGCAATCGTCACCCGGGAAATGGGCAAGCCCATCTTCCAGGCCCGGATCGAGGTCGACATCGTGGCCTCCATCTACCGCTACTACGCCGAGAACGGCCCGGCGTTCCTCGAGGACGAGGAGCTGGACGTCGCCGCCGGCGGCAAGGCCATCGTCCGGAAGGACGGCCTGGGCATCCTGCTGGGCATCATGCCGTGGAACTTTCCTTACTACCAGGTGGCCCGCTTCGCCGCGCCCAACCTCATGAACGGCAACACCATCCTGCTCAAGCACGCCCCGCAGTGCCCCGAGTCGGCCCTGGCCATGGAACAGATCTTCCTCGACGCCGGCGCCCCCGAGGGCGCGTACGTGAACATCTTCGCCACGAACGAGCAGGTGGCGGACGTCATCGCCGATCCCCGCGTCCAGGGTGTCTCGCTCACCGGCTCGGAGCGCGCCGGCGCCGCCGTGGCCGAGATCGCAGGCCGCAACCTCAAGAAGGTTGTGCTGGAACTCGGCGGCTCCGACCCGTTCCTGGTGCTGGACTCCGCGGACGTCGACCAGGCCGCCACACACGCGCTTTTCGGCCGTTTCGGCAACACCGGCCAGGCCTGCAACGCCGCCAAGCGCATCATCGTCGATGACGCCGTCTACGACGAGTTCGTCGAAAAGTTCGTCGGCGCGGTCACCTCCGTGAAGGTGGGCGACCCCACCGAGACGGACACCTTCATGGGCCCGCTGTCCTCCACGGCCGCCCGTGACGGTCTCGCGGCCCAGGTGGACGACGCCGTCGCCAAGGGCGCCACGGTGCTCGCCGGCGGTTCCCGGCTGGAGCAGCCCGGCGCCTGGTTCCAGCCGACCGTCCTCACCGGCGTCACCCCGGAGATGCGCGCGTTCTCGGAGGAACTGTTCGGCCCCGTCGCCGTCCTCTACCGCGTCGCCAACGCGGATGAGGCCGTGGAACTGGCCAACAACTCCGCCTACGGCCTGGGCGCCGTGATCCAGTCGACCGACGCCGAGAAGGCCGCCGAGATCGCGGACCGCCTCGACACGGGCATGGTCTACATCAACGAAGCCCCCGGCACGGCGGCCGAGCTGCCCTTCGGCGGCATCAAGCGCTCGGGCGTCGGCCGCGAGCTCGGCAAGTACGGCATGGAGGAGTTCGTCAACCGCAAGCTCATCCGCACGGCCAAGTAGTCCCACCCCGGCACCACTCGCAAACGCAACGCAACGGAAGCGGGGCTCCGACAGCACAGCTGTCGGGGCCCCGCTTCTTGGCTGTCCAGGCGCAGCCGCCATTCCTGCTCCCGCTAACCGCGGGCGTGGGCTCGAGCGGATTCGACGACGTTCTCGGTCGCGGCCCAGGAGGCGAGGAGCCGGAGGGCTTCGTCGGAGGGGCTGCCGGGGATGGCGGGATACACAGTCAGGGTGTGTCCGGGGTCGTCTTCGAGTTCCATGGCCTGATAGTTCAGCTCGAGGAGTCCGACGACCGGGTGGCGGAAGGATTTTGTTCCGGAGTAGTGGCGGCGGACGTTGTGCGCTGCCCAGCGTGTGCGGAATTCTTCGCTGCGCATGGACAGTTCACCGACGAGTTCGGCGATGCGCTTGTCGTGCGGATTGCGGCCGGCGTCGCGTCGCAGGATCGCGACGTTGACGTTGGCCGCGCGGTCCCAGTCGGGGTAGAAGTCGTGCGCACGCGGGTCGAGGAAGATGAATCGCGAGTGGTTCGCGGGGCGGCCGGCAGTGCCACGGTACATCTCGGAGTACAGGGCGTAGCCGAGGAGGTTGGCGGCGACGATGTCCATCCGGTTATTCCCGATGAACGCGGGCGCTGCAGCAATGGCGTCCAGAAGGTTCTGCAGCAAGGGGCGCACGGCTGACGGCGCGGCCGTCGTGGGACGGTTGCGGATCGAGGCGTTGGCCGTGCGTGCGAGGTCGTAGAGGTGATCGTGTTCGGCGCGGTCCAGTTCCAGGGCGCGGGCGATCGCGTCGAGGACGCTGTCGGAGACGCCAGTGAGGTTTCCGCGTTCGATGCGGGTGAAGTAATCGACGCTGACGCCGGCGAGGCGGGCGACTTCTTCCCTTCGAAGGCCCGCCACGCGCCGCCGACCGCCGATGGGTTCGATTCCTGCCTGCTCGGGTGTGATGCGTCCGCGGCGGGAGACCAGGAACTCTCGGACCTCGGCTCGGTTATCCATAGGAAAACGTTACGACGAAACGAGGAAGCCGTGGGAGGTTCTGCCGTAACCCGTCTCAGCAGAGCCCTCGCTACCCGCGCCCGGTGCGGGTTTGATGGAAATCAACCCCTTCGGCATTCGACCAATTGGAGCACCAGCGTATGCGCGCAACGATCATGCACGCCCCCGGAGACGTCCGCGTCGAGGAGCGTGACAAGCCCACCATCCAACAGCCGACCGACGCGATCATCAAGCTGGTCGCGGCCTGCGTGTGCGGGTCGGACCTGTGGCCCTACCGCGGCGCCGACAGCCTCAACAAACCGGCCGCCATGGGTCACGAGTACGTGGGTATCGTCGAGGAAGTCGGCACCGACGTGCGGAACGTCCAGGCGGGCCAGTTCGTCGTCGGTTCGTTCTTCGCCTCGGACAACACGTGCGAGATCTGCCGCTCCGGCTACCAGTCCGGGTGTGTGCACCGCGAGGGTGTCGGCGGCGCCCAGGCCGAGTACATGCGCGTCCCCCTCGCCGACGGCACACTGGTCACCACCCCGGAGATGCCGGACGCCGACAAGATCCCCTCTCTCCTGGCGGCCTCCGACGTCTTGGGGACCGGATGGTTCGGGGCGAAAGCCGCCGAAGCCGGGCCGGGCAAGACGGTCGCTGTCGTCGGTGACGGCGCCGTGGGCCTTCTTGCGATCCTCGCGGCGAAGCAGATGGGCGCCGAACGCATCATCGCCATGTCCCGCCACGCCGCCCGGCAGGCTCTCGCCCGCGAGTTCGGCGCGACCGACATCGTCGAGGAGCGCGGCGACGATGGCGTGGCAAAAATCAAAGAACTCACCAACGGCCTCGGTGCACACTCGGTCATCGAGGCCGTCGGAACCCAGGAGTCGATGATGCAGGCCATCCGTGCCACCCGCGCCGGCGGGCACGTCGGCTACGTCGGTGTCTCCCACGACGTCGAGCTCCCGGGCCTGGAAATGTTCTTCTCGCACGTACACCTGCACGGCGGCCCCGCCCCCGTCCGGGACTACCTTCCCGAGCTGATCGACCTCATCCTCCGCGGCGAAATCAACCCGGGCAAGGTCTTCGACCTTGAGCTTCCGCTCGACGAGGCGGCCGAGGGCTACAAAGCCATGGACGAGCGCCGCGCGATCAAAGTGCTCCTGCGCCCGTGAGCACGTCTCCGACCGCAACGCGGGCACCGTCGTCAGTCGTCGTCCCTCCCGCACTCGTCGCCACGGTCATCTTCCTCACCGCCGTCGCGCCGCTGGCGACAGACATGTACGTCCCGGCATTCCCACGCGTGTCTGAGGAATTCGGCACGGGGGCCTCCGCGGTGCAGTTGACCCTGACGACGTTCTTCGCCGGCATGGGGCTCGGACAGCTCGTCGGCGGCCCGTTCAGCGACCAGCGCGGCCGGCGCCTGCCCCTGGCAGCGGGCACGATTCTGATGACCATCGCTTCAGTCGCCTGCGCTCTCGCCCCGAACGTCGGGATCCTGATGATCGCCCGGTTCCTGCAGGGCTTCGGCGGCGGATGGGCGATGGTCATCGGCCGCGCCGTCATCGTCGATCTGGCCCACGGCCCGCAGCTCGTCCGGGTGCTCAACCTCGTCATGGGAAGCGGCGGCGTCGCCCCGATCATCAGCCCCCTGCTCGGAGCCGTCATCCTGCAGCTGACCGGCTGGCGGATGACATTCTGGGTGCTCGCAGCCCTCGGCATCCTCATGACCCTCTGCGCCCTGTTCATCGTTCCGGAGTCCCTGCCTCCCGAGAAACGGCACTCCGGCGGGCTGCGCGAATTCGGCCACGCCGCGCGAACCGTGCTGTCAAACCGCCGATTCGTCGGCTACGTCGTCGTGGCATCCTCGGCGTTCATCGCCCTGTTCGCCTACGTCGCCACGTCCTCGTTCATCCTGCAAAACATGAACGGCTTGACGCCGGTGGCGTACTCCATCGTCTTCGCCGCCAACGCGGGCGGCATGACCATCGCCGCCCTCATCTCGGCGCGCCTGGCAGGCCGTGTACCCACCCGCCGGGTCATCCTCACCGGACAGATCATCGCCCTGGCCGCTGGCGTGGCCATGCTCGCCGGAGCCGTGTGGTGGGCCACTCCTCTGTTCATAGCCATGGCCAGCTTCTTCGCCCTCATGGTCGCGCAGGGCCTCATCAACACCAACGGCGGCGCTCTCGCGTCCGCGGAAGTGCCCGCGCACCCGGGCACCAGTTCAGCGGTGCTAGGACTCGTGCAATGGACCACCGCCGGCACCGTCGCACCGATTGCGGGCCTGGGCGGCTCCAATACCGCGGTCCCCATGGCGGCGCTGATGATCGCCGGAGCCCTGCTGTCACTTTTCGGTCTGCTCGTTCTGGCCCGCCCGAACGCCCCACTGCCGGGGACATCTTCCCGGGAGCCGCTGCATGAATGGACGACCTCCTCGTGACGACCTTCGCGGTCATCGGCGCCGGCCAGGGCCTCGCTGTCGCTCGTCGATTCGGCGCAAAGGGCACTCCGTTGCCCATGCGGAACCTTCGCAATGCGCCTCGACTGACACATCCCACAGACACGAAAAGCGCCATTCCGAACACCCAGCACTTCACCGACAAAGCCGCGTTCAGCAGCGGCGGCGCCAGCAGCCGACGAACGACCGCTGCGGCGCTCGTCAGCGACGGAGCGCAAACCGGTGCATGACACCAAAGAACTCATCCTTCGCTCACGGCTAGCTGCCGTAGTTCTCGTCGCAGCCCTGGCGGCCGTGCTGGCTGCCTGCGGCATCACCGACGCCACCGGTACGACCCTCCAAGGCCGTACCTCCCCAGCCCCGACTACTCCAGAAAACGACGACACCATGGCACACCCACCGTCAACAAGCGGCACCCCCATCACCATCGAAATCGACGGAAAAACGGTGACGGGAACCCTGTCTGACAGCGCAGCCGCACGCTCGCTGATCCATCAACTCCCCCTAACGCTCACCTTCACCGACTACGGCGGCCAGGAAAAAATCGCAGACCTACCGGCACCGCTCCCGCTCCAAGGCCTGCCCGCCGGCGACGACGCCGACCCTCTGACCATCGGGTACTACGCCCCCGGGAAGGCCCTCGTCCTCTACTACCGGCACGTCGGATACTTCAACGGAATCGTGAGAATCGGCACCTTCAACGACCTCGCCGCTATCAGTGAACATGACAGCGATTTCACCGCCAGGCTGAACCTCGCCGACTGAAGCATGCAAATTCGTCGGCGACTCCTCGGTATCCGGGGGTGGATCACCTCCCCGGCCGTGCGGGTACGGTCGTGCACTAGGGTCGGGCAGTTGCCGCTGCGGCCGAGCGGGACCCCTCTGTCAGTACACCCCTTAGCAGGGCACCCACCCGCGCGGGGGTTCGCCTTCATCGTCTGCCATTTCGGGACCGTCTTCGTTCTTAGCCTTGATCCACCGATGAGATTGGGATCGGGTCCGGCGTTTTAAACACGAAATGCCCGTCTTTGGCGAGTTCCAGCGGTCGTTGCAACACCCCCGAAAAACGGGAGTTGCAACAC
>NZ_JAGPOT010000107.1 GCF_018224015.1 Pseudarthrobacter albicanus
CCCTCCCACTCGGTCCGGCCCGGCTCATTGACGTGGACGTGGGTGTCCACCAGGCCCGGGATCAGGGTCTCATCGTCGGCGAGGTCGATGGTTTCGGCGCCGGAGAGCCCGTTGCCCAGCGGTTCCAGGGCCACGATCTTCCCGCCCCGCACACCCACCTCGCGGGCCGCGATCCCGGCGGTGGTCAGGACCCGCCGGCCCCGGATCACCAGGTCAAACTGGGGCTCTGTTGTGTCAGTCATTGGTGCTCACCTTTTCTGTGATGGATGTGGGAAACGGCCAGCCGGTCACCACTTTGGGTCGCGGCGGGGCGTAGGTGCGGACTTTCGAGGTGGACAGTCCCAGGCGCACCAGCGACTCCGCGATCGTGACCGCGGCTGCGACGCCGTCGACGACGGGGACGCCAAGCCGGGTCCGGATCTTTTCATCAAGGCCCGACATGCCGCCGCATCCGAGGACGATCACCTCTGCCTTGTCGTCTTCAACGGCGCGTTTGGCCTGGTCCAGGATGGCCTCAACCGCCCGCTCCGGGAATTCTTCAAGTTCGAGGACACCAAGGCCGCTCGCGCGGACGGAGGCACACCGCGCATCCAGCCCCGCGAGTTTCAGCCGGTCCTCGATCAGCGGGACCGTCCGGTCAAGGGTGGTGACCACCGAGTATTTGTGGCCCAGGAACATGGCCGTGCTGGCCGCCGCTTCGGTGATGTCGACGACGGGGACGTCCAGAAGCTCCTGCAGCCCCTCCCGCCCGTGCTCGCCGTAGCCGGCCTGGATGACGGCGTCGAACGGTTCCGGGTAGGCGAGAACGGCGTCCATGACCGCGATGGCCGCAAGGTAGCTTTCAAAGTTGCCCTCGCAGGAGTCGGCGCCGAACCGGGGTGTCAGGCCGACGATCTCCGTTCCGGGGGCAGCGGCCGCGCGGGCCTGGGTGGCAATTGATTCGGTCATGGACGCCGTGGTGTTGACGTTGGCGACGAGGATGCGCATGGTTACTTTCCGGTTGGCTTGCGGCATGGCTGGGGAGGCTCAGTGGAGGCTGGGGACGGCGATCGGTTCGCCGGAAACGTCGTGGAACGTCCTGTTGCGGTCCGCGATGAGGAAGTAGGCGATGGCTCCGATGCCTGCGCCGATGAACCAGGAGAACGCGGCCGCCGGTGCCAGCGCCGGGATGAAGGCGATGAGGAGCGAGATGACCGCGGCCGGGATGAAGGCTGCGACGGCCCGGGTGTTGACGCCCTTCCTGTAGTAGTAGGAGCCGTGGCTGATTTCCGTGTAGAGCTCGGGGACGTTGATCCGGGTCTTCCGGATGAGCCAGTAGTCGGCCATGATGACGCCGAACAGCGGGCCGAGGAGGGCACCCAGGCCGCCGAGGAAGTACACGATCACGGCGGGGTTGTTGTACAGGTTCCACGGCAGGATGACCAGGCCGATGATGGCGCTGACCAGGCTGGCGCGGCGGAAGTCGAGCCGCTTGGGCATGAGGTTCGTCAGTGCGTAGATGGGGGCGACGAAGTTGGCCATCAGGTTGACGGCGATGGTCAGGACCAGGAGCGCGAGGGCGGCCACCACCAGCAGGAGCGTGTTGGGGATGGACTGGACGATGTCGGAGGGGCTGCCGATGATGGCGCCGTTGATCTTGAACTGCGCTCCGGTAATGACCACCACGATGATGCCGAAGAACAACATGTTGACCGGGATGCCCCAGAAGTTGCCCTTGATGATGGACCGGCGGGTGGTCGAGGAGCGGGTGAAGTCGCAGAAGTTCAGGACGAAGGTGGCGTAGATGGAGACCCACAGCGCGCCGCCGGCGAAGATTTCACGCCACATTTCGCCTCCGGTGAGGGCGTCGTGGGTGGACAAGGCGATGGAGCCGCCGGCCTGGATGAACATCCAGATGGCGAGGCCTGCCATGGTGACCAGGATGATCGGCCCGGCGAAGGCCTCATACTTGCGGATCATGTCCATGCCGTACCGGACGATGATGACCTGGACAATCCAGAGGAGGACGAACGCCGCCCAGCCGAGGGTGGAGAGGCCCAGGATGTCATTCTTGTCGAGGTCCGCCAGTCCCGGAACCAGCGCGATGAGCAGAACCCTCAGCACCAGGGACGCCAGGTAGGTCTGGATACCGAACCACACGATGGCCACGCCGCCACGGATGAGGGCCGGGATCTGGGCGCCGTGGATGCCGAACGCGATGCGGCTCATGACGGGGAAGGGGACACCCGTCTTGTGTCCCATGAAGCCCGAAAGGGTCAGGAGCAGGAACAGCAGGACGGCGCCGACACCGAGGGCCAGCAGGATCTGCCAGGCCCCGAGACCCAGCGCGAAGAGCCCGATCGCGAAGCCGTAGTTGCCCAGGCTGTGCACGTCGTTGGCCCACAGCGTGAAGATGCTGTACGCGGTCCACCGGCGTCCGGCCATCTTCGTGGGGGCAAGATCCTGGTTATAGAGCCGGGCGCTTGTCGGCGACAAGCCCAGGGCCTCAGCACTGACCGGCGGCTCGTGCATGATGGGGTCGTGGTGCTCATGGCGGTGGTGGTCTATGGTGTCCTCGGGAATGGCTGCATCGATTGGGAGGGTCGTTTCCGGCACCAGATTCATGGAAAAGCCTTTCTGGAATTGAAGATATTTTGGGTATGCCAAATGCCGCATACAAGCAGTGGGGCTGCGGTTCTGGCTTCCGGTGGTCGGCGCGCCAGGAGATGGCAGGCACTCAAGCAGAAGGGAAGCGGGGGATCCGTCTTAAGCCGTGCGGTGTCAGCACGGTGGCGGTGGCGGTGCCGCCTGTCAATCTGAACCGGTCAGCTGCGGGGATCTGCCCACGGCGGTCGGGGTCTGAAGGCGCCGCCGGGGCGATCAGAGCTGTTCAGGAGGAGGCGCGCCGGCGCCGTATTCCTCCGGGCAGGGGCCGAACTCGCTTTCAGCCCTGCAGGTTGTGGGATGTACATGGAACTCAGACCAATCATTTGGATTCCGCCCACATCGTTGAGGACGTAAAACCACAGTAAGCCAGATCACACCATTTCACAATAGGATAACTAAATTCCACAATGTGAAAACCGTGTGAGAACCCGGGCCTTCCTGTTAACCCACTCTTCCCCTCCCGGCCATACCCGCTCCCCCGGCCCGACAGCCACCGCAAGCACCGTGGAGGGGTGAGGATCGCAATTGTGGCCGAATCATTCCTGCCGCTGATGAACGGGGTAACGCACTCGATCCTGCGGGTCCTGGAGCATCTTCAGGAGCGCGGAGACGAGGTGCTGGTGATCGCGCCGTCCACGCAGGACACCGATGTCCCGCACGAGGTGCTTGGCGCGTACATCCACCGGCTCCCCTCGGTACCCCTGGCCGGGTATGCGAATGTACGGGTGGCGTTGGGCGGTGTGTATCGGGTCAAGCGAATCCTTGCCGATTTCGCGCCCGACGTCGTCCATCTGGCGTCCCCGTTCGTGCTCGGCTGGCGGGCGGTACAGGCCGCGCACCAGCTGGGGATCCCCACGGTTGCCATCTACCAGACCGAGGTTCCCGGTTACGCCGGCCGCTATGGCGTGCCGTTCCTGGAGAACTGGGCCTGGAACCGGGTGGAGCACATCCACCTGCTGGCATCCCGGACCCTCGTGCCCTCCACTTTCGCGCTCAACCAGCTCCGCGGCCGCGGCATTCCGCGGGTGGACATGTGGCGGCGCGGCGTGGACACGCAGCGGTTCAGCCCGGAGAAGCGCGACGGCGGCTGGCGGGCCGCCGTCGCGCCGGACGGCGAGCGGATCATCGGTTATGTGGGCCGGCTCGCGGTCGAAAAACAGGTGGAGGACCTGGCAGTGCTGGCAGATGTCCCCGGCACACGCCTGGTGATCGTGGGCGACGGCCCGCAGCGGCCGGCCCTC
>NZ_JAGPOT010000108.1 GCF_018224015.1 Pseudarthrobacter albicanus
GTGGGCCGGCTCGCGGTCGAAAAACAGGTGGAGGACCTGGCAGTGCTGGCAGATGTCCCCGGCACACGCCTGGTGATCGTGGGCGACGGCCCGCAGCGGCCGGCCCTCGAAGCGGCGCTGCCGGACGCGGTGTTTACCGGTTTCCTCGGCGGCGAGGAGCTGGCCCGGGCGGTCGCATCCTTCGACCTGTTCGTGCACCCCGGCGAGTTCGAGACGTTCTGCCAGACCATCCAGGAGGCCATGGCATCGGGCGTTCCGGTGGTGGCCACGGGCCGCGGCGGCCCGCTGGACCTGGTCGAAAACTCCCGCACCGGCTGGCTGTATAAGCCGGGCGACCTGGCCGGGCTGCGGGCACGCGTGATGGACCTGATGGGCGACGACGCCAAGCGCCGCGCGTTCGCCGCGGCGGCCCACGCCTCGGTCCAGGGCCGGACGTGGTCAGTCCTCGGCGCCGAACTGGTCCAGCACTACAAAGAGGTGGTCGACGTCGACGCCGCCAAGGCGGTTCAGCGACGCCGCGGCGGCAGGCTTCCCGCGGCCTGAACCGGCTGAGCCCTTCCGCCGGGGTCGGCCCGCCTGACGCCGCCAAGGCTGTCTTTTCCCACCGCTCCGATGTGTCCCTGGCCAATCCGTGGGGCCCGCCGGTGGTGGGCTGGAAGAAAGTCGCTGAGGCCCTCGATGCCGCGGCTGCCCGGTTCCGAGACGGAGAACTCACCGCCGTGGATCCCGTGACCCGGCATGTCACGCGCCATCTCGTCCCTGGACCTGCGGGTGACCAGCATTTATCGCCCCGAAGGCACCACCTGGGCGCTCGTGCACCGCCACGCGGACCCGATCCCCACACAGCCGGGACGCTGAACAGGCCAACCATCCCTACACATTGTCGTCACCCCCTGACGCGGGTGACGCGGCGCGCGCCCCGCACCACATATGATGCAGAAGGCGCAGCCGCCCTGCCTTCGGAATCATGCGTGGTGCGGCGGCTGCATTTTCCGTATCCGTCGCTTGGGGGCAGGCAAACACTTTGGACGCTGATTTCGCACAAGTATTGCTGGAGCACAGCCCGGACGCGCTGCTGCTGCTCGACCCGGACGGGACCATTTCCTTCCTGAACCTGGCCGCGGAGCAGCTCTTCGGCTACCCCCGCGCGCGGCTCCTCGGCGCCGACTCCGGCCTCCTGCTGGCCGAGACCTGGCGTGAGGATTTCCGCGCCGCCCTGGCCGGCGTGGGCGCCTCCGCCACCGACGGCTTCCGCACCCTGACCGGTTCCGGCCGCCGCTCCGACGGCACCGAACTCCGGGTCGAGATCACCTGCTCGCTGGTCCCGGCCGGCCCGGAGTCCGACCCCACAAGGCAGCCCGTCGCACTGTCGGTCCGCGGTATCAGCCACCGGACGGACCCCCCGCCCGCCGCCGTCCCGGAGAACGCCGCCGGTTCAGCCGCCCCAGCAGGAGCCGCGGCGCACCGCCGTCGTACTGCTGCTGCTTCTGCTGCTTCTTCCCCTGCGGGGGCTGCCGCGTTCGCCGAGCACGATGACCAGCTCAAGGCCGGGGTGCTGCGTGATCCGCTGACCGCGCTTCCCAACGGGACCCTGTTCAACGAGCGGCTGGCCGCGGCGCTGCGTCGGGCGGATCCGGTGGACATCCTGCTGCTGGACCTGGCCGACGTCGGGAACCTCAAGAACACGCTGGGGTGTTGTGCCGCCGATGAGCTCCTGGTGGAGGTCGCGGGCCGGCTGCGCAACTGCGTCCGCCCGCAGGACACGGTGGCCCGCCTCGGCGGGGACGAATTCGGGGTGCTGCTGACCGATTGCCTCAACGCGGACGCGGTGGCCGCGCGGGTCGCCGCGGCCGTGCAGGAGCCGCTGCTCGTCCGCGGGACCCTGGTGCGGCCCGGCGTGAGCATGGGGCTGGCCTCCCGTACCGGCCAGACTGCGGAGGGCGCGGAACTGCTGCGGCAGGCCGATGCGGCCATGACCGCGGCGAAGACAGGCGGCCCGGGCACGTGGCTGCGCTTCCTGCCGGCGATGCTGAACACTGCGGCGCACCGGCCCGACGGCGGGACCGGGCTCCGGCGCGCCGTCGAGCTGGGCCAGATCTCGGTGCACTACCAGCCGGTGGTGTCCGCCAGGCTTGGCTCGGTAGTCCGGTTCGAGGCCCTCGCGCGCTGGGAACGGCGCGGCCGGCTGGTCCCGCCCGACCAGTTCCTGCCGGCGGCGGAGCAGAGCGGGCTGATCCGCGAAATCGGCGACGAGGTCCTGCGCCGCGCCTGCGCCGAAATCGGGCCCTGGCTGACCGGCGATGCCGCCTGCAGCGTCGCGGTGAACGTCTCGGGCCTGCAGTTCCAGCACCGCGACTTCGGCACGGACGTGCTTGCGATCGTGGCGTCCGCCGGGGTGGATCCGCGCCAGCTCATGCTGGAACTGACCGAGAGCGTGTTCTTCGACGCCGACTCGGACGTGCTGCGCCAGCTGCGCCAGCTGCGGGGGGCCGGCGTGCGGATCGCGATGGACGACTGCGGCCCCGCGTCCCTGGACGGGCTCAGGGAGCTGCCGCTGGACGAGGTCAAGATCGACCGCTCGTTCGTCGCGATGATCAGGACCGGCCAGGAACAGCTGCCGTTTTTCACCACGATGATCACCGCCGCCCACGGCCTGGGCCTGTTGGTCACGGCCGAGGGCATCGAGACGCCGGCCCAGGCCAAGTACCTGATGGACCGGTGCTGCGATTCCCTGCAGGGCTATCTGTTCGCCAGGCCGGCCCCGGCGGGTGAGCTGGCCGGGACGATGGAAAGTGCCCTGGACGCGATCGACAGGGTCGAGCGGCCGCGCTGAGTTCGGCGGTTAATACTGTCGTTCAGGCCCCTGGTCCTATCTGATGAGCGGCCTCAATAGTTGTTCCATCTTGGTCTGGAGGTAGCGCTGGCCCGGCCCGCTGGGGTGGTCGCCGTCCGGCCCGATCAGTTCGTCAGCATGATCCATGATCCATCGATCCGCTATCGGATCGACAAATTGCGCTCCCGCCTGGAGTGCGGCCGCCTGGTCTTGATCACGCACCTCGAGGCGTTCGGGCTCGGGAAAGTCTGAATAGGAGGGCGGTCCGACCACCACAAGTGCGGCCTGAGGCGCCTTGGCCCTGGCAGACGCGAAGGCATCGGCCGCGGCCCGCCTCACGTCTGCGGCGGCAAATCCCATATCGTTTTCGGAACCGAAGAAGACCACCACCTGCGTCTGAGCAGTGACGGCGGCGGCGACCTGCGACCCAAAGGTCGCGCCATGTTCGCCCACACTGACGTAACCGCTGCCGTTCTGTGCAGCGTTGACCAACTCCGGCCCAACATCACTGAATTGGTGGTTGTTATTGATGAGATTTGGCCATGCGTCCCCGGGAGAGGTTCCGCGACCGGTGCTCAGGGAATCCCCGATGATGACCACCTGCATGCGGGTGGCACTGAATGCCCGGGTGAACGTGGTTGCCGGGGGGCCGGACGCCGTCTGGCCGGCCACGAGGGCGGCACAGACCACCAGCACGGCGCATAGCCGTTGTTTGGATACTTGCACTGTGGCCCTCAGCTTCCCAAGCCTTTCTCCGGACGAATGTCCTGTTTCCCGTCCTCCGCGGCGCAGATCAGCGCGGCGGTCCGGCGGCCCATGCGGATGGCGCCGTCCACGTGCTGGTAGCCCTTCCCCGCAAGGTCGCTGCAGGAGAAGTGGATCGGCCCGACCGGTTGCCGCTGGTCCGCGCCGTAGCGGGACAGGCCGCCCAGATCGAAGCTTGCGGCGTAGGCTCCGCGCGTCCATTCCTCGGTCCCCCAGTGGGCGGCGGTGAGGCCCGAGGCGCCGGCGCCGATGATGACAACGTCGCGGTTCAGGGATGGCATGGTCGGTTCCTTTGGTTGTTGCGTTGGGAGGCGCGCCGGGTCGTGGTGCCGGATTGTCATTCCGGGACGACCAGCGCGGAGGGTTTCGCCGCGGAAGAAGCCGGGTTTGACTTTGGCCGTCACCAGCATGACCACGATGCCCAGGAGCAGGATGCCGATGCCGATGATGAAAACCAGGCCGACACCGAAGAGTTCCGAGCCGCTGCCGAAGGACGGGCTCCAGCTGTCCACCGCTGTTTGGATGAACACCACGGTCAGCAGGATTCCGCCCAGCACCGGGAAGAGCAGCCGCATCACGACATTGCGCAAACTGCCGAGGACGCTCTGCCGGAAGTACCACGCGCAGGCGAAGGCGGTGAGCGCATAGTAGAAGCAGATCATCAGGCCCAGGGACAGGATGGTATCGCTGAGGACGTTGTCACTGAGCATGCGCATCACGGCGTAGAACCCGCCGGAGATGCCGCCGGCCGCGAGAGTGGCGAATCCCGGCGAGCCGAAACGCTTGCTCACGGTGGCGAAGCGCGCCGGCAGCGCCGCATAGTGGCCCATGGCCAGCAGGCTGCGGGCAGGGGAGGTCATCGTGGACTGCAGCGAGGACGCCGTGCCGGAGAGCACGGCCAGGGACATCAGGATGGCAAGCGGTCCCATCACCGGTGAGGCGAGCACGGCGAAGACGTTCTGTTGGTTGTCCGGGTTGCTCAGCCCGGTTCCCTCGCCGCCGACCCCGGCGAACATCATGGTCGCCACGATGACGGCCAGATAAATACCGAGCACGGCGACGGCGGTCAGTGTCCCGGCCTTGCCGGCGGTTTTCTTCCCGTTCCTGGTTTCCTCGTTCACGGTCAGGCAGACATCCCAGCCCCAGTAGACGAACACGGCCAGCGACATGCCCGCGGCGAACTGGCCGAAGCTTTGGATTTTGGTGGGGTCCAGCCACTCCCAGCTGAACGGGATGGCGGTCGCGGAGCCGCCCGAGGTGGCATTCACCACGGCCATCACGGCGAAGAGCCCGAGCACCAGCACCTGGAAGCCCACCAGGCTGTACTGGACCAGTTTGGTGGCGTGCAGGCCGCGGTAACTGACCCACACGGCCAGTGCCACGAACACCAGGCAGGTCGCGATGTTGAGCGGTTTGTTGTGCGTCAGATCCGCCAGCGCCGGATTGCCGAAAGCCTGCGCCAGGAAGAGGTAGAAGAAATCGACCGCCACCCCGGCCAGGTTGGACAGGACGATGATATTTGCCGCCAGCAGCCCCCAGCCGCCCATCCAGCCGATCCAGGGGCCGAAGGCCTTGGTGGACCAGGTGAAGGTGGTGCCGCTGTCGGGCGAGTCCGCGTTCAGCTCCCGGTAAGCAAACGCGACCAGGATCATCGGAATGAAGGCGACCAGGAAGATGGCCGGCAGCTGCGGTCCTACCTGGTTCACCGTCGGGCCGAGGCTGCTGGTCAGGCTGTAGGCCGGCGCAACGGAGGAGACGCCCAGGACGACGACGGCCAGCAGGCCGAGCTGGCCGCCCTTGAGGCCTTTTTTGGTGATGCCATGGGCGCTTCCTGCTGCGTCATGGATCCGGTCGCTGTGCAGGTTGTGGCCCGCGGCGTCGGCCGCGGATGGGCCGCGGCGTGTTATCTGGCCCATGTTAGAACCCTTTCGAAGGAACCCGTGGTTCCTGTTGGGTGATGCAGTGGATGCCGCCGCCCCGGGCAAAGAGCTCGCGTGCGTCAACGCTGACGACGCGCCGGCCCGGATAGGCTTCGGCAAGGATGGCTACAGCTTTGTCATCCATCGGATCTGCAAAGCTGCAGGCGATGACTCCTCCGTTGACCACGAGGTGGTTGATGTAGCTGTAATCCACATACCCCTCCTCGTCAGTGATGGCCTCCGGTGCCGGAACTTCGATGATGTTCCAGCTGCGGCCGGCCGCGTCCCGGGTGGTCCCCAGGAAGTCGATGAGCTCCGCGGTGACTGCGTAGTCCGGGTGTCCCGGATCAGTCTGGCGGTGCACCAGCAGCGTTCCCGGGGATGGGATGGCGGCGACGATGTCCACGTGGCCCCGCGTGCCGTACTTTTGCGAGTCCCTGGTCAGCCCGCGGGGAAGCCAGATAACCTTTGTTGCGCCAATCGTTCGGGCCAGTTCGGCTTCGACGTCGGCCTTGCTCAGGCCGGGATTGCGCTGCGGGTCCAGCTGCACGGTTTCGGTGACCAGCACCGTCCCCTCGCCGTCGACCTGGATACCGCCGCCCTCATTGATCAGTGGCGATGCGACGCACTCGGTCCGCGTCCATTCGGCCACCTTGCCCGCGACCAGGGTGTCCTTGTCCCATTCAGCCCAGTCCTGTTGGCCCCAGCCGTTGAAGACCCAGTCAACGGCGCCCAGCCGGGGAGCCTGGCCGGCTGCGCCGCCGTCGTCGATGACGAAGGTGGGCCCGATGTCACGCATCCACGCATCGTTCAGCGGCGCGACCTTGAGCTCCACCGCGGGCGAGAGGTATGCCCGGGCTGTTTCGACGTCCTGCGGGTCGACCACCATGGTGACCGGTTCGAAGCCGACGGCGGCGTTGGCGACCGCCGCCCAGGTGGACCGGGCCGCGTGGGCCTGCCCCGCCGTCGAGCCCAGGGCATAGCCCCCGGGCGGGAAGGCCATCCAGATCCGTGACTGCGGCGCTGTTTCCGCCGGCATCCTCCAGGCCACGGCTACACGGTCCGTCGAAGATCAGCGGATTCCGTCGCGGAGACCGCGCCGCCGTACGGGGCATTTTGGCGTACCGGGTCGGTCAGCCGGGAATACGTCTCGGGACGGCGGGTCGTGAGGAAGGGGAACAGGTCGAGCCAGTCGCTGCGTTGCTGAAGGTCCAGGTCTGCAACCAGCACGGCGGACTGATCCCTCGGGGCCTGGACGAGAACGCGCCCGTAGGGATCGGAGATGAAGGAGGACCCGTAGAAAGAGACATTGCCCTCGTCGCCCCAGCGGTTGGGGACCACCATGAACAGGCCGTTGGCGATGCCGTTGCCCACGATGACCTGCTGCCACAGCGGCTGCGTGTCGAAGTCGGGGAAGGAGGGTTCGGAGCCGATGGCCGTCGGATAAACCAGCAGCTCGGCGCCGCCCAGCGAGTACATCCGTGCAAGTTCGGGGAACCATTCGTCCCAGCAGGTGGGCATGCCCAGGCGTGCGCCGCCGAGCTCGGCCGGGGCGTGGACCTCGTACGCGTCGGTGGCGTCCGGACCCTGGCGGAAGTACTTGTCCTCGTAGTAGCCGGCCGTCACGGGAATGTGCAGCTTATGCGTGCGGGCCAGCAGCTCTCCGGACGGCGAGACGAGGATGGCGGTATTCAGGCCCAAACCGTCGGGGCCGTCCGCCCGCTCGTAGAGGGAGGCATGGACGCAGATGTTATTGGCGCGGGCAGCCTCGGCGGCAAAGGCGAAAGTCGGACCGGTGAGCAGGTCCTCCGCCTTGGCTGACGGGATCGATTCCGGCAGCGTGTCCGCCGGGTAGCGGGACAGGGTGAGTTCGGGGAGGAACACCACGGACGCGCCGAGCCGGGCTGCACGGTCAATGCCCTCGTTCAGCTCCGCCTTCGGCGCCGCCGCGTCAGGGTGCCACCGGTGCTGGACGACGCCGACGCGCAACGCTGTGCGCCCGGCATCGCGGATGCGGGCATACGAGGCCGGTGCATCCAGTCTGGTCAGTTCAATCATGGTTACTCCAATGAGACGGGGATCACAAAAAGAATGGTGTTCATTTAGTATGCGGCCGCCTCACCGTCCCTCGCAAGAGATAAAACGAATTTCGTTCGTTATTATCTTGTACAACGTCTACGGAGGATCCTCACGGCATGTCCCCATACCTCGAAGCTCTCCCCTGCGGTGATCGCCGGGCCAGCGCCGGCACTGGTCGAGGCCGGTCCGTGGCGATCGCCGCCATCGCCCGGAAACACCGCAACACCCTCGCCAGCCACCCGCGGCTGATCATCGAGGGTCCACGGCGACAGGCCGCGCGCGGCACCGGCCCGCAAACCCCGACACCAGGAGTTGCTGCATGACCGTATCAGCCAAGTCGGCACGTCAACGGCCCGCGGGTCGGCCCCACCGCAACGTTCTTTCCAAGGAGCTCATCACCCGCGCGGCGCTGAAGCTGATCGCAGCGGACGGCTATGCAGGGCTGACCATGTCTGCGCTGGCCGGCCGTCTGAACGTCGTTGCGTCCTCCCTCTACAACCACGCAAAATCAAAGCAGGAAGTCCTCCTGTGGGTCGAGGACCACATCATGTCCATGGTCGATGTCAGCGGCTTCGCCACGGCGCCCTGGGACGAGGCGGTGCGCCGCTGGGCCTGGTCCTATCGGGGCGTCTTCGCCGAGCACACCCCGCTCATTCCGGTCATCGCTGTATTGCCGGTCACTGGTGCGCCGGAAACCCTCACCATGTATGAAGCCTGTACCGCCGGGTTCAGAAAAGCAGGCTGGCCCGAGCCGCTGATTGTCCCCGCGCTGGTTGCCCTGGAATCATTTATTTTCGGCTCGGCCATCGATGTCACCGCCCCGGAGAACATCTTCGGTCCCGGAGCATGGGCAGAATCAACCCCGTTGTTCACTTCAGCAGTTCGCAACCAGCTGCGCAGCCCGGAGATGGGCAGGGCCGACATCGCGTTCAGCATGGGCTTGGAGGCTCTCATCGCCGGTCTCAAGGCCGGTCTCAAGGCCCAGAACGACGCGATCGACAGCGAACGCACATAGAGGCGCTGCATGCCGTCCGGGGTGCCGTGCCCGGCACGTTCGGACAGGAGGGTCCAGGAGTTCTTGCGTTCCTCATCCGAGAGCAGTCCGCGCACATACGCCATGGCACTGCAGTATTTAGGCCCGGTCGCCGAGCTTGTCGAGGTCCCGGCTGACCATTTCCTCGCTGCGGTCCCACAGCTCCCGCGCCAGGTCCGCGTCGTAGGCCTGCTTGTTGGCCTTCGCCAGCGCCCGCTTGGCGTAGTACGCGCCGGAGACCCAGTCCTGCCCGGGCTTTGCCGTGGCGAGCCAGACGAGGGTGTCCGCGCCCTGTTCCGGGCTCAGCAGGAACCGGTTGAGGAAGGTCTTGTACGCGTGCCGCATGGGGCTCGTGGACGCGGCCGCGAAGTTGGTGGCCACCACGCCGGGGTGGAAGGCCGCCGTCGTGATTCCCTCGGCGCCGTAGCGGTGGTGCAGTTCGGCGGTGAAGAGGATGTTGGCGAGCTTGCCGGTGCCGTAGGCGCGGTTGGTGGAGTAGTTCCGCGCGGAGTGGAGGTCGTCCAGGTCCAGCCGGCCGAAGCCGTTGGCGGCGCTGGAGGTGTTGATGACGGTCGCATTGCTGGCTGTGAGCACGTCCATCAGCTCGGTGGTGAGCAGGAACGGGGCGAGGTGGTTGACCTGGAAGGTCAACTCGCAGGCGTCCACGGTGAGTTCGCGCTGGCCCATGATCCCGCCGGCGTTGTTGGCCAGGACGTCGATCCGCGGGTACTTCTCCAGCAGCTGCGCGGCCAGGGTGCGCACCTGGGAAAGGTCCGCGAAGTCGCTGACGAAATAGTCCGCACCGATTTCTGCTGCGATCCGCTCGGTTTTTTCCGCGGAACGCCCGACGACGACGACCCGCTCCCCCTGTTTGCCCAGGGTCCGTGCGGCGGACGCGCCGATGCCGTCGCTGGCTCCGGTGATGACGATGGTGCGTGCGGTCATGAAGTGTCCTTCGAAGGGAGGCAGTGGCGACCTTGTCCAAACCGAACAGGTCCCGCCCGCACAACGAGGTCCGGCCGGGTTATGTTCCCCGGCCGGACCTCGCCGCTCCGGTATTGACCGGATATTCCGGGCGGCTACAGCCTCAGGGCCGGCCGCAGGCTCAGCGCCGTCCCGGCGTTGAGCAGCTTGGGCCCGATGCCCAGCATTTCTTCGGTTGTCCGCAACAGCGAGTAATGGCTGTAGGAACCCTGGATAACAGTGCCCGGGACCACAGACGGAGCCACCACGAAGTTGGGCACCGGAGTGTCTTCGTCGAAAACCACGAAGATCGCTGTTCGTCCGCCCTGGTAGCTTTGACTGGCCAGGATGACCGGCAGCCACTGGGAAAGCCAGGTGTCGCCCGTGGCGACGCTGCAGTCGTGCATGTCATTGCAGAGATTCGGGACGAGGAAGGAGAAATTCGGCAGGGTGTTGTTGGCGAGGTCCCTGGCCAGGTTTCCCGAACTGGTAGTGCCCATCGGCACGTTGTTGGTGGCGCAGGCGGCCCTGTCCCCCGGCCCCTGGTAATAGATTTCGGGGTTGTGCCGCTCTGCATACAGGCCCGACGCGCCCAGTTGGCAATTCGATGGCATGGATTCCATGTAGCTCTTCTCCGACTGGCCCGTTGCCCTCACCTGCCGGAAGATGTTGTCGGCCGTGATGGGCGGCAGGCCGCTGGGGTTCGAATCGGAAGTCACACCCTGGGTACTGCCCGATGTCATGGCCAGATAGCTCGGCAGTGAGGGCAGGCCCAGACCGGCGTCACTCCAGGTGGACACCGAGGCGCACTGCTTCGCGGTCTGCGTCATGTACGGCGCGCTGGCGTTCCCGATGACCTGCGAGTATGTCTTGTTCTCGAAGAGCACCCAGATGACGTGGTCGTAGGTGGCCGGCGGTGTAGACGTCTTGCCACAGGGGTTTACCGGCGGCGGCGGTGGCGGCGGCGGGGGTGGGGGTGGCGGCGGAGGTGGCGGCGGCGTTGCATTCGTAGTCAGGATGAGCTGCGGCCGCTGTGTGGCGGTCGAAGTCTCCTTCGAGCTATAGATGACGCCATCGGAGGACGTGTTGCTGATGCGGAAGGAGTACGTGCCGTCGCCCTTGATGACGCTGGACAGGTCAAACTCCACAACCGTGTTGTCGGCTACAGCACCCTTTGAGGCCACCACCGTGGTTTCGGCGACCGGCGCGTTGTTGAACGTCACCGTGTTTTCGCTCCAGGCGTTGTTCAGTACCCGGCGGATCTGGCCACCCGAGTTGGACGGATCAGTCGCGAATAGCCTGAGTTTGGCGCCGGTTACGGTGCTGCCCGCGGTCCCGGTCACCGTGAACTTGAAGAACACCATCTCGACCGGCGAGTTATCGGCCTTCAGGCCGGTTGCCGTGCGGAAGTTAATGGTGGGACTGTCACGCTTCACCACGGCATCCGCGGTGGCAGGAAAGGTCAGCGTAGCGGCCTCCGCCGGGCTCCCGACGAGGGAAACTCCGGCCGCCAGCAACAGCGCGGTTCCCACGGAGATCCATCGGTGCCGCCACGACGCGCGGCTAAGCCGTAGCCTCCTGGTGTCGTTCCTGCCGGACGCGAATCCAGGTTTGGGTCTCATCGTGGGGCCTCCTAGGTCCTATCCACGCACCCCCCGATGCTGCTGGCTGCGCTTAACAGTCCGCAGGGCTCCAAACGCTATCCGCCAAAACACCCACAGGAATTGCTCGTGCGCGGATTCTGTGGGTTTGATGTGGGTTGACTGTGGGTTTTGTGGGTTAAATGTGGGAGAGCCCCAACCGTGTGGCTGGGGCTCTTCTGACGCTCGCTCACGTCCTGCCGGTTCGGGGTCGACGCTCCCTGACCCCCGCAACGATCAGTGTGCACGAAGCCAAATATTTTGGAAAGAGCAACGCACGAAGCCGCCGTTCTCTCATTGCGTCCGTCCCGGCCCCCGGGCCGCATCGTGCAGTTGGTGACTGTTGCGACCAGCACCGAGCCAGGTATGGACCACGAACTCACCTTCCATCGTGAACGACCGGCTAGCCCCTGGTCGACGTCATCAACACCCTCAACGACATCACCTCGCGCGGGATCCGGCTGCACTCGATCATGGACGGCGTAGACCCTTCCACGTCCCACGGCCGGCTCCAACTCGCCCTCTTCGCGAGCCTGGCCCAGTACGAGCGGGAGCTCATCCTCGAACGGGTCCGTGCCGGGGTCATGGCCGCCCAGGCCCGCGGGGTCGACACGGCTCGCCGTGTCACTGGGAGGGCTCATTGGCGGCCGCACATATTCTCGAGGGATGGATACCGAGTTGATGGAGGAACTGGAAGGCCAGACCTCCATCAACGAGCTCCTCGGCGAGCCCATCCGGATTCGCACGATCCAGATGGAACTACCGATCCCGGGCTGCCCGCGCCCGGTGGCCAGTACGGGCAAAGCCCGCACGACCAGGCCCGAAGACGGAGCCGCCGGCTCCTCCCCGGGTAGCGCCAGCTGCCAGGATGCCCACACGCAAGGGACAAGCAGGTAGCCAACGCCCCGGGGACGAGTAGTCACCACTCCTGAGCTGGAAACTCAGGTCCGGTTAGTCAACGCCCCCGGCGGCGTCTACGAACCCGGCGCTGATGCCGGGCTACTACGCAATGATCAAGAACGTGCTGCCTGGCACGCACACGCTGAATTTCACCGGGACACTCAATGGCCTGACCATCAATTCGACCTACATCCTGACCGTCACGCCATAGGGGCGCCATCCGTTCCAAGAGGCCGCCGGGCCCGCCGCTGATGGCGGCCTCATCGCGGACAAGGAACGATGTCAATCCGGTGCTGGCAGATCCGGCGTAGTCGCAGAAACCGTGACTGGCGTCAGCACCAGGTCCGTGACGGCCGCACCGGACGAACCGGGCCGGGTGCATCGCCGTAGAACGACGCTGGTGCCTGACGCCTCAAAACTGCGCGGGCTTCAGTTGGCTCAGGACGGCCGGCATGTAGCCGTCGATGTAGCCGGTGGCGTTGGGATGGAAGTTAGAGTCCGCCGTCGGATTGGCCCGGTCGAATGTCACCCAGGGATCGGACGTGTTTGATTCATGGCCGGCGAACTTACCGGCCACGTCCACGTACTGGGTCTTGGCGCCTTGCCCGGCTGCAGTCCCGGCAGCCTGGGCGAGCACGGCGTTCAGCTTGTCTGTGCCCGTGTTGACCAACTGCTGATTGGCCGGTGTCAGGATGGTCGGGATGCCGCTGGACGGTGCGAAGAAATGAACGTAGCCGACGACCCCGATTGTGGCGTTCGGGGCGTGGCTATGAATGGCGTTGTAGGTGCCAACCAGCGCAGGTAGCAGGACCGTCTGCGCTGCGTTCACGGCAGAGTCCACGAAGCCTGCACAGTGCTGGGGGTCGATCGCGCAGCCGCCCAGGACCTGCGAGGCCCCGACGTCTGTGCCCCGGCCGTGATCGTGACCATCCCGGTGCTGGCGCTGAGCTGTCCGCTGGCGGCCAGTGCGTCGATCTGTTCGGCCACCGTGCGGGTCAGATGGTCATAGAAAGGGCTTGACGGTGAGAGGGCAGCTTCGTGGCATGCGGCGTTGGCGACCAGGTTGATGCGGCCGGTGACCCCGAGATCGCCCGGATACCCGGGAGCGCTCTGCCAGCACGGGAGGCCCGCGGGCCTGAACTCGGCGCCTGACCCCGTCCCCGCCGTGAAGGAGTCACCGATGGCCACGTAGGCCACCTTCGCTGCCGGGGCAGCCTGGGCCGGTGCGGCGGTGAGCCCGGCAGCCAATGTCAGCGCCGCAGCAACCGCGCCGGTCAGTTTCAGTCGAAATCCGTCCATGACAGTCCATCTCCCCTTGATAGTTTGCCCGGGCGGCCCCTCGGACAGCGAAACGCCTGAAGCCTATGGTCCTGTGACCAACCGCAGACAGTGCCTTTCGGCCCTTGGCGGCTGATGCAAACGTCGTGGGATGCCCTACCAAATTCCTGGGCATCCCGGGCCTGCCGGCGTTCCGGTCATCCTCGAGCTCCGGGGCGGAGCCTGTCAGCCCGTGCGCGTCTTTCCTTCCGGTGGATCCACTCCAAAGTGCGCAGTAGTTTCTGATCTCCCTCGACTACGGCCCCTGCAGACCGGTAGAGTTCCCGCATCTGTTCCGGACATTTCTTGGGGGCCATCGTGTTTAAAGGAATCAGCAGGATGACAGGTGCTGTGGCGGGGCTGGTGCTTTCGCTCGGCCTGATCGCACCGTCCGTGCCGGCAGTGGCCTCGCAGGGCTACGACATCGATTCCGCCTCCAGCCTGCAGGTGGCGGTCAACAAGCACCGGCAGCTGAACCCGGCCGCATATGTGCCGGTGCCGCTGGTCAGGGTCCAAGGAGAACAGTTGCGGGCGCAGGCCGCGGACGCCTACAAGCAGTTTGCCAAAGCCGCCAAGGCGGCCGGCGTGAACATCATGCCGATCAGCGGCTACCGTTCGTTCAGCCAGCAGGCCAGCCTCTATGACAGCTACGTGCGCCAGTACGGACAGGCGACGGCGGATACCTTTGCCGCCAGGCCCGGCTACAGCGAACACCAGACCGGCCTGGCGATGGACATCGGCAATGCCAGCGGAATCTGCGCACTGCAAGCCTGCTTCGCAAATACCCCGGCGGGGAAGTGGGCGGCTGAGCACGGCTGGGAGTACGGATTCATCATCCGATATCCGGCCGGTGCCGAGGCCACTACCGGCTACACCTACGAGCCATGGCATCTGCGCTACGTGGGACCGGACCTTGCCCTGGATATGAAAAGCACCGGCGTTGCCACCCTTGAGGATTACTTCGGTCTGGAAGCGGCCCCGGATTATCTCCCAAAATAGATTCTCTTCCCCGTCACCCTAAGACCGCGATCATGTATCTGGCGCTGATCCCGCAGTTCATCCATCCCGCAGCGGGGAACGTGATGCTGCAGGGATTCGTCCTCGGTGGTGTGCAGATCGCCGTCAACATGATCGTGAACGCTGCAATCGTTCTTGCTGCGGGCGGTATCGCAGTGTTCCTGCATGGTCGTCCGTCATGGACTAAGTGGCAGAGATGGGTGACCGGCACGCTTCTCGGAGCCGTCGGCGTGAAACTCGCCATCGACGCGCCTGCCTCGGCAACCACGTAACCACGGACCGCTCAAGGTTCCCCTTCTGACGACGCAGCGACCTCGTGTCCTGAAAACGTCGGTGGGTCCCGATCTGTGCGCAACGTGGGGATGCGCAACTTTGTGGCGTGAACCATTGCTTGATACGCCATCTGAAGTTGCACATCAACGGCGTCGCATGGGACCCAGGAGCGATGTGGCTGACGGATTCGCTTGGAGCTGTCGATTCGCGGTCTGTTCGATCGTCTTAATCATGAAAAGCTCACGCGACCACATGAAAGGTGGGAATGGCAATGGGTATGCAACGGACGCTGGTGACGGATCTGGAGATCGGGGAGTCGCCGCGGTGGCATGACGGTCGATTGTGGCTGGCCAACTGGGGCACACAGGAGGTTCTCACGGTCAGCGCCGACGGCAGCACGAGAGTCGTCGCCCGGGTGCCGACATCCATCCCATACTCGATCGATTGGCTGCCGGATGGGCGGCTCCTTGTCGTCTCGGGCCAGGAGGCGAAGCTGCTGCGGCAGGAGGGCGACGGTTCGCTGGTGACCCACGCAGATCTCAGCGATATCGGCGATGTCTTCAACGAGATCGTCGTCGATCGCCACGCAGAGCCTACGTCAACGGAGGCAGCATCGCGCTCGTCTTACCTGACGGATCGGCACGCCTGGTAGCTGAGGATCTCGCGTTCGGAAACGGCATGGCCATCACCCCGGATGAGTCGACATTGATCGTCGCGGAGTCACACGGTGGGCGGCTTACCGCGTTCGACATCGCGGATGATGGTGGGCTGTCGAATCGCCGGGTGTGGGCGGACCTCGGCGACGGCGCACCGGACGGCATCTGCGTCGACGCGGATGGCGCGGTCTGGTACGCGGACGTGCCACACCGGTGGTGTGTTCGGGTACGCGAGAGCGGCGAGGTCGTGCAGACCGTCGACGTCGACCGCGGATGCTTCGCCTGCATGCTCGGTGGGGATGACGGCTTGACACTGTTCATTCTGGCGGCGCAGTGGCGCGGCTTCGAGCATATCTTCGAGGTGCCGGGGACCGGTGTGGTCATCGCGGTGGATGCTCCGGCGCCGGCAGCCGGCCGCCCGTAGGACCGGCCGCGATCGGGTCCGTTACAGATTCGCACCGTTCGCGAACGCACGGTGGAGAGTGTCTTTCAGCGTCCCGCTCCCGGCGAAAGTCCGATACCAGCGTCCCAGCGGTCGGCCGGCTCAAAGTGCGCCCGTATGTCGTTCCTGTTACGGACGGGTGACCGCTGCGTACAGGACTCTGGACTTTGAGTGGGGTTTCATCGGGCACTCTAGTCGTGCAGGACTATTTGGTAGAGGTTGTGGTCTTGCCATTTCCCGGCAATCTGCAGGTACCGTGGTGCCATCCCAATCTGTTGGAAGCCGGCCTTCTGTAGCACCCGCTGCGAGCCAACGTTATCTAGGAGAGTGCTCGCCTCTATGCGGTGCAGTCCGAGTTCGTCACGGGCCGTTTCGACGAGCGCCTGGACTGTAGCTGATGCCAGCCCGCGGCCTGCGCACTTGCTATCCACCCAGTAGCCCAGCCCTGCGCTCTGGAAGGGGCCGCGCACGATTCCGGCCAGATTAATCGACCAACGAGGGTATCGCTGGCAAATAGGCCAAGGGGATACCCCGTGCCAGCTTCATTGGCGGCAAGGCGGCTGGCAATGTCGGCGGCCTGCCATGCCTCGGTGTAGTATTCCGCGGGGCGTACTGGTTCCCACCGAGACAAATATTCACGGTTGCGCACATACGCGGCGGCAAGCGCTGCCGCATCGCTCAGGCGCGGTACACGCAGGCTGAGGTCTTTACTAATCTGGCGTGATTCAAACACCCAACAACACTACGCACGAACTTCGATTACGTTGACCATTAGATATTGCCGTCTCGACATCTAATGCTGAAAGTGTTGAGACAACGAATGCGAAAGATTACGGACTTGTGGCGGAGCAACTGAATGTTGTCCCGCTCAAGGTCATTCGGACACGAACTTCGGGCTGTGGGTGACGGTGAGGTGATGCACCATAGGACCCCTCTCGATTTAGGTCAGAACGGATATGACCAAGGCACCCGTGACAAGGCTGTTTAGGCATGCACGCATGATTACTGGGGCCCATAGGGGCTGCCCCGAGTCAACAAAACTCGGGGCAGCCCGTCGGCTATTGCCATTTCTGTGTGACGTCCGCGGGCTCGACAGTGGACGTCACGTACTTCGGGCGCCCGGCTGGCCGATAGGTCTGGATGGTGACGCCGCCGGGGGTGGTCCGAGAGTTGACCAGGTCAAGCGCGAGGTCCGGGCCCGACTCGGGGAACAGCCGTGCGCCCTGCCCACGATGACGGGATAGGTAACCAGGTCTAGCTGGTCGACCAGGTCGTGGGCCAGCAGCCACCGGACCAGGACGCCGCTGCCGGGCACCAGCAGTTCGCCATCGTGATGCGCCGTCAGGCCACGGATGGCCGTGGCGAGTTCCCCCGTCAGGACAGTCGTGTCCGCCCATTGCGGATCAGTGAGGGTGGTCGACGCCAGATACTTGGGCCGGCTGTTCAGCGCGGCGGCAATCGGGCTCATGCTCGGGTCGGCCATTGCTCCCCAGGAGCCGGCGAAGATCTCGTACGTCCGGCGGCCGAAGAGGAATGCGTCCGCGCCGTAGACCTGGTCGAGGTACTGCCCGGTCTCGGTGTCGACAAGGGGTATGGCCCATCCGCCGCGATCGAAGTCGCCGCGGCGATCCTCGTCAGGTCCTCCCAACCCCTGCATCACGCCGTCCACGGTGACGTTGGTCGTCGTCGTTAATTTCATGTTCATGATCCCTTCTTCCCTGTGTGAACACTGGCATCAGCGACGAAGATTCTTGGACCGTCGATGGGCTCGCCTTGTATTGTTTGTTCACCTCTTCAACGAACGCCCCTGCCTCAATCCGACGCCGCATCCTCGATTTCTTTCTCGAGTTCCCTGACGCGTCTGTTCTGGGTGCTCCTCCAGCGCGACGGCCGCTAGGCGCCTGCGGGCCCGCACACACCCTGGTTGGAGTTCGGGCAATCCAAGCGGGGGTGTCGGATCGGTGCGACACTCTTCGTAGTACTAATGGGAGGTGGCCGACGGGGTCGCCTCGCAGAAGGAGAACGCAGATGGCACAGTATGCATTGATGGTCTGGGGACCGAGCGAGTACGGCAAGTTCGGCAGCTACGCTACGGCGGAGGAGAACGCGGCCCAGCTGGCGGCCACCGGCGTCTTCACCGCCAAGCTCCGGGAGGAGGGCAGCCTCGTCTTCGTGAATGGCCTTGCCGAGGCGTCGGCCAGCACCGTCGTCGATGGCCGGGGACCCACGCCGATCTTCACCGACGGCCCGTATATGGAGTCGAAGGAGTACATTGCAGGCTTCTGGATCGTCGAGGCCACCGACCTCGACGCCGCACTCAGGCTTGCTGCGGGAGGCTCGCGCGCGTGTCGCCGCAAGGTCGAGGTCCGCCCAATGGCTGGCGAGTGACCGACGCTGCGACCGTCGAGTCTTCCCGCACCCGCGTCCACCACGAGGAATGGGCGCGGGTGGTGGCTTCACTCGCGCGACGGTTCGGGGACCTCGATCTGGCCGAAGAGATGGCCGCCGAGGCATTCGCCACCGGTGGCCGCACGACGGCGTGCCCCCAAATCCAGGCGCGTGGATCACCACCACCGCCAACCGCAAGGCGATCGACCGGCTGCGACGGGAGGCCCTGCGCGACTCGAAGCACAAGGAGGCGCTCGTGCTTCACGAGGACAGACCGGCCGACCCGACCGGCGCGGTCGAAGACGACCGGCTCCGACTGATCTTCACCTGCTGCCACCCTGCCCTCGCGATGGAGTCCCGTGTGGCGCTGACCCTACGCATGGTTGCCGGTCTCACCGTCCCCGAAATCGCCCACGCCTTTCTGGTACAGGAAGCCGCGATGGGTCGGCGCATTACCCGAGCGAAGAGCAAGATCAAGGCCGCCGGAATCCCATACCGCCTCCCGGAAGCCGGGGACCTGCCCGCACGGGTCAACGGAGTGCTTACAGTGCTCTACCTCGTCTTCAACGAGGGCTACCTCGCCTCGGGCGAGCAGTCCGACCCGATCCGTCGCGACCTCACCTCCGAAGCGATCCGGCTAACCCCAATATCGTTCAGTTAATAATTAGTATGTGTACTTGAGGATTTTGGGTGGGTTGCGGATGCTGGGCATGGTGCGCGCGTTTGGCGGCCCATTTGATGACCTTGCGTTTGACTACCCGGGGATTGG
>NZ_JAGPOT010000109.1 GCF_018224015.1 Pseudarthrobacter albicanus
AGCGGGCCCGCGCTGAGCGGGCCGGCGCTGAGGCGGGCCGGCGCTGAGGCGGGCCGGCGGGAGCCGCACGCCAGCGTGCGGGCGCCGGCCGGCGGGGCGGCCGGGCCGCTCAGGCGCCGATGTCGTTGCCGCCTGCCCCGGCGCCCGTGCCTGCAGCGTCGGAGGCTGATCCGCCGGCTCCGCCCGCGGGCGCGGCATTCTGCCAGAGGCCCACGATGTTGCCCTCGGTGTCCTTGAAGTAGGCGGCCCATCCCATGCTGCCCACTTCCTGGCGAGGCGTGACGGTACTGCCGCCCAGTTCCTCGATCTTCGCCAGGGCCGCGTCAATGTCATCAACGTCCACGGTGACAACCGGAGAATTGACGGTTCCCTCGCGGCGGAACATGCCGCCGTTAATGGATCCAGGGACGGAGGGCATGCCCGATTCGTCCGTCGGCGTGGTCTTGATCATGGTGTAGCTCAGTTCCGGCACCGGATTGACTTCCCATCCGAACGCCGAACTGTAGAACTTTCCGGCGCGGACTTCGTCGTCGGCGGGGATCTCGAAGTGCACTACTCCTCGGGCCATTGCACTCACCTGACATTCGAACGTGTGGCCTGGCAGGCCTTGGCGCGGGCGGTCCGTGCCACAGTCGGATTCTAGTCCCGGCAGCGGCGGAGGATAAGGGCCGTCCGGCCCGCCTTCCGCCGCAGCACCTCCCACGCTCCTGCCCGCCTTCCGGCCAGCGGATACGGCGCGCGGATACGGCCCCGGCGGGCGGGACGTGGGACGATGTTCGAATGAGCCTCGCAGACGTCCCCGCCGGCGTTGCCGCCACGGCGGACGCCTCGCTGCGGTGGCACCCGGGCGGCCCGTTCGACCTTCCCCAGACCGTCGGCCCCCTCCTGCGCGGCCACGGCGATCCGTCCATCCGCACCGCCCCGGACGGGGTCTGGATGGCGTTCACGACGCCGGCCGGCCCGGCCTCGCTGCGTCTCACCGCGGCGGGCCCGCGGGCGGACCCGGCCCTCGATGTGCAGGGCTGGGGGCCGGGCGCGGACGCCGCCGTCGGCTCCGTCCCCCGCATGCTGGGCCGCGACGACGACTGGTCGGCCTTTGACGAGCCCGCCTTCCACGCCACCCTCCCCCGGATGGTCGCTGAGGCCCGACGCCGGAACCCGGCCCTCCGGCTGCCCGCCACCGGCCGGATGATCGATGCGCTCGTCCCGACCATCCTGGAGCAGAAGGTCACGGTGATCGAGGCCCGCCGCGGCTACCGCTACCTGATGGACCGCTTCGGAACCGCGGCCCCTGGGGCGGGCACCGTGGCCCCCGCCAGCCTGATGGTCCAGCCCACGGCCGGGCAGTGGCTGCGCATCCCGTCCTGGGAATGGCACAAGGCCGGCGTGGGTCCGCAGCGCTCGGCGACCGTCATGCGGGCGCTGCGCTCCGCCGTCGCCCTTGAACGGCTCGCCAAGCTTCCGGCCGCGGAAGCTGCGGCGAAACTGCAGGCCATTCCCGGGATCGGCGCCTGGACCGCGGCGGAGGTGGTGCAGCGCACGCACGGCTGCCCGGATTCGATCGCGGTGGGCGACTACCACCTGGCGGCCTACGTGGGCGCGGCGCTGACCGGACGGCGGACCGACGACGCCGGCATGCTGCGGCTGCTCGCGCCGTGGACCGGCCACCGGCAGCGTGTGGTCCGGATGATCGGGCTGAGCGGCTTCCGCAAACCGGTCTTCGGTCCGCGCATGACCATCCAGGACCACCGCGGCCACTGAAGCAACGCGGGGTCACTTACGGCCCATCCGGGGCGCGTTTACGGGCGCTATCTGACCCCGCGTTGGACTAGACAGAGCGGAATCGCGCCTTTTTGATCCTGGCGATGACGCCATGGAAACCGCCCGCGAGATCGTCGGCGTTGGCCTTGAAGTAGGACCAGCCCGCGTTGAGGAAAGCCTCGTCCCGGTAGTTGTCCCGTGACTGCTGATCCCTCGTTCGATGGTGGGCGCCGTCGTACTGCACCGCTATCCGGAACCGCCGGTAGCCAAGATCGGCAGCGGGCGACCATGCGTCGTGCGGGTCGAGGCGAAGCTGCAGTTCGGGTTCCGGCAGCCGTGCGTCCAGCATTGCCAGCCGCAGGAACGTCTCGGGGAAAGAGTCGGCGCCCACCCGCATCTCGTCCAGGGCAAGCCGGGCCTTCTCAACGCCCTTCAGATTGGGATGCTGCCGGATGAGCAGCCGCAGCCCTTCCTTGTAGGCGTAGGGGACGGACCTGCCTTCCAGTCCTGGCCTGGGCATCCGGATCAGCTGGTCGCCCATGGCAATGAGGTACCTGATCGGCAGTTTCGCCGCCAGGTCCAGCCAGGTCCGGGGCCGGCCGGAGACCGCAATGCCGTCGATTTCGGTCAACTCTCCGGGGATTACCCGAACACGGTGGCCTGTGACTCCGGCCCGGCGCACCCGCGGCAGTTCGTGCGGCTTGCTCAGGTGAATTGTTGATTCGACGTCGGACCATGGCGGCAGGCCGAGCCCGGTCAGGTATGCCGCCGTCTCATGCGAGACCCAGGCGCCGGGAGTTGCCGTGGCGAGGACCCGCGCTCGCTCGATCGTCTCCAGATGGCGACCCGCTGGCAGATAGATCAGCCGGCCGCCGTCGGACAGGTCCTTGGCCCGCAGGCGTTTGGAAGGTATGCCCAACGCGCGGGACTCATAGACGGTGAACGGGGTCTGGCTGAGGCTCTCCGGGAGCGGCGTAATTCGGACCATGGGCACCAGTGTGGCCTCTCGCCGGCACCCTCGCAGAAGTTATCCACAGGTTGCGTCACGTCCCCGGCAACGAGGGGTCAGATACAGCCGGTTCCAGCCGCCAACATGGGCGCGAAGTGACCCCGCGTTGCGTTCACAGACCCAGCCGGGCCACGGCCTCCTCGCGCATCTCCACCTTGCGGATCTTGCCGGAGACCGTCATCGGGAAGCTGTCCCGCATGTCGACGTAGCGCGGGATCTTGTAGCGCGCCAGCCTGCCCCGGCAGAACTCGGCCAGGCCCGCGGCGTCCAGGGGTGCGGCGCCGGGCTTGAGGATCACGCAGGCCATCAGTTCCTCGCCGTAGCGTTCATCCGGGACGCCGATCACCTGCACGTCCTGGATGTCCGGGTGGGTGTACAGGAACTCCTCGATCTCGCGCGGGTAGACGTTTTCGCCGCCGCGGATCACCATGTCCTTGATCCGGCCCTCGATCACGATATAGCCGTCCGCGTCCATCCGGGCAAGGTCCCCGGTGTGCATCCAGCCCTCGTCGTCGATCGCCTCGGCGGTCTTCTCCGGCTGGTTCCAGTAGCCCTTCATGACGGCGTAGCCGCGGGTGCACAGTTCGCCGATCTCCCCGCGCTGCAGCACCCCGCCCCCGGCCGGGTCCAGGATGCGGCTCTCCAGGTTCGGCATGGTCCGGCCCACGGTCCCGGTGCGCTGGGCCAGGGTGTCCCCGCCGCGGGTCATGGTGGAGACCGGGGAGGTCTCGGTCATGCCGTAGCAGATGGCCACGTCCGTCATGTTCATCTCCGCGATGACCCGGTTCATCACCTCGACGGGGCATGGGGAACCTGCCATGACGCCGGTGCGCAGCGTGGAGAGGTCGTAGGAGCCGAAGTCCGGCAGGGCCAGCTCGGCGATGAACATGGTGGGCACCCCGTACAGCGAGGTCCCGCCGAAGTCCTGGACCGCTTCCAGCGCCGCGGCGGGAGCGAATCCCCGGCCCGGAATGATGGTGGCGGCGCCGTGGCTGAGCGCGGCCAGGTTCCCGATCACCATCCCGAAGCAGTGGTAGAACGGCACCGGAATCACCACCCGGTCATCCTCCGTGTAGCCCAGCAGCTCGCCGATGGAATAGCCGTTGTTCAGGATGTTGCGGTGGGTCAGCGTGGCACCCTTGGGGAAGCCCGTGGTGCCGGAGGTGTACTGCAGGTTGATCGCGTCGTGCGGGTCCAGTTCGGCCATGCGCGCCTTCAGGACCGGATGCCCGACGTCGTCCGCGCGCCTGAGCAGCTCCGCGAAGGTCCGCTCTGCCGCGGCCTGCGGCTCGCCAGCGGTCAACCCGGCCAGGCCTGCGTCCGGCAGGAACACCAGGTCGCGCAGCTCGGGGCATCCGGCCAGCGCCTGGCGGGCCATCGCGGTGTAGTCGCTGGTCTTATCCGACGGCGCCGCGACCAGCATCCGCATGCCGTTCTGCCGGACCACGAACTCCAGCTCATGGCTGCGGTAGGCGGGGTTGACGTTGACCAGGACCGCACCGATTTTCGCCGTCGCATACTGCAGGATGGTCCACTCCGCGCAGTTGGGGCTCCAGATGCCGATCCGCTCGCCCTTGGCGACGCCGAGCGCGAGCAGCGCGCGGGCGAGGCGGTCGACGTCGTCGTTCAGCTTGGTGTAGCTCCACCGCCGGGCCTCGTCGCCGGGGACGGCCGCGGCCTCGATCAGGGCGTCGTGGAGGGGGAACCTGGCCACGAGCCGCTCGAAATTCCCGCCGATGGTCTCGTCGAGCAGCGGGACGTCAGTGTCCCCGGCTGTGTAAGCAAGCATGGTGTGACGCTACCAACAGACGGGCGGCAAAAGAAGACTGAAGCGTGGAGGCCCTGCCGGATTTTCCGGGCTTGCGGCCTGCTCCGGGTATTGTGGTCGGATGAGCGCTCCCCTTGACCTCCAGGCCATTTTCATCCCCAACGACGGCGAATTCTTCCGCGTGAAGCTCGCCCTGGAAATCGCGATCGACGAGGTCGTCAACGAACCCGGCTGCCTCCGTTACGAGCTCACCGAAGCCACCGAGGAGCGCTTCGTGCTGACCGAGCGGTGGGCCTCGCAGGAAGACCTGGACAAGCACGCCAAGGGCACGGCGCTGCAGGACCTGAACGAGTCCCTGAGCGCGCTGCTGGCCGAGCCGGCCACGTTCAAGCAGGTCTGACCGCGTCTGCCCGACACCGGATAGCCCCACCAGCCACACAACGCGGGGTCACTCCGCGCCCATGATCCTTGTCATCATGGACGCGGAGTGACCCCGCGTTTCTGTTTGTTGTTTGATCGAGCCTGGGGAAGGCTTAGAACTCGGGGATCTGGGTGCCGTCCTGCTTGTTCGCGGCGACGGCGGCCTCGGCCTGCGAGCGGGCCACATGGGCGTGGACCTCGTCCATGTCCAGGGCCTTGACCGCATCCACGACCTGCTCCAGCTGCTGGGCGTTCAGCGCGCCGGGCTGGGAGAACACCAGCACCTTTTCGCGGAAGGCCATCAGGGTGGGGATGGACGAGATACCGGCTTCCGCGGCGAGCTGCTGCTCCGCCTCGGTGTCCACCTTCGAGAAAACGACGTCCGGGTGCTTCTCGGACACGGCTGAGTAGGTGGGTCCGAACTGCTTGCACGGGCCGCACCATTCGGCCCAGAAGTCGACGAGGACGATGTCGTTGTCCTCGATGGTCGATGCGAACTGTTCACTTGTGATGTCGACGGTTGCCATGCGTTCAACGGTACGCGAGCGGTCCGGCTATGTCCCCTGCGTTTCGCTGATGGCACATCCTGGAAGGCCCGACGCCGGCGGGGAGGTTGGCGGTCACGCCCAGACGTGCGGGGCAGGACGCCGCACCCCGGGGAGCGCGTTGGTTTCGCGCCATTCGTGGATCCACTCGGGCAGCTCCAGGTCCGCCGGGGGATGGCCGAACTCCCGCAGGATCTCCTCCTGGCTGACCGGCTTGCCCTTGCTCACCAGCCGGGTGGCGATGTAGGCGCGGGCGTAGATTTCGCCGTCGACCACCATCCGCTGCTCGAAGTAGATCGCCTTGGCGTCGAGTCCGATGATCTTTGTTTCGATGATGTACCGCTGCCAGAGCTGCAGCGAACGCCGGAAGGCGATGGTCTCCCCCGCGGCCACCGGCGTCCAGCCGCGGCGGCGGATCTGCTTCCAGGTCCCGCTGCGCGCCATCAGGTCGAAGCGGCCGAGGTCCATCAACGAGAAATACATGCCGTTGTTGACATGCATCGCGATGTCAATGTCGGTCGGCAGGACCCGCAGCGGCAGCGAGGACGTGCCCCAGATGCCCAGCGGCGGCTGCCGGGAGGACGTGAACAGCAGGATGAGGGTGCGCAGCAGCAAATGCATGAACACGATGTTACCCACCAGTAACTGAACCGCCAAGTGGCCGGGCGCCGGGGCGGACGTCGCGGCCGGCGGGCGTCATGAATGGCGGCGTCTTGGATGGCGGGCAGCCATCCGGGGCGGCTTCAATCACAGCGTCGTGGGGGAGGCACCCGGGGCTTCCCCGCCGAGCCAGCCGGTGCCAGAGTCGAATCATGAATGAGCAAGAAACCGGCCTGACACTGGAGCTGAGTCCCGCCTTCAGCGCGCCCCGGGAGCGGATTTTCGCCATGCTGACCGACCCTGCCGAGCTGGCGAAGTGGTGGGGGCCGCGCGGGTTTGGACTGCCCGCGGCCGAGCTCGAGCTCAGGGCGGGCGGCCGGTACCGCTTCACAATGAAACCGCCCGACGGCGAGCCGTTCCATCTCTCGGGCGCGTTCCTGGAGATCGGCCCTCCCGGCCGCCTCGTATACACCTTTAACTGGGACGAGCCCGCGCCCGATGACACGGAAACGGTGGTCACGCTGATGCTCCACGCCCACGACGGCGGCACGCGGGTCTCGCTGTCACAGGGCCTGTTCGCGACCGAGGAACGACTCGCCCTGCACCGGAACGGCTGGACGGAGAGCTTCGAGAAGCTGCGTGAGGTTCTGACGGCGCGCGGCTGACGCCTGACCGGTTCAGGAACAAGGGCACGGCATTTCGAGGACGGTCTCCAGGCCGTCCACGTCGTCCCACTGTTCCCCCACTTCCCGGAAGCCGTACTGGTCCACCGCGAGCCGGGTCACCCACGCGGCGTCGGCCGGGTTCCGGGCAAGCTGATCGCGCCTGATCCGCTAGACACCCACGCAGTCGTCACTGGCAAGGTACGGCGTGAGGTCCAGTGCCGTCGCGCGGCCGGCCGTAACGAGGTCACCGTCGGCGAGCGCGGCTAGGACTGCCGGCGCCAGGTGCACCAACTGGAGCCGTCCCGCCGGAGCCGTCAGCGTCCCTGTTTGAGCTTCCGCCAGCCGCCGGCACTGTTGTTCGCGATGATCTGCCGGAACATCTCCACCAGGGCCGGCGCGTTGATGGCCTCGCCCTCGCGGAAGGCCACGGTCCGGGCGGTCTTGTTGCCGTGCCCGGCAGTGATGATCCCCGCCGGATCGGGGACGATCCCGCCGTCGTACAGGAAGACATTGACGTGGTCCCTGGCCGCCAGGAGCGCGCAGACGTTGCCGTCCAGCACGAAGTAGGGCTGGGTGGTGCGCTTGATGGTCTCGGAGACGTCCGGGTCGGCGGCATGCACGAGATCGCGGACCTCGCGGCAGATGGCCTGCTGCCAGCCGGGCAGCGCCCCGATGAACGCATCGACGCGGGGGTCCCGGCTCGAGCCCGGACCGCCGGCCGGGCTCATGCCGCCAGGTCCCGGCGGCGCCATCCCGAATAGCCGACGGCGGCGAGCGCCGCCGCGGCAAGGGCCAGGCCCAGCAGCGGGGCGAGGTCGCCGGAGTCCAGCGGCAGCAGCGGCGTGTGCCGGAACGGGGACAGGTCCATCAGCCACTGCGGCGCGTTCCAGAGCACCCCGAACTCGCCCAGGGCGACAAAGGCGAGCAGCAGCCCCCAGACCGCCCCGGTCAGGCGGGGCGCCCAGCCGAAGACGGCCAGCACGGCGCTCGTGACGATCCAGGCGGCGGGGATCTGGGCGAGGGCGGCCAGCGTCACCCGGCCGAACTGGGCGCCGTCGGCCAGGACGACGGCGGCACCGCCGCCGACCGACAAGCCGGCAAGCAGCATGAGCAGCGCCACCCCTGCCAGGGCGGCCGCGAAATGGCTGGTGGCCCACCGGGTCCGGGTTGTCGCGGTGCCCAGCAGTGCCTCGACGTGGCCCGCGGTCTCCTCCTCGCGCAGGCGGGCGGCCGCGGAAAGCCCATAGGCGGAGGCCAGGAGGCCCATGAAGCCGACCTCCGCGGACAGGAACGCATCAGTCATGGCCTGGCTTCCCCCCAGCGCCCTGATCAGCTCCCGGGCGTTCGGGGAACTGAGCAGATCCTCGACATTGCCGGCCAGCGAGCCGATCATCACCCCGAACACCAGGAACGCCACGGACCAGGCCACCAGCATGCGGAACTGAAGCCGCGCGGCCAGGCCCCGGACGCCCCGCAGTCTTCCGCGCGCCGGGCCGGGACGCGGCTCGCGCAGGCCGGAGCCCAGGTCCCGGTGCGCCCGCAGGATGAGGGCCACCGGGACGAGGGCCGCGCACAGCGCCAGCGGCAGGGCGAGCACCCACCAGCGGTCCCCGGCAAAGGCACGGATCTGCTGGTTCCAGCCGATCGGGGACAGCCAGGACAACGCGGAAGGCCCCGGTTCGGCCAGGTCCCCCACCGCCCGCAGGGCGTAGGCCACGGCGATGGCGCCGATGCCGAGCCCGGTTGCGGACCGGGCGCTGGAGGTCAGCTGGGCGGTCACGCCGGCCACGGCACTGAACGCCATGCCGGTGGCCGCCCATCCCAGCCCGAACGCGAAGGACCCTCCAGCCGGCAGCCCTCCTGCGGCCAGGGACGCGGCGGTCACGAGCCCGAGCACGAGGCTGGCGCCGCAGCTGATCACGAGGGCAGCGGCGAGCGGGGCGTCGCGCCCCAGCCGTCCGCCGCCGAGCAGCTCCAGCCGCCCGGACTCTTCGTCGGCGCGCGTGTGCCGGACCGTGATGATGACCATCAGGACGGCCACGATGGCCGCCATGAACGCGGTGTACTTGATCAGTGACAGCGCACCAAGGGAGGCAGGATCGTAGATCCGGCCGAACACCGCCACCAGGGACGCTGTGGCGTTCAGTGCGGTGGCCGCCTCAACCCGGCTGGCGGCGTCGGGATAAAGGCCGGCGCTGGCCACAGCCGTGGAATACGCCAAAATGGCGAAACCGGCGATCCAGACCGGAAGCAGCCAGCGGTCCCGCCGCAGGCCCAGCCGGATCAGGACCCCGGTCCCGGCGAGCGGCTCAGGCATGGCCGGGCTTTCCGGTGCGCGATGCTGCCACGGCCGCCGGCATCGCCTTTCCGGCGGGGCCGTAGCGCCGGAGGAAGAGGTCTTCCAGGGTGGGCGGCTGGCTGATCAGCGATTGGAGCCCGACGTCGGTCAGCGCCCGCAGGAGCGGGGCCAGGCCGGAGGGCTCCACCTGGGCGCTGATCCGGTGGTCCACCACGACGACGTCGTGCACCCCCGGGATGGCGTCGAGCCCCGGCGGCACCGCTGCGACGTCGGCGGAGACCGAGGTCCGGGTCAGGTGCCGGAGCTCCTCGAGGCGGCCGGTGTCCACCACCTGGCCCTCGCGGATGATGCTGACGCGGTCCGAGAGCGCCTCGGCCTCGCTGAGGATATGGCTGCTGAGCAAGACTGTGCGGCCCTGTTCCCGCAGCTCCCGGACACAGCCACGGAATGCCTCCTCCATCAGCGGGTCCAGCCCGCTCGTGGGCTCATCGAGCAGGAACAACTCGGCGTCGGTGGCCAGCGCGGCGATCAGCGCCACCTTCTGGCGGTTCCCCTTGGAGTAGGCGCGCGACTTCTTCGTCGGGTCCAGGTCGAACATGGCCAGGAGGCGGTCGCGCCGGGCCGGGTCCTGGCCGCCTTGGAGCCGTCCCAGCAGCTCGATCACCTCGCCCCCGGTCAGGTTCGGCCAGAGCGCCACATCCCCGGGAACATAGGCCAGGCGCCGGTGCAGCGTGGCCACGTCGCGCCAGGGATCCAGGCCCAGCACCCGGATCGAGCCCGCGTTGGCCCGCAGCATGCCCAGCAGCAGCCGGATCGTCGTGGACTTGCCGGACCCGTTGGGGCCGAGGAAGCCGTGGACCTCCCCCGCTTCGACTGAAAAGTCCAGCCCGTTGAGGGCAGTCACGGGCCCGAACCGTTTAACCACCCCGGCCATTTCCAGGACGCTCGCCATAGGGAACACGATACGCCCGGTCCCTCGCCGGCGACCCCTGAACGCCCGTCAACGGTCCGGGCACCCGCCCGGCGGCGGATATCCTGCCGGCGTTTAACCTTCCGCCGCACGGCCCCCTCCCCATAGCATCGAGGTAGGCCGCCGTTTGGTCAGACGGCAAACCTGCGGTCACGGAATTGGGGACGTACATGATTGACGATCGTGCCAGCACATCAGGTGGCATCACCGACCCGTTGCTGGACCTTGTCCTTGCCGCCACCGACGCCGCCACGGATGCCGATGCCGGCGTCGACGATTTCCTGACTGGATTGGCGGCGCACGCCGCGTGGCACTTCGCACGTCCCGGCCGCCCGGTGTCCTGCGGAATCAGTCTCTTCCAACGGAAGAAGCTTCCCCTGGACGTCGGCAGCAGCGGCGCTGGAGCCGGCTCCACCCTGCGCATTCCGCTGGCCCTGGATGGCGGCAGCACCGCCGTTCTCGAGCTGTTTTCGGTCCCGCCGGGTGCCTTTTCCGCCGACGACGCCGAGGCCGCCGAGGCCTTCGCGGAACGGGCTTCGCGCTTCCTGCTGCTGGCCCTGCGGCTGGCCCGGCTCGCCGAATCGCGCGGCGACATGGCCGCCGCAATGCAGTCAAGGACAGTGATCGACCTGGCCGTCGGCGCCATCATGGCCCAGAACCGCTGCAGCCGGGCGGCCGCCTTCAAGATCCTGCGGAATACCTCCAACAACAGGAACATCAAGATCCGCGACGTCGCAGCTTCCCTGATCTCATCGATCGCGGGAGACGAGGACCTGTCCCCGCACTTCGACGAATGACGAACGAGGCACCGGTGGAGGATCCCTTCGGGCTTGAACGGTTCGTGACGGCCCAGGATGCCGGCGGAACGTATGCACGGGCCCTCACGGAACTACGAGAGGGATCCAAGCGGAGCCACTGGATGTGGTTCATCTTCCCCCAGCTCGCCGGCCTGGGGCAGAGTCCGACCTCCCGGAAATATGCCATCTCCTCTTTGGCCGAGGCGCAGGCCTATCTGCGGCACCCGGTGCTGGGTCCGCGGCTGAAGGAAAGCGCCGGGGCCGTTGCCGGCCAGCAGGGGCTCACCGCCGGCCGGATCTTCGGCGGCGTCGATGCCCGGAAGCTGCGCTCGTCCATGACGCTGTTCCTGCGGGCGGACCCGCAGGCCTCCGTCTTCGAACAGGTCCTCGCGAAATACTTCGGGGGCGTGCCTGATCCGGCCACGGAGCAGTTGCTGGGAAACCTGGGCTGAGCGGGCCCGTCCCCGGAAGTATCGACTGCGGGGCCGATACGGAGGAAGATTAATACGCAGTCACCATAAGGAGGTCAATGATGTGCTATGGGTACAGCAGGGATTTCCGGCGGGACATCAAGAAGGATGCCTCACGGGAACCTGAGGAGCGCCCCGAGCCCCGGGTGGAAGCGAAGGACACCAAGTTCTGGGCTTTCCCCCGCCGCAGCAGGGAATTCACGGTCGAGGAGGCGGAGCCGGCTATCGATCGGACCCGCGAGAAGGTGTAGCTCCAGAAATAAAAGGGAAGGCTCCTCGGCGAGGGGCCTTCCCTTCGTCACGCGCCGTCGTCACGCCCCTTCGTCATGTCCCGCCGTGCACGGGACCTGAAAAGGTACGCAAGACTGGGAGCTCTCGATCAGAAGGTGGGACCCACATTGATAAATCTCCAGCAGGACGCCGAAGGCTTCATCCGGATGAACAGGCACTTCCCCGACAGCGCGCTCATCTCCATCACTTTCACCGATGGACAGTCCGAGGAGTTCTCCGGCCGTCAGCTCAACCGGATCTATGACGAAGCGCTTGCAGAGTACCGGGCGCAGAACCACCTGGACGCGAAAGGATTTTCGCGGGGCCCGAGGAAGATCGTCCACCCCGGGAACCACATCGAGTTTGTGCGGGTTCATGCAGGGATGGCCACGTAGCGTCCCGGCGACCCATTGACACGGCCGGACCGTCGAATTATTCTACGGGCCCGGCACGAAGGCCTGCAGGGAGCCCGGCGGCTGCTCGATGAATACGAGAAGATCTGGCGGCAGCGCGCGGATCGGATCGCGGACATTCTCGCTGAAGGATAGGAAGGGTTCAGTCATGACAGTTATCAGTTCCGTCAAGAATCTGGAGGCGCTGAGCCTCACCCTCGTCGCCGAGTTCGACGCCGGCGTCGAGCGCGTCTGGCAGGTCTGGGAGGACCCGCGCCAGCTCGAGCGCTGGTGGGGTCCGCCGGCCTGGCCTGCCACCTTCGACCGGCTTGACTTCGTGCCCGGGGGAAAGGCCAGCTATTACATGACCGGGCCGGAGGGTGAGAAGAGCCGGGGCTGGTGGCTCATTACCGCCGTCGAGGCACCGCACCGCCTCGAGTTCGACGACGGTTTTGCCGATGAAAACGGCAACCCGGTGGGCGACATGGGCACGACCCATGGCGTCGTAACGCTCGAGGCAATCGGCGACCGCACCCGGATGACCATCATGTCCACGTTCGAGGCGGAAGAGCAGATGGAGCAGATCCTCGCCATGGGCATGGAAGAAGGAATGAAGGAGGCGATCGGCCAGATCGACGCCATCCTCACCGAGCCTGCCACGACCTGATTGCAAAAGCTGCTATCGGCGTATCATAGTAAGCGTGCTGATCGAATCGGCAACGCCGTCGGCTAGGAGCCGCCAGCGTCTCAACGAAAGGAAAGTGCAGTCATGGGAATTCTCGGATTTCTCCTGCTCGGGCTGATTGCGGGAGCCATTGCAAAAGCCATCCTTCCCGGCCGGCAGGGTGGTGGCTGGGTCCTCACGCTCGTCCTGGGCGTCGTCGGCGCGATACTTGGCGGCTGGATCGGTTCGCTGATCTTCGGCGGCGGTCTTGGCAATTTCTTCGATCTGCGGACGTGGCTGCTGTCCATCCTCGGCGCCGTCATTGTGCTGCTGATCTTCGGCGCCGTCGCAGGCCGCAGAAGCCGGGGAAGCAGGGTCTGACACCCGGTCCCGACCACGCGCACGTCTGGCCTGCTGTCCCTGCCAGCCATCCGGCAGGACACGGAACAGGACGTCCACGGCGGGAAACGTGCAGGAAAAGAAAAAGCCTCCGGAACCTGTTGGTTCCGGAGGCTTTCCCAAGGGTGGGGCAGATGAGGGATTCGAAACCTCTTTGCGTCGAAGCTCAGAGGCCAGTTCCGCTGAATTTAGGGGCTTATGGTGCCACCAGCCCCTGCCATTTCACGCGCCTTTCCATCCATGTGTGCTCAAAATGTGTTCACGGAAATGCTTCGTCCCCTACGGGGTCCCGCGGGATCGGGCCGGACACTTCTGGTGGCAGGGCGGGCGCCGTTTCTTGGGCTTAAGTTCCGACACTCGGTCCTGGGACTGCCCTCGTGGAGTAACGTGTGTCTCAACTCACTAGGAGGGGTCGACATCAGCTACAAGTATCGAACCGTCAGGGTTCGCGGCACCGACATGGTTGGAACCATTGCGCGCAAGCACGGGAGCGCGCCCGAGATATACGAAACTTCAAAAGACCCGAGCACTTCTGTAGTTCCGGTGTTTTTTCAGGCAACGGGCGAGGTCCGTTTCTTTGACAGGTCTGTGCTGGAGGACGTACCCACGCCCGCCGACTAGCAGCCATAACGGGCCCTTCGCAGATGAGCATGGTTAGGGGCATCTGACGCCGGTCCGCTACCGGAAACCGGGCCGCGGGCAGACCATGAAGCGCGGCTTCACGTCCAAGCGGGAGGCTGAATTGTTCCTGGCCTCCGTCGAGGTCTCAAAAGCACGCGGTGAATACATCGAACATGCCCAGAGCCGGTCGACCGTGGGGCTACTGGGGACTGCTTGGCTGGCAAGGCAGACGCATCTGAAGCCGCCGTCTCTGCGCCCTGTCGAGGCCGCTTGGCGCAACCACGTCGAGCCGGTCTGGGGCGGCACAGCCGTGGCCGATATCCGCAAGTCGGCGGTGCAGCAGTGGGCGTCGGATTTGACCTCCGGCAGCGACGCGGAGAGCCGAAAGCCCAAAAGTGCCACGGTGGTCATCCGGGCCTTCGGTGTACTTGCATCCATCCTGGATGAAGCCGTTGACGATAGGCGGATCCTCACGAATCCGGCGCGCGGTGTCAACCTTCCACGAAAGGTCAAGCGCCAGCACATCTACCTGTCGCATGAAGAGGTGCACCGGTTGGCCGACGAATCCAAATACCCCACCCTGATACTCATCCTTGCGTACTGTGGGATCCGCTGGGGATAGGCCGTCGGTCTGCGCGTCAAAGACCTGGACATGCTCAGGCGGCGACTGCGGATCGAGGAGAACGCCGTCGAGGTGGGCTCACGGATCGAGGTCGGCACTCCGAAGAACCACAAGCGGCGGTATGTGCCGTTCCCGAAATTCCTTGCAGAACCGCTGGCGCGACAGTGCGAGGGCCGAGGCGGGGATGATCCGGTATTCCCGGGGGTCGACGGCGGCTACCTTCGTAGTACCAGAGTGCAGCATGACCACGGGCGGCTGGTTCGCCGGGGCCGCGAAGCGTTCCCGAGTCCCGCGGGTCACGCCTCACGACCTGCGGCACACTGCTGCCAGCTTTGCTGTGTCGGCTGGAGCGAACGTCAAGGCAGTGCAGCGAATGCTCGGCCACAGCAGCGCTGCCATGACCCTGGACATCTACGCGGATCTATTCGATGACGATCTGGACAGGGTTGCCGACGCACTGGATCAGGCCGTTTCACAGGCAGGTGTGCTCAAAATGTGCTCAAACGAGACTTTTGACAAATAACAAAGGGCCCTACTTCCTTGCTATTGCTAGGAAGTAGAGCCCCTCGTAAGGGTGGCAGATGAGGGATTCGAACCCCCGTAGGCGTTGCCAGCTGATTTACAGTCAGCCCCCTTTGGCCGCTCGGGTAATCTGCCGAACTTCAAAAGAAGATCACTCGCGGCCACTATGGTCAGAACGGCTGTTTCCAGTTCGTTCCGCTTCCAGCAACCGCGGGCAAGACAACTTTACAGAACTTCCGCCGAAGAATCGAATCGGCGTCCCGCGGCCCCAAAAAGCCCGGAATTTCAGGCTTCTTCAAGGATGCGGCCGGCCAGTTTCGCCTCGAACCTCGCGGCCTGCTCCTCCGTGACCTGGTTCAACTGCACGGCGCGGGCCAGGTCCGCATGGACGCCGTCCAGCCGGGAGGAGGCAGCCGCGGCCGGACTCAGGATGATGGAGGCGGCCAACGCCGCGGCGGCCACCGACGATGCCGCCGTGGCAATCGTGCCGGCGGCGGCAGTGGAACTGGTGACATAACGGACGGCCCTGCGGTGCATGTGCTCTGCCTTTCGACTGACTCTTCCAACCCATCCAACTCTGGCAGTCAAAGCTTCGTTCCCGCCCTGTCCCGGCTTTGAACGGGCTGTGAACCGGGCCCGCCCCGGCCGGCCTTCACATCGGGGGCATCCGTACTAGTCTGGAACGCAGATATCACCGCCTTTCAACAGGCACCCCGGCAACCATCAGGAGGACAGTCATGGCAGGCGAATCCACATTCGACGTCGTCAGCAAGGTAGACAAGCAGGAAGTCGCCAACGCGCTGCACCAGGCGCAGAAGGAACTGGTCCAGCGCTACGACTTCAAGGGCGTCGGCGCCGAGGTCGATTTCAGCGGCGAAACGCTCCTCATGAAGGCCAACTCCGAAGAGCGGGTGCTCGCTGTCCTGGACGTGCTGCAGTCCAAGCTCATCCGCCGCGGCATCTCGCTGAAGTCGCTGGACACGGGCGAGCCGTACGCCTCCGGCAAGGAATTCCGGCTGGAAGCCACCATCAAGGAGGGCATCGCCCAGGACCTGGCCAAGAAGATCAACAAGCTGATCCGCGACGAGGCCCCCAAGTCGGTCAAGTCGCAGATCCAGGGCGACGAGCTCCGCGTGACCTCCAAGTCCCGTGACGATCTCCAGGAGACCATGAACATCCTCAAGAAATTCGACGAGGCCGATCTGCAGTTCGTGAACTTCCGCAGCTGACGTGCCGCGGCCGGCGCGTCCGGGAAGCCGTCTGTCCGGGAAGCACGACGGCGGCGCTCAGCCCAGCGGCCGGCCGGCCATCCGCTCCAGCCGGCTGATCCGCTCACGCATCGGCGGGTGCGTGGAGAACAGCTTCACCATGCCGCCGCCGCGGAACGGGTTGGCGATCATCAGGTGTGAGGTGTTGACCAGCCGCTGCTCCGGCGGCAGCGGCGCCAGTTGCACGCCCTGCTCGATCTTGCGCAGGGCGGAGGCGAGCGCCAGCGGATCGCCGGTGAGCGCGGAACCGTCCTCGTCGGCGTCGAACTCCCTGGTCCGGGAGATGGCCATCTGGATCAGTGACGCCGCGAACGGGGCCAGCAGCGCCATGGCCATCATGGCGAGCGGGTTCGCGTTGCGCCGGTCCCCGCCGCCGAAGAAGAGCAGCAGCTGCCCCACCGAGGTGATCACGCCGGCGACGGCGGCTGCCACCGACGACGTCAGGATGTCCCGGTTGTAGACGTGCATGAGTTCGTGGCCCAGGACGCCCCGGAGCTCGCGGGCGTCGAGCAGCCTCAGGATCCCCTCGGTGCAGCACACCGCCGCGTTCTGCGGGTTCCGGCCGGTGGCGAAGGCGTTCGGGGCCGTCGTGGGCGAAAGATAGATCCGCGGCATCGGCTGCTTGGCCCGGGCGGACAGCTCCCGAACGATCTGGTAAAGCTGCGGCGCCTGGGCCTCCGTGACCGGATAGGCCTGCATGGACCGGATGGCGATCTTGTCACTGTTCCAGTACCCGTACGCCGTGGTGCCGACGCCGATCAAGGCCATGATCCAGATCGGGCCGGCGCTGCGCGTGCCGGCTCCGATGAGGGCGCCCAGGGCAAGCAGCACCGCCCACAGCACCCCGAAAAGCGCCGCGGTCTTCAGTCCGTTGTGGTGCTGGTGCACTGTTCCTCCCAGGCTGCGGGCTCCCGGCTGCGGGAGCTCTGTCTCTTCAGGAAAACGAACTGCTACGGGACCGGGTTCCGGGCGTCGTACTCCAGGAAACCGGACTGGACATGCGCCACCGTCCATGCGAGCACAACGCACACCAGCCCGCCCAGGAGCACCACCCAGCCCTCACTCAGAAGCTTAGTCCCGCCGCCCGCGAGCAGGTCCCCGATCCGTGGGCCGCCTGCCACGACGACGATGAAGACGCCCTGGAGCCGCCCGCGCAGGTGATCCGGGGCGGCCGCCTGCAGGATGGTGTTGCGGAAGACGGCGCTGACGGAGTCGGCGATGCCGGCCAGCGCGCAGCACGCAGCGGCCGGCAGCAGCCATCCCGTCACACCGTCCGCACCGGAGCGGCCTGCCAGCAGCACCACGACGCCGAACCCGGCGATCGAGGCGCCCCAGCCCATGACGGACCAGACGACGGCGGCGCCCTGCCGCCGGACCGCGCCGAGCGGCCCGGAGAACAGGCCGGCCAGGAACGCCCCCACGGCGGTGGAGGCCAGCAGGATGCCGACGGTTGCCTCCCCGCCGCCGATCATCAGCGCGCCGACCGCGGGCATCAGGGCCCGGGGCTGCGCGAAGATCATGGCCACGAGATCGATCACGAACGTCATCCGCAGGTTGGGCCGGGTACCCAGGAAACGGAAGCCCTCGACGACGGACCGCAGCCCCGCGGGGCTGGCATGCTCCCCCGGCGGCATCGGCGGCAGCCTCAGGATTGCCCAGACGGCAAAGCCGAAGCTGGCGACGTCGATCGTGTAGGTCCAGGCGAAGCCGATCCAGGCGACCAGCACCCCGGCCAGGAGCGGCCCGGCCGTCATGGACAGGCCGAAACTGATCATGCTCAGGGCGTTGGCGGCAGGCAGCAGTTCCTTGCGGACCAGCACGGGGATGATGGCGCTGCGGGCCGGCTGGTTGATGGCCTGCGCGCCGCTCTGCACCGCGACGAGCACGTACAGCACCCACACGTTCCCCAGCTGCAGCCAGGCCTGGAGCGCCAGGCAGGCCGTGGTCAGCCACAGCACGGAGGAGGCCAGAAGCGCCACCTTGCGGCGGTCGTGGGCGTCCGCGATCGATCCTCCGAGCAGGCCGCCGAACACCAGCGGGACCAGCGCGAAGATGCTGAGCAGGCCCACGTACAGGCTGTCCTGGGTGAGCCGGTAGACCTCCAGGCTGACAGCGACCAGGGTCAGCTGGCTGCCCAGGGCGGCGACGGCGGACCCCAGCCACAGGCGGCGGAAGGCCGGGCTCTCGCGCAACGGCGTGATGTCCGCCAGGAATTTTCCCACCCGGCAACTCTAGTGGCGCCCGCAGCCGGCCCTGCGCCGCCGGATTTGGAGCGCCAGGGGGCGCGGAAACTCGTCCTTAGGGTTGCCTTATTGTTAGCGAGTCATAATAAGTGCTTGAATAGGGGCATGACGGATCAGATGGGCACCCACGAAGCATGGGCTGCCGCCCTGCGTGCCCACGGCCGCCGGGTCACCAGGCAGCGCCTGGCCGTGCTCGCCGCCGTCGAACACCATCCGCATTCCCCGGCAGAGGGCATCCTCGCCGCCGCCCGGCAGGAACTGCCCGAGCTGACGGCACAGTCCGTCTATGTGGTCCTGGGCGATCTGACGGAACTGCAGATGCTGCGCCGTTTCGAGCCGCCGCACTCCCCCGCCCTGTATGAGACGCGGGTGGGCGACAACCACCACCACGCCATCTGTATCGGCTGCGGTCGGGTCGAGGACGTCGAATGCGCCGTCGGCCACGCACCCTGCCTGACCCCGCACTGGGGCGGGAACGCCAGGCCGATGACCATCCAGATCGCCGACGTCATGTACCAGGGCGTCTGCCAGGACTGCCAGCGCACCCAACAACTTCCCTCCGAATCCAAGTAAAAAACCCAACCAGAAGGAGAAAGATGACTGCGAACATTTCTGCGCCCATCACCCCTGCCCACTCGACGACGCAGTCGGGCGCACCGGTCACGTCCGATGCCCACTCCCAGGCAACCGGCGCCGACGGCGCCATCATCCTCACCGATCACTACCTGATCGAGAAGCTTGCCCAGTTCAACCGGGAACGGGTGCCGGAGCGCGTCGTGCACGCCAAGGGCGGCGGCGCGTTCGGTACCTTCACCACCACCGCGGATGTCTCGAAGTACACCAAGGCCGCGCTGTTCCAGCCGGGCACCGAGACGGACATGCTCATCCGCTTCTCCTCCGTCGCCGGCGAAAACGGCTCCCCCGACACCTGGCGCGACCCCCGCGGATTCGCCGTGAAGTTCTACACCACCGAGGGCAACTACGACCTCGTCGGCAACAACACCCCGGTGTTCTTCATCCGCGACGGCATCAAGTTCCCGGACTTCATCCACTCGCAGAAGCGCCTCCCGGGCACCCACCTGCGCGACGCCGACATGCAGTGGGACTTCTGGACCCTCTCCCCCGAGTCCGCCCACCAGGTCACCTGGCTCATGGGCGACCGCGGCCTGCCGGCCTCCTGGCGGGAAATGCAGGGCTACGGCTCGCACACCTACCAGTGGATCAACGCCGAGGGCGAGCGGTTCTGGGTCAAGTACCACTTCAAGTCCAACCAGGGCGTCAAGTCCATCACGGGCGACGAGGCCGAGGCACTGGCCGGCTCGGACGGGGACTTCTACATCCGCGACCTGCAGGAAAACATTGCCGCCGGCAACTTCCCCTCCTGGGATCTGCACGTGCAGGTCATGCCGTACGAGGACGCCAAGACGTACCGCTTCAACCCGTTCGACCTCACCAAGGTCTGGCCGCACGCGGACTACCCGCTGGTCAAGGTCGGTACCATGGAGCTGAACAAGAACCCGGAAAACTACTTCGCGCAGATCGAGCAGGCCACCTTCACGCCGTCGAACTTCGTGCCGGGCATCGCCGCTTCCCCGGACAAGATGCTGCAGGCCCGCATCTTCTCCTACCCGGACGCACACCGCTACCGCGTCGGCACCAACCACGCCCAGCTGCCGGTGAACCTGCCCAAGAACCAGGTCAACAACTACAGCCAGGACGGCCAGGGGCGTTACAACTTCAACGCTCCGTCTGTACCGGTATACGCTCCGAACTCCCTCGGCGGCCCCGCCGCCGTGGAGCCGCAGAACCCGGCCGGCGGCTGGGAGAACGACGGCGCGCTGACGCTCTCCGCGCACTCCCTGCACGCCGAGGACGGCGACTTCGGCCAGGCCGGCACGCTGTACCGCGAGGTGTACAACGACGGCGAGAAGGCCCGCCTGCTGGAGACCATCACGGGCGCAGTGGGCGGCGTCAAGAACCCGGGCATCAAGGAACGCGCCATCCAGTACTGGACGAACGTCGACGACGAGCTCGGCGCCAAGCTGCGCGCCAACCTGGGCGCTGAGGCTCCGGCTTCACCGGCCGCTTCCGCTTCCGAGGCAGCCAACAAGATCGGCTGATTACCCTCCTGCGGCCCTTGGGCCACACACGAACACCCCGCCACGATCTTCCGTGGCGGGGTGTTTTGCTTTCCACATGGCCCGGGCGTCCGCTCGCTATTCCGGCAGCCGGGTCCCCACGCTTCCTACATGGACACATTCGCAGGCATCCCGGATGCCGCCGTCCAGTTCTACGCCGAGCTTGAGCACAACAACAACCGCGACTGCTGGCTCGAGCACAAGGCAGTGTACGACGCCGCGGTGAAGGACCCTTTGACGCAGCTGCTTGCGCAGTTGGAGCCACGGTTCGGGGATCCAAGGCTGTTCCGCCCCAACCGGGACATCCGCTTTTCCCCGGACCAGTCCCCCTACAAGACCGCGCAGGGCGCGTTCCTGGCTCATAAGGAAGGAACGGGCTTCTACCTGCAGCTCGGCGCCGACGGGCTGCTCAATTCGATGCCCTCTCGGAATCCATCGTTTCCACGAACGCGCCAACTACTTGGATGCCTGGAACTTGGCAGTTCGGATCTACGCGAAAATCTCACTCGACCTACGTGTTTCCATTTGGGGTATAGTCGCCCCATGCTCTCTACGCGTCGATTTATTTGCCCCCGACCGGTTTCCGGTCGCGAGGGCTCTCAGGCGCGCGCCTAGGTCCTGGCGCCGGATGTGAGTCGGGGGAGGAACCCGCCACTCACCCATGGACGGGGAATGGCTCGAACTGGCAGAATGCGGGCTCATGGCGCCGCATCTGTTTTCCGGAGCCGGCCTGGATCCCACAAAGTGGTCGGGGCTGGCTCTGGGGATGGGTCTGGACCGCGCCCTGATGCTTCGCAAAGGCGTCCCCGACATTAGATTGCTTCGGTCCACGGACGAGAGAATCGCAAAGCAGATGCTGGACCTGTCCCGATGGAAACCGGTCTCCCAGATGCCGTCCATCCGCAGGGACATTTCCATCGTAGTTCCCGCAGACCTGGACGCCGAAGTGCTCGGAGACCGGGTGCGAACAGCGTTAGGCGAGCAAGCCGAAGACCTTGAAAGCGTCGAACTCTTGGCCCTAACGTCGTACGGAGAGCTTCCCGAGCCAGCACGGAAGCGGCTCCGCATCCGCGAAGGACAGGCCAACGCGCTGATACGTCTCGTGCTGCGCCCTCTAGCCAGGACGATGACAGATCCACAGGCCAATCAGATCCGAGACGATGTGTACTTGGCCCTACATGAAGGGCCAGTCAAGGAACTCATCGCAGGATAAGCCTTGCTGTGCCCGCAGCTCGGAACCGTGCTGCGGGCACAGCAGGGGCAATGGTGCAGACGACTTCTGACATTCAGTGCAGTCGTCTTCTGAAAATGACACTCTTCGGATAAACCAGCCCGAACCAGAACGGCTCATCATGTGGGCTGGAGAGGCGTCCCGCAAGCCGGTCCCGCACCGCGACACCTTCCGCCCGCTCCCCCGCTGTGACTGTTGGTTGATGTGACTGTTGGTTGAGAATGGCGGTTAATTCACAGTTGGGAATGGCGGTTTCGGTGTCCCGTATGGGGGAACGTTGAACGGGCAGTCCCGCCCGCTCCGGCTACCGGGCGGTGGCTGCGAGCTGCGGTACCTGTTCGAGCAGACCGGCGGTGGTCACGACCGTGGCGAACTCCCCATGTAGATTCACCCCG
>NZ_JAGPOT010000011.1 GCF_018224015.1 Pseudarthrobacter albicanus
CCACGGACACCCCGGCCGGCCGTTACACGCCCGGCGACAAACTCCTCACCTTCCTCGAAGCCCTCTGATTATGCCGACAAGTATCCCGGGGAACCCCGCCAAATCAGGCTGCCCGGAGCGACATCGGCATAATCCGGACATCGGCATAATGCTCATTATGCCGACATCGGCATAATGAGCAGAGGATCGTGCCGTTGTCGGTGCCGGTGGACCCGCCGCGGGACCGGTAGCTGATGTGGTGGGCTTCGCACCAGGGCGCGGGGATGGTGCAGCCGGGGAAGGCGCAGCCCTGGTCCCGGGCGGTGAGGGCCTTGCGGATGTGGGGCGGGAAGATCCGTGAGGTCCGGCCGATGTCCAGGATCCTGCCCTGGCCCCCGAGCAGGACCGGGATGATGTCCGCGTCGCAGGCGATCTTCCGGACCGAGGCGGCGGTGACTGGCCCCGGTGAACAGCAGTGTCCCGGTGTTCAGTGTTCCGGTGTTCCCTGTTCCGGTGTGCGACGCCGTCCGGGCCGCCGCGTCGGTGTTCCCGAGCCTTTCGAGGAGGGCACGGTAGTCGATGGTGACCATGACCTGGGGGCGGAGTCCTCCGGCGGCGGGCAGTCCGCCGGAGGCCAGCGCGGCCTTGCAGGCGCCGATGAGGCCGTCGAGGAGTTTCTGCGGGCGGGAGCGGAGGTCCAGCCCGGCCGCGCCGGGGTCAGTGTCGTCTTCGCCGCCGGCACGCGGGATCGCGGCAGCGGCCGCCCGGGCAGCCGCGGTGGAAGCGGCGGGGCCGGCCCCGGGATCCTGGCCATCGCTGGAAGCGCTGGATGGCCCCGTGCCGCTGGTGCGGGGGTTGGTGGCGGTGTTCATGACGGTGAGGAGCTGTTCGAACTGGTCGGCGGTCGCGAAGATTTCCAGGTGGTGCAGGCCGTGGCGGGGCCGGCGGATGAAGGCGCCCTGGAGCTGGCGCAGGAGCTCTTCGGAGGGTTCCGCACCGTCCTGGTCCAGGGCGTCCGCCCAGCGCCGGGCGATCCGGACCAGGAAGTCCGGGTCGTTCCCGGCGGCGGTGCGCGTCAGGGCGTGCTCCATCGCCGCCGCGGCCGCGGCGTCGCAGGTGTGCCGGACGCCGTCCAGCGCCAGGGCGATGATGGTCGCGGACCGGGACGGGACCTCCCCGGCGGCCACGGCCTCGCCGAGTTCCGCCCGGAGGGCAGGCAGCGGCTGCCGGCCGGCGAGTACCGGGCGCGGCAGCACGCTGCCGGCAAGGGACAAACGGCGGCGGGCCTCCGCGGCGCTGATCCGCAGCCGCGCCCGCAGGAACTCCGTGGTGTTCCGGAAGCCGTCATCCACCGGCACGGCCCCGCCGGACCCGGCGGCACAGCCCGGGCTGCCGGCAGGGCTGTCGCCAGGGCTGTCCCGCCACCCCGTGGCCCACGACGTGGGGGCCGTGAAAGCCGTGGCGGCCGGCAGTTTCCTGGCCCGGTCCACCGCCCCGGCCGCGACGAGCTGCAGATACTCCACGGTCCGCGAGAGTTCCTCCACCCGGCCGGCGAAATCGGTGGCGTCGGTCAGGCGGAAGGCTGCTGAATCGGCAACCGCCGTCGTGCCCAGACCCTGCAGCAGCGCCAGCGCGCCGTCGAGCGCCTCAGACCATGGCGGGACGGGAGCCGCAGCCCGCCGCGGGCCGCCGGGGAACATCCCGGCGTCCGGCCAGGCGGCCGGATCCGGGATGAAATCTCCAATGGCTTCCATGACTCCCCTCTTCCAGAGACCTACGACGTTATTAGCCCGGCGGCGCTGGCAGGCCCCCGCCCGCAAAGCGTCGCCAGACTACGGCTTCCCCGGGGACAGGTCTCGTCCGTGGGAAACTGGACGCATGGACAGCCCAGTTGCCCCACGCTCGGGGAATCACTATCCGGCGGGATCTTTTCGGTGGAACCCCGCCGGCCCTTGGGACCCCGCGATCCCGGTGACGCCTGGGTCGAAGGGGACCTCGGGAAATTCTGGGGGCGTTTCGGCTCGGCCGGACTCCTCGTTCACGATCCGGCCAAGGGCGTCCTGCTCCAGCACCGCGCCTTGTGGAGCGATCAAGGCGGCACGTGGGGACTCCCGGGAGGCGCCCTGCACCAGGGCGAGGAGGCTGTCCACGGGGCGCTGCGAGAGGCCAGGGAAGAAGCTGCCGTCCCGCCGGAGAGCCTCCGCATCCTGTTCACATCCGTGTTCGACGTCGGCTATTGGTCCTACACCACCGTCGCCGCGCAGGTGGTCGAGCCCTTTGAACCGGCCATCAGCGACCCGGAAAGCCTCGAACTGGCGTGGGTGGGGATCGACCGCGTCAGCACCAAGGAACTGCACCCGGGGTTCGCCGCGGCCTGGCCCGCCCTTCGCAGCAGGCTCCAGGGCGTGGCCACCGGCATAGACGCCGGCCGGAACATCAGCGAGGGCTAAACGGCCAAGGCACCACCCGCAGTTTCCGGCACGCATTCCGCGATGGCCCGGCCGGTCCTAAGGTACGAGCATGACTACCGAAAACCCAACCCCGCATCCTGTCCGGCAGCTGCGCCTCGTCGTCGAGACGGAGGACTACGACGCTGCCCTGACGTTCTACCGCGACGTTCTCGGGCTGGTGGAGCGCGAGGTCATCCCCAGCGAAGGGGATGCACGCATCACGATTCTCGAAGCAGGCCGGGCCACCCTGGAGCTCTCAAACCCGGCACAGATCAGGATGATCGACCAGGTCGAGGCAGACGGCCAGCCGAGCGCGAAGATCCGCGTTGCCTTCGAGGTCGAAGACGCCGAAACCGCCACGGGGGCTCTCGTGAAAGCAGGAGGAAGCCTCATCGCGGAGCCGCGGGAAACGCCGTGGCGGTCGCTGAACTCCAGGCTCAGCGGGCCGGCCGGACTGCAGATCACGCTGTTCCAGGAACTGGACGCGCCCGCAGAGCCAACCGAGGGCCCAGACACCGGCCCAGTCACCGGTCCAGCCAGCACCGCTCCAGCCGCTGCGGCTCCGGCCACGGACTCTCCGGCCACTGACAGTCCCTGAGCCCGCAGCCCGCCATGAAGAAGTCTCAGGCCTGCTTGGGCGCCGGGCGGCGGCGGTAGAGCCAGATGAGTCCCAGGATGGGCAGCAGCAGCGGAATGAAGCCGTAGCCGCGGCCGAACAGGGACCAGACGGTCTCGTGCGGGAAGTTGACGGAGTCGAAGAGACTCAACGCGCCCACCACCAGCACGCCGATCAGTTCCACGAGCACGGCCGTCACGGAGATCTTGAACCAGGTCCGGCCGGGCTTTGCCAGCGACACCGTTGCCACGATGTACACGACGGCGGCGAAGGCGGACAGCAGGTAGGCCAGCGGCGCTTCGGCGAATTTGGTGAGGATCTGGTAGGCCGCCCGGGCCGTCGCCGAAAGGGCAAACACTGCGTAGACGGCGATCAGCAACCGCCCGGGGCCCGTGTTGCGGGTGTCGGTCGACGCCGGGCCGGCGGCTGCCGGAGTTTCCCCCGGGCCGGTCCCGGTGTCCTGCGGCGAAGGTTTTGCCGTCACGTTCTGTTCCTCTTCCATGTCAGTACCAGATCTGGTTCATGCGGGCGGCCATCACCAGGGCGGTGACGCCGACAGCCGCCAGGACAAAGTTGCTCCAGCGGGTCCGTTCCAGGATGGACCAGTACACCGCGCCGACCGGCAGCATCAGGGCGGTCACCAGATAGCCCCAGAATTCCCAGGGCTCCCCCGCGATCCGCTCCCCACCCAGGACCCGGACGATGGAACCGACCAGGTACACCAGCAGGGACAGTTCGACGGCGGCCACCGACAGGATCGTCGTGTCGTTCGGGGCCTTCTTCAGGATGCCCGCGGTGGCGCAGATGATCGTGGAGAGCAGCCCGACCACGAGGATGATGTAGAAAAACGCGTCCAAGACTAGTCGGCCTGCTTTTCGGTCCGCTGTTCAGTCCGCTGTTCCGGAGCAGGGACCCTGGCGCCGTTTTCGCTGGCGCCCGTTTCCCCGGCGCGCTTCTCGTTGTCGGGCGCAAAGACCAGCACGGGCTTGGCGTAGCTTCCCGCATCGGCCAGCAGGGCCACCAGCGTGCCGTCCGGTGCGAACGCAGCGGCGGGCTTGTCTGCCGTCGCGGCTTCAGGCGTTCCGGCGGCAGCCCCGGCGGCGATCCTGCGGCCGAAGGAGAGCTCGGTGGTTTCCGCGTCGCTGAGTTCGCGGTTCGGCATCAGGGCCCGGGCCGCCTGGGACATTTCCAGGACGTCCAGTTCCTCGGCCAGCTGCTCCAGCGTGCGCGCCTGGTCCAGGGTGTACGGGCCCACCTGGGTCCGGCGCAGCGCCGTCAGGTGGCCGCCGACGCCGAGGCCCTCCCCCAGGTCACGGGCCAGGGCGCGGATATAGGTGCCGGAGGAGCATTCCACGGTGACGTCGACGTCGAGTGCCTCGCCGTCGCGCACCCGGCGGACCCCGTGGACATCGAAGCGGTGGATGGTGACCGGGCGGGAGGCCAGTTTGACCTCTTCGCCGGACCTGACGCGGGCGTAGGCGCGTTCGCCGTTGACCTTGATGGCGCTGACGCTGCTGGGAACCTGGGAGATCTCACCGGTCAGGACGGCGACGCCGGCGCGGAGGGCTTCCTCGGTGACCGCGGCGGCGCTGCGGGTGGCAGTGACCTCGCCCTCGGCGTCGTCGGTCACCGTGGACTCGCCGAGCCGGATCGTGGCCGTATAGGTCTTGGAGGTGCCCACAATGTAGGTCAGCAGCCGGGTGGCCTTGTTGATGCCGACCACCAGCACGCCGGTGGCCATCGGGTCCAGGGTCCCGGCATGGCCCACCTTTCGGGTACCGGCGATCCGCCGCATCCGTCCAACCACATCGTGGCTGGTCCAGCCTTGCGGCTTGTCCACTATCACCAGTCCAGAAAGCACGCTCCCCAGTATATCTGCGCCCGGCGCGCCGCCGACGACGCGCCGCCGACGACGGGCCCGCGCCCGGGCTCCTCCGCCGCCGGCCGGCTCCGGCCGGACCTTCCCCCGTTTTGCCCTGCCCGGGCCCGGGGCTGCTGGCGGTTAGGATGGCTGACATGCCCGAGCTTGCCGCCCATGTCCGCGACGTCCCGGCCAACCAGATCCGTGAGATAACCGAAGCCGCCTGGGCCACCCCCGGTGCGATCGTGCTGAGCATCGGAGAGCCGGGTTTCCCCGTCCCGCGCCACATCCTCGAGGCCGGGATGGCGTGCCTGGACAGGGACGAGACCAACTACACCCCCAACGCCGGGATCCCGGCGCTGCGCGAGGCCTTCGCCGCCAGGTTCGCCGCGCACAACGCGACGCCGGTCGGCCCGGACCGGGTGTACGTGGTCGGCGGCGCCCAGCAGGGCCTGCATTTGGCCATGAGCCTGCTGCTCTCCCCCGGGGACGAAATCCTCATCCCGAACCCGGGCTACCCTACGTTCGTGATGACCGGCAGCCTGCTGAATGCCGCACCGGTGCGGTATCCGCTCTATCCGGAGCACGATTTCCAGCCGCGGATCCAGGACATCGAGGCCCTGATCACGCCGCGGACCAAGGTCCTGGTCCTCAATTCACCCTCCAACCCGCTGGGTGCCGTCGTGGGCGAGGAACTCACCCGCAGCCTCGTGGAACTGGCCCTTCGGCACGACCTGTGGATCATCTCCGACGAATGCTATGAGGCGTTCACCTACGATGTCCCCCATGTCAGCCCGGCCCGCTTCGACAGCGATGTCCCCGGCGAGGCGCGCGTGTTCACCTCGCTGACCCTGTCCAAGACCTACGGGCTGACAGGGCTCCGGATCGGAGCGCTGATCTGCCCGCCCGGTCTGGAACAGAAGATGAACAACGTGATGGAGTCGATCGTCTCGTGTGTGGCATCGCCGTCGCAGTACGCCGCCCTGGCGGCGCTGACCGGGCCGCAGGACTACGTCCGCGACGCCCACGCCCATTACCGGGCCAACCGGGATGCGGCCTCCGCGGTGCTGCGGCCCAGGGGGATCCCGTTCCTCACCGCGCAGGGGGCGTTCTACCTGTGGGCGGACGTTTCCCACATCAGCGGCGGGGATGTACGGGCCTGGGTCCGGCGCTTCCTGGCGGATTCCGGGGTGGCCTTCGCCCCGGGCACGGCGTTCGGTTCCATCGGCGAGGGCTGGATCCGGATCGCCCTCTGCGGCAGCCGTGCGGACCTCGTCGAAGGCCTCGGCCGGCTCCCCGCCCGGCAGGGCTGAACCGCCAGGCTGGGTCACGAGGCTGGGTCGCCAGGCCGGGCCGCCAGACCGGTGGGTCGATAGCCCCTACCGCCGGTACGGCAGGCGCCGTAGCCTGAGCCCACGGCACTTTGCGCTCGAAGTGCCGGAGTTTCCAGCCGAGAGGGTACATCATGTGGTGGCAGGACTTGCTGTGGGGTATCTGGAACGGGCTGACCGCGTGGATCGTGCTGATCGTCCATGTCTTCGGGGTCTGGAGCGAGTTCCCCTTCTACAACTCCGCCCGTTCCGGCAACTGGTATGACTTCGGCTTCCTGCTGGGCATGGGATCGCCCCTGCTGGGCGGCCTGAGATTCAGGTCCCGGCGCTGAGCCGCACCGGCGTGTGGCCGCGGTCCGGGGCTACTTTGAAGTCCCAAGCCACGGAATCCCGGCCGGGCGACGGCGTGTCGGCGCCAAAGTCCCCCCGGACCGCGGACGGCACCGCCGCCTGGGGATGATTCGGACGGGGTCAGTACTCGGTGCGGTCAGGATTATCGCGCCACGCGTGGAAGGGAAGGTCCGACGCCGGGAGATCAGTGTGGCTCACCGGCATCAGCTCCGGACGGTCCCCGTCGAAGTATTCGTGGAAGAGGGCATCGTCGAAGCCTGCCGCGGCGGCGCTGTACCGGTCCGCCGCGAAGTACACCCGGTCCACGCGCGCCCACAAAGCCGCGGCCAGGCAGAGCGGGCACGGCTCGCAGCTGGCGTACAGCACGGCCCCGCTGAGGTCGAAGCTGCCGGACGCGGCCGCTGCCTTGCGGATGGCCACAACCTCGGCATGGGCAGTGGGGTCGTTGTCCAGGGTCACCCGGTTGACGCCGTCGTGGGTCCGGCCGTCCGCGGTGACTACGACCGCGCCGAACGGCCCGCCGCCGTCGGACACGTTCCGGACGGCGAGGCGGATGGCCTGATTGAGGAATTCCCCGATGACATGGGCTGGGGGCTGCATCGTCATGGTCCGATCATAGCCAGAGGAGCGGGCGCCGCACACGCGGAAGACAGAAGTGGCCGGACCCGTTGCCGGTCCGGCCACTTCCCCTGCAGAATTCCCGCGGTCCTACCTGGTGCTGCCCTGGTCCTTGTTGCTGTCCTCGTCGATCTCGTCGTCGTCGATCAGGTCCAGGTCCTCTTCGTCGAAGTCGTCCTCGTCGAGTTCCACGTCCTGGGGCGTGTCGGACTTGTACGGATCGGCGTCGCCCGCGTGCTGGGCGCTTGCGGCGAGGGCAGCCACTTCGGCGTCGCGCTTCTTCGCGGCCCGGAGCAGTTCCTCAAGGTTGGACGCGTTAACCGGGATCTGGTCCGCCACGAACTCGAGCGTGGGAGTGAGCCGCACGGTGATATTGCGGCCGACTTCCTGCCGGAGCACGCCCTTGGCCTTCTCCAGGCCCTTGGCGGCCTCGGCCTGGACCACCTGGTCACCGAGCACCGTGTAGTAGACCGTGGCGTGCTGCAAGTCATTGGTCACCCGGGCATCCGTGACAGTAATGCCCTCCAGCCGCGGATCCTTGACCTTCCGGCCCAAAGCCTCGGCAACGACAACCTTAATCCGCTGCGCCAACTTGGCAGCCCGTGCGGGATCAGCCATTTTTGCTCCTAAATTCTTGAGTACGACGGCGCCGTAGCGGCTGACGTACACATGTTGAGTTTGCTGCCACGCGCCCAAGGCGAGTCCACGACGGACCCGTTGGATTTTTCCGGCGGCCTGGGAGTGGCATCGGGCCTACCGGAGCTGGGCGGCACAGGATCGCAGATCCAGTGCCGCCCAGCGTAGGGGCGGGGCCGCCGGAAAATCCGACGGCCCCGCCACAACGGACCAACCTTAGGCGCGCGGCTTTTCGCGCATCTCGAAGGTCTCGATGATGTCACCCTCGTTGATGTCGTTGAACGAGCCAAGACCGATACCACACTCGAAGTCCGTGCGGACCTCGGTGGCGTCGTCCTTGAAGCGCTTGAGCGTCTCAACGGAGAGGTTCTCGCCGATGACCTTGCCGTCGCGGCTGATGCGGGCCTTCGCGTTGCGCCGGATAACACCGGAGCGGACGATCGAGCCTGCGATGTTGCCGAACTTGGAGGAACGGAACACTTCGCGGACCTCGGCGGTGCCAAGCTGGACCTCTTCGTACTCCGGCTTGAGCATGCCCTTGAGGGCCAGCTCGATGTCATCGATTGCTGCGTAGATGACGGAGTAGAAGCGCATGTCCACGCCTTCGCGGTCTGCCAGGTCGGCAACCCGCTCGGCGGGCTTGACGTTGAAGCCGATGATGACGGCGCTGTCGACCGTTGCCAGGTTGACGTCGTTCTGCGTGATCGCACCGACCCCGCGGTGGATGATGCGGAGCTGGACACCCTCGCCGACGTCGATCTTGAGCAGCGCGTCCTCGAGGGCTTCCACGGCACCGGACACGTCACCCTTGAGGATGAGGTTGAGGGTGTCGATCTTGCCTTCGGCGACGGCCTGGTCGAAGTCTTCCAGGCTGATGCGCTTGCGGCGCTTGGCCAGGGCGGCGTTGCGGTCGGCGGTTTCACGCTTCTCGGCGATCTGGCGGGCGGTGCGCTCGTCAGCGGTCACGAAGAAGGTGTCACCGGCGCGCGGGACGTTGGACAGACCCAGGACCTGCACGGGGCGGGACGGGCCGGCCTCGGTCAGGGCGCTGCCGTCGTCGTCGAACATCGCACGGACGCGGCCGTGGGCCGTGCCTGCCACGATGGTGTCGCCGACGTGCAGGGTGCCGGACTGGACCAGGACGGTGGCCACGGAACCGCGGCCCTTGTCCAGGTTGGCTTCAATCGCGATACCGCGGGCATCCTTGTTCGGGTTGGCGCGCATGTCCAGGGCTGCGTCCGCGGTGAGCAGGACAGCCTCGAGCAGCTCGTCGATGTTGAGGTTCTGGCGGGCAGAGACCTCCACGAACATGGTGTCGCCACCGTATTCTTCCGGGACCAGGCCGTACTCGGTCAGCTGGCCGCGGACCTTGTCCGGGTTGGCGCCTTCCTTGTCGATCTTGTTCACGGCCACGACGATCGGCACATTGGCCGCCTGCGCGTGGTTGAGGGCCTCAACGGTCTGCGGCATGACGCCGTCGTCCGCTGCGACCACCAGGATGGCGATGTCGGTGACCTTCGCACCACGGGCACGCATGGCGGTGAACGCCTCGTGGCCCGGAGTATCGATGAAGGTGATCTTGCGATCGATGCCTTCGTGCTCGTGGCTGACCTGGTAGGCACCGATGTGCTGCGTGATGCCGCCGTGCTCGCCCGCCATGACGTCGGACTTGCGGATGGCATCGAGCAGCCGGGTCTTACCGTGGTCAACGTGGCCCATGACGGTGACAACCGGAGGACGTGCCTCGAGGTCTTCATCGCCTTCGGCTTCCAGTTCGGCTTCGAAGTCGATGTCGAAGCCGGAGAGCAGCTCGCGCTCCTCGTCTTCCGGTGACACAACCTGCAGCTTGTAGCCAAGCTCCTCGCCGAGCAGGGCGAAGGTCTCTTCATCCAGCGACTGCGTGGCCGTGGCCATTTCGCCGAGGTGGAAGAGGACGGTCACCAGTGCTGCCGGGTTCGCCTCGATCTTGTCGGCAAAGTCCGTGATGGAAGAGCCGCGGCGGAGCCGGACAATGGTGTTGCCGTCGCCGCGGGGCACACTGACGCCGCCCAGCGACGGAGCACTCATCTGCTCGAGTTCCTGGCGCTTGGCACGCTTCGACTTGCGCTGCTTGCCACGGCCTGCGCCGCCCTTGCCGAAAGCACCCTGGGTGCCGCCGCGGCCGCGGCCGCCCTTGCCGAAGCCACCGCCGGCCGGAGCGCCGCCACCGGCACCGGCACCGGCACCGGGAGCACCGGTACCCGGGGCGCCGCCCGGACGGCCCGGACCGCGGCCGCCGCCACCGGGACGGCCTGCACCAGCCGGTGCGGGACGTTCGGTGCGGTTGGGCATCATGCCGGGAGTCGGACGGTTTCCGCCGGCCCCGGGACGTGCTCCGGCAGCGCCGGCCGGACGCGGAGCGCCCGGACGTGCACCGGCAGCGCCGGCGGGACGCGGAGCACCCGGACGGGGACCGCCAGCGCCTGCCGCGGGGCGGGGGCCGCCGGGGCGTTCGCCCTCGGTACGGCTTCCGCCCGGACGCGGCATGCCCTGGGAAGGAGCGAACGGGTTGTTACCCGGACGCGAGGGACGATCGTTGTCGCCGCCGCGGCCCCGGGGCATGCCCTGGGACGTGGCGAAGGGGTTGTTGCCGGGACGGGGACCGCCCGGGCGGGGTGCCGAGCCGCCGTGGCGGGCCGGCGCAGCGGGAGTTTCAGCCTTCGGAGCGGGCCGCGCGCCGGGCTTGGCGCCCGTCGACGGAGCAGCCGGAGCCTTGGCAGCCGGTGCAGCCGGTGCAGGTGCCGCAGCGGCGGGTGCCGGTGCTGCGGCGGATGCCGCCGGGGGTGCCGAAAACGTTGCTGCCGCAGGTGCTGCCGGAGCCGGGGCTGCCGCAGGTGCTGCCGCCGGTGCTGCTGCAGGTCCTGAGGCAGGGGCCGCCGGCGCCGTGGGCGCGGCGGGGCCGGGCGCAGGCGCCGGACGGCCCGCCGGGGATCCGTCGGATGCCTTGGGGGCCGCCGCGGGTGCTGCGGCAGGCGCTTCTGACTTGGGTGCTGCTGCTGCAGCGGGGAATGCGTTGCGGAGTTTCCGCACGACGGGGGCCTCAATGGTTGAAGAGGCGGAGCGAACGAACTCGCCCAGTTCCTGCAGTTTGGTTACTGCATCTTTGGAAGTAATACCGAGCTCTTTAGCAAGCTCATGTACGCGGACCTTGGCCACATTTCTCCTGTCTCGGTCCGCACCGAGCCAGGCACGAACCGTCTACTTCTTAATGCGGACCTCCGCCGCGAGTGCAGCTGAAAGGTCCATTGCAGAGCGCAACAAAGTTGTCATCGTTGCGCACTCATCGCTGGGAACTCATCGGGTTTCCATCAGTTTTCTGACCCGCTTTCAGGTTGGACGGTTTTCGCTGCGGCCACCGGGGTGTCCACGGCTTTCGTGCCTGCCGCCAGCCGGCGTTCGACGTCGGCCGTTCCGGTTGCGCCGTTGAGGGCGCGTCCGAACGCTCGACGTTTGACCGCCAGTGCCAGGCACTTCTCGCTGGGGTGCAGCCATGCACCCCGGCCAGCCATCCGGCGTCGTTCATCCACCAGGACGGCGGATGAACCGCTGCCGTCGGCGACGAGCCGGAGTAACTCAGACCGCGAGCCCTTCTGTCGGCATCCGATGCAGGTGCGCTGCGGCTGATGCTCGAGGTGCTGCACTTGTGCCACGTACGAGAATCTTCCTGCCAGTACATATCTGCCGGCCTGTTGCTTCCGGATGGCTTGGCGGGACGTGAACAACAACGTCTCCGCCACACCCGGACGCGCTCAGGGCACGCGGATACCGGCCGTTAGGCCCGGTCATGTCTATTCTAGCCCCTCCGGCGCCCGGGTCCCGAACTTGCAGGATCCGGGCGCAGGCGGGCAGGCCGGAACTGCGGCCTATTTGTCCCGGCTGACCGCGGCGTCGGAGGCGATGTCGATCCGCCAGCCCGTGAGCTTGGCGGCGAGCCGGGCGTTCTGGCCTTCCTTGCCGATGGCCAGGGAGAGCTGGTAGTCGGGGACAACCACGCGGGCGGAGCGGGTTGCTTCGTCCGTGATGGTGACCGAATTCACGCGCGACGGCGAGAGGGCGCTGGCGATGAAGGTCGCCGGATCATCGCTGTAGTCGACGATGTCGATCTTCTCGTCGTTCAGTTCGGTCATGACGGCGCGCACGCGCGAGCCCATTTCACCGATGCAGGCGCCCTTGGCGTTAATGCCGGAGACGTTGGCCTTGACCGCGATCTTGGTGCGGTGCCCGGCTTCCCGGGCCAGGGCCACGATCTCCACGGAACGGTCGGCGATCTCGGGAACTTCCAGCTCGAAAAGCTTCCGGACCAGGCCCGGGTGCGAGCGGGACAGCGTGATCGAGGGACCCTTGGTGCCGCGGTGGACATCGATGACGAAGGCGCGGAGCCGGTTGCCGTGGACGTACTTCTCCCCCGGCACCTGCTCGGGCGGCGGCAGCAGTGCCTCCACCGTGCCCAGGTTGACCTGGATCATGTGCGGGTTGTTGCCCTGCTGGATGGTTCCGGCGACCAGTTCGCCTTCACGGCCCTTGAACTGGCCCAGTACGTTGTCATCCTCGGCATCGCGCAGACGCTGCAGGATAATCTGCCGCGCGGTGCTGGCCGCGATGCGGCCGAAGCCCGCGGGAGTGTCCTCGAATTCGCCGATGGGGGCGCCGTCGTCGTCAATCTCCGTGGCCCAGATGGTCACGTGCCCGCTCTTCCGGTCCAGCTCGGCGCGGGCCTTTTCAAAGGCGCCCGGGGTCTTGTGGTACGCCACCAGCAGTGCCTGCTCGATGGTCGGAATCAGGAGATCCAGCGGGATTTCACGCTCACGCTCCAGGAGTCTCAGTGCGCTCATGTCAATATCCATCAGGCCTCCTCAGAAGGTCCATTGTGTCCGTTTTCCAGGCCGGCCTCGTCGAGGCGGCTGAACTCTATTTCGACTTTTCCGCTGCGGATCCTGTCGAAGGGGAGCTTGATGGGGTCGCCCTGCTTGGGCTTCATTCCCTTTTTCACGGTGATCTCCGGGACCACGGTGACGCCGTCGTCGTCCACGGACTGGATCCTGCCGGTGACGTTGTCCCCCTGGATGACGTTGACCGACGCCATCCGCCCGCGGGCGCGGTGCCAGTGCCGCTGTTCTGTAAGGGGACGTCCGACGCCGGGGGAGGACACCTCGAGCTCGTAGGGACGCGAGTCCGTGCTGGGGTCATTGTCCAGGACATCGGAAAGGGTCTTGGAGATCTCGGCGATGACGTCGAGCGTGACGCCGCCGGTCTCTTCCTGCGGCAGGTCCACCACCACGTGGACCACGCGGTTGGCCCCTGCGACGTGGATGGAAACGTCCTCCACGTACAGCCGGTTCGCCAGGACGGCGGGCTCCAGGAGAGCGTGCAGGCGCGTGGCCTCCAGGTTCTGGGCGGGTTCGGCTTCGGCCTTCCCCGTCCCGGACCGGCCTGTTGAAGTCGTGGCTTCTGGATTGGACATGACGCCGCCGCCTCCTGCTAGATGATGTTGTGTGACTACTAGCGTAGCGATTTTCCCGGCGCCGTGGTGCACTCAGTTCCTTGCCGGCATGACAACATGGTCTGTTGTGAAAGACGACACCAGGGAAAAACGACGGCGGGTCTCCCCCCGCCGCCTTTTTCCCCGGATCCTTCCCCGCTTTGCATTTCTGGCCTGCCTCGCCCTGGTGGCTGTCAGCCTGGGAGCGGCATTGACGCCCGTTGTCCCGCGGGAGCCCCCGGAACCGCCGTTTTCCGAACGGGCACGGGCCTCGGCACTGACGGCAGCGCTCCGGCTAAGGACCGCCGGCGAACAGCTCTCCGAGGCTGCCCCGGACCCCGGATCCGGCACCGGGCAGCCGGCCTTTTCGCAGACTGTGACCTTGCTGACAACCCAGGCCCGGGCGCTCCTGGGACCGGGCGATGCCCCCCCTGATGCGTCCGCTGAGCCGCCGTCGTCAACCCCGTCCGCTGCCTCGTCCTCCCCTCCCCTGCCGACCTCGGCGGCAGGCCTGGCCGCCGAACTGGCGCGCAGCGGCAGCCAGCGCCTGGCCGATGCGGCCACGGCCGACGGCGGCATGGCACGCCTCCTGGCAGCCGTCGGAACCGGGCAACTACTCCAGGCGTCCGCCCTGGCCGCCGGCGCCGGCCCCGCAGTGCCCGCCGTGCCCGCCGGCCCCGCAGTGCCCGCCGTGCCCGCAGTGCCCGCGCAAGCCGATCCTGCCTCTGCCTCTGCCCAGCCTTCCGGAGCGTGCCCGGCCCCGGACGTGACGGCGTCGTCCGTTCCTCCGGCTCCTTCCACGGGCGGCACTCTGCCGGGTGCCGCTGCGCTCGGCGGCGCGCTGGCGGCGACAGTACGGATCGAAGCGGAGACTGTCTACGGCTACCAGGTGGCCCTGACCCGGCTTGGCGGGGATGCGGCGAAGCCGGCGGCCGAGCAGCTGGCCCGCCACGAGGCACTGGTCAGCGCGGCGGAAACCCTGAGCCGAGGGCAGTGCGTCCCCGTCCCGCCGCTCGAGGCCGGCTACGTGCTGGGGCCGTCATTCCTTGCAGCGCCCGCCGCCGGCCTGGCCGGGCAGGAAACGGCCACGCTGCCGGTCTACGGCGACCTCGTGGCGCTGAGCGACGGGGAGACCCGCCGGTGGGCGATCGCCGGCCTGCTGGACGCAGCCCGGCGGGCCGTACTCTGGGGCCGGGATCCCGGTCCGCTGCCCGGATTATTGGCTGACCCGGCGGCGTTTCCCGCGCTGCCTGCTGGCGCGCTGCCCCCTGAAAGCCCGGCAGCCCGCTGACGCAGGGCTTACGGCGCCGTCCGGGGGCACTTTGAACCCCGAAACCGGCGATTTCGTGCCGGAACGCGGCGAGTCCCTGACGAAGTGCCCCCGCTGGGGCGCCGCTGCCCCGCTACTTCCACTCGGACAGGCGGCCTTCAGACTTGCCGTCCGCCACCTCGTACTCGAACAGGACCGCGATCCCGTTGAGGCTGCTCAACTCGTCGGAGGTGGTTTCGTAGAACAACGCACCCCGCCAGGCGAGTTGGCCCGGACCGGTGAACCTGCCGACGCCTCTGCCGGTGAAGGTCGCAGTCTGCCCGCTTGCGGTGACGACAAAACCGTTTCCGCTGCCGGCGACCGTGCCGCCGGGGCGGATCGTGCCGACGTAGGTGACCGTGACGTCAACCTGGACACCGCAGAGCGTGCCGACCTGATGATCGGTCACTTCGCTGCGCGGACCGAGACCAATGTCTTCCAGAACCCGCGTGCTGATGGCTTGTCCGGTGAATTCCCCGATTTGCTCTCCGAGCATCATGATCTCCTTGCCAATTGGATCGGTGCATGGACCCACGTCGACTGACGTGACGCTCCAATGGTAGGGCGGAGACCGCTCGAGGTCGACGTCGGTCCGGTGCCCGTTGCGACAGTTCGGATGACTGGGCCCGGCGCCCTGTCGCCCCGGCAACCCATCCCTCCCTCATATCGTCCTAGGCCAGTACCTTGTCGAGCTTGGTGAACGAGCTGCCCCAGCCCTCGCGGGTCATCTCCACCCATTCGGTGCTGTCGAAGGGGCCCTGGGTAAGGTGCAGCCGGGTCCGGCCTCCCAGGTCCTCGAACTCAAGCCGCAATTCGAGCTGGAGGGTGATGCCGACGTCGGGCTCCGCCCTCTGGCTGGCCACCAGTAGCGACGGCGGGTCGTAGACGGAGATCACGGCGTCGATCGGCGACTCCTTGGCGACGCCGTCCTCCTCGTAGACCATGACGAGCTGCCAGGTGCCCCCGACGCGGGGTTCGACGACGATCCGGTCCCGGGGCGAGTCCACGCCCTCCGGGCCGAACCATGCGGCGAGCTGGTCCGGATCGGTGAAGGCCTTGAAGACCAGCTCGCGTGGAGCATCGAACTCCCTGGTCATGGTGAGGGTGTGGGACTCAGTGGTGTTCTGTTGCGTGTTCATTACCTGACTCCTGATTCTTGGGAACTTGCTGGATCGTTCGCAAATGCGCATCGAGACGGCTGAAGCTGACGTCCCAAAAGCGCCTGTACTTGTCCATGTATTCAGCAGCCTCGCGCAGCGGTGCGGCCTCGAGCTTCGAGGAGCGCCATTGCGCATTCCGGCTCCGAGTGATCAGCCCGGCGGTTTCCAGCACCTTAAGGTGGCGGGAGACCGCAGGGAGGCTGATGTCGAAGGGCTCGGCCAGCTGATTCACGGTGGCTTCGCCCTCCGCCAGCCGGGCCAGGATGGCCCTGCGGGTGGGGTCGGCAAGCGCCGAGAAGATGAGGCTGAGCCGATCGGTTGACATCGTGATGCGCCCTTGTATTTAATATTTCCGTTAATTAACTGATCTGTTAAATATGCGCCCCCGGGGACCGGGTGTCAAGGGTTCCCTGTAACGCTCCCTCGGTCCGCCCAAGCCAGCGGCGCAACGTGGCACTGCTGACGCTGGCTTGACTTGCTTAGCGTCGCAATACTGGCAAGCACATGGCGCTGGTGCTTTGCTGGAGTAATGGAAACTTCCGGCGCGGCAACCCTCCACGAGAACGAACCCCATAGGAACGACCTCGCCCAGCGGCTCAATTGGCTACGGGCAGGCGTTCTGGGCGCCAACGACGGGATCGTGTCCGTGGCCGCGATCGTGGTCGGCGTCGCGGGCGTCACCACGGACTCGGGCCCGATCCTGATCGCCGGCGCCGCGGGCATGGTCGGCGGTGCCATCTCCATGGCCCTGGGCGAATATGTTTCCGTCAGCAGCCAGAAGGACAGCCAGGAGGCCTTGATCTCGAAAGAACGCCGGGAGCTGGAGGAGGAGCCCGAAGAGGAGCTGGAAGAACTTGCCGCCATCTACCAGGCCAAAGGACTCAGCGCAGAGACGGCCCGCACCGTGGCCCTCGAACTCACCAAGCACGATGCCCTGGCCGCTCACCTTTCGGCGGAGCTTAACATCGACGAGACCGATATCGTCAGCCCCTGGCACGCCGCCTTCGCCTCGTTCGTCGCGTTCCTGATCGGTGCCGTCCTGCCGATGCTGGCCATCCTGCTGCCGCCGGAGAACATCCGTGTCCAGTTGACCTTCGGTGCCGTCCTCGTGGCCTTGGCGATCACGGGAGCGCTGGGCGCCTGGATCGGCGGCGGCTCGAAACTGAAGGCGGCGGTCCGCGTCGTGGTCGGCGGTGCACTGGCCCTGGCGGCCACCTTCCTCCTCGGCAACCTGCTCGGCGCCAGCGGGGTCGTCTAGCGAGACGCAAAATGCTTCTCGCTGCGACAATTCCCTGACGCGGCCGGCATTCGGCATTCCGGTAGCGCCAGGGAATTTGCGCGTCGCACTCGATTCAGGACCCATCCTGTGCACACTGTACTGGGGCCCGGTCAGCTGGCGCGCACCGCCGCGAGGGCGTCCCGGACGGCGCCGACGGCGACCGCCACGTCGTCGTCGTCCGTGCTCCAGTTGCTGACGGAGATCCGCAGGATGTCCCGGTCCTGCCACCGCGAACCGGACATCCACACCCGGCCGTCGCCGATGATCCGTGCGGTCACCGCCCTCGTCACGGCGTCGTCCCCGAAGTCGAGGCACACCTGCGTGTAGCCGACGTCGTTGAGCACCTCGACGCCGTCCAGCGCGGACAGCTGCTCCGCCAGCTGCGAGGCGCGCAGCACCAGTTCGCGGACCTGGGCCGTGACGCCGTCCCGGCCGAGCGATTTCAGTGCCGCCCACACGGGCACGCCGCGTGCCCGGCGCGAGAGCTCGGGAACCTTCTCGAACGGGTCCCCCGCGCCGTCACCGGCCGGGATCAGGTAGCTGGTGTGCACGCCCATGGCCGACCGCAGCGCCTGGGCGTCCCTGACCATCGCGATCCCGCAGTCATAGGGGACATTGAGGGTCTTGTGCGCGTCCGTGCCCCAGGAATCGGCCAGCGCCAGGCCCGCGGTCAGCCCGGCCAGTTCCGGCACGGCGGCGGCCCAGAGCCCGAACGCCCCGTCCACATGCACCCAGGCACCGTAGGACTTCGCGACGGCGATCGCCTCGGTGAAGGGATCGAAGGCGCCCGAATGCAGGTTTCCGGCCTGCAGGCACACGAGCGCCGGCGCCCGCCCGGACTTGTTCCCGCGGCTGGGCGCGGCGTCGAGGGCGCGCTCCAGGGCGCGGTCCAGCTCGGCGGGGATGATCCGCCCCTGCCGGTCCGCGGGGACCACGGCGGGCCGGCCCAGGCCCAGGTACCGCAGCCCGAGGTCGATCGTGTCGTGCCGTTCCGCCCCCACGAAGCAGTGGATCCGGGGGCCGCCGGACAGTCCCTCGCCGTCGAGGTCCCAGCCGGCGTCCGCCATCAGGCGCCACCGTGCGGCGGCCAGGCCGGTGAAGTTCGCCATGGTGGCGCCGGTGGCGAAGCCGACATCGGACTCCTCCGGAAGCCCCAGCAGCTCCAGGAGCCAGGCCCCGGCCGCCTCCTCGATCGCGGCGGTGGCCGGCGTGGCGTAGCGCAGCCCGGCGTTCTGGTCCCAGGCGCTGACCAGCCAGTCCGCGGCCAGCGCCGCCGGCAACGTCCCGCCGATGACCCAGCCGAAGAACCGGCCGGACGGCATCGCCATCAGGCCCGGCTCGGCCTTTTCCGCGAGATAGTCGATCACCTCCGCGGCCGGCATGCCTTTCCTGGGCAGCGGGCCGCCGAAGTCGGCGGCCAGCTCCGCCGCCGTGCGCCGCGGCCCGACATGGCGTGTCCCCTGGCTCTCCAGCCACTTGCGGGCGTGCCCGGCGGCAGCCGCCAGGGCGGCCGCATAGCGTTCCTCGGCTGCTGACATAGCTGCATGCTACGCCTGCGGCCTCCTGGCAGGGAGGGCCCGCCGTCGTGGGGCGGGTCAGGCGAGGCTGTCCTGCCAGATGTCGGTGCCGAGCTTGAGGATGAGCGCCGCCACCACGATCAGGAACACGATCCGGATGAAGCGGCTCCCCTGCCTGACGGCGGTCCGCGCCCCGAGATAGCCGCCGGCCATGTTAGCCAGGCCAAGGACCAGCCCGAGCCCCCACAGCAGCGAGCCGTGCGGCAGGAAGAAGATCAGGGCGCCGGCGTTGGTGGCCATGTTCACGATTTTTGCCTTGGCACTGGCCTCGAGGAAGGCGTAGCCCATGGCGGAAACGAGCGCGATGACCAGGAACGAGCCCGTTCCCGGGCCGATCAGCCCGTCATAGAAACCGATGACTGCCCCGATCAGGCAGGCCACCACGTAGTGCCGGTGGCCCTCGTGCCGCAGCCTGGTCAGCTCGCCGACGGCGGGCCGGAAGGCCGTGAACAGTGCGACGGCGACCAGCGCCGCGACGATGATGGGCTTGAACACGCTGGCCGGCAGCGTGGCCGCGAGCACGGCGCCGCCGAAGCTGCCCGCCAGGGCGATCACCGCCATCGGCAGGGCGGTCCGCAGGTCCGGCCGGACGCGGCGGTAGTAGGTCACGGCGCTCGTCGTCGTCCCGAAGATGGACCCCATCTTGTTCGTCGCCAGTGCCTGCACCGGGCTGATGCCCGGGACCAGCAGCATCGCCGGCAGCTGGATGAGTCCCCCGCCGCCGACGACGGCGTCCACCCAGCCGGCGGCGAAGCCGGCCACCACGATCAGGATGAGGGTGCCGAGCTGGATCGACTCCAGTCCGGAGACCACTCTGCCCCGTTAGTTGTTGCGGACGGCGTTGACCACGTAGTCCACGGCCTTCTCGACGGCCACGTTCTCGGCGTCGCCGCTGCGGCGGTCCTTGATCTCCACGACGCCGTCCACCAGGCCGCGCCCGACGGCGAGGATGGTGGGCACCCCGACGAGCTCGGCGTCGCCGAACTTCACGCCCGGGGAAACCTTGGGGCGGTCGTCGTAGATGACGTCGAGGCCGGCGGCCTCCAGCTCCAGCGACAGCTTTTCGGCGGCGGCGAAGATCTCCTCGCCGCGGCCCACCGCGACGACGTGCACATCGGCCGGGGCGACGGCGCGCGGCCAGACGAGGCCCTTGGCATCGTGGTTGGACTCGGCGAGGGCCGCGACGGCGCGGGTGACGCCGACGCCGTAGGAGCCCATGGTCACGACGACCTGCTTGCCGTTCTGGTCCAGGACCTTGAGCTCGAGGGCTTCGGCGTACTTGCGGCCAAGCTGGAAGATGTGGCCCATTTCGATGCCGCGGGCGGTCTCCAGCGGTCCGGAACCGTCGGGGGCCTCGTCGCCGGCGCGCACCTCGGTGGATTCGATCACGCCGTCCCAGCCGAAGTCGCGGCCGGCGACGAGGCCGAACACGTGCTTGCCGGCCTCGTTGGCGCCGGTGACCCACGCGGAGCCGCGCACGACCCGGGGGTCCACGAGGTAGAGCAGCTTGGCCGCGCCTTCGGTGCCGAGCAGGGGTTCGTCCAGGCTCAGGCCCGGGCCGAGGTAGCCCTTGACGATGAGGGGGTGCTTCTTGAGGTCGTCCTCATTGGCGGCCTCGAGCGTGATCTCGCCGGCGATGGGCAGGAAGGAACCGATGTTTGCTTCCACCCGCCTGAGGTCCACGCCGCGGTCGCCCGGCAGGCCGATGACGACGATCTGGCGTTCGCCGGTGGGAAGCGTCACGGCGAGCACGACGTTCTTGAGGGTGTCGGCGGCAGTCCAGGCGCCGCCGTCGGACTCTTCCCGGGGCACGAGGCGGTTGGCGGCGTCCACGAGGGTGTCGATCGTGGGGGTGTCCGGGGTGTCGCGGACCTCCGCGGCGGGGGCGTTGCTGAAGTCAATATCCGCGGGAACCACCGTGGTGACGGCCTCGACGTTGGCTGCGTAGCCGCCGGCGGAGCGGACGAAGGTGTCCTCGCCGATCTCGGTGGGGTGCAGGAATTCCTCGCTCTTGGAGCCGCCCATGGCCCCGGCGGTGGCGGCGACCGGAATGACTTCCAGGCCCAGCCGCCCGAAGATCTTCAGGTAGGCTCCGCGGTGCGCGGCGTAGCTGGCGTCCAGGCCGGCGTCGTCGACGTCGAAGGAGTAGGAATCCTTCATGATGAACTCGCGGCCGCGCAGCAGGCCTGCCCGGGGACGCGCCTCGTCGCGGTACTTGTTCTGGATCTGGTAGATGCTCAGCGGCAGGTCCTTGTACGAGGAGTACAGGTCCTTGACCAGCAGGGTGAACATTTCCTCGTGCGTGGGGGCCAGCAGGTAGTCGTTGCCCTTGCGGTCCTTGAGCCGGAAAATGCCGTCGCCATATTCGGTCCAGCGGTTGGTGACCTCGTAGGGCTCCTTGGGCAGCAGGGCCGGGAAATGGACCTCCTGCGCGCCGATGGCGGTCATTTCCTCGCGGATGACCTGTTCGACCTTGCGGAGCACGCTCAGTCCCAGCGGCAGCCAGGTGTAGATGCCCGGCGCGGCCCGGCGGATGTAGCCGGCCCGGACCAGGAGCCGGTGGCTGGCCACTTCGGCGTCGGCGGGGTCTTCACGCAGGGTGCGCAGGAACAGCTTGGAAAGTCGAAGGACCACTGGGTAGGTATCCGTTTCTGGGGAGGAGCAGGGTGAAACCGGCCAAAACCGGCGAAAAACGTCTAGGTACTAATCTACCGTCAGCCCGGACGCAGAAGAGCCACGCCAGGAATGACCGGAGCCCCTGGCCGCTGCGCAACTGGTCTTCCGGTCCATTGACCATCCGTTCTTCCCTGCCTAGATTTAATTCATCAGTTGATGAATTGTTCGTTTGTGTGATTGGCCCGGCAGTCAGGCGGAGGAAACCATGGCAGATCCAGCAGCAGCGGTGCAGGTGGGCGGCCTGCGGATCGTGCGCGCCGGCAGGGACATCCTGCAGGATATCGGGTTCAGCATTTCCGCGGGCCGGATCACAGGGCTGCTGGGCCCCTCCGGCAGCGGCAAGACCACCTTGATGCGCGCCATCGTGGGCGTCCAACGCATCACCTCCGGAACCGTCACGGTGCTGGGAAGGCCCGCCGGCGATCCAGCCCTCCGGCATGAAATCGGCTACGTCACCCAGTCGGCGAGCGTCTACCCTGACCTCAGCATCGAAGCGAACGTCCGGTATTTCGGGGCCATGTACGGCGTCCATCGGCGCGATGCCGCCGAGGCGATTGCCGCCGTCGGCCTGGAAGGGCAGGCACGGATGCGGGCGGCGGATCTCTCCGGCGGCGAACTCAGCCGCGTGTCGCTGGCGTGTGCCCTTGTGGCCCGCCCCAGGCTGCTCATCCTGGACGAGCCCACCGTCGGCCTGGATCCGGTTCTCCGGGCAGACCTCTGGGAGCGCTTCGGCGCCATGGCGGCGTCCGGAACCACCCTGCTGGTCTCCAGCCACGTCATGGAAGAGGCCCGCCACTGCGCCTCCCTCCTGCTCCTGAGGCAAGGACGGCTGCTGGCCTCGCTCACCCCCGCCGAGCTTAGCGGGCAGGGCGGCAGCGAGGACCTGGAGCTGGCGTTCCTGAACGTCATCAGGCAGGCGGACTCCGACGGCGGGCCGCTTCGGAGCCCCGGGGAACCGGGTCCTGCCGCCGAAACGCGCCGGACGGCCGGAATGAAGGTGCCGGAATGAATCCCCGCATGATGCTGGCGACGACGGGCCGGGTCCTGGACCAGCTGCGCCACGACCACCGCAGCGTGGCGCTGATGCTCGTCGTTCCCGCGCTGCTGCTGACGGCAGTGTATTTCCTCTACGAGAACGAAACAGTCCCGCCGGGCGCCCCGCGGACCTTTGACCGGGTGGGTCTGATGATGCTGGCGATCTTCCCGTTTGTGGTGATGTTCCTCGTCACCTCCATCACGATGCTCCGCGAACGAACCTCCGGAACGCTGGAGCGGCTGCTGACCACGCCCATCCACAAGACGGACCTGCTTTTCGGCTACGGGCTGGCGTTTTCCCTCATGGCCGCCCTCCAGTCGCTGGTCGCCACCGGCGTTGCCTACTGGGTGTTCGGCCTGGAGATCAAGGGCAGTCCGGGCCTCGTGGTGATGATCGCCGTCGTCAATGCGGTGCTGGGCGTTGCGCTGGGCCTGCTGTGCTCCGCGTTCGCCCGCACCGAATTCCAGGCCGTGCAATTCATGCTCGTGGTTGTGGTGCCCCAGATCCTGCTGTGTGGACTCTTCGTCGCACGGGACAGGATGAACGAGGTCCTGGAGGCCGTCTCCAATGTGCTGCCGCTGACGTTTTCGGTGGATGCCCTGAAGGAGATCGCCGGCCACGCCGAGGCCACCGACGTCCTGTGGCAGGACACCGGCATCATGGCCGCGATCGTCCTGGCAGTACTGGTCCTGGCCTCGCTGACCCTTCGCCGGCGGACCGCGTGAGCAGCGGGCAGCCTGAGCCCCGGCGGGGGCGCCGGCCCGGCGGTGCGGGCTCCCGGGGCCAGATCCTCGCGGCCGCGCGGCGGTTGTTCGCGGAACATGGATTCGAGGGCACCAGCCTGCGCCGGGTCGCGCGCGAGGCGCACGTGGACCCGGCCATGATCCATCATTTCTTCGCCGGCAAGGACGAACTCTTCGCCCTGAGCGTCGAGCTGCCTGCCGACCCGTCAACGGTGCTGGCCGGATTGGACCGCCGCGATCCTTCCGAGCGGGCCGAAGCCCTGGTCCGGGCGGTGCTGGGACTGTGGGAAAGCCCCGCGCAGCACAGCCTCCTGGCCTTCCTCCGGGGCACGATCGGTTCAAAGGCGAAGACGGCGATTCTCGGGGAAATCGCCAGCCAGAGGATCTTGCCGCGCATCATGGCGGGGGTCGCCGGCACGCCGGAGGAGGTGGCCCTGCGCGGAAATCTGGTGGCCGCGCAGCTGGTCGGCGCCGTGCTGATGCGCTACGTTATCCGGCTCGAACCGCTGGCCTCCGCCGGCCGGGAGGACGTGGTCAGGCTCATAGCGCCCACCATCCAGCGCTACCTCGCCGGGGATCTGCCGGAGCCCTCCTAGAAAAGGACGGTAGCGAACGTTCCGACCTGCCGGAAGCCGACCCGCTCATAGGTGGCGCGGGCACGGGTGTTGAAGCCGTTGACGTAGAGGCTCGTGACGGGCGCGATGGTCTGGGCCAGGACCACGACGGCGGCCATGTAGCCGGGGCTGCGGCCGAGCCCGCGGAATTTGGGGTTCATCCAGACGCCCTGGACCTGGGTTGCCTCCGGCGTCACGGCACCGAGCTCGGCCTTGAACACCACCTCACCGTCGGCGTCCAGATGCACCAGCGAATGGCCCGCACGGATCAGGCCCTTGACCCGCCGGCCGTAGTACTCCCTGCCGCCGAGGTACGGGGAGTAGCCGACTTCCTCTTCGAACATCGCTGCGCAGGCGGGCAGGATCTTGTCGAAATCCGCGAGCTGGCCGAAGCCCAGCGCCGGCTCGGGCTCGACGGCGGGCGGGCCGGTGATGCTCATCAGCGGCTGGTCGTCGCGGACTTCATGGGCGGACTGGCCCAGCCGCTCCAGCCCGGCATAGATGGCCATCACCGTGTCGGCCGGGCCGAAAATCGAGGCGTATCGGCGCCCGGAGCGGTGCGCCGCCGTCGCGACGAGGCCCGCCAGTTCAGGGTCCAGCTGCACCGGCACCAGGTTCGCACCCGCCCAGCAGGCACCGAGGAGGGTGCCGCCGTCGAACACGCCGAGGATGCTGGCGCCGGCGGCCGTGGGCGACGCCGTGCCGGCGGTTTCCAGGTGGGAGAGGATGAAGACATTGGCGACGGGATCCTGCCCGGCGAGGTCCAACAGCGGTGCGGTGTCCTCAACACCCAGGACGCGGACGGCGACGCCGGAAGCGGCGCCGTCCCTACGAGACGCTAACCACGGGGCTACCCTTGACAGCATCTTCGCCACCGGTCTCCCCCATCTCTTCTGCAATACGCATGGCCTCTTCGATCAGTGTCTCAACAATCTGGTCTTCAGGGACAGTCTTGATGATCTCCCCCTTCACAAAGATCTGGCCCTTGCCGTTGCCGGAGGCGACGCCGAGGTCAGCTTCGCGGGCTTCTCCGGGCCCGTTGACGACGCAGCCCATGACGGCGACGCGCAGCGGGATCTCCATGCCTTCCAGGCCCGCGGTGACCTGCTCGGCGAGCGTGTACACGTCCACCTGGGCGCGGCCGCAGGAGGGGCAGGAGACGATCTCGAGCTTGCGCGGGCGCAGGTTGAGCGACTGCAGGATCTGGTTGCCCACCTTGATCTCCTCCACCGGCGGCGCGGAGAGGGAGACGCGGATGGTGTCGCCGATGCCGCGGGAGAGCAGGGCCCCGAAGGCGGTGGCGGACTTGATGGTGCCCTGGAACGCCGGGCCGGCCTCGGTGACGCCCAGGTGCAGCGGCCAGTCGCCCTGCTCTGCCAGCATCTCGTAGGCCGCGACCATGATGACCGGGTCGTTGTGCTTGACCGAGATCTTGAAGTCGTGGAAGCCGTGCTCTTCGAACAGCGAGGCTTCCCAGACAGCGGATTCCACGAGGGCTTCCGGGGTGGCCTTGCCGTACTTCTTCAGGATGCCGGGCTCCAGCGAGCCCGCGTTGATGCCGATCCGGATCGAGGTGCCGTGGTCCTTCGCGGCGCGCGCGATTTCCTTGACCTGGTCATCGAATTTCCGGATGTTGCCGGGGTTCACCCGCACCGCGGCACAGCCCGCCTCGATCGCGGCGAAGACGTACTTCGGCTGGAAGTGGATATCCGCGATCACCGGGATCTGGGACTTCTTGGCGATGATCGGCAGCGCCAGCGCGTCGTCGGCGGACGGGCAGGCCACCCGGACGATGTCGCAGCCGGAAGCCGTGAGCTCGGCGATCTGCTGCAGGGTGGCGTTGATGTCCGTGGTCGGCGTGGTGGTCATCGACTGGACGCTGATCGGGGAATCCGAACCGACGCCGACGGAACCGACCTTGATCTGGCGGGTCTTCCGCCGCGGGGCAAGAACGGGGGGCGGTGCTGACGGCATTCCCAGGCTGACCGAGGTCACATGGACTCCTTGTATGGAAGTAACGGCATCGAAGTATCGAAGGTCTGTAGGCGGAACAGGCTAGGCTGCGTGGTCGGCCAGGAGGCCGGTCAGCGGGGCCCACACGCTCGTGCGGATGCCGGAGATGGCGCCGGCCGCCGCGAACGGATCCTGTTTCAGGAGCTCGTTCAGGGCGTTCTCGTCGGCCGCTTTGAAGATCAGCAGGGCGCCGGCTCCGTCCGTGTAGGGCCCGCTGGCGAGGAGCGCGCCTTCCCTGACAAGTCCCGCGGTCCAGTCGCGGTGCGCGGGACGGCTGGCGTCACGGGCATCGGAGGATTCGGCGTCGTATACGTACTCCACAGCAAAAACAGTCATACGGATACACTATCGCCCCGCCTGCCCCGTTCACATCCGGCCGCTTAGCCGCGGTAGGCGTCACGTCGGTGGACGATCGATACGATTTCGATCACGACAACGTTATCGAGAATCCGGTAGATGATCCGATAGTCCCCGCGTCGAGCCGAATATAGGGGAAAGAGCTTGGGCAGGAGCTGCCTGCCCAGCCGTTGGGGGTTTTCGCTCAGAGCGCCGGTGATGAACTCGAACGCTGCTGCAGCGACCTTCTCCGGCAGATCCTCGGTCAGTGCACGCCGGGCGGACCGCGAAAACCTGACGTCGTAATGGAGGCTCATCCCTTAGGGGCAGCCGTCCTCATGTCGGCCCGTACCTGCTCGACGGTGAAGGTGTCGCCGCTTTCGAGATCCTTGAGGCTTTGACCGATCTCCTTGACCAGCTTCAATTCGGACAGGATCGCCAAAGTTTCCAGCATCGCGTCGTAATCCTCAGCGCCCAGGAGCACCGCGGCGCGCGAGCCGTTCCGGGTGATCCCGAACCGCTCGTGGGTCGTGGACGCCTGCCGGGGTTCAGCCCAGGAAGTAGACCTTGGCCAGCGCCGCGATGCCGGCCGCCCACAGCAAGGACGCCAGGGTTCCGATGATGAACCGCTCGGCGGCCACCGGTGTAGCCTTCAGTTCGGCAAAGCGGCCCAGGCCCTTGATGGCCACCACGTAGGCGATGGCCACCGGCTGGCCGGCCAGAATTGCGAGGCACACCGCCAGCCGTTCAAGGACGCCGATGATCGCGCCTCCCCGCAGGATACGTTCGCTGCTGACCGCCTCGCTGGAGTCCGCCTCGCTGGAGCCCGGGGCCGATGACGGCGGCTGCGGCTGCCGGGTCCCTGAATCAACCACTGCATCAACCACGGGATCAACGGTGACGTCGGCCGAGGGGTCGGTGGCGGCGTCGGCGGCGGTGGTGCTGCCGGCGTCGCTGGCCGTGTTGGCGGCGTCGGCCCTGGCGTCGATGGTCCGGGCCAGCCGGAAGACCAGGGCAGTCACCGGCCAGCCGGCGAATCCGGCCGTGAGCAGGGCCAAGGTGATCCAGAGGGCGTTCACCTGTCTCCTTCTGTGCTGCTGTCCTGGGCATCGGCGTTCAGGGCATCGGCGTTGAGGGCATCGACGCCACGCGCCTGGGGACTGCGGGGCCCGGGATCCCGGGCGTCCGGAATCTTCAAGCCGCCGGTGCCTGTGATCAGGCCGTGGGCCAGTGCCAGCAGCATTTCCGCAGCCGGCCTCGCCGTCCATTCTTCCTGCCAGCCGGACCGCAGGAGCGCACGGCTCACCGACTGTTCGGTGATTCCGAGTTTCCGGGCGGCGATTTTTTGGGTTCCGTGCGTGCCGGCGTGGCCGTGCCGCACGGAGCGCAGCGCATCGACCACCTTCCATTGCGCCGCGGTCCGGTCCTGGACCAGCCGCCCGATCAGCCGCAGCACGGCCTCGGCGTTGGCGCAGGCCCTGGCGCCAGCCGACGCCCCCGCCCGGCCGTCCGGCACTAAGCCCTCCGGCACTGAGCGGTCCGGCACTGAGCGGTCCGGCGCTGAGCCGTGCGCCTCGGGGGGCGCCGCCATCGGCGCCGCATCCGTCCGCCGGACGCCGCCGGCCACCCCGCCCGGGGCCACGCCGGCAACCACCGCCAGCGGGACGTGGGAGGCCGCGGCCTTGGCCCGGTCCACCGCCAGCCGGGCCGCGACGAAGGCTGGCCCGGAGCCTTCCCGGGGGCTGGCCGGCAGCGGCAGGTCCACCTGCCCCACGCCGATTCCGACATACCAGCGGCCGCTGCGCAGGGCGTGCAGCGCAATCTCCACCACTTCGTCCGGGCGTTCAACCACGCCCTGGACCTCGTCGCCGACGGAGCGTTCGAAGCGCCCTGCGGTGGAAAGGGTGCCCAGTTCCGCGAGGAGCCCGGGGACGCGGTCGGTGTCGGTGCTGCTCCCGCGCTGGTCGATAGTCATCACGTACATAGGCCAACCCTAGAAGGCTGATTGTGAATAATCAATCATTTTCGAGTGATTCTCAATAATCAGCCTCAATGGCTTAGATCGGCCGGTCGGCGGAAGCCGGTTCGGGCGGAAGCCGGCGGAAGACCGGCAATAGACCGGCGCAGAGCCTCAGCCGAAGAGGTTCACCGGCTTGACGATGTCCGCGTAGATCAGCAGCGCCCCCATGCCCATCAGCAGCACGGCCACCACATAGGTCACCGGGAGCAGCTTCGCGATGTCGAACGCGCCGGGGTCCGGGCGGCCGAACAGCCTGGCGATCCGGCGCCGGGCACCCTCATACAGGGCCCCGGCGACATGGCCGCCGTCGAGCGGCAACAGCGGAACGAGGTTGAAGACGGCCAGGGCGAAGTTGAGGCCGGCCAGCAGTCCGACGAGGGCAGCCAGGCGGGACTGCAGCGGGACCTGTTCCATCGCGGCGACCTCGCCGGCCACGCGGCCCACGCCCACCACGCTGATGGGCCCGTTGGGATCGCGGGGCTCCTCGCTGAAGGCCGCCTTCGCCACGCCGGCCACGCGCTCCGGCAGGTTCAGGATGACGCCGGCGATCTGCCTGATGTTCTCGCCCGCCATCGGGAGAACGGCCGACGCCGGCTGCTGTACCAGCGCGGTCTGCGCGCCGATGCCGAGGAACCCGACGTCCTGGTACAGGAGCTTGCCGGCGGCGTCCTTGGCTTGCCGGCCGTCGTCGCCGACCACCGGACGTGACGAGAGCACCGGGGTGACGGTGGCGGTGACCGGGGCGCCGTCGCGCTGCACGGTGATGCTGACCTGCCGGCCCGCCGAGGCGCGGATCCAGCCGGTGAGCTCATCCCAGCGGGTGACGGCGTTGCCGTCGAAGGAGGTGATGACGTCGTTGGGCTTGAGCCCTGCCGCAGCCGCCGGGGTGGGCCTGCAGCCGGCGGAATCCGGGTCCACGGTCTCGCCGGCCTTGACCTGGCATTTGGAGACGTCTGCGATGGTGGTGGTCTGCGCCGCGACGCCGAATCCCATCAGCAGCACGGCCGTCAGCACGAGGCCGATCAGCAGGTTCATCGCCGGGCCGCCGAGCATGACGATGACTTTCTTCCAGACCGCGAGCCGGTAGAAGACGCGGTCCTCATCTTCCGGCCCGACTTCCTCATGCGCCAGGGAGCGGGCATCGGAGGCGAGGGACTGGAACATGCCGGTGCTGGAGGGGCGGACGGTGCCGTTGTCCTTGTTCGGCGGGTACATGCCGATCATGGAGACGTAGCCGCCCAGCGGGATGGCTTTGAAGCCGTATTCGGTCTCGCCCTTCTTCTTGGACCAGAGCGTGGGCCCGAAGCCGATCATGTACTTGGTGACGCGGACCTTGAACAGCTTGGCGGGAAGCAGGTGCCCCACCTCGTGCAGGGCGATGGACGCGGCGACGCCGATCGCCACGAAGACGACACCGAGGATAAAGAGGAGGACGGGGCTCATGCGTTGATCTGCTGCTTCCTGGAGACTTCTGCGCTACTTAGACACTTCTCTTCGGCACGTTTCCTAGAGACTTCTAACGGCCAAACGTTCGTGGGCCCGCGCGCGTGCCCACGCTTCAGCATCCAGCACCGACTCCACCGTCAGCCCGGAGGAGCCTGTGTGTTCGCTGAGTACTGCTTCGATGGTATCCACGATGTCGGTGAAGCGGATCCGGCCTGCGTGGAAAGCCATCACGGCCTCCTCGTTCGCGGCGTTGAAGACGGCCGGGTAGGTGCTCCCCTGCCGGGCGGCGTCCTTCGCGAGGCCGACGGCGGGGAACGCCGCGGTGTCCAGCGGCTCGAAGGTCCAGCTGGCGGCCTTGGTCCAGTCGCAGGCCCGCGCGGCGCCGGGCACGCGGTCCGGCCAGCCCAGGCCCAGCGCGATGGGTAGGCGCATGTCCGGCGGGGAGGCCTGGGCAATCGTGGAGCCGTCGACGAACTGGACCATGGAGTGGACCACGGACTGCGGATGGACCACGACGTCGATCCGGTCCAGCGGGATGTCGAAGAGCAGGTGCGCCTCGATCACCTCCAGGCCCTTGTTCACCAGGCTGGCGGAGTTGGTGGTGACCATGAGGCCCATGTCCCAGGTGGGGTGGGCGAGGGCGTCCTGCGGGGAGACGTCGTGCAGTTCGTCCCGGGTCCTGCCGCGGAACGGCCCGCCGGACGCGGTGAGGATCAGCCGGTCAACCTCCCCCGCGGTGCCCGAGCGCAGGCACTGGGCGATCGCGGAGTGCTCCGAATCCACCGGGACGATCTGCCCGTCCCGGGCCGCGGCCTTGACGAGGGCGCCGCCGACGATGAGCGATTCCTTGTTGGCCAGGGCCAGCGTGGCCCCGGACCTGAGCGCGGCCAGGGTGGGGGCCAGGCCGATGGAGCCGGTGATGCCGTTGAGCACGACGTCGGCGCCGGTCTCCGCGATCCGGGTGGAGGCGTCCGGGCCGGCGATGATCTCGGGCCGGTACCCGGCCAGCCCGGCCGCGCCGGCGGCGTCGTCGATCAGCTTTTGGAGGGCGGAGGCGTCCCCGCTGGCGACGCCCACCGCCCGGGCCCGCGTGTGCACGGCCTGCCGGGCAAGGAGTTCGAGGTTCCCGCCGCCGGCGCTGAGCGCCACGACCTCAAAAAGGTGGGGGGCGCCGTCGACGACGTCGATCGCCTGCCTGCCGATGGAACCGGTGGACCCGAGGATGACGATCTTGCGCGGCTGCATGGCTTAAGTATCCCGTACCCGCGGGGACGCCGGCTCCGGGACCGGCTCCCGGCAGGGACGGCGCCCGGCCCGCACCACCCGTTTGCCGCAAAAGGCCGCCATGGGCACCCCATTCCGGCCGTTTGCGGCAAACCGGCGGCTTGGTCGGGTGCTGTGGAGCACGGCACCCGGCCGTGGCTTGGCCCAAGGTGCGGGGGCGTGTTGTAGCCTGGGCCCAGAGCGTGACAATTGGGAACCGGGGGTGGAAGTGGCAGGGAAACCATCGGCGTGGTCCGAAGCCGAGGTGGCTGCCACGGTGCGCAGCTACCTGGAGATGCTTCGGCTGGAAGTCTCGGGCGAGCCATACGTCAAGAGTCAGTTCCGGAAAGCACTCGTGCCGTTGCTGTCCAACCGGTCCGAATCCGCCGTCGAGTTCAAGTATCAGAATGTCTCCGCGGTTCTCATGAAGCTCGGCCTCCGTCCCATCCAGGGGTACCAACCGGCCCGGAACTACCAGCAGTCGCTGAGCCCGGAGGTTCAGCGGCAGCTGTCCTCGAGTCCTTCGCTCGTTGAACTGGTCCTGACCGAAGCCCTGCAGCCGCCCGATGCGACAACCACCGGTCCACTGGATTTCGTCAGCGCCAATACCCCGGTAGTGATCTTCCCCGAACATTCGGGATCACCCCCACGCCGGAATTGGCCGCCCCGACTATGCCGCGATCGAGGCACGGAACCGGGCCCTCGGCCTGGCGGGGGAACGTGCCGTGGCCGATCTGGAGTACCGGCGCCTCATGAAGGCCGGAAAGGCCCGGCTCGCCGGCAGGATTGACCACGTCAGCCGGACCGAGGGGGACGGGCATGGCTACGACATTCTGTCCTTTGAGGATAGCGGCAAGGAGAAGCTGATCGAAGTCAAGACCACCCGGTCGCGGGCGGAAACACCCTTCTTCGTCAGCCGCAACGAACTGAAAGTCTCCAAGGACCGCGCGGACAGCTACCATCTGGTGCGGGTGTTCAACTTCGGGCACGCCCCGGCATGGTTCCCCCTCAGCGGCAGCCTTGATGCCAGCTGCATCCTGGAGCCCAACGACTTCATGGCGCTGCCCCGTCCCGCTTAACACACACCTTTCCGCCTAGCTCAACCCTGTGCCGGGCCACCCTATCCCGGCCGCTCCGGCCCGCACCACCCGTTTGCCGCAAAAGGCCGCCATGGGCACCCCATTCCGGCCGCATGCGGCAAACCGGCGGGGCGGCCGGCGGCCCTGCATGGGACCTGAACGGGCCCTGTGGAGCGGGGGGCGCGCCAGGCGTAACGTGGGGAACGTGGAGTGGGCCGCGTGGTTCGACGCGCCGGAGTACGAGTTCGCCCGGCAGGTGTTGCAGCGCGGCATCGCCTCGCTCTACTTCGTGGCCTTCCTCTCCTCGCTCAACCAGTTCCCGGCCCTGCTCGGCGAGCGCGGGCTGCTGCCGGTGCCGGAATTCCTCGCGTTCTTCCGGCGCCTGCCCAGGCCCACCCTGTTCCGCTGGCACTACTCGGACCGGCTGCTCCGGGCGGTCTGCTGGGCCGGCCTGGCCATCGCCGCCACCCTCGTTGCGGGGCTGCCGCAGCTCGGGCCGCCCTGACTGCCGCTGCTCGCCTTCCTGGCCCTGTGGCTGCTGTACATGTCCATTGTCAACGTGGGGCAGACGTTCTATGGCTTCGGCTGGGAGATGCTGCTGCTCGAGGCGGGGTTCACCGTGGCCTTCCTCGGCTCCGACCAGACTCCCCCGCCCAGGACGGTCCTGATCCTGCTGGCGTGGCTGGTGTTCCGCCTGGAGTTCGGCGCGGGCATGATCAAGATCCGGGGCGGCCGCGAGTGGCGGGACCTGACGGCGCTGTACTACCACCACGAGACCCAGCCGATGCCCGGGCCGCTGAGCCGGCAGGCCCATCTGCTGCCCAGGCCCTTCCACCGGCTGGAGGTCCTGGGCAACCATTTCGCCCAGCTGGTGGTGCCGTTCTTCCTCTTCGCCCCGCAGCCGCTGGCCAGTGCCGCGGCGGGGATCATCATCTTCACCCAGCTCTGGCTGGTGGCCAGCGGGAACTTCGCCTGGCTGAACTGGATGGCGATCGTGCTGGCCTTCGCGGCGGTCAGCGACCCGGTGGCCCACGCGGTGCTGCCCGTCATCCCGCTGGAATGGCATGCCGCTGCGGCTTCGGGCCGGTCCCCCGCATGGTGGCTGGCGGTGGTCCTTGCGGCGAGCCTGCTGCTGGCGGTGCTCAGCTACTGGCCGGTCCGGAATCTGTTCTCCCGCGACCAGCTGATGAATGCCAGTTTCAACCGCTGGCAGCTGGTCAACACCTATGGTGCGTTCGGCACGGTCACGAAGCGGCGGGTTGAGATCGTCGTGGAGGGAACCCTTTCCGTGGAGCCCGACGACGAGGCGGGCTGGCGCGAGTACGGCTTCAAGGGCAAGCCCGGCGACGTCCGCCGGCTCCCGCGCCAGTGGGCCCCCTACCACCTGCGGCTGGACTGGCTGATGTGGTTCCTGCCGCTGCGCACCGTGCACGAGGAGTGGTTCTATGCCTTCCTGGCCAGGCTGCTGGAGGCCGACCGGACCACCCTGCGCCTCCTGCGCAATGACCCGTTCGACGGCGAACGCCCCCGCTGGGTGCGGGCCCGCAGCTACCTGTACCGCTTCGCCACCCGGGCCGAGTTCCGGGCGACGGGCCAGCGCTGGATCCGGATCCCGCTGCACGAGCCGATCCCGCCGCTGTCCCTGCCGCCGGGGCGCTGAGCCGGCGGGGGGTCAAACCGGCTTCAGCGCATAGCGGCGTTCGGGCCGCCCGGCGCCGTACTTGAGCCGCACGTCCACCCTGGCCTCATCGTGGAGATATTCGAGATAGCGGCGTGCACTGACCCGGGACATGCCAAGCAGGTCCGCTACCTCGGCTGCCGCAACGTCTGCCTCGGCGGAATGAAGAACCTGTTCCACCAGTCTCAGCGTCTCGGCGCTGCATCCTTTGGGCAGCGGTCGCTCCGTCCGGTCAACACCGAACACGCGGTTTACATCGGACTGCTCGGCCACGTCCTTGGAAGAATCCAGTCCCTGGTATGCGCTCAGGTAATGCTCCAGCCGTTCCTGCAGGTCAGCCTGTGAGAACGGCTTGATGAGGTAGTGGACAATGCCGCCGCGGAGGGCCCGCCGCACTGTCTCAACCTCCCGTGCTGCACTGATCACCAGCACATCCAGTTCGGGGGCGACCTCGCGTAACTGCAGCATCAGATCGAGCCCGTTGGCGTCAGGGAGATGGATGTCCAGCAACACAAGGTCGGGCCGCAGCTCCCTGGTCTTCTCGAGGGCCTCCGCACCCGCGTGGGCCGCCCCCACCACGGCGAAGCCTGGCGTGTTCTGGATAAAACCGGCGTGGACCTTGGCAACCATGAAGTCGTCGTCGACGATCAGGACCCTGATCATGGCTGGACCTTCCCCTCGACGAGCCGGGCGGTAAAGACAGCGCCGCCATCGTTGTGCACCGAAAGCTGCCCGCCGCGGCGTTTGCACACAACGCGTGTCAGCGCCAGGCCATAACCCCTGCCACCTTCGGTGGTGGGCCGTTTAGTGGTGAATCCCTGCCGGAAGATTGCCTCCATGTCTTCCGGCAGGACCCCGGGGCCGGAGTCCCGGACGACGACCCGCAACTGGTCCCCGCCGTCGTCGACCAGGACTTCAACAGCTGCGTCCGGCGCGCCGGTCACGGCATCGAGGGCGTTGTCCACCAGATTCCCGACGACCGTCGTCAGATCCCGGGACAAGTCCTCATCCACGCGGCCCAGATGTGACTCCGCGGAAAGCTGCAGTGACACTCCCCGCTCGGCCGCCAGGCTCGACTTCGCAATGAGCAGTGCCGCCAAGGCCGGGTCCTCGATCCTGCCGGTAACTTCGTCGTTGAGCCGGGTCCGGTCCACGGTTGCGCCGTTCACGAACTGCACGACGGAATCGTACTCCCCGATCTGGATCAGGCCGGAGATGACGTGCAGCTGGTTGGCGAATTCGTGGGCCTGGGCGCGGAGGGTATCGGTCGCGGTGCGCGTCGTCCCCAGCTCCCGCTCCAGCGATGAGAGCTCCGTGCGGTCACGAAGGGTGGTCACGGAGCCGATGGTTCGTCCGCGGGAAACCATAGGCATGCGGTTGAGGACAACCAGCCGCTCGCCCACCAGGACCAGCCTGTCCGGGCCCGGCTGGTCCTGTGTGAGGACCTCCCGCAGCGCCGGCTCCACCGCCAGGCTGTTGAGGTTTTTGCCCACGCAGTCCGGCGACAGATTCAGCAGCTGCCGGGCGCTTTCGTTCACAACCGTGATTCGCTCATGCGGATCCAGGGCCACCACGCCCTCTTTCAGCCCGTGCAGCATGGCCTCGCGGTTCTCCACCAGGCCTGTGATTTCCTTGGGCTCCATGCCGAGGGTCTGCCGCTTGACCCGGCGCGCGAGGAGCAGGGATCCGGCGACACCGAGTACGCTGGCCACGCCCAGGTAGATGAGCAGATCGGGCACGGCGTCGCCCAGCCGCTCCCAGGTGGAAGGGTAGTTCCGGCTGATGGAGGCTACACCGATCATGGCTCCGGTATCGTCCAGGACCGGAACGTGGGCGGAGAGCAAGGGCGTGGCGGATCCGCCCACCACTCCGGTCCAGGCACGGCCCTCCATGACCCGGCTTGCTCCCAGCTCCAGCGGGCGCCCCAACAGCCCGGGGTCCGATGACGCCACCACCGTCCGGTCCAGCTTTGCCAAGGCGACTTGGGAAGAGCCGGAGACCGTCCGGACCGACTCCGCCACCGCGGGCAACGCTGAACCCCGGCCCGGCTTTGCCGCAGGAAGCAACTCACGGACGGCGGGGTTGTTGCCCAGCGTTTCGGCAGCTGACAGCGCCCGGCGGCCCTCGATCCGCTCAAAAGCGGCGGCGGACTGCGCCAAGGAAATCGCGACAACGGCCACCAGGACGGCCAGGACAATCAGCAGCTGCAGAACCAGGTATTGCCCGGCAAGGGACATTCCTCTGCGTCGAGTCACATACCGTCTTTCCTTGTGGTGGTTCAGCCGGCTTCCTGGAGAGGGAGCCGGGGCGCGTCCTGGATCCCAATCCGCCGCGGTGGGGTGAACTATACCCCAACATTGCAGCCCCGGTTCCGGCGCGGCCGGGGCCGTGGTGGGAGCCGGAAACGTGAACGCAATGAACTTAACTTTCTCTGGTTACACAAGAGTGATGCCTATCACTTCCGCACCTAGCATCAGATCACCAGCCAGATATGGCTGATCAGTTTTAGTGAGAAGAGGAACACCATGCGCCAGATCCGCGCATTGCGAATTGCCGCCGTCGCTGCCGGCATCGCCCTGATGGCCACCGGCTGCGGTGCGACCGGCAAGAGCTCCACCGGTCCCGCCAGCTCCGGCGCCGCTGCAGGCCCCGTGACGGGGCTGCAGATCCTGGTCCCCAACACCGCCGGCGGCGGTTACGACACCACCGCCCGGGCGGCGGCGAAGGTTCTCGACGATGAGAAGATCGCCACGAACACCGAGGTGTTCAACCTCGCCGGCGCCGGCGGCACCGTGGGGCTGGCCCGCGTGGTCAACGAGAAGGGCAACGGCGACCTGGCCATGCTGATGGGCCTTGGCGTGGTGGGCGCGAGCTACACGAACAAGTCCCAATCCAAGCTGACGGACACCACTCCCCTGGCCAAGCTCATCGAAGAGCCGGGCGCGATCATGGTCGGCAAGGATTCGCCCTACAAGACCATCGGCGACCTCGTCAAAGCTTGGAAGGCGGATCCGGGTTCCATCAGCGTAGGCGGCGGCTCCTCGCCCGGCGGCCCGGACCACCTCCTGCCGATGCAGCTTGCCGGCGCGGTCGGCATCGATGCGACAAAGGTCAACTTTGTCTCCTACGACGGCGGCGGCGCTCTTCTTCCGGCCATCCTCGGAAACAAGCTGGGCTTCGCCGCGTCGGGGGCCGGTGAGTACCTCAGCCAGATCAAGTCCGGTGAGGTCCGCGTCCTGGCCACCAGCGGGGACAATCGTCTTGACGGCGTCGATGCGCCGACCCTGAAGGAATCGGGCATTGACCTGGTCTTCAGCAACTGGCGCGGCGTCGTGGCACCCCCCGGGATCAGCGATGCGGACAAGGCATCCCTGATCGCCGCCTTGGAGAAGATGTACGGAAGCCAGGCTTGGAAGGAAGTCCTCAAGACGCGGGGCTGGACCGACGCGTTCCTCACCGGGGATGAGTTCAAGACCTTCCTGACCGAGCAGGACAAGCGGGTGGCCGACGTACTGACCAAGCTTGGGCTGGCGTGAGTTCCTTAGCCACCAAACTCAAAGGCCGCTCCGAGCTGGGGGTCGCCCTCCTGCTCGGGGCGGCCGGCGGGCTCGTCCTGTGGGACGCCGCCGGCCTTGTCACTCCGTACTCCAAGTCGGACCCTGTCGGACCCAAGACCGTTCCCTACCTCGTCGCGGGCCTCCTGATCGTCTGCGCGGTAATGCTGGCCATCAACGTTCTCCGTGGCGGCCACGGCGAAGCGGAAGGCGGCGAAGACGTCGACCTGACCCACCCTGCCGACTGGAAGACAGTGCTCCCCCTCGTTGGCGCTTTCGTGGCCAATATCCTGCTGATCGATTGGGCCGGCTGGGTCATTGCCGGGACCGTCCTCTTTTGGGGCAGCGTCCTGGCCCTGGGCAGCCGGCGCTATGTCCGCGACGGCCTCATCTCCGTAGCCCTGTCCCTCCTGACCTTCTACGGCTTCTACCTCGGCTTGGGGATCTCCCTCCCCGCCGGCCTGCTGGAAGGGATTCTCTAAATGGACGTCTTCACCTCCCTCATGGACGGCTTTGCCACCGCCCTGACACCCATGAACCTCCTCTACGCCGTGATCGGCGTTATCCTGGGCACCGCCGTCGGCGTCCTGCCGGGACTGGGCCCGGCGATGACCGTGGCCCTGCTGCTTCCCGTGACGTCTGTACTGGAGCCCACGAGCGCTTTCATCATGTTCGCCGGCATCTACTACGGCGGCATGTACGGCGGATCCACCACCTCCATCCTGCTCAACACGCCCGGTGAGTCTTCCTCGGTGGTCACGGCCATCGAGGGCCACAAGATGGCTAAGGCCGGCAGGGCCGCCCAGGCGCTGGCGACGGCAGCCATCGGCTCGTTCGTGGCCGGCACCATCGGCACCACACTGCTGGCCGTCTGTGCACCTATCGTGGTCAAATTCGCGGTCAGTCTGGGTTCCCCCAGCTACTTCGCCATCATGGTCCTTTCACTCCTTGCCGTTACTGCCGTGCTGGGGTCCTCCCGGCTCCGCGGCTTTGCCTCGCTGGGCCTGGGCCTGGCGATCGGCCTGATCGGGATGGACTCTGTCACGGGACAGCGGCGGCTCACCTTCGGCCAACCGCTGCTCACCGACGGCCTGGACATTGTGGTGGTGGCCGTCGCCATCTTCGCCGTGGGTGAAGCCCTGTGGGTGGCCGCCCACCTGCGCCGGACCCCCCTTAACGTCATCCCGGTGGGGAAGCCCTGGATGGGCAAGCAGGACTGGAAGCGGTCCTGGAAGCCCTGGCTGCGGGGAACCGCCTTCGGCTTCCCGTTCGGTGCGCTTCCGGCCGGCGGCGCCGAGATCCCGACCTTCCTGTCCTACGTCACGGAAAAGCGCCTCAGCAAGCACCCCGAGGAGTTCGGACATGGCGCCATCGAGGGTGTTGCCGGGCCGGAAGCCGCGAACAACGCATCCGCGGCCGGCACACTGACCCCGCTGCTGGCGATGGGGCTACCTACCAACGCCACCGCGGCGGTGATGCTGGCAGCGTTCACCGGGTACGGCATCCAGCCCGGACCTCAGCTGTTCGAGAGCCAGGGGCCCCTGGTGTGGGCACTGATTGCCAGCCTCTTCATCGGCAATTTCCTGCTCCTGATCATCAACCTGCCCTTGGCACCCCTGTGGGCCAAACTCCTGCAGCTGCCGCGTCCCTACCTGTATGCGGGAATCCTGTTCTTCGCCACGCTGGGCGCCTACTCGGTGAACCTGCAGGCGTTCGACCTGGTGCTCCTGCTGGTGCTCGGCGCGCTCGGGTTCATGATGAGGCGCTTCGGACTCCCCGTGCTCCCACTCATCCTCGGCGTGATCCTGGGGCCGCGTCTCGAGGGCCAGCTGCGCCAGACCCTGCAGCTCAGCGCGGGCAACCCCGCCGGTCTCTGGAGCGAACCCATCGCCGTCGGGATCTTCATCATCGTGGCGATCATCCTCGTCTGGCCGCTGCTGCTCAAGCTGTGGCGCCGCAGCCGCCCGCAGACGGCGATGGCCTCCACGGGCGGTTCGGACGGTACCGGTACCGCCAATGGCACGGACGTGCTGCCGGAAGATGCGGCCGCCGAACTTCCCGCGGACAACGTCACCACCCCTGCGGAACATGCCTACAGCAACAATGAACCCGTCCACAGCCGGCGGCGACAGGAGAAACCATGAGCATCATCGTCGGATACGTTCCCACTCCCGAAGGGGAGGCAGCCTTGGAACACGCCGTCACCGAGGCGCGAAAGAGCCAGAAGCTCCTGGTAGTCATCACCTCATCCTGCAGCCGGTCCGTGGCAACGATGCAGCAAGCGAGGTCCTGCAGGCGGCCGAGGAGTACCGTGCGGACCTGATCGTCATCGGCCTGCGGAAACGCACGCCGGTGGGGAAACTGATCATGGGCAGCACAGCCCAGCAGATCCTCCTCGAAGCGGACTGCCCCATCCTCGCCGTCAAGGCGGTGCCGGCGGCCTAGCTGGCTGAACAGAGGTGCACGCGGCAAGGGCCGGAGGCTGTCCAGCTTCCGGCCCTTTGTCGTAGGTGGACCAATCCGCCTATGACGGCGGCCGTGGCAACACCGCGCTTTAGCGCCCGGCGCGGCGCAGGGTGGATTCCGCGTGCTTGAGGATGGGCCCGTCGACCATCTTGCCGTTGAACGCGAACACGCCGCTTCCGGCGGCCGCAGCAGCAGCCAGGAGTTCGGCCGCCACGGCGAGCTCGGCGTCGGAGGGCGCGTACGCCGCCCGGACGGCGGCGACCTGGCCCGGGTGGATGCAGGCCTTGGACCCGAAACCGGAGGCGACGGCGTCGCGGGCTTCCGCGGCCAGCCCGTCCAGGTCCGGGATGTTGACGTAGACCGCGTCGATGGCTTCCTTGCCGAAGGCGCCCGCGGCGAGGAGCACCGTGGAGCGGGCGTGCAGTGCGACGGCGCGGTAGGCGCCGTCGTCGGTCCGGCTGGAGGTCCCGCCGAGGGAGGCGAGCAGGTCCTCGGCGCCCCACATCAGGCCCACCACGTTCGGCTCGGCGGCGATCGCGGCGGCGTTCAGGATGCCCGCCGCCGTCTCGCAGAGCGCAATCACGCTGAATCCCCCAAGCTTCTTGAGCTGGTCCGTGCTTTCGGCCTTGGCGAGCATGACGTGGCGGTACGGGGTGTGCTTGAGGCAGTGCAGGTCCTTCTCGAACTCCTCCGTGCCGGCGGGGTTGATCCGGATGATGGTGCGGCTCGGGTCCAGTTCCGGGACGTCGCCCGCGGAACCGAGCTGGGCGAGGATGGCGCCGCGGGCCCGCTGCTTGTCGGCAGGAGCGACGGCGTCCTCCAGGTCCACGATCACGCCGTCGGAGCGCTCGGCGGCCTTCTGGTAGCGCTCGGGACGGTCGGCGGGGCAGAACAGCAGGGCGGGGCCCATCAGGAAGCTCATGTATCCATTGTCCCCCGTTACGCCGTCCGCGCCTGCGCTTCTGCGTGCGCCTCGCGCGTCCACATCAGGGCGCTGCGGGTGGCGAGGGCCACCACGTCGCCGTGCTGGTTCCGGCCGGTGTGCTTCAGGGTCACGATGCCCTGGCCGGGGCGTGAGGCGGAGAGCCGCTTCCCCGCCACCACCGTCTCCGTGTAGAGGGTGTCCCCGTGGTACATCGGGTGCGGGAAGGACACATCCGTCAGGCCCAGCTGGGCGATGATGGTGCCCTGCGTGAGCTGGGGAACGGACTGGCCCACCACGGTGGCGAGGGTGAACATCGAATTCACCAGCCGTTGGCCGAACGGCTGGTCCGCGCTCCAGGCCGCGTCGAGGTGCAGCGCCTGGGTGTTCATGGTCATGGTGGTGAACAGGACGTTGTCCGTCTCCGTGACCGTGCGGCCGGGCCGGTGGGCGTAGACCACGCCTTCTTCGAGCTCGTCGAAGTAGAGCCCGCGCTGCTCAATCACCCGCGGGCTGCCGGTGGTTGAGCTTGTCGAAACCCCGGCTGCGTCGCTCATACGGTCAGTTCCTGGTCTTCCTCGAAGAGGTCGGCGCCGGTTGCCGCGGCGACGTCCTCCACCGACACGTTGGGCGCCAGCTCCCGCAGCACCAGCCGGGACGTCCCGCCGTCGGACACGACGTCGATCACGGCGAGGTCCGTGATGATCCGGTCCACGCAGGCCCTGCCCGTCAGGGGCAGCGTGCAGCGTTCCACGATCTTCGGCCTGCCGTTGCGGTCCACGTGCTCCATCATCACGATCACCTTCTTGGCGCCGAAGACCAGGTCCATCGCGCCGCCCATGCCCTTGACCATCTTGCCCGGAACCATCCAGTTGGCCAGGTCCCCGTTGACGGCGACTTCCATGGCGCCGAGCACCGCCACATCCACGTGCCCGCCCCGGATCATGCCGAACGAGGCGGCCGAATCGAAGAACGCGGCACCCTTGTTGACCGTGACGGTTTCCTTGCCGGCGTTGATCAGGTCCGGATCGACCTCATCCTCTCCCGGGTACGGGCCGACGCCCAGGATGCCGTTCTCCGAATGCAGGACCACCTCGATGCCGGCGGGAATGTAATTGGGGATCAGCGTGGGCATTCCGATGCCGAGGTTGACGTACTGGCCGTTCCGCAGTTCCTGCGCCACCCGGGCGGCCAGTTCATTGCGCGTCCACCCCTTGATTCCGGGGTGCTCGACGGCGGAGCGCCGGTATTCGTGCCGGACGGCTTCGGGACGGGGAGGTTCGCCCTGCGGGCTGAGGGTTTCCACGGCTATGCTCCTGCCTGATCGGTGGTGCCGGAGGTGGTGCGGGACGTGGTGCCGGCTGCCGGCGCCGCGACGGTCCGCTTTTCGATCCGCTTCTCGACCCCGGGCACGAAGACCACCCGCTGGACGAAGATGCCGGGAACGTGGACGTGCTCCGGGTCCAGCTCCCCCGGCTCCACGAGTTCCTCGACCTCTGCGATGGTGATCTTCCCCGCCATCGCGCACAGGGGGTTGAAGTTCATGGCGGTGGCGTGGAAGACGAGGTTGCCGTGGCGGTCGCCCTTCCAGGCGTGGACCAGGCCGAAGTCCGGCGTCAGCGACTGTTCCAGGACGTACTCGGCGCCGTTAAACGTGCGGACTTCTTTCGGGGCGGAGGCGATCTCGACGTTGCCCCCGGCGTCGTACTTTTGCGGCAGTCCGCCCTCGGACACCTGGGTGCCGACGCCCGCCGGCGTGTAGAACGCGGGGATGCCGGCCCCGCCGGCGCGCAGCTTTTCGGCCAGGGTTCCCTGCGGGGTGAGGACCACCTCGAGTTCGCCGGCAAGGTACTGCCGGGCGAACTCCTTGTTTTCCCCCACGTAGGAGCTGATGGTGCGGCGGATCCGGCCGTCCTTCAGCAGGATTCCCAGCCCCCAGTCATCGACGCCGCAGTTGTTGCTGACGGTTTCCAGGTTGGTGGTGCCGTGCCCGTGCAGGGCATCGATCAGGGCCACGGGGATGCCGCAGAGCCCGAACCCGCCGACGGCGAGGGAGGCGCCGTCGGAAATATCCGCCACGGCCTCGGCGGCGCTGGCAACAACTTTGTTGATCATCGTGGTCCTTTCAGGGGTCTCGACAAGCTCGACCACCGGGTGGAAAGTTGCGGCCAGCGGGCCGGTTAGAGCCCCAGTTCGCGGGCGATCAGCATCAGCTGGACCTCCGTGGTGCCCTCCCCGACCTCAAGGATCTTGGAGTCGCGGTAGTGGCGCGCCACGGTGAATTCGTTGATGAAGCCATAGCCGCCGAACACCTGGGTGGCGTCCCGCGCGTTGTCCATGGCTGCCTCGCCTGCGACCATCTTAGCGATGGCCGCCTGCGTCTTGAATGGCTTGCCGGCGAGCATCCGGGCGGCCGCGTCGTAGTAGGCCAGGCGGGCCGTGTAGGCGCGTGCCTCCATCCGGGCGATCTTGAAGGAGATGCCCTGGTACTTGCCGATGTTCTGGCCGAAGGCGCTGCGTTCCTTGGCGTATTTCACCGAGAGGTCCACGCAGCCCTGCGCCGCGCCGGTGGCCAGCGCGGCGATGGCGATCCGGCCCTCGTCCAGGATGGAGAGGAAGTTGGCGTAGCCGCGGCCCCGGATGCCGAGCAGGTTGGCCTCCGGGACGCGGACGTCGTTGAGCGTGAGCGGGTGCGTGTCCGAGGCGTTCCAGCCGACCTTGTTGTAGGCCTTCTCCGCCGTGAACCCCGGCGTGTCGGTGGGCACCAGGATGGTGGAGATTTCCTTCCTGATGCTGCCGTCCGGGCGTTCCTCCTCGCCGGTCACGGCGGTGACCGTGACGAGGCGGGTGATGTCGGTGCCGGAGTTGGTGATGAACTCCTTGTTGCCGTTGATGACCCATTCCTTCTTGTCTCCGACGGCCTCGAGCCGGGCCGTGGTCTTGGTCCCGCCGGCATCGGAGCCGGCCTCGGGCTCGGTCAGGCCGAAGCCTGCGAGCGCCTTGCCGGAGGCCAGCAGCGGCAGCCACTCCTGCTTCTGCGCCTCGCTGCCGAAGCGGTGGACGGGCATGGCGCCGAGGGACACGCCGGCCTCGAGGGTGATCGCGACGGACTGGTCCACGCGGCCCAGCTGCTCGAGGGCCAGGGCGAGGGCGAAATAGTCCCCGCCCATGCCGCCGGACTCCTCCGGGAAGGGCAGGCCGAACAGGCCCATGTCCGCCATCTTGGACACCACTTCGTAGGGGAAGCTGTGTTCCTCGTCGTGCCTGGCGGAGACCGGGGCCACCACCTCGTCAGCGAATTCGCGGACGGTGTCGCTGAGGTCCTGGTATTCCTCGCTGAGTTCAAAATCTGCCATCGGTGACTCCTGTGTCTGGTGTGGCTGTGGTGTGGTGCTGAAGCTGTGGACTGCTAGTCCGCCGCGCCCATCGCGATGGCGGCTTCGTCGACGGTGTCCTCGGCTTTGGAGGGCGCCGATGCGTGGGGGCTGGCGTGGATTGTGGCGAGCACCTGGTCCGCCTTGACGAGGTCCCCGGCGTTGACGCTGATGTGCACGGTCCCGTCCAGGGGTGCCAGCAGTTGGTGTTCCATCTTCATGGCTTCCACGGAGAGCAGCACCTGGCCGGCCTGCACCGTCCCGCCGTTGCTGACGGAGACGGACACCACGGTGCCGGGCATCGGCGAGCGCACCGCGGGGTCCGCGGCGCCCTCCTCGCGTTCGATCGCGGCCAGCACCCGGGAGAGCCGGGCCTCGCGGCTGAGCACTTCCAGCCGGCAGGACCAGCCCTCGCTGCCGAGGAAGAGCTCCGTGGGCGCCGGGGTGTCCCGCCCCGGGGGGACCGGTCCCTGAGACACCGGCGCGAGCGAATACACCCGGGCTTCGCCGTCGAGAGTCACCTCTGCGTGGTTGCGTTGGGGGAATCGAAGTGATGCCGTGCGCGGCGGCCCGCCGTCGACGGTCACCGTTGCCGTGCCGTGCCCTACCGCGCCGGACACCTCGACCGTGGCGACACCGCCGTCCGGTGTCCCCACACTGATCCGCCGTGGGGCGCGGGCGCCAAGCCTCCACCCGTCCCGGCGGGTCCACGGGCCTCCCCCGGCTTCCTGCGCGTCATGCTCCTCCATGGCGGCGGCGTAGACGGCGGCGGTCACCAGCTCGAAGTCGCCCACCTGCCGGAAGGTGAAGTCCGGCATCTTCCGCTCGATCAGGCCGGTGTCGAGCCGGCCGGCGCGGACGTCGGCGTCGTTGATCAGCAGCCGCAGGTATTCGACGTTCGTGTCGATCCCCAGTGCCGTGTAACCGGCGAGCGCCCCATTCAGGGTGTCGAGGGCCGCGGTGCGGTCCTCCCCCCACGCGATGACCTTCGAGATCATCGGGTCATAGTTCGTGGAGATCGAAAGGCCCTCTACCAGCGCCGAGTCGACCCGGACGCGGCCGGCTGAATCAGCGGGCAGTTCGTCGAGCAGCCACACCCGGCCGGCGGAGGGCAGGAAGTTCCGCTCCGGGATCTCGGCATAGACGCGCGCCTCCACCGCGTGGCCGTTAAGCACGACGTCGTCCTTGGCCACGGTGAGCACCTCGCCGGCCGCGATCCGCACCTGCCATTCGACGAGGTCGATCCCGGTGACCATCTCGGTGACGGGGTGCTCGACCTGCAGGCGGGTGTTCATCTCCATGAAGAAAAACTCGTCCGGGGCGTTGTCCGAGACGAGGAACTCCACGGTGCCGGCGCCGCTGTAGTTGACGCTGCGGGCGGCGTTGCAGGCTGCCTCGCCGATCCGGGCGCGGGTGGCGCCGCCGTCGTCCATGCCCTCCAGCAGCGGCGAGGGCGCTTCCTCGATGACCTTCTGGTGGCGGCGCTGCAGCGTGCATTCGCGCTCCCCCAGATGGATGACGTTGCCGTGGTTGTCCGCCAGGACCTGGACCTCGATGTGCCGCGGGGTCATGACGAGCCGCTCCAGGAACAGGGTGTCGTCGCCGAAGGCGCTGGCCGCGACGCGGCGGGCGGTGGCCAGGGTGGCTGCCAGGTCTACCGGGCGCTCGACGATGTGCATGCCCTTGCCGCCGCCGCCCGCGGACGGCTTGATCAGCAGCGGGAAGCCGACGCCGGCCGCGGCCTCGATCAGCTGCGCGTCGCTCATGCCGGGTTCCGCGATGCCCGGGACCACGGGGACGCCGTAGCCCGCGACGTGGTTCTTGGAGCGGATCTTGTCCCCCATGACGTTCAGGGACTCGACGCCGGGGCCGATGAAGGTGATGCCTTCCGCTTCCAGGGCGCGGGCGAAGTCGGCGTTCTCGCTCAGGAAACCGTAGCCCGGGTGCACGGCCTCGGCGCCGGTGTCGCGGCAGGCCTGGAGGATCGCCTCGATCTTCAAGTAGCTCTCGGCCGCGGCGGCCGGGCCGATCCGCACCGCGACGTCGGCCTCGCGCACGTGGCGGGCGCCGGCGTCGGCGTCGGAATAGACGGCGACCGAGCGGATGCCCAGGGCGCGCAGGGTCCGGATCACGCGGCAGGCGATCTCGCCGCGGTTGGCGACGAGGACGGTGCCGAACAGGGGCTTCCGGGGGGCGGTGGTAGTGGTCGGTGAAGGAGTAGTCACTGCTGGCTCACATCCGGAACAGGCCGAAGGAGGTCTCCGGCAGCGGGGTGCGGGAGACGACGTCGAGCGCCAGTCCCAGGACGGTGCGGGTGTCCGCGGGGTCGATGATTCCGTCGTCCCAGAGGCGGGCGGTGGAGTAGTAGGGGCTGCCCTGGTCCTCGTACTGGGCCTTGATCGGGGCCTTGAACGCTTCCTCGTCCGCGGCGGACCAGTCCTCGCCGCGGGCCTCGTACTGGTCCCGTTTGACGGTGGCGAGCACGCTGGCGGCCTGGCTGCCGCCCATCACGGAGATCCGGGAGGCCGGCCACATCCACAGGAAGCGCGGCGAGTAGGCCCGCCCGCACATGGAGTAGTTGCCGGCGCCGAAGGAGCCGCCGATCACCACGGTCAGCTTGGGCACGCGGGCGGTGGCGACGGCGGTGACCATCTTGGCGCCGTTCTTGGCGATGCCGCCCTGCTCGTAGTCCTTGCCCACCATGAAGCCGGAGAGGTTCTGCAGGAAGACCAGCGGGATGCCGCGCTGGTCGCAGAGTTCGATGAAGTGGGTGCCCTTGAGGGCTGATTCGCTGAAGAGCACGCCGTTGTTGGCCACGATGCCGACGGGGTGGCCGTGCAGCTTCGCGAAGCCGGTGACCAGGGTGGTGCCGTAGTTCTTCTTGAATTCGTGGAAGCGGCTGCCGTCCACGAGCCGTGCGATCACTTCGCGGACGTCGTACTGGGCGTTGACGTCAGTGGGGACGGCGCCGTAGAGCTCGCTTTCGTCGACCAGCGGTTCGACGGCGGGGTCCACGTCCCACGCGGGGGCCGCCGGCTTCGGCAGGGTGGAGACGATGTCGCGGACGATCTGCAGGGCATGTTCGTCGTTTTCGGCCAGGTGGTCGGTGACGCCGGAGATCCTGGCGTGCACGTCGCCGCCGCCGAGCTCCTCTGCGGTGACGATCTCGCCGATCGCGGCCTTCACGAGCGGCGGGCCGCCCAGGAAGATGGTGCCCTGGTTGCGGACGATGACGGTCTCGTCGCTCATCGCGGGAACGTAGGCGCCGCCGGCGGTGCAGGAGCCCATCACGGAGGCGATCTGCGGGATCCTGGCCGCGGACATTTTCGCCTGGTTGAAGAAGATCCGGCCGAAGTGTTCCTTGTCCGGGAAGACCTCGTCCTGCCTGGGCAGGAAGGCGCCGCCGGAGTCGACCAGGTAGATGCACGGCAGCCGGTTTTCCAGCGCGATTTCCTGGGCCCGGAGGTGCTTCTTCACCGTCACGGGGTAATAGGTGCCGCCCTTGACGGTGGCGTCGTTGGAGATCACGAGGACCTGGCGTCCGTGCACCAGGCCGATCCCGGCGATGAGGCCGGCGCCCGGGGAATCGTCGTTGTACATGCCGTTGGCGGCCAGCGGTGCGATCTCCAGGAAGGGGCTGCCGTCGTCGAGCAGCCGGTCGATGCGCTCGCGGGGCAGGAGCTTGCCGCGGGCGACGTGCCGCTCCCGGGATTTCTCGGGGCCGCCCAGCGCCGTGGCCGCGAGCCGTTCCTTCAGCTCGCGGGCCAGCCCCAGCTGGGCTTCCCGGTTCGCGGCGAAGGCGGCGCTGCCGGCGTCCAGCTGGCTGGCGATTGTCTCCATTGACTGCTTCCGTTCCCTGCCGCCGGGCCGGTCCGATTGTGACAGACCCAGCCCTTTCGGTTAGTACCGCATAACTGAGATTTAGGTTAGTCTCAATTAACTGTGATGTCCAACATGGACACGTGAAACGAGGGATGTGCCGGTGACCGAGCCCAGCCAGACGACCCAGCCTCCATCTACCCAGCGCAGCCAGGCCAAGGAGAACCGCCGGCAGGCCCTGTTGTCCGCGGCCGCGGCGCTGTTCGCCGTCGAAGGTTTCAACCGCGTCTCGCTGGAGGACCTCGGGGCCGCGGCCGGAGTCAGCGGTCCGGCGGTCTACCGCCACTTCGCCGGGAAACAGGCCGTGCTCGGCGCCCTGCTGCTGAGCGTCAGCCAGGACCTGCTCGACGGCGGCCGCCGCGTCGTGGCGGAGTCCGACGGCACACCGGCGGCCCTGGCCGGGCTGGTGGCTTTCCAGGTGGACTTCGCCCTGAGCAATCCCGACGTCATCCGGGTCCAGGACCAGGATTTCAGCAGCCTCACCGACGACGACCGGACGGAAGTCCGCACTCTGCAGCGCAGCTACGTGGAACTGTGGGTGGATGTCCTGGCGGAACTGCATGCCGGCACCGACGGCACCGAACTGCGGGTACGGGCGCACGCGACCTTCGGCCTGATCAACTCCACCCCGCATTCGGTGCGCAGCCACGGGCGCCGGCTGGCGCTCAGGCGGGCCAGGCCGCTGCTCGAGAGCATGGCACTGGCTGCTCTGATGGCCCCGGCAGCTCCCGGGGACTAGCCGCAGGGGCTCAATGGCGTCCGGCCGCGACAGTTTCCAATGTTTGTAACAATTCACTCTTCCGGAGCTACGCGTTTAAGGAGCGCTAGTGTCTCCGGCGCTTCGGTCTGATTTTCGGGCATCGGGACAGGTGATTTCGCCGTTCTCGGGCTCGTATGGGTAATGAGAACCAGGGCGGCAGCGATGAGCACGCTGTTTTTTGCCACGAATTCGCCATCGGCCGTCAGCAGCAAAGGGTTGCTGTCGCTGAACATCAATGCGGGCGCCATTGCGAAAGTGGAGAAAGTTCCTGCCAGGTGCAGACCCACTGCCAACAATGCCAGGCGAAGGAATGCCCCGCTGATTAGCAAGGCGCCAAGCCCCAACTCCGCCATTCCCAGTAGCACGAGCACGAGATGGTTATGGCCGAATGGCAGTGTTTGCGCGATGAGGCCGGCCACCGGAGAACGGCCAATGATCTTGAGCCCACCAAACCATACGAACAGGACCCCGAGCAGCAAGCGCAGTGCGGGCAACGTGACCGGCCGCAGTGACCCCGCGATCACTTGGTCCAGGGCATGTACCCTGTCGGCGACCCTGATGAGACCGGGGACGTGTGTTCGATCGAGGCGTAATCGAGCCAGCCAAGTCCGTGGGCGCAAGGGCCGGCTCAGCCTCGTTGACGAGCGGAAGGTTCTTGTTTCATCAGACATAATTTCATCTTCTTCCTCAAAGCAATCGGGCAGGCAGGCCGTCCCGGCTGAAACTGTGGCCCCCGCTGCTTGAGGAATCCTTGAGGAAGTCGGCCACAACCGGTGGGAGCGCCCCTTTCGCCGGCGGTCCGGGGGGACTTTGGCGCGGACACGCCGGGAATAGCGGCCTCGCAGTCGACAATTGCCCGCAAAGTGCCCCCGGACGGAAGAAGGCTGCCTATGACAAAGCCGCCGGCCGCCCCTTCCTTTCGAAAGGGGCGGCCGGCGGCTTCATTGGCCTGGGTGGCTAGACCATGGCCAGCGCCATGCCCGGATCGGCCAGGATCGTGCCCAGGTCCTGCAGGAAGCGGGACCCCTGTTCGCCGTCGACCAGCCGGTGGTCGAAGGACAGGCTCAGCGTCATGACCTGGCGCAAAGCCACCTCATCCTTGTACTCCCACGGCATCTTGCGCACGGCGCCGAGGGCCAGGATCGCGGCTTCCCCCGGATTCAGGATGGGCGTGCCGGCGTCGATGCCGAAGACGCCGATGTTCGTGATGGAGATCGTGCCGCCGGAGAGATCCGCCGTGCCGGTTTTGCCTTCCCGTGCCGTGTCCGTCAGGGCGGTCAGCGCCGTGGACAGTTCGGCGAGGGACATGCGGTCCGCGTCCTTGATGTTCGGCACGGTCAGCCCCCGCGGAGTCGCGGCCGCGATGCCCAGATTCACATAGTTGAACTGGACAATCTCCTGGTGGGCTTCGTCCCAGCGGCTGTTCAGCGCCGGGTGGTTCCCCAGGGCGATCAGCACCGCCTTCGCCGCCAGGGTCAGCGGCGTGAGCTTGTAGCCGGCGAACGCATGGCTGGCCTTGAGCCTGGCCAGCAGGTCCATGGTGGCGGTGACGTCGATGGTCAGGAATTCCGTGGCGTGCGGCGCCGTGAAGGCACTCGCCACCATGGCGGCGGCGGTGAACTTGCGGACGCCCTTGATCGGGGTCCGTGTCTCCCGCACGCCGGGCGCCGGGGCCGCGGCTTGAACCGCCGCCGGCTCTCGGGCTGCCGCCGGCAGGTCCCCGCCTCCGACGAAGGTCTGCACATCCTCGCGGGTGATCAGCCCATACTCCCCGGTGCCGGTCACGGCTTCGAGGTCCACTCCGAGGTCCTTGGCCAGTTTGCGCACCGGCGGCGTGGACCTCGGCCGCTCGGCCGGGCGGGACGGAGGGCCGGCCGGCGCCGGGGTCTCCGCCGCCGGCTTGGTCTGAACGGGCGCGGCCGCCGCCGATGCGAACGTGCGGGCCCGGCGGGCGGGACGGCCGGAGCTTTCCAGCACGGCACCGTAGCCGACGAGGTTGGGCTCCCGCTTGGCAGCCGCGGCCCCGTCGGCACCACCGCCCGCAGCGCCGGCGGGGGCGCCGGCGTCGTGAGCATCATTTTGGATTTCGAACGAAACGATCGGCTTCCCCACCTCCACCACCGTGCCCGGCTGTTCGAGCAGGGCGGTGACCACTCCGGCGTAGGGCGAGGGAAGTTCGACGACGGCCTTGGCCGTTTCCACCTCCGCAATGATCTGGTTGAGGGAGACCGTGTCCCCCACTCCGACCTTCCAGCTGACGATTTCAGATTCGGTCAGCCCTTCGCCGAGGTCCGGCAGCCTGAAATCCTTGATCATGGTGGCGCTCAACCTTCCAGCCCGCTCAGGGAGTTGGGGCGGCCAAGGGCACGGTCGACGCCGTCAAGGATCCGGTCCAGGCCGGGCAGGTGGTGCATTTCGAGCTTGGAATACGGGTACGGGACGTCGAAGCCGGTCACCCTGACCGGGGCGGCTTCGAGGTGGTGGAAGCAGCGTTCGGTGATGCTGGCGGCCAGCTCGGCGCCCACGCCGCCGGACTTGCCTGCCTCATGGGTGATGACCAGGCGTCCGGTCTTCCGGACCGAGGCTTCCAGGGTCGCGAAGTCGACCGGGGCCAGCGAGCGCAGGTCGATCACCTCGACCGAGACGCCCTCGTCGGCGGCCGCGGTGGCGGCGTCGCGGGCTGTCTTGACGAGCGGCCCGTACGCCACGAGGGTCACGTCCCTGCCCTCGGTGACCACGCGGGCCTTCTCCAGGGAGAGGGCGGCGCTGAGGTCGAGCGACTCGTCCACCTCGCCCTTGTCGTGGTAGCGGCGCTTCGGTTCGAAGAAGAGCACCGGATCGTCCGAGGCGATGGCCTGCCGGATCATCGTGTGGGCGTCCTGCGGGTTGGAGACGCTGACGACGCGCAGCCCCGAGGTGTGCGTGAAGTACGCCTCGGGTGATTCGGAGTGGAATTCCGGGGAGCCGATGCCGCCGCCGAAGGGGACCCGGATGGTGATGGGCATCTTCACGGCGCCTTGCGTGCGGTAGTGCATCTTGGCCACCTGGCAGACAATCTGGTCGAAGGCCGCGTAGATGAAGCCGTCGAACTGGATCTCCACCACCGGGCGGTAGCCGCGGTAGGCCAGGCCGACGGCGGTGCCCACGATCCCGGATTCGGCGAGCGGGGTGTCCACGACGCGGTGCCTGCCGAAGTCTTTCTGCAGCCCGTCGGTGACGCGGAAGACGCCGCCGAGGGTGCCGATGTCCTCCCCCATCAGGATCACTTTTGGATCGTTTTCCAGGGACTTGCGCAGGCCCGAATTGATGGCTCGGGCAAAGGTCATCTGCGTCATCAGCGTGCACCTTCTTCAGAAGCGGCTTCCGCGGGGTCGCCGAAGGAAGCCAGGTAGCGGGAATAGTGGTCCTGCTGGCGGTCGAGCCAGGAATTGGGCGTGCTGTAGACGTGCTTGAAGATGTCCAGGGGCTGCGGCTCGGGCATGTTGATGCAGCCGGCCCTCAGTTCCTTGGCCACGGCGTCCGCCTTCGCGGCGACGGCGGCTTCGAATTCAGTGCCGAACAGGCCCTTGCGGTCAAGCAGTGATTTCAGGCGTGCGATCGGGTCCTTCGCGGCCCAGTCCTCGAGCTCGTTGGCGTCCCGGTAACGGGTGGGATCGTCCGCCGTCGTGTGCGGGCCCATCCGGTAGGTGACGGCCTCGATGAACGTGGGGCCGCTGCCCCGGCGTGCCCGGTCGAGGGCGATGCGGGTTGCGGCCATCACGGCCAGGACGTCGTTGCCGTCCACCCGCATGCTGGGGATGCCGAAGCCGGAGGCCCGGTCCGCGAGCTGGACGTGGGACTGCAGCCGGACCGGCTCCGAGATCGCCCAGTGGTTGTTCTGGCAGAAGAAGACCACCGGTGCCTGGAAGCTGGCCGCGAAGACCATGGCCTCGTTGGTGTCGCCCTCGCTCGTGGCACCGTCACCGAAGTAGGCAACGGCGACCGAGTCGGCGCCGTCGTTCTGGATACCCATGGCATAACCGGTGGCATGCAGCGTCTGCGCGCCGATCACAATCTGCGTCGTTGCCATGTTCACGGTGTACGGGTCCCAGCCGGCGAAGGCGTTGCCCCGCCAGACGCGCACGATGTCCGTCAGGTCCACCCCGCGGCAATAGGCGACGCCGTTATCGCGGTAGCTGGGGAACACGAAGTCGTCCTCGCGGAGGGCCCGCGCCGAGCCGATCTGGGACGCTTCCTGGCCCAGCAGCGGCGGCCACAGGGCGAGTTCGCCCTGGCGCTGAAGAGCGGTGGCCTCGGTATCGATCCGGCGGATGACCACCATGTCTTCGTAGAGCGAGCAGAGCTGTTCATCGCTGACATCCTGGACCCAGGGGTCGAACTCGGGATGGCTGACTCGTTCACCCGCCGGGGTGATGAGCTGGACGAGATCCCCGCCCGTCCGGCTGGTGGATCCTGCACTGTTTCCCGGGCCGCCGGCGGCAGCGCCGCCCCTGCCCGTTTCGTCCGTAATCACAGTTGTCCGCAACCTTCTGACGTCGTCTGACCGGCGCTGCCAGGACTCGTGATCCCGGTGCACGCCCGCCGCCCGGGCGCCGTTGCCCCGGATAATTGTGACCCTACTCACAATGCTCATCGGGTACAACCACCCGCGGATAAGTTGAGCATTATGCCCTGTCCGGAGGCCAGCGACCGTGCTAATCTTGCGCATTATGCAACCCTTGGATGGCACCGACACCCGGCTGCTTTCGGCCATGGCCCGAGATCCCCGGCGGACCGTCGTGGCCCTGGCCCAGAAGCTGGGCTTGTCCCGGAACACCGTGCAGGCGCGGATGGCCCAGCTGGAGAAGAAGCACGTCTTCCTCTCCTTCGAACGCCGCATCAACCCCGTCTCGCTCGGCTACCCGCTGATGGCGTTCATCTCCGTGCACGTCCAGCAGCAGAAGCTTGGCAAGCTGGCGGTGGAGCTGGCGGGCATCCCGGAAATCCTCGAGGGGTACGGCCTGACCGGCTCCGCCGACCTCCTGCTCCGCGTTGTTGCCCTCGACGCCGAGGACCTTTTCCGGGTCAACGGCAAGATCCTGGCCTGTGACGGCGTGGACCGGACGGATACGGCCCTGGCGATGGGCGAACTCATTCCCTTCCGGGTCCAGCCGCTGCTGGAACGGGCCTCCGCCGAGGGCTGAGCGAGGCACGGACCGACGCTCCCTCACCTCCTGCGGGGCCTGGGCCGACGCTCCCTCACGTTTCGCGCCATGGGCGCGAAACGTGAGGGAGCGTCCGGCTCTACCGCGCGAGACGTGAGGGAGCGTCAGTGGCTGACGGCCTTTTCGGCGCCCACCCCGGTGAGGGAACGGACTTCCATTTCGGCCTGCTTGGTGGTGTCCTCGAGTCTCTTGTCCAGCACCGTGCCCAGCCAGCCCAGCAGGAACGCGAGCGGGATGGAGACGAGGCCGGGGTTGCTGAGCGGGAAGATCGCGAAGTTTGCCCCCGGGATCATCGAGGTCTTGGTACCGGAGACCACCGGGGACAGCGCGATCAGGAGGATGGCCGAGCCCAGCCCGCCGTACATGCTCCACAGCGCGCCCCGGGTGGTGAACCTGCGCCAGAACAGCGAGTACACAATGGTGGGCAGGTTGGCCGAGGCGGCCACGGCGAACGCGAGCGCCACGAGGAACGCGATGTTCTGGCCGTTGGCGAAGATGCCGCCGATGATGGCGAGGATGCCGATCACGACGACGGTGCGGCGGGCCACCTTGACCTCGGTGTCGGCGTCGGCCTTGCCCTTGCCGCCGTCCCTGCCCTTGGCGATGACGTTGGCGTAGATGTCGTGGGCAAAGGACGCTGCCGCGGTGATGGTCAGGCCGGCAACCACGGCGAGGATGGTGGCGAAGGCCACCGCCGAGATGAAGCCGAGCAGCAGCGGTCCGCCCAGGTGGAAGGCGAGCAGCGGCGCCGCGGAGTTGACCCCGCCCGGAGCGGCCTTGATCGTGTCAGCGCCCACCAGGGCGGCCGCGCCGTAGCCCAGGACCAGGGTGAAGAGGTAGAAGATGCCGATCAGCCAGATCGACCACACCACGGATTTGCGGGCTTCCTTGGCGGTGGGGACCGTGTAGAAGCGCATCAGCACGTGCGGCAGGGCGGCGGTGCCCAGGACCAGGGCCAGGCCCAGGGACATGAAGTCGAGCTTGGTGGTCTCGGTCTTGCCGTACTGCAGCCCCGGGTTGAGCATGCTCGGGTTCTTGGAGGTTTCCACCGCGCCGCCGAGCAGGTCCGAGAGGTTGAAGCCGTAGATGGCCAGGACCCAGAAGGTCATCACCGCGGCACCCGCAATCAGGAGCATCGCCTTGATGATCTGGACCCAGGTGGTGCCCTTCATGCCGCCGATCAGCACGTACATGATCATCAGCGCGCCGACGACGACGATCACCAGCGCCTGGCCGCCCCAGTCGCTGATGCCCAGGAGCAGGGAGATCAGGCTGCCCGCGCCGGCCATCTGCGCGAGGAGATAGAAGAAGCAGACCGCGAGCGTGGAAATGGCTGCCGCGATGCGCACCGGGCGCTGCTTGAGGCGGAACGAGAGCACGTCGGCCATGGTGAACTTGCCGGTGTTGCGCAGCAGTTCGGCGACGAGCAGCAGGGCCACGAGCCACGCAACGAGGAAGCCGATGGAGTACATGAAGCCGTCGTAGCCGTTGATGGCGATGGCGCCGGTGATGCCTAGGAAGGAGGCCGCCGAGAGGTAGTCGCCGGCGATGGCCGTGCCGTTCTGCGGGCCGGTGAAGGAACGCCCGGCCGCGTAGTAGTCCGCCGCAGTCTTGTTGTTGCGGCTGGCCCTGATCACGATCACCATGGTGATGGCGACGAACAGGGCGAAGATGCCCATGTTCAGCAGGGTGGTGTCCTTGAGATCCGCAACGTTAACTGCGGGAACCATGAGTGTCATTTTGCTGTCCCGATCGCTGGATTGCCGTGCTGGTCGAACTCGTGGCCTTCGATCTCGTGGCGGATCTCGGAGGCAATGGGGTCAAGCTTCCGGTTCGAGTAGCTGACGTACCAGCCGGTGATGGCGAACGTGGACACGAACTGCAGCAGGCCCAGGATCAGGCCGATGTTGATGTTGCCCCAGACCTTGGTGGACATGAAGCCGACGGCGTAGTCGGCCAGCAGCACGTAGGCGAAGTACCAGAGCAGGAATGCTATGGCCATGGGAAAGACAAAGCTGCGGTGACGTTTGCGTAGTTCCTGGAACCGCTCCGTCGACTGGACTTCCTTGAAGTCCACGGCCGCCGCTGCGTCCGTTTCGTGGGCGTCGTGACCCATCGTTCCTCCTCATTGAGACGGGTGAGTCCACACCGGCTGCACAGTCCGCCAATGTGACTACAATCACTGTGCACAGTGACTGGCGCTACAATCCATAGCCTCCGTGCCCTGCGTCGCCCAACGGCCGGGATGCTGCGCCCAGCGGCACCGGCGGTACGCTGGCACCATGCTGGACTCTCCCCTGCTTACCGCCGCCGCGGTGGCCGTGATCGCCATGGCGATCGCCGTCGTCGCCGCCGTCGGGCTGAAGGTCCTCCGTTCCTTCCGGGAGCTGGGCACCGATGCGGAACGGGCCACCTACAGGACGCTGCACGCGGCGTCCCGGGCGGGGCAGCACCTGCGGACCGGCCTGAATCCGACCGGGGCGGCCAAGGCCAGCCGGCAGCTGCGCGGCCTGCTCGGCTGCGACGCGCTGGCGATCACCGACACGACGGGCGTGCTGGCGTGGGACGGCGCCGGCGAGGAGCTCAGGCCGCTGCTGATGGGCCTGGCGGCCGGGGTGCTCGACGGCGGCCCTACCGCCGTGATCCCGGCCGGGGCGGACCTGCAGCGCGCCGCGGTGATCGCCCCGATCAGGGCCGGCACCCGGGTGGTGGGCGTCGTGGCCGCGTTCGCCCCGGCGGCCGGCGCGGGCCTGGTCCGGGCCACGAGCGAGGTGGCCGACTGGGTGGCGGCGCAGGTGGAGCTGGCAGAGCTCGATGCCTCGCGCACCCTCCTGATGGAAGCCGAGGTCCGTGCGCTCCGGGCCCAGATCAGCCCGCACTTCATCTACAACTCGCTGAACGCGATCGCGTCCTTCATCAACACGGACCCGGTGCGGGCGCGGGAACTCGTCGTCGAGTTTGCCGACTTCACCCGCTATTCCTTCCGCCGGCACGGCGACTTCACGACGCTTGCCGAGGAGCTGCGCTGCATCGACCGCTACCTGCTGCTGGAGCGGGCCCGGTTCGGTGACCGCGTGCAGGTGAGCCTGCGGATCGCGCCCGAGGTGCTCAGCACCGTGATCCCCTTCCTGAGCCTGCAGCCCCTCGTGGAAAACGCGGTGCGGCACGGCCTGGAGGCCAAGGAGGGCCCCGGCCATATCTCCATCACGGCGAATGACTCCGGCGCCTTCGCCGAGCTGAAAATCGAGGATGACGGCGTGGGCATGGATCCGGAACAGCTGCGCTCCCTGCTCGCCGGCCACAGCGAAGGCGACCACGTGGGGCTGCGCAACGTCGATGCCCGACTGCGGCAGGTCTACGGCGAGGACAACGGGCTGGTCATCGAGACCGCCCCCGGCGAGGGCACCCTGGTCACCATGCGTGTCCCCAAGTCGCAGCCCCGTCACGACGCCTGATCGAACCAGCAAACCGGCGCAGGTCAAAACGCCTCGGCAGTAGGCTGGGACCATGATTAACGTCCTCGTCGCCGACGACGAGCTGCCCGCCGTCGAGGAACTGGCCTTCCTGCTCGGCCGTGATGACCGGATCGGCACCATCCACCGGGCCTCCTCCGGCGCCGAGGCCCTGCGCGCCCTGGAAGCCGGGGACGTCGACGCCGTGTTCCTCGACATCCACATGCCGGCAGTATCCGGGCTCGACATCGCCAGGGTCATCGCCCGCAGCGCCCACCCGCCCGCCGTCGTCTTCGTCACCGCGGACGAGGACTGCGCGCTGGAGGCGTTCGAGCTCGCGGCCGTGGATTACCTGCTCAAACCCGTGCGCGCCGAACGGCTGGCGAAGTCGGTCGGGCGCATCAGCGAACTGCTGAAGGACGGCGCCCCGGCGCCGGAGATGATCACGGTGGACCTGGGCGGCACCACCCGGATGATCCGGCGCGAAGACGTCACCTACGTGCAGGCGCAGGGCGACTACGCCAGGCTCCACACCGCGGACGCGAGCTACCTCATCCGGGTGCCGCTCGCGGATCTCGAACAGCAATGGGCCGACGCCGGGTTCATCCGCACCCACCGCTCCTACCTGATCGCGCTGAACCACGTCAGCCATCTGAAACTGGCCGCGGCGAGCCCCAGCGTGACCGTGGCCGGGGCCGAACTGCCCATCAGCCGCCGGCACCTGCCGGCCGTGCGGGAGAAGCTCCAGTCGACCCGGGTCCGGCCGCAGTCATGACCCGGGTCCGCGTCACCGCCCCGCGCGCCGGTGCACGGGGCGGCGCGGCGCTTCCCGTTGCGCGGTCGGCCGCCGATTCGCGCGAAGCCGCGGAGGAATCCGACGCCGGGCAGGTGTTTGTCCGGTCGCTGATCCGGTCGCAACTGCGGCTGGGCCTCGTGGTGGCCGGGGGCTTCCTGCTGATCCTGCTCGGCTTCCGGCTTATGCTCGGGCTGGTCCCGGGACTGGCGGCATCGAAGATTGCCGGCCTTCCCTTCGACTGGGTCCTGCTCGGCGCCGGAATCTATCCCGTGATCGGACTCGGCGCCTGGCTGTACGTGCGGACGGCGGCACGGAACGAGGCCCGGTACCGGGAGCTGGCGGGGGACAAATGATGCGGCCGTGAACCCGGCCCTCGGCCTTGCGGCGTTCGCCGCCGTCTCGCTGGCCACCGTCGTCATCGGCTTCTACGGGTTGCGGATCTCCCGGACCACCGGGGACTTCTATGTGGCCTCACGGACCGTCCGGCCCTGGTGGAACGCCTCGGCGATCGGCGGGGAATACCTCTCCGCCGCCAGCTTCCTGGGCGTGGCCGGGCTGGTCCTGCTCTCCGGCACCGATGCCCTGTGGTTCCCGGTGGGTTTCACCGCCGGCTACCTGATGCTGCTCCTGTTCGTGGCCGCTCCGCTGCGGCGTTCCGGCGCCTACACGATTCCGGACTTCACCGAGGCGCGGCTCGAGTCGCGGGCGGTCCGCCGGGTCACGAGCGTCGTGGTGGTGCTCGTCGGGTGGCTCTACATTGTCCCGCAGCTTCACGGGGCTGGCCTGGCCATCCGGACCACCACGGGACTGCCGGCCTGGGTCGGGCAGGTGGCTGTGGTCGCCGTCGTCTGCGTCACCGTGGTGGCGGGCGGGATGCGTTCCATCACCTTCGTCCAGGCATTCCAGTACTGGCTGAAACTCACGGCGCTGGCCGTCCCGCTCCTGTTCATCTTCTTTGTGCTCGCCGGCACCGGCGCCCCTGCCGTGGCGGACGCCGCCGTGAATCCCACGGGCGCGGCCCCGGCCGGGCCCTACCAGAGCATCTCCCTGTTCGTGGCCCTGCTGTTCGGCACGCTCGGGCTGCCGCATGTCCTGGTGCGGTTCTATACGAATCCGGACGGCCAGTCGGCGCGCCGGACCACCCTGATTGTGCTGGGCCTGCTCTCGGTCTTCTACCTGTTTCCGACGGCGTACGGCCTGACCGGGCGCATGTTCGCGCCCGGGCTGGCCCGGAGCGGCCACGCGGATGCCCTCGTGCTGCTGCTGCCGGGCCGGATGATCGGCGGGACGGCCGGCGACCTGTTGTCCGCCCTCGTCGTGGCCGGGGCGTTCGCCGCGTTCCTCTCCACGACCTCGGGCCTCGTGGTCTCGCTCGCGGGCGTGATCAGCCAGGATGTGCTCGGCGGCAGCGTGCGGGGCTTCCGGCTGGCGGCGCTGGTCTCCGCGATCGTGCCGCTGGGGTTCGCCTTCATGACAGAGTCCATGGCGCTGGCCGGAACCGTGGGGCTCGTGTTCGCGTTCACCGCGTCCGCCATCTGCCCCGTGCTCCTGCTGGGCATCTGGTGGCGGGGGCTGACGGACGCGGGCGCGATTGCCGGCATGGTGACCGGCGGTGTGCTCTGCGGCGGGGCCATGGTGGCCGGGTCGCTGCTGGGTGCCGCCGGGACGCCGTCGTGGCTCGCGCAGCCCGCCGCGTGGACGGTCCCGGCCGCGTTCGCCGTCGTCATTCTGGTGTCCCGGGCCACGAAGAGCCGGGTGCCGCGGACGATCACGCGGCTGATGACCCGGCTCCACAGCCCGGAACGGCCGCTGGCGACCGAGCGCTGAAACCGGCGGCGGACGTCAGTCGATCGAGGCCATCAGTTCCACGACGCGCTCCAGGAAGGCGTCGACCTGGCTTTCCTCGTAGCCGTCCCGGCCGGTGGCAGGGCGGAAGACCGCTCGGCGGATGTTGTCCACGCTCAGCGGCTGGTCTGCTTCGAGGTAGCCGATCAGCTCGTGGCACAGGTCGTCGACGTCGGTGGTGTTGTAGCTGCGGGCCTTGGCCTTGGTGGGGCGCCGGAAGCGCCGGCCGTCCGGTCGGTGCAGGCGGCCGCGGAGCACACCGGCAAGCCTGCCGATTTCGCGCAGCCACGCTTCCTCGCCGCCTTCGGCGACCAGTTCGTCGCGTTCGCGCCGAGCCAGGGCGTCTTCGAGGCGGTCCAGGGCGGCGTCGACGCCGGCGGCGGCATAACCGCCCTTGACCGGGTCGAAGGAGACGGCCCGGACGTCGGCGCTCTTGACCTGGCGGTCCGCCGAGTTGGGCGTCTCAAACGACTCCCGTGCACGCAGCAGGAACTGATCGACCTGCTTGGCGTTGTAGCCATACTGGTTCCGCTGCACGCGGTCAAAGGACGCAGGAATCTGCCGTTGAATGTCCACTGTAACTATGTTTCCTTCGGTGCCGTTCGGCTGGTTTGCCCGGCACCATTCTAGGGGCCGGAAGTGTTCGTCCGGGCGGGCCTACGCGCCGGCGGCGGCGAAGAGGATGAAGGCCACCGGCGACGCGAACACGATCGAGTCCAGCCGGTCCATCACTCCCCCGTGGCCGGGCAGGATGCTGCTCATGTCCTTGATGCCCAGTTCGCGTTTCACCATGGACTCGGCAAGGTCCCCGGCGGTGGCCGCCGCCACCATGCCCACGGCGAGCACCGCTCCGAGCCACCAGGGCCTGCCCAGCAGGAGGATACTGCCCAGCACGCCGATGACCATGGCCCCGCCGATGGAGCCCGCGAAGCCTTCCCAGGTCTTCTTCGGGCTGATTTTGGGCGCCATCGGATGCTTGCCCAGGAAGGCGCCCACGAGGTAGCCGAAGGTGTCGTTGGAGACCACCAGCAGCAGAAGCAAGGCGACCTGCCAGGCGCCGGGCGGCACCACGCCGCCGGGCCAGAGGCCCACCGGCGCCAGGCCGGCCGTGGTGTGCAGCGGCAGCACGGCGAAGCTGATCAGGAAGGGCACCCACGCCATGGTGAAGACGCCGGCGAAGATGCCGCGCGCCGAACCGGCGGCGCCTTCCAGGGAGCGCCACAGCAGCACGGCCACGCTGCTGGCCAGCATGGCGAAGAGCAGGCTTTCCAGGCCGCCGAAATAGGCGGCCACGGGCATCGCGACCGTCCCGGTCAGGACCGGGACGATGGGTAGCCGGGTGCCTGCCGCTTCCAGGGCCCGGAAGATCTCCCAGACGCCGAAGACGGCGAAGGCGGTGACGATCAGGACGAAGCCCAACGGGAGCAACAGCAGGCCGGCCAGGACGGCCAAAAGCATGCCAAGGCCCACCACGATGGCCGCGGGAAGGTTCCGGCCTGCCTTGGGCGTCGGGTTGCCGCGTTTCCCCCGCCCCCGGACGCCCGGCCCGGGGGCCTGTTGTGCCTGCCCCATCAGACCTCGAGCAGCTCAGCTTCCTTGCGCTTGAGCAGCTCGTCGATCCCGTCGACGTGTGCCTTGGTCATGGCATCGAGTTCCTTTTCGCCCCGGCTGCCCTCGTCCTCGCCGGCGTCGCCGTCCTTGACCAGCTTGTCCAGGGTTTCCTTGGCCTTGCGGCGGATGTTGCGGATGGAGATCTTGGCGTCCTCGCCCTTGGACTTGACGATCTTGACGTATTCCTTGCGGCGTTCCTGGGTCAGCTCCGGGATGGTGATCCGGATGACGTTGCCGTCGTTGGAGGGGTTGGCGCCGACCTCGGAGTCGCTCAGGGCGCGTTCGATGTCGCGCAGGGCCGTCTTGTCGAACGGGGTGATGAGGATGGTGCGCGCGTCCGGAACGGCGAAGGAGGCCAGCTGCTGCAGCGGCGTCGGCGAACCGTAGTATTCCACCAGCACCCGGTTGTACAGGCCCGGCGTGGCCCGGCCCGTACGGATCGAGGCGAAGTCTTCCTTGGCTACCTCTACCGCCTTGTCCATCTTGTCCCCGGCTTCGAGCAAGGTTTCTTCGATCACGATCTCTCCTCAAAAATTGGTGCGTCCCGGCGGGCCGGGACGCTGCACGGTCTTCGTCCTCAAGACATCCTAGCCGCTGCTAAGGGGTGACGACGGTGCCCAGCTCCTCGCCGAGGATGGCCCGAGTGACGTTGCCTTCGCCTTCCATCCCGAACACGACCATGGTCAGGTTGTTGTCCTTGCACATGGTCATGGCGGTCTGGTCCATCACGCGGATGTCGCGGCGCAGGGCCTCGTCGTAGCTGAGGTGGTGGAGTTTCTCGGCCGAGGGGTCCTTCTTGGGGTCGGCGGTGTAGACGCCGTCGACGCCGCTCTTGGCCATCAGGACGACGTCGGCGTGGACCTCCAAGGCCCGCTGGGCCGCCACGGTGTCGGTGGAGAAGTACGGCAGGCCGGCCCCGGCGCCGAAGATGACGACGCGGCCCTTTTCCATGTGGCGGATGGCGCGGCGCGGGATGTAGGCCTCGGCGACCTGGCCCATGGTGATGGCGCTCTGCACGCGGGTTTCCACGCCTGCCTGTTCCAGGAAGTCCTGGAGCGCCAGGCAGTTCATGACGGTGCCGAGCATGCCCATGTAGTCGGCGCGTGAGCGGTCCATGCCGCTCTGGGACAGTTCGGCGCCGCGGAAGAAGTTTCCGCCGCCGACGACGATGGCGACCTCGACGTCGGGGACTGCGGCTGCGATCTGCTTGGCCACGCCGCGGACGGTGTCCGGGTCAACGCCGAGCTTGCCGCCGCCGAAGACCTCGCCGGACAGCTTCAAGAGAATGCGGCGCCGGGTCTTTCCTGGCTGGGCTGAAGTGACGGTTTCCATGGTGCCTTCCCGTTGGTGGACTCTGGGCTAGATTATCGTGCTGGGGGGCCGGGGCGTGATTCCGCCCGGGCGGACGCATGCCGCCCGGGCGGTGCTTGTCTTGCGGTGCTTGTCTTGCGGTGCTTGTCTTGCGGTGCTTGTCTTGCGGTGCTTGTCTGGGCAGTGCTGGTCCAACTGTGCTATCCAGCCGTGGCTGGAGCGGGAGCATGCAAAAGGGGTGGCCACCACGGTGACCACCCCCTTAGCGTCTGTCTAATGCCTGACTGGTGTCCGGCTGTTCCTGGTCAGGAACCGACGCGGAAACGCGCGAAGGCGGTTCCCTTGACGCCGGCCTCTTCGAGGACCTGTGCGACGGACTTCTTGGCGTCCTTGGCGAACGACTGGTCGAGGAGGACCTCGCCCTTGTAGAAGCCCGTGACACGGCCTTCCACGATCTTGGTCATTGCCGCCTCGGGCTTGCCTTCAGCCTTGGCGGTTTCGCCTGCGATGCGGCGCTCGGACTCGACGAGCTCGGCCGGAACATCCTCGCGGGAGAGGTAGTTCGGTGACATCGCGGCGATGTGGACGGCGACGTCGTGGGCTGCCGTAGCGGCCCCTTCGCCTTCGCCGTCAACGGCGAACAGCACGCCGACCTGTGCCGGGAGGTCCTTGGAGGTCTTGTGCAGGTAAGCGTCGACCGTGGCGCCCTCGATGCGGGAGATCCGGCGGACAACAACCTTCTCGCCCAGGACGGCGCCCTCTTCGACGACAACCTCGGACAGCGGCTTGCCGTCGACCTCGGTGGCCAGCAGGGTCTCGAGGTCGGCAGCGCCGGACTCGACAGCAACGGCCAGGACCTTGTCGGCGAGCTGGATGAACTTGTCAGCCTTCGCGACGAAGTCGGTCTCGCAGTTGACTTCGATCATCACGCCGACGCCGCCGTCGACCTTGGCCGCAACCAGGCCTTCCGCGGTGGAGCGGCCTTCGCGCTTGGTAGCGCCCTTCAGGCCTTTGATGCGGATGATTTCGATGGCCTTCTCGGCGTCGCCGTTGGCTTCGTCAAGAGCCTTCTTGACATCCATCATGCCGGCGCCGGTGCGCTCGCGCAGAGCCTTGATATCAGCGGCAGTGTAGTTCGCCATGTGAACCCCTCTGTCTAGAAATTTTATGTGGTGTACGGACCGACAGGACGGCTGCCCACCGAGTGAGCGGCCATCCTGTCAGTACCCCCTGCACCGCGGACGGCATGTGGGGGAGATCCGGATTTACTTGTGCTTAGTTACTTGGCTTCGCCACTGGCGTCGTCAGCAACTTCGGTTGCCTCGGCAGCTGCCGGGGCTTCCTCTGCAGCAGCAGCGGGTGCTTCCTCGGCGGGAGCTTCGGGAGCAGCAGTGGCGTCAGCCGCAGCGGGTGCCTCTTCAGCGGCGGCGGGAGCAACAGCCGCTTCGGTCTTGCCGCCTTCGAGGAGCTCGCGCTCCCACTCGGCCATCGGCTCTTCCGGAACTTCCGTGGTCCCGGTGGCGCGGTTGTGGCGGGCGATGAGGCCCTCGGCAACGGCGTCGGCAACAACGCGGGTCAGCAGGTTGACGGAGCGGATGGCGTCGTCGTTTCCCGGGATCGGGAAGTCGACTTCGTCCGGATCGCAGTTGGTGTCGAGGATGGCAACAACCGGGATGTTCAGCTTCTTGGCTTCGTCGACAGCAAGGTGTTCCTTCTTGGTGTCAACGATCCACAGGGCGGAGGGCGCCTTCGTGAGGTTGCGGATACCACCGAGGTTGGTGGCCAGCTTGGTGAGTTCGCGGCGAAGGAGCAGCAGTTCCTTCTTGGTGTAAGCGGAGCCGGCGACGTCGTCGAAGTCGATCTCTTCGAGTTCCTTCATGCGCTGGATCCGCTTGGAGACCGTCTGGAAGTTGGTCAGCATGCCGCCGAGCCAACGCTGGTTGACGTACGGCTGGCCAACACGGGTGGCCTGCTCGGCGATTGATTCCTGGGCCTGCTTCTTGGTGCCGACGAAGAGCACGGTGCCGCCGTGTGCAACGGTGGCCTTCACGAACTCGTAGGCGCGGTCGATGTAGGACAGCGACTGCTGCAGGTCAATGATGTAGATACCGTTGCGCTCCGTGAAGATGAATCGCTTCATCTTCGGGTTCCAACGGCGGGTCTGGTGTCCAAAGTGGACGCCGCTGTCAAGCAGCTGGCGCATAGTTACGACGGGCATGCCGGCGCTCCTTCCGGCAGGTCATTCATGAGAGAGCCCTCAGGCTGTCTTACCCTGCCAATAGTTGACGGTTGTTCAGCAACACCCAGGCGGGCGCTGCTCCTGGCATCCACTGCACTCCCCATCCGGACCCAGGAGGTCCGGACCGCAGGAAGCGCAGTCCTCCGCACAGTGAAGAGTTGAAGCTTCGAATGAGGAGGGCTGGATACGCGTAGTCAGCCGCTGCTCCCCCGCACCTCTGAATGAGACGTACCGGCTTGGACAATCTGAATTGAACCTGGATTGAACCTGGATTGAACCTGGATTGAACAAGCATGAGGGCACAGCAAACTGCTCCATCTAGTGTACTACAGGGGGCCCGCCCGCCGGACCGCTTTCGGCAGGCTCCGGGGTGCCCTTTTCCACATGGCGCGTGCCGCTGCTTCCGCCGGCAGGCGGCGGGCGGCAGGCTGGCCGGATGAAGATCCCGGCGCTCCTCGCGGTCCTGTTCCTGGCCCTATCCCCCGTCGCGGCAGGCGCGGCCGGACCGGCGGGGGCAGCTGTGCCGGCACGGGCGGCAGTTCCCGCCGCGGCGGCATGGAGCTGGCCGCTGGATCCGCGCCCCGCCGTGCTGCGCACTTTCGATCCACCGCCCAAACCGTGGCTGAGCGGCCACCGGGGCGTGGACCTTCGGGCAGCGCACGACGGCGCCCCCGTCACCTCGCCGGCGGCCGGCACCGTGAGCTTCGTGGGCGTCGTCGTTGACCGGCCGGTCATCACCATCGATCACGGCAACGGGCTGAGGAGCAGTTTCGAACCCGTCCAGAGCGGACTCCTTCCCGGCGCGGCCGTCGCGAAGGGCGACATCCTGGGGTCGTCGCGCCCCGGACACTGCGGCCCGATTCCCTGCATCCACTGGGGTGTGCGCCGCGGCGGGGAGTACCTCAACCCGCTGGCGTTCGTGATGGACCTGCGGCCTTCCGTGCTGCTCCCCCTCGAGCCCGGACCGGGCTGACAGCGCACCCCCGCAGGCTGGCGCCTGGGCCTGCGGGCCCCGCCCCCGGAGCGCGGACAGCGGCCCGTCAGACGATGGCGGAGATGCCCGTGATGGCCCGTCCGGTGACGAGGGTGTTGATCTCGTGCGTGCCCTCATAGGAGTAGATGGCTTCCGCGTCGGCGAAGACCTTGGCCATCTCGTAGTCCGTCACGATCCCGTTGCCGCCGAGGATGCCGCGGCCCAGGGCCACGCTCTCCCGCATCCGGGCGGTGGTGAAGGCCTTGGCCAGGGCGGACTGCTCGTCCCTGGCCTGGCCGGCGTCCTCCAGCTGGGACAGGCGCACCATCATGCCCATGGAGCTGACGGCGTTGCCGAGGATCTGCACCAGCTGGTGCTGGACCAGCTGGAAGGAGGCGATGGGGCGTCCGAACTGGCTGCGCTCCACGGCGTAGCGGCGGGCGACGTCGAACGCGGCGAGCTGCTGGCCCACGGCCTGCCAGGCGACCGCGAGCCGGGTGACCTTGAGGACCTTGTTGGTGTCCCGGAAGCTGTTGGCATGGGCGAGCTTGAAGAAGTCCGGCACCACGACGTTTTCCAGCCTGATGTCCGCGTTCTGCACGGTGCGCAGCGAGATCTTGTTCCCGATCTTCGTGGCGCTGTACCCCTCGGTCCTGGTGTCCACGAGAAAGCCCTTGACCTGGTTGTCGGCCAGGTCCCGGGCGTAGATGACCACCCAGTCGGAGAAGGTGGCGTTGCCGATCCAGCGCTTGGCGCCGTTGAGGATCCAGTCGCCGCCCTCACGGCGCGCGGTGGTCCGGGTTCCGCCCGCGACATCGGAGCCGCCGAGGGGTTCGGTCAGGCCGAAGGCGCCGATCTTCTTCAGCGAGTAGATGTCCGGCAGCCAGGCATCCTGCTGCTCCTGGGAGGCGAGGGCCTCGATCGAGCCCGTGAAGAGTCCGTCGTGGACACCCATGAAGGTGGCGATCGAGGTGTCCGCGCGGGTTGCTTCGGCGTGCAGGATTCCGGCGAAGAGGTTGGAGTAGCCCTGCCTCCTGACCGGGCTGACCAGATCGATCTCGGCCAGCTTCGGGATGAGCTCCATCGGGAATTCCCCGCGGTTCCAGCAGTCGACGGCGATCGGCTTGACCTCGCGGGCCAGGAACTCCCGGACTTCCGCCAGACGGTCCTGCTCCTTGCCGCTGAGCAGCTGCTCGAAGGCGAAGAAGTCGCCATCGGCGTACGGGAGGTTGTTGATGTCGGTTTCAGCTTTGGACATGGGATTCCTTCACTCGTGATCAGCGGCGACCAAAAGGACGCCGGCTTCGCGCCGGCGTGATGTTACTGATCAGTAACTTACCGCAGGGTGCTGCGCCCCGCAAGTAATGCCTGGCCGGTGAAGAGACGGGAAGGCACGCAGCAGCAGCTGATCGGGGCGGGAGGGGACGGGCAGACAGAAGGAGCCGGGCCGACGTCGGACATCGGCCACGGCTCCCGTGGCTGCGGGTCCCGGATCGGGACGTGCCGCAGAAAAAGGTAGGGCTACTCGGACTTGAACCGAGGACCTTAGGATTATGAGTCCCGCGCTCTAACCAGCTGAGCTATAGCCCCCCGCGCCCGGAAACCGTTGCGGCCCGTGCGGGGCCGGACTGCTTCCGGGCAAAAACACTCTAACAATAGTAGTCGTCCATGACGTGCAAGCGGCCGTGCCCCGCGGCTTTACCACGCAGCCTTTACCGCGCGGCTTGCTACGCAGCCTTGCTGGGCAGGGGTCAGACGACGAGGTCGTCGTAGCTGGCGCCGCGGTAGATATCCTCGAAGGTCTGCAGGGTGCGTTCGAGGCTGTGGCTCTCCACGATGCCCCGGCTTCCCTTGCCCATGGCCTCGAGTTCGCCGGCCGGAAGGGTGAGCACCCGGACCATTTTGGCGGCCAGGTCGTCGCTGTCGTTGGGGGTGAACAGATAGCCGTTCTCGCCGTCGCGCACCAGATGCGGCAGTGCCATGGCGTCCGCCAGCAGCACCGGCGTGGAGGCGGACATCGCCTCCAGGGTGACCAGTGACTGGAGTTCGGCCGTGCCGGGCATGCAGAACAGGTCGGCCGCGAGGTAGGCCCTGCGGAGCTCGGCGTCGCTGGCCAGGCCCAGGAACTTGATCCGGTCCTGCAGGCCGAGCCGGGCAACCCGCGCCTCGAGGGCAGGCCGGACTTCGCCGCCGCCGATGATCTCGAGGTGGATGTCCAGGTCCGCGGGGGTCTTGGAGACGGCGTCGATCAGCACGTCGACGTGTTTTTCCTCGGCGAGCCGGCCGACGAACAGCACGGTGGGGCTGGCGTGCCGCTCAACCGTCTCGCCGGGCCTGGGCTCGTAGGCCGCGGCGTCGATGCCGTTGGAGAGGGGAAGGACCTTTCGCAGGAAGGCGTGCTGGTGCATGGCCTTGGCGGCCAGCGGCGTGGGGGTGGTCACGACGTCGGCCTGGCCCATGACCTTGCCCATGTCCTTCCAGGAAATGCGGCCCACGATGTCCTTGAACCACTGCGGGAAGGGCAGGAAGGGGTTCAGGTTCTCCGGCATGAAGTGGTTGGTGGCGACCACCCTGATGCCGCGTTTCACGGCCTCGTACAGGACGTGCTCGCCGATCATGTAGTGGCTCTGGATGTGCACCACGTCCGGCCGCACCCGGTCGAAGAGCAAGCTGATTTCCTTCTTGATCTCCCACGGAAAAGTGACCCGGAAGTATTCGTGCGTCGGCACTGAGTGGGAGCGGATCCGGTGCACCGTGGCTTCGTCGCGGAACTCGCTGAAGCTCGGGCCCTTGCTCGGACGGCAGGCCAGGACGTGCACGTCGTGTCCGCGGGCGGTCATTCCCCCGGCGAGCCGGTAGCCGAACATGGCGGCGCCGTTGAGGTGGGGCGGGTACGTGTCCGCGGCAATCAGGATCGTCAGCGGTTTCTGGTTGTCAGGCATGGTCACGTGGGAAGCTCCTGGTAGTCACGATGCGGGCAGCTGGGTCTCTGGTCGCCTGCCGGCCGTCGGCGCAAGGCGCCGGGCCTGCTGCTGTACTGCTGAAGTCTGAACAGATGCCCTAGGTCACCCGGCCCGCGGCCTTCCGGGCGTCCTTCTTTCGCTTGATGACCTCGGGGTGGTGTCTGGAAAGGGCTATCACTCCCACGATAGCAAGGGTTGCGGCCGTCCCCATCGCAACCGCCGTCACGGCGTGGACGTCGGGACGCAGTTCGCCGAGGATCGTGATGCCGATCGCGATGCCCACGATCGGGTCAATCACGGTCAGCCCGGCAATCACCAGGTCCGGAGGGCCGCCGGAGTAGGCGCTCTGGACGAACCACGATCCGAGTCCGCCCGCGGCCGCGATGGCGACCACCGAATACCACTGAACGTTCAGCAGGCCCAGCCCGTTCGGATCCAGCAGGTGCTTGCCGATAATGCGGGTCAGGACGGCCACGAAGCCGAACAGCACACCCGCGCCGAGGATGTAGATGAAGGCACTCACGCGGTGCTTGAAGAGCACGGCGAGCGTGCCGAAGAGGCCGACGGCAAGGGCCAGCAGGAGCACAACGGTCAGCTCGTCCGAGTAGCTGACGTGACGGTTTTCCTGCGTCGCGGTGATGGCCAGCACCACGAACAGCGCGGATCCGGTGACGCAGGCGGAGATGGCCACGACCGTGGCCCGGTTGATGCTCAGCCCCTGGTCCTTGGCGTTGACGATTGTGGTGATGACGAGCGCGATCGCCCCGATCGGCTGGACCACGGTGAGCGGCGCCGTGACCAGCGCGACGGCGTTCATCGCCATCCCGGCCGCCAGCAGCAGCAGCCCCAGGACCCAGCGGGGGTTGCGGACCAGCCGCAGCAGGCCGTGGCTGCTGAGCGCCAGCCCGCCGGTGTCGGCCTTGACGGCGCTGCCCTGGCGCTGGGCTCCGATGGCCAGGAAAAAGGCGCCAAGGACCGCCAGCAGTACCGCAAGCCAGACCATCAGCCGAGGCCGCCGTCGTCGTCGTCGTCTTCAAGCTTTTCAAGCTGATTGAGCTGATTGAGCGTTTTGCCTTTGCGGATGATGGCCCGGAAATAGTTGTAGCCCGCGATCCAGTGCCCCACGAGGCCCAGGCCCAGGAAGGTCCAGGCGACCACGACGTAGGCCTCCGTCCCCGGAACGGGCAGCTTGGACAGCACCAGCAGCGGCGTTCCGACCAGCAGCAGCGCCGTCCGGATCTTGCCGACGCGGCTCACCGGCAGGTCGGGGTGGCCGCGGAAGTAGTACAGCGACAATGCGAGCAGGATGGCGTCCGGTACCAGCAGCGCGGCCAGGTACCACCACGCGACGACGCCCGCGATCACGAGCGTCACGGCGACGGCGATCAGCGAGAGCCGGTCCGCGATCGGATCCATGACCCGGCCGAGGTTGGACATCTGGTTGAAGCGGCGGGCGATGTAGCCGTCCACCCAGTCGGTGCCCGCCATGATGACCAGGACCAGGGCGCCGTAGCCGTATTCCTTCGGCCCCAGGACGAGCCAGATGAAGAGCGGGACACCGAGGAAGCGGACCACGGTCAGGATGTTGGGGAGCGTGAAGACCGTGTCGCGGTGCACCAGTGGCTGGCCCGGTCTGGCACCAGCGCCGATGAACTTCATCCGTTCCCCCCTTTCCATGGCCGGCAACGATTGAGCGCGGGAGTTCACAACGATTGTGCGCGGGAGCTCGGCGGGTGCCTAGCCCTTGACCAGCCTGCGCAGCAGGTACACCAGCGCCGCCGTCGAGGCGGTGAGCGCGGCGAGCGGCTTCCAGCGCCGGCTGAGCTTTTCGGCGATTCCTGCGGGGTTGGCGGTGCTTGCCGTCCCGGCGGAGCTCCGGGCTTTGCTGGCGGCGGTGCTGCGGAAGCCGGCGACCTTGCCGCTGAGCTGCTCCTTGCCGTCCTCCAGGCGGACCTGGGCTGCGGCCAGCAGGGCCTGGGCCTGGGGCTTGACGTCGAGCTCCGCATCGAGCTCATCCCGCACCCCGGTGAGGTGGGTGCGGCGCTGATCCAGGCGGCGCCGGAGTTCGGCTTCGCTCGGCGGCGGCCCGAACTCCGGCCGGGCAGCGGCTTTGGCTGCCTTTTCGGCCTTCGCCTTGGCGGCGGCCTCGGCTTTGGCGGCCTTGTCGGCCTTGTACTGCGCGGAATCGGGGTCCAGGACCGCGGCGTCGAAGGCGGAACCTTCCTTGACGATGCCAAGGTCGTACTTGAGGCCGCGGAGCGTCTCCTCGGGGACCAGCGGCATGACCTTCTTGAACTTCCGGTATCCCACGAGGGCGACGATCAGGGCAATGACGAGGAACACGCCGCAGACCAGGAGGGCCGCGAGCCACGCCGGCATGATCGTGGCCAGACCCATGATGGCGGCAACGATGAGACCGGTCACGAGGAAGGCGATGAACACCAGGGCGACGGCGAAGAAGGCGGCGGCAACACCGAGCTGGATGCCCTTGCGCTTGATTTCGATCTTGGCGAGGGCAATCTCGTCATTGAGCTGCCGTGGCACCAGCTTGAAGATCAGTTTCAGGGTCCTGGGCAGCGCGGAAATGCGCGGCCTGCCGTTTGTCCCGCCGCTGTGACGCCCGCTCATCGGTCCCGCCTAACTGGTTCCATCTGTCATTCCGTGTCCACGGATTGGCCGGGTCTGTGCTGTTTCGCACGCACCTCGGTGTCAAAAGTACCATTCAGGGTCCGGGCCGGGCTTTGGCGGCGGGGTGTGGCGCCGGCCGGCCCCGGCCCAGCCCCGGCCCGGTGGAGGGGCGGCCTGGCCCTAGGATTGACCTCTGTGACCACACCCGCGAATCCCGGCGATTCCCTGAGCCGCCGCCGCAAGCTCCTGTACATTCTGATGCTCGGCGCCCTGACCGCTCTCGGGCCCTTCACCGTGGACCTCTACCTGCCGGCGTTTCCGGCCCTGGAAGCAAGCCTCGGCGTCTCTCCGGCGGCCGTGCAGCTCACGCTCACCGGAACCACGCTCGGCTTCGCACTCGGACAGCTCGTGGTGGGCCCGCTGAGCGACAAGTTCGGCCGGCGGACGCCGCTGATCCTGGCGACGGCGGTGCACATCGCCGCGTCCCTGGGTGCCGCCCTGTCCACGGATATCGCCACGCTGGGCCTGTTCCGGGTCCTGATGGGCATCGGCGCCGCGGGCGGCGGCGTCGTGGCCATGGCCATGGTCCGGGACCTGTTCAGCGGCTACGCCATGGTGCGGATGTTTTCCAGGATGGCCCTGGTGAATGGCCTGGCCCCGATCGTGGCGCCGGTGATCGGCTCCCAGTTGCTCCTGTGGATGGCCTGGCCCGGCATCTTCGTCTTCCTGGCCGGCTACGGATCGTGCGTCATCATCGCGGCAGTCTTTGTCGTGCGGGAGACCCTGCCGCGGGAACTGCGCGGGAAGACCGGGATGACGGCGCGCCAGCGGTATCAGGTGCTGTTTGCCGACAGGATCTTCGTTGGCCTGTTGCTGCTGGGCGGAATGAACTTCGCCGGACTCTTCACCTATCTGTCGGCCTCGCCCTTCCTGTTCCAGGGCGTCTACGGCTTCACCCCGCAGCAGTACGGCCTGCTCTTCGGCGTCAACTCGCTCGGCATCGTCGCCGGCGTCCAGACCAGTTCCAGGCTCATCCGGCGCGTCCCGCCCCAGTGGATCCTGGCCTGCTCCACGGCCTGGATGTTCGTGATGGCCGTACTGATTGTCATCTTCGACCGGCTGGGCTTCGGGCTGTGGGGGGTGTTGGTGCCGCTCTGGTTCTACATCATGGGCGCCGGCTTCACGTTCCCGACCGTCCAGGTGCTGGCCCTGGCCAAGCACGGCGCCCAGGCCGGAACCGCGGCCTCCCTGCTCGGCGCCGCGACGTTCCTGATGGCGGGGCTCATCTCGCCCGTGGTCGGCTGGCTCGGCATCGGATCCGCCACGCCCATGGGCGCCGTCCAGGCCGCCTGCATCCTGGTCGCCGCCGCAGCCCTGTGGCTCATCGTCCGGCCCCGCACCGTCCCCTCGATCCAGTAGCTGCGCCTCGCGCCAACCCCGGCGTGGGACATGGCCGGATCCAGGGGCATGTCCGGTGGCTGGGCCGGCGTCTGGCTACTCCCACGGGAGGGCATGTCCCGTCCTCAGGCGCAGGAACGGGCATGACGGGAATATGTCCACGCGCCAACCCCGGCGATGGGCATGTCCGGCCCGGCGTGGGACATGTCCAGATCCGGGGGATGTCCTGTGGTCCGGCTGCCCTGTTCCCGATCCACGGCTGGCGATAAAGTTGCTGTATGTCCGCCTGGCGGGACCCTCCACCCCTACCGGCCGCGTGGCAGCGTTACGACTCCGCGATCCTGCCTCTGTGGTGGGAGCGGTTGTGCAGCCAGACCAGCCCGCAGTCGGCGGCCTTATATGCGGGAGGCCTGTTCACGGAGGACCGGCGCCGTCCGATCGCCCAGTGGCACAACCGGGCGCACGACTCGGCTCTGCTGGTCGCGCCCGAGACCTCTCCGGAATGGCCGGTCCAGCGGTTCGGCATTTTCTATGCCCCGCCCGGCGGCGGCTTCACCCGGGTGCATTCGGCTCCGCACGAGTGGCATCCGCGTGAGCCCCGGCAGTCCCCCACCGAGAATGAGGCGTTCCTGGCCGCCGTGGCCGAGGCCGAGCGCTTCCTCCACGTCGAGATGGACTTCGTCTGAGGCCTCCGAGCCTGAGGCCCCCTGGACTGAGGAATCCGCACGCGGAAGCTTCCGCGCACGAAACACGCGAGAGCGCATAAAAAAGGTCCCGCAGCCGGTGAACAACCGGCTGCGGGACCTGTCCGCTCCTCCTGCTGGACTTGAACCAGCAACCCTTCGATTAACAGTCGAATGCTCTGCCAATTGAGCTAAGGAGGAATGAAGCAGGTATGACCTTAGCAAACGTTTCGCCACATAGGAAATCGGCGGCCCCCCCGTTCAGGGGGAGTTCAGGCGGAACACAACAGATACCCCCAGAGGGTATGAAAAAAGTCCCCGTCCCGGTGACCCGGAACGGGGACTGCGCGCTCCTCCTGCTGGACTTGAACCAGCAACCCTTCGATTAACAGTCGAATGCTCTGCCAATTGAGCTAAGGAGGAATGAAGCGGCTATAAGCCTAGCAAACACCCGCCCGGGAAGCGAAATTGACCCCCGGAAGCGGATCCTCAGGCGTCCGAACGCAGCGCCCGGCGCTCCATCTCCAGCTGCATCAGCTCCCGGTTCAGCCGCTGGAACTCCTCCGGATCGGCCGAGGCATCCAGCCGCTGCAGCTGGCCCATCTTGTCCGCCTTGACCCTGGTGATCTGCAGCTCGAACAGCCGCGCCAGGATGTCCCGGCAGTACCGCAGCACGCCGTCGGCGGTGTTGGCCGGCAGCGGCACGACGGCGAGTTCGGACACGAGCGGCCGCAGCGGCTCGGGGACCTCCTGCAGGACCTGCTCGACCCAGCCCACCGGATTCCCGGCGAGGCCGAGGCCGGTGGCCCGGATGGCCTCGTGGATGGCGAGGTAGGCCGGCGTCGAGAAGCGCGCCCCGGAGAAACGCTGCCACGTCTCGCCTTCCAGCAGCGATGGTTCCTGGAGGGCAACCTCGAGCGCCTGGCGCTCCATCGCCGCTACCGGGTCCCGGGGATCGGGCCGGTTGAAGGACGGCAGGGCGGGCGACGGCGGCAAGGGTGCCACTCCCGGTGCGGATCCCCCGGCGGCTCCCGGCCGGACGGCGCGCTTCGCGGCCGCGCCGACGGCCCGGCTGACCTCCTCGACGGGCATTCCCAGCCACCCGGCCAGCTCGCGGGCGTAGCCCGGACGGATGCCCGCATCGCGGATCTGCGCCACGACGGGAGCGGATTCCCGCAGGGCTGCAATCCGGCCCTCGACGGTGTCCAGGTTGTGGCGCTTCAGGGCGGCGCGGATCGCAAATTCAAACAGCGGGCGGCGGGTGCTGATCAGGTCCCGGACCGCGGAATCGCCCTTGGCCTGGCGGAGGTCGCAGGGGTCGGCACCGTTGGGTTCGACGGCGACGTAGGTCTGTGCCACGAAGCGCTGGTCCTCCTCGAAGGCGCGCAGCGCCGCCTTCTGGCCGGCGGCGTCGCCGTCGAACGTGAAGATGACCTCTCCGCCGCTGCCGTCGTCGGACAGCAGCCGGCGGGCGATCTTGATGTGCTCGGTGCCGAAGGCGGTGCCGCAGGTCGCGACCGCCGTCGTGATACCGGCCAGGTGGCAGGCCATGACGTCGGTGTAGCCCTCCACCACCACGAGCTGGCGTTCCCTGGCGATGTTCCGCTTGGCGAGATCGATCCCGTACAGGACCTGGGACTTTTTGTAGAGCGCGGTCTCCGGGGTGTTGAGGTACTTGGGGCCCTGGTCGTCCTCGTAGAGCTTGCGGGCGCCGAAGCCGATCGTGTCCCCGGCGATGTCCCGGATGGGCCAGACCAGCCGGCCCCGGAAGCGGTCATAGATCCCACGGCCGCCTTCGGAAAACAGCCCCGTCAGCTTCAGCTCGGGGTCCGTGTAGCCGCGGCCGCGGAGGTGCTTGAGGAGGGAGTCCCAGCCCTGCGGGGCGTAGCCGACGCCGAACTGTTCGGACGCGGAGCGGTCGAAGCCGCGGCCGTGCAGGAAGTTGCGGCCCTCCGCGGCCGCCGGGGCCAGCAACTGGGCACGGAAGAATTCGTCGGCCACCTTGTGGGCGTCCAGCAGCCGCTGGCGACGGCCGATCTCGTCCCGGTTGGGGCCCGAGCCGCCGTCCTCGTAGCGGAGTTCGAAGCCGATCCTGGACGCCAGTTTCTCCACCGCCTCCTGGAACGAGGTGTGGTCCAGTTTCTGCACGAAGGAGATGACGTCGCCGTCCTCGCCGCAGCCGAAGCAGTGGTACCGGCCCGCCTGCGGGCGGACCGTGAAGGACGGCGAGCGCTCGTCGTGGAAGGGACACAGGCCCTTGAAGGATCCCAGCCCCGCGCCCTTGAGGGTCACGTAGCCGTCGACGACTTCCTTGATGTCCGTGCGCTGGCGTACTTCGTCGATATCTTCGCGTTTGATCAGGCCGGCCACAGTGCCATCCTAGTGCCGGGGTACGACGCCGAGGGTCCGGACATGGCGTCGGTCACCAGAGCGACGGCAGGCTGCCGACGAGCCGTTCGTACAGGGCCAGCGCGGAGCCGTCGGTGAGCGAGGCGACCTGGTCGATCACGACGCGCAGCCGCGCGCCGTCGTCCCCGGCGTCCCGCCAGTCCGCGGCGAACATCGGCTCCAGGTGGCGGTCCCCGGTGGCGTTCAGGGCGGTGACCAGTGCATGCAGGACCTCGCGCTGGCGTTCGTAGATGGGCTGCCGGTGTTCGGTGGTCATCACGAAGGTGGTGGCCAGGCCCTTCATCACGGCGATTTCCATCACGGTCTCTTCCGGGACGATCAGCTCCGCGTGGTAGCGCGTGAGGTTCTCCGGTCCGTAGACGGCGCGGGTGGCCTCCAGGGCGCTCTGGCAGAACCGTCCGATGAGCTGGCTGGTCATGTCCTTGAGCGCGGCCATGGACTTGCGGCTGCCGTCCGCCTCGCGCACCCACACCCTGGTGGCCTCCAGCCGGGCCAGGGCGGCGTCGATCGCGGCGGGATCATGGTGCGGCAGGTACCACTGCTTGGCGTAGCCCACGACGCGGGCGCGGTGGTCCGGGTTGTCCATCCAGCGCAGCTGGAAGTGGCCGGCGACGATGGCGTCCTCGACGTCGTGCACGGAATAGGAGATGTCGTCCGCGAGGTCCATGACCTGCGCTTCGAGGCAGGACCGGCGTTCCGGGGCGCCCTCCCGGATCCAGCCGAAGATCGGCAGATCGTCCTCGTAGGCGCCGAACTTGCTGGTCCGCCGCCCGTTGATGACGGGGGCGTCCTGGGCCGTCCACGGGTACTTCGCGGCGGCGTCGAGGCTGGCGCGGGTCAGGTTCAGCCCGGCCGGGCGCCCGTCCGGGGCCAGGACCTTGGGTTCGAGCCGGGTGAGCAGGCGCAGGGTCTGGGCGTTGCCTTCGAAGCCGCCGATCGCGTGCGCGACCTCGTTCAGGGCCGACTCGCCGTTGTGCCCGAAGGGCGGATGGCCGAGGTCATGGCTCAGGCAGGCGGTGTCCACGACGTCGGGGTCGCAGCCCAGGGCGTGGCCCAGCTCCCGGCCCACCTGCGCCACTTCGAGGCTGTGGGTGAGCCGGGTGCGGACGAAGTCGTCGGTGTCCGGCGCCACCACCTGGGTCTTGGCCCCGAGCCGGCGCAGGGCCGAGGAGTGCAGAACCCGGGCCCGGTCCCGTTCGAAGTCAGAGCGGTAGGTGGACTTGGGCGGCTCCTCCACCCAGCGGGCGGAATCGCGTGCCACGTAGCCGTCCAGCACCGGCGCGGTGGTCCTGGTCTCAGCCACCGGAAACGTCCAGTTCGGCGTGGCAGATCTCGCGTGACTGCTCGGCGTCCATCGTGCGGTCCAGCAGCCAGTCCTTGGGCAGCGCGGGCTTCTTGGGCGAGCCGGCCCGGCCCCGGGGGCCCTCGGCGTCGGTCCCGGGATACGGCGAATCCAGGTCCAGCTGGTCCAGCGTCCCGCGCAGCACCTCAAGGCTCGTCACGAGCGCCAGCCTGGTCCGCAGTTCGCTGCCCACGACGTAGCCCTTGAAGTACCAGGCGATGTGCTTGCGGATCTCGCGCAGGGCCTTGCCCTCGTCGCCGAAGGTTTCGACCATGAGTTCGGCGTGCCGGTAGACGCTCTCGGCCACCTTGCGGAGGTCCGGCTTGTGCCGGACGTCGCTGCCTTCGAAGGCCGCCATGAGGTCCCCGAACAGCCACGGCCGGCCCTGGCAGCCGCGCCCCACCACGACGCCGTCCACCCCGGTTTCGCGGACCATCCGGACCGCGTCCTCCGCGGACCAGATGTCGCCGTTGCCGAGCACCGGGATGTCCGGCAGGGCTTCGCGCAGCCGGGCGATGGCGGACCAGTCGGCCTGGCCGGAATAGAACTGGGCGGCGGTGCGGCCGTGGAGCGCGACGGCGGCCACGCCGGAGTCGCGGGCGATCCGGCCGGCGTCGAGGTACGTCAGGTGGTCCTCGTCGATGCCCTTGCGCATCTTGATGGTCAGCGGGATATTGCCCCGGGAGGCTTCCTTGACCGCGGTCCGGACGATCGAGGTGAAGAGGTCGGTCTTCCACGGCAGGGCCGAGCCGCCGCCGCGCCGGGTCACCTTGGGAACGGGGCAGCCGAAGTTGAGGTCGATGTGGTCCGCACGGTCCTCCTCGACGAGCATCCGCACGGCCGCACCGACGGTCACCGGGTCCACGCCGTAGAGCTGGACGGAGCGGACCTTTTCGTCGTCGTCGTGCGCGATGATCCGCAGCGATTCCGGCGTGCGTTCCACCAGCGCGCGCGAGGTCACCATCTCCGCGACGTACAGGCCGCCGCCGTATTCGCGGCAGAGCCTGCGGAAGGCGGAGTTGGTGATGCCCGCCATGGGAGCCAGGATCACGGGGGTGTCCACCGTGAGGGGGCCCAGCTTCAGGGGCGGGAGTTCCAGCTTGGGGGCGGGAGGCGTTGCTACAACAGTCACCCGACCATTGTCTCAAAGCCGGGCAAATCGGCCGGATCCGGGCCGGCTATGTGGATAAGCGGGCTCAGTCCCGGGCTGCGGCCCGGCGGCCGCGGCGCGTTTCGGGCACCGTTTCGAACTCGCCGACAGGGCCAACCTCGCGGTCGGTGACGCCGACGGCGTCGTCCGGCGCCTGAGGCGCGACCCGCCCGGCAGCGCCGATGCGGTCGGCTGTGTTAATGCGGGCTCCGACGGTGCCGGCTTTGATCCCGGTGGCCTTGACCACGAGCACGGCGATCAGGGTGGTCACGGGGATCGCCAGGACCAGTCCGATGGAGCCGACGAGCGTGCGGATCACTTCCTCGGACAGTTCGGCGCTGGTGAGGGCGTCGCCCAGGGGCCGCTCGTAAAGCATCACGATGATCAGGACGGGCAGGGCCGCGCCGGCGTAGGCGAAGGCGATGGTGTAGACGGTGGAGGCGATGTGGTCCCGGCCGATCCGCATGGCGGAGGTGAAGAGCTTGCGGGCGGACGTCTCCGGGGCGAGTTCCCACAGTTCCCAGACGGCGGAGGACTGCGTGATGGTGACGTCGTTGAGGACACCCAGCCCGGAAATGATGAGCCCGCACAGGATGATGCCGGAGATGGAGATGTGGTCCGAGATGTTGGTGAGCGTGGCGGCGTCGTGGCTGCCCACCCCGGCGAGATTGGCGGCGTCGGTGGCCCAGGCCGCCAGCAGCGAGGTGATGCCGAGGCCGAACATGGTGCCCAGCAGCGCCGTCGACGTCCTGGCGGAGAAGCCGTGGGCGAAGTACAGCACCCCGATCATGATCACCGTGGACCCCACGAGCGCCAGGAGCAGCGGCGGTTTCCCTTCGACCAGGCCGGGGAGCATGAAGGAGACCAGCACGGCGTAGGCCCCCAACAGGCCGATCAGGGCCCGCAGCCCCCGCCAGCGCGCCACCGCGATCACGACGACGGCGTAGAGCACCGCCAGGAAGATGATGGGCAGCGTGCGGACGAAATCGACGAAGACGTAGGCGGGTGAACCCTGGGCGGAGGCGCCCTGGACCGCGGAGAGATTCAGGTAGCGGATGTTGTCGCCGGGCTTGACCCCGTGGGACTTGGCGACGTCGGGGTTGATGACCACCTTGACCGGGTTGCCGCCCTTGTCCGGCTGTGTGTAGGCGAAGGTGCACTGCGAGCCCTGCGGCGCGGACTGGCCCTCCGGGGCGCCTTGTCCTGAGCCTGGCTGGGAGCCTGGCTGCGGGCCGTCAGTGCAGCTGCCCGCCACGACCCGCTGGATCTTGCCGGTGTCGAACGTGACCCCGGGAGCCGCCGCGTACGGGCTGGCCAGCGTGATGCCCTCCTTGCTGCCCGAGGGCCACATCATGACCATGGCCGCAAGCGTCAGGAGCGCCAGCGGGACCAGGACGGCGGCCAGGATCCAGTTGGCCTTTTTCCGTGCGGCGCGCGCCTGGGGCGTCGGCTCAGCATGTTCCGTGGGGGCATGTGAATGTCCGGCGCCCATCAGCAGTTCAACCTCATGCCATGCCACTTTACGGCGTGCGCGGAGTCCTGGCGGACGGATGAAGCCCCGCAGCCCGGGGCCATCGGTGCGGCCGTCGGCTCCGAATGGCCAATGGAAGGTCCTTCGGAGCCCGGGGATTATTCCTGCCGCCGGTTCCTGGACCCCGTCCGGGCCTTGAACTGTCGGCGCGGCAACCTAGGCTTGGTAATTGACGGATGGGAGGACACCGGCGTGGCCATACGCAAACTCGACGACCGCGAACATGTTGTGCCCGGGGCGGGGCCGGCGGCGAAGGCCGTGCTGAGCATCGCCGAGGCGGCCGGGGACACCCGCGGCGTCGCCCTGGTCCTGCACGGCGGGCGGGCGGACAGCTACGATGCGGTCCGCGCCCGGAGCCTGAGTCCGGCCCGGATGTTGCCGTTCGTACAGGCCCTCCGGGATCAGGGCGGCCCTCACGGCCTGGCCGTATGGAACCTCCGCAACCGGTACCGGGGGTGGAACGGGGAGGACATGTCCCCTGTCCGGGACGCCCGGTGGGCACTCGCGCACATCGGCCGTGAGCATCCGGGCGTGCCCGTCTATCTCCTCGGCCACTCGATGGGCGGGCTGACGGCCCTGTGCGTCGCGGACCACCCGCAGGTGGAGGCCGTGGTGGCCCTCGCCCCCTGGCTGAACGGGGCCACCCCGGTGGACCCGGTCGCCGGCCGGCGGATCCTGATCGTGCACGGCACCGAGGACCACTGGACCAGCCCGGCCAATTCGCTGGCCTACGCCCGGCGGGCAGAAGGCGTCGCCGGATCCGTGGACTATGTCGCGCTCAAGGGTGCCGGTCACTTCATGCTCCGCCGCCTGGGGCTGTGGAACGCGCTCGCGAACGGATTCATCCTCGATGCCTTCGCGGCCGGCACCGGAACCGGAACCGGGATGGAGCGCAACACCCAGGCCCTCCGCCGGCTCCTTCCCGCGGCCGGAGCCGGCCTTCCGGTGGTGCTGTGATGGTGGTGCTGTGATGGTGGTGCTGTGATGCCGCAATTTCCGCTCGGCGCCTTCCTCGCCAGCCTTCCCTGGGTGGCCGCGGCGCTCGCGGTCCTGCTGGCGCTGACTTTCGCTGTCGCCGTACGGCGGAGCCGCCATTCGGTGATGGACACGGTGTGGGGGCCCGGTTTCGTGGTGGTGGCCGCGCTCTCGTGGCTGCTCTCGGCAGGCCACGGCGACGGCGGACGCCGCCTGCTGCTCCTGGCCCTGGTGGCGGTGTGGGGCCTCCGGCTGGCCGCGCACATCGGGGTCCGGGCACACGGCGGGCACGAGGATCCGCGGTATGTGGACATGCTCTCCGCCGCGCCCGGCTCCCGGAACGTCTACGCGCTGCGCCGGGTATACCTGCCGCAGGGCGTGGTCCTGTTCTTCGTCTCGCTCACCGTGCAGGTCGGCATGTTCAGCACCGGGACGCCCGGCTGGCTGGCGCTGGCCGGGGTCCTGCTGTGGATCCTCGGCTTCGTCTTCGAGACGGCCGGCGACTGGCAGCTGACACGGTTCAAGGCCGACCCGTCCAGGCGCGGGACCGTGCTCGACACCGGGCTCTGGCGCTACACCCGCCACCCCAACTACTTCGGCGACGCCGCCGTCTGGGCGGGTCTGTTCCTCGTGGCCGCCGATTCCTGGCCCGGCGTCCTGACCGTCCTCTCCCCTGCGCTGATGATCTGGACCCTCGCCGGCAAGACCGGGAAACCCCTGGCGGAGCAGGCCATGTCCGCCCGCCCCGGGTACAAGGAGTACATCGCGGCCACCTCGGGCTTCATCCCGTGGCCGCCCCGCCGCACCTGAAGGCCGGCACCCGCGGGGCACCCCACTTTTCCAGGTTCATCCAGCAGGAGGCACACCATGGCCTGGCGGCCCAAGCCCAGCGACTGCTTCTACCGCTTCATCGTCCGCACCGGCCTGGCGCTGCGCTGGCTCCTGGGCATCCAGATCATCATCACCGGCCGGGAGCATCTCCCGGCGCCGGAACCGCGCCGTGTTTCCCCCGGCGGATCCTCCCGGCGCGTCACCCCGGGAACGGGGGCGGTCGTGGCGATCACCCACTTCGGTTACTTCGACTTCGCCTTCGGCGAGCTGCTGCTGTGGCGGAACAACCGGGCCCAGTTGCGGTTCCTGATCACCCAGGGCGCCGCGGACCACTGGTTCGCCGGGCCGGCCATCAGCGCCGCGGGACAGGTGGTGGTGGGGTACGGGTCGGGATCGCACGCGTACGACGAGGCCGTCGCCAGGCTCCGTGCCGGCGAGTACATCGCCATCCTTCCGGAGGCGGGCGTCAGCCGCAGCTTCCGGGTCCGGGAATGCAAGACCGGCGCCGTGCGGATGGCCGCCGAGGCGGGCGTGCCGATCATTCCCGTCTCGGTCTGGGGCGCGCACCGGCTGATGACACGGCACCACGGCTTCTCCCCTCGCCGGGCCTGGCGTGCCCCGGTCCGGATCCATGTGGGCGAGCCCCTGCTCCCGGATCCGGCCGCGGATGTGCCGGCCGCCGCGGCAAGGCTGCGCGAGGTGCTCCAGGCCGGCATCGACGCCGGGATCGCGGACTTCCCCCTCAAGCCGGCCCCCGGCGACTGGTGGATGCCGGCGGACCTCGGCGGCGGGGCACCCACCGAGGAGCAGCGGCGCAAGCTGGACGAGGCGGAGGGCCCGCGGCGCCCGGGCGGCTGGCGCCGGTAAGCCGGAGCCGCCGTCGTCGTCCCGGCACTGGAGGCCCGTTAAGCCGAACTGACCCGCAGCAGTTGTCGTTTTCAGGCGTGGGAACGACAACTACTGCGAGTCAGTTGGGGAAGCTCAGTCGGAGACGACCAGGGTTTCGGCGCCCTGGACATGCGCCCTGCCGCTTTCCAGCAGCGGCTCGACGACGGCACGGAGCGCGGTCATGGAGTCGTCCACTTCCAGCAGGACCGGGTACTGGTACGCGATCAGCGCCAGCAGGTCCCGGACTGCGGCCTGGGCCTGCTCCGGGCTAAGCTGCGGGTCGTGGCCCAGGAACACGTCCGTCGGCTGGCCGGACGTGGCCTGCGCCGCGTCCTCCCCCTCGGCCGGGGCAAGCTCCGCGTAGCTGATGGCGAAGGCCTCGAGCCGGCCCTTCCTGCTCGCCGGGACGCCCTGGCCGAAGGCGCTGGCCTTGGGCGCCCGGAGCACGATCGCGCCGTGGGCCCCGCTCAGCTCGTCCAGGAACAGCCGCTGCACGGTGCCGATGCCCAGTTCCCCGGGGCTGTCCCACCCGTGCACTGCCGTGTAGTAGCGGCCCACGACGTCGCTGAGTTCCACCGAACCGGTGGCCAGATCCTCCACCTGGTCGGAGGCCGCGGACTCGGACCCGTCGCCGAAGACCGGCAGCTTGAGCACCCCCGGCTCCACGACGACGAGGCGGGAGCGCTGGATCGGGGCCAGGCCCGCCGCCTCGGCGAACGCCGCCCCCGGGGTGCCCGGCTCCACCTTGCAGCGGAGTTTGGAGATGCCCGACGGCGCCCGCTGCGCCTCGTGCCGGAGCATGGTCAGCAGCGTGGAGCCGACGCCGGCGCGGCGGTGCTGCCGGTCGACCTCGATGTAGGCCCAGAGCCGTTCCGGGTGCAGGGAGGCCTCGTGGACGACCCCGGCGGCGACCGGGATGGCCACGCCGTCGACGACGTCCTCGGCTACGATGCAGCGCCGCCACGGGGCGTTCCCCGAGGGCGCCAGCGTGCCGCGGAATTGTCCGGCCTGGACCGTTTCCGGTCCGCCCCAGATTTCCAGCAGCGCGAGGTCGTCGCCCTCGCGCCATTCACGGTATGCGATCGCCATGGTCAGGCGCCGATCAGGCGTGCGGCCAGGTAGCCCTCCACCTTGTCCAGGGAGACCCGGTCCTGGCTCATGGTGTCGCGTTCGCGGATCGTCACGGCCTGGTCGTCGAGGGTTTCGAAGTCCACGGTGATGCAGAACGGGGTGCCGATCTCGTCCTGGCGGCGGTAGCGGCGGCCGATGGCGCCGGCGTCGTCGAACTCGATGTTCCAGTTCCTGCGCAACTGGGCGGCGAGGTCCTTGGCCTTCGGGGACAGGTCCTCGTTGCGGCTCAGCGGCAGCACGGCGGCCTTGACCGGGGCCAGGCGCGGGTCGAGCCTGAGCACGGTGCGGACGTCGACGCCGCCCTTGGCGTTGGGTGCCTCGTCCTCGGTGTAGGCGTCGACCAGGAACGCCATGAAGGAGCGGGTGAGGCCGGCAGCGGGTTCGATCACGTACGGGGTGTAGCGCTCGTTGGTGGCCTGGTTGAAGTAGCTCAGGTCCGTGCCGGAGGCTTTGGAGTGCGTGGAGAGGTCGAAGTCGGTGCGGTTGGCGATTCCCTCCAGCTCGCCCCACTCCGAGCCCTGGAAACCGAAGCGGTATTCGATGTCCGTGGTGCCCTTGGAGTAGTGGCTGAGCTTGTCCAGCGGGTGCTCGAAGAAGCGCAGGTTTTCCTCCCGGATGCCCAGGCCGGTGTACCAGGACATGCGCTCCTTCATCCAGTACTGGTGCCAGTGCTCGTCCGTACCGGGCTCGACGAAGAATTCCATTTCCATCTGCTCGAACTCGCGCGTGCGGAAGATGAAGTTGCCCGGCGTGATCTCGTTGCGGAAGGACTTGCCGATCTGGCCGATGCCGAACGGCGGCTTCCGGCGGGAGGCGGTGAGGACATTGTTGAAGTTGACGAAGATGCCCTGGGCGGTCTCGGGGCGCAGGTAGTGCAGGCCCTCTTCGCTGGCCACCGGCCCGAGGTAGGTCTTGAGCAGGCCGGAGAACTCCTGGGGTTCGGTCCATTCGCCGCGGGTGCCGCAGTTGGCGCAGGCGATGTCCTTCAGGCCGTTCTCGGCGGGGCGGCCCTTCTTCTCCTCGTATTCCTCCTCGAGGTGGTCCGCACGGTAACGCTTGTGGCAGGAGAGGCACTCCACCAGGGGGTCGGAGAAGACGTCGACGTGGCCGGAGGCCTCCCAGACCTGGCGGGGCAGGATGACCGAGGAGTCCAGGCCGACGACGTCCTCGCGGCCGCGGACCACCGACTGCCACCACTGGCGCTTGATGTTTTCCTTGAGCTCCGCTCCCAGGGGCCCGTAATCCCAGGCAGAACGTGAGCCACCATAGATTTCACCGGCCTGGAAAACGAAACCCCGGCGCTTGGCGAGGGAAATGATCTGGTCGAGGACGGATTTTGCTGCCATGGGAACTCCAATTTCTACAGGGCCGCTGGGTGCGGTCCGCGGTCTGCGCCCCGGATCCCCGGCTGGTGCCGGACGGAGCAGTGCGAACGGTGCGGTGCGAACGGTGCGGTGCAGGAAGCTGCGCCTCCTAGCCTACCGGCCTGCTACCGCTTCAGGGCCCCCTTGGGCCAGGGCAGGGTGGCGAGGACTATGGCGGCGAGCGTCAGGATGGTGCCGAGGACCGTGGGCGGCGCCACCACGGTCCCGGGCACGGGCAGGACGACGTCGAGCGCCAGGGACCCCAGCAGCTGGCCGGCGATCATCCCCAGGCCCGTGACCAGCACCCCGAGGCTGCGGACCAGCAGGGCGCCGACGCCGATGAAAATCGCGCCCATCGGGCCGCCGAGGTAGTACCACCACTGGCCCGGGAGGCCGTTGCCCGCACCGGCGACGCCGAGCTTGATCAGCCAGGCGATCCACAGCAGGGCCGTGCCGGTGACGAAGTTCACCAGCGTGGCGGCGATGGGCGTGCCGTAGTGGACCGTGGCGGTGCCGTTCATGGCCTGCTGGAAGCTCATCAGGAAGCCGGCCAGCACGGGCAGGAGGATGGTGGCCAGCAGCGCTCCGGTACCGGATCCGCCGTCGTGCCCGCCGCCGGCCGCCGCCGGTCCGGCGAGGCGCGGGGACACGGCCCAGGCGACGGCGGCGATGGTCAGGAGGCACCCGATGACCCGGATGCCGGTGACGCGCTTCTTGCCGGCGGGCCCGATCCCGATCCGGTCCACCAGCAGGCCGCTGACGGTCTGGCCGGTCACCGTGGCGACGGTGAACAGGGCGACGCCCAGCAGCCCCACCGTGAAGGACTGCGCAAAGACGAAGAAAGCCCCGATGCAGCCGGCCAGCACATAGTAGGGCGGAAACCGGCGTTCCCGGACGGCCGGCAGGATCCGGGCCAGCCCCGCCCGGCCCTTCGGCAGGAGCAGGGAAATGACGATCATCAGGACCAGCCCGGTGGTGAAGCTGACCACTGCGGCTCCGATGCCGTCCGCCAACGCCGCCCCGAGCGCTCCGTTGATGCGCCCCTGGACGGGGATGAACAGCCCGGCTGCCACGGCCAGGAGCAGGCCCGCGAGCAGCGGGAGGCGTGCAGGATGGGTCATTCGTGACACCTTACGTCAGGCATTATTGCTCTATGAGCAACCCGGAAATTGAAGAGGTCCCCATCCGCGACGACATGATCCGCCTGGGCCAGCTGCTGAAGCTTGCCGGCCTCGTGGAGGACGGTGTGGAGGCGGCGGAGCTGATCAGGAACGGCCTCGTGAAGGTCAACGGCGAGATCGATGACCGCCGCGGCCGCCAGCTCCACGACGGCGACACCGTCACTGTCAGCGGCCGGACCGTGCGGATCAGCACGCCAGCCGGTTCCTAGCACTCCGGCGGGCGGAGCCGCGGTGGGGGCGCGGGCGGAGGCCTACTTGTTGAGGACCTCGTGGGTGAGGAACTCGGACACATGGCCCATTTCCTGCTGGTTGATGCCGTGCCACATTCCGGAATACAGCACCTTGGTGAGCTTCACATGCTTGCGGACCCAGCCCATCGTGTACTCGATCTTGTCCGGCGTGATCACCGGGTCCTGCTGGTCCCGGCCCCAGAACAGCGGCACCGTCCCCTCCAGTTCGTGGTCGCGGAAGCTCGGGTCGTCCCCGGCGTCGACGGCAAACCCTGACAGCCCGACGACGGCGGTGAAGTCCGCCGGGCGCTGCCGCAGCAGCGTCGTGGCCATGGCCATGCCCATGGAGAAGCCGAGCAGCGTCACCGAGGGGTGGTTGGCCTTGACGGAGTCGATCCAGGCCTGGGCGTACCCGGCGGCTGCCTTGACGGCGTCGAGCGAGTAGTCAACGGTGCCGGTCAGCGGGAACCAGGTGAAGCCCGCCCCGGAGACCAGGGGCGCACGGACGGAAGCCACCGCGAACTCCCCGGGCAGCATGTCCGCCAGGCTGAGCAGGTCCTGCTCGTTGGCGCCGTAGCCGTGCAGCAGGACCAGGAGCGGTTTGCCGGCCCTGGCTTCCTCGGACTTGGACCACAGGACAACGGGGGCGGGGAAGGCATCGGCAAGAGTCATGGAACCATTCTTACAGTTACCCATCGGTAACAAGTTGCGGTGGCGTAGCTTTGCCTGAAGAGTGCAGGATATGAAGGTGAGCGAGACCGAAGCCATGGAGAATTCCCCCGGGAGCGTCGTAACCCACCCGTGGACCCGCTATGTGGCCCTCGGGGATTCCTTCACGGAAGGCATCGGGGACCCGGAGCCGGCCAGCCCGGGCGGGCACCGGGGCTGGGCGGACCGGATGGCTGAGGAACTCAGCCGCGGCCACAATGACTTCGCCTATGCCAACCTGGCGGTCCGGGGCCGGCTCCTGCAGCAGGTCGTTGACCAGCAGCTGGCCCATTGCCTGTCCCTCAAACCGGATCTGATCACCCTCTCGGCCGGCGGGAATGACCTGATCCGTCCCGGTGGCGACCCGGATGCGCTGGCGGAGAAGCTGGACTCGGTGGTGCAGATCCTGGGCCTGGGCGGTGCCACGGTGGTCCTCTTCAACGGCCCCGACACCGGTTCCACGGTGCTGGGCCGGATCCGCAGCAAGGTGGCCATCTACAACGAGAACCTCCGCACCATCGCCGCCCGCCATGACGCCGTCATTGCGGACATGTGGTCCCTGCGGCAACTGAACGACCCGCAGATGTGGGATGCGGACCGCCTGCACTTTTCTCCGCTGGGCCACCACACGATCGCGGCCATGGTGCTGGATTCGCTCAACGTCCAGCACACCCTGGAGCCGCTCTCGCCCAAGCCCCTGCCGCAGCGCAGCTGGCGCGAAGCCCGGTCCGAGGACCTCGTCTGGGCGAAGGACTACTTCGTCCCCTGGGTGGTCCGCCGGCTGCGGCACCGCTCCACCGGGGACGGCGTCACGGCCAAGCGCCCCCTGCCGGGTCCGGTGTTCGGCCCAGGCGTCCCCCTGGGCTCGGGCGAGGGACCCCCGGGCGCCGAGGTGCCCGTGCGGTCCTGAGCGGGTCCGGGCATAAGCTGGAGGGAAACACTTGAGAGGCGCGGCACCGTGAACAGTCTGTTCTTTTGGATCATCGTCCTGTCCTTCGTGGTACCCACGGCGCTGCGCCTCTACCGGAAATCGGTCCGCCGCCGCAACCAGGACCGGGGCATGCCCGGCGGGTTTCCGAACGAGCTGGGCGGCGGGTATCCGGGGCAGTTTCCCGGCGGGTATCCGGGGCAGTTTCCCGGCCAGGACAAGCAGCCGCGGGACGGCTACACCCAGCAGGACTACTTCAGCGGCGGCTTCCGGCAGGCCGGCGGCCCCGGCCGGCCCGTGACCCCGGACCAGCAGGGCTACGGCGCCCCGGTCCCCTATGAGGACAGCCCCGGGTACCTGAACAGTCCTCCCGTGTCAGGGCAGCGCCCGGCCGGACAGCCGTCAGCGGGACAGCCGTCAGCGCCCGCGGTTCCTCCGCCGCCGTCGGGCCCGCAGGGGTACCGGGCGCGCAAGCTCGCCGAACTGGACCAGCGGTACAGCAACGGCGAGCTCGCCATGGAGGATTACATGGCCCAGCGCGCGGAGATCATGAAGGGCTGACCCGCCAGCGCAGTTCCGGCGTCCGGGCCGGAGGCGGCGTCCAGGAGGACGCCCCATGTCAGCCGAAGAAGTTCTGCCGGAACTGTTCGCTGAGCTGGCCGATTTCGGTCAGGAAGCCGTCGTGGCCGATCGGCGCCTCGATCACGTGCAGCGGGACCTCGCCAGGCAGCGCATCGGCGAGTTCGCGGGACTGGGCGGGGAAGTACAGCCGGTCCGAGTCCACCGCGGCAACCAGGAAGTCGGCCGTGGCCGGCGCCAGGGATGCCGCGAGGGTGCCGCGTCCGCGGCAGACGTCGTGGCTCATGAGGGCCTCGGTGATGGCGATGTAGCTGTTGGCGTCGAAGCGCCGGACGAGTTTGTTGCCCTGGTGGTCGAGGTAGCTTTCCACCTGGTAGCGTCCGCGCCCGGCCAGCGACCCGGCTTCCAGCGGCGCCTCGGCGGCCTGGGCATTACGGCCGAACCGGCCGTCCAGCTCGGCCGCGGAACGGTAGGTGATGTGCGCGATGCGGCGCGCCAGGGCCAGGCCTGACTCCGGTTCCGGGCCGCCGTAGTAATCGCCGCCGTTGAAGTGGGGGTCCTGGCGGATGGCCAGGGTCTGGGCCTGGGCGAAGGCAATCTGTTCGGCCGTGCTGCTCGCACCGACTGAAATCACGGCGCAGCGCCGGACCCGGCCCGGGTAGCTGACAGCCCACTCCAGGGCCCGTGCGCCGCCGAGGGAACCGCCCACCACGGCGTACCAGCTGCGGATGCCCAGGGCGTCGGCAAGCCTGGCCTCGGCCGCGGTGGTGTCCCGCAGGGTGACCAGCGGGAACCGCGAGCCCCAGGGCCGGCCGTCCGGCGCCGGCGTCGAGGGCCCGGTGGAGCCGTAGCAGCCGCCCAGCATGTTGACGGAAACCACGAAGTACTTGTCCGTGTCCACGGGGGCGCCTGGTCCCGCGAGCTGCTCCCACCAGCCCGGTTCCTCGCTGGCTCCCCTGGTCACGTGGGTGTCCCCGGTCAGCGCGTGTTCGATCAGCACCGCGTTGGAGCCGTCCGCGTTGAGCGTCCCCCATGTCTCGTAGCCGAGGACGACATCCGGCAGCCGGGCTCCGGATTCAAGCTCGAGGTCACCGATCGGCAGGAACCGGACGGTCCCGTCGGGCACGGTCCCCGATTCCACGGCCTCCGATTCCACCGTCCGGGGATCCAATGTCCGGGGATCCGCCGCCGCGGCTTCACTTGTCGGGGGGCTGGGCATTTCAGGCGGCACGGGGGAAGTTCTCCCGGCTGTTCTTTCGGCTGCATGCTGGGATGGCCCGGTTCCGGAGGCCCCGCTGCGGGTGATGGCAATTGTCATGTGAGGACCTAACTTCGCGCTTGCCCGCCGGCAGCTGACCGGCAGGCCAGGTCTTCACCCGGGGCACCCCGCCGCAAAAGGAGGGTTGCCGGCCAGCAAGCCGGGGCTGTCGCTGGCACTCATGACCTTCAACGAGTTTACGAAAGAAGGCGCCTGAATGACGAAGATTGTGACGCCCATGTGACTCCCGGCGTCCGATGGGGGCGCCGGCGCCCCGCCGGCGCCCCCGGGAAGGCAGGGACGCCGGTAACCAACGGACCTCAGCCGCTCTTGGCCGCCCGGAATCCGGCGTCGAGGTCCTCAAGGATGTCGTCGATGTGTTCCAGTCCCACCGAGAGCCGCACGAGCCCCGGCGTCACGCCCGCCACTGCCTGCTGTTCCGGCGACAGCTGGCTGTGGGTGGTCGACGCCGGATGGATGACCAGGGAGCGCACGTCGCCGATGTTGGCCACGTGCGAGTGCAGCTCGAGCGCGTCGACGAAGCGCTTGCCCGTCTCCGCTCCGCCGGCGAGGTTGAACGACACGACGGCGCCGGTGCCCTTGGGCCCGTACTTGCGGCCGCGCTCGTACCAGGGGCTGGACGGCAGCCCCGCATAGGCGACGGATTCGACGTCGTCCCTTGCCTCCAGCCACTCGGCCACCCTGGTGGCGTTGGCGACGTGGCGCTCCACGCGCAGGCTCAGGGTCTCGATGCCCTGGGCGATGAGGAAGGCGTTGAACGGGGAGACGGCAGAGCCGAGGTCGCGCAGGAGCTGGACGCGGGCCTTGAGGATGTAGGAGAGGTTCGCGCCCAGGGCGCCGTCCGCCCCGAGGTCCCGGGCGTAGACCAGGCCGTTGTAGGTGGGGTCCGGGGTGTTGAAACCGGGGAACTGTTCCGGGTCCTTGCCGAAGTCGAAGTTGCCGGAGTCCACGATCACGCCGGCGATCGCGGCGCCGTGGCCGCCGAGGTACTTGGTGGCGGAGTGGACCACGATGTCCGCGCCCCACTCGATCGGGCGGATCAGGTACGGGGTGGACAGCGTGTTGTCCACGATCAGCGGCACGCCGGCCTCGTGCGCCACCTTCGAGACGCCTTCGATATCCAGCACGTCCTGGCGCGGGTTGGACACCACCTCGCCGAAGAACAGCTTGGTGTTGGGCTTCACGGCGTCGCGCCACTGCTCCAGGTTGTCCGGGTCCGCCACGAAGGTGACCGAGATGCCGAACTTCTTCAGCGTGTGGGCCAGCAGGTTGTAGGTTCCGCCGTAGAGGCTGGGGCTGGCCACGATGTGGTCGCCGGCTTCGGCAACGTTGAGGATCGCGAAGGTCTCCGCGGCCTGGCCGGAACTGAGCAGCAGGGCGGCGAGGCCGCCTTCGAGGCTGGCCACGCGCTGCTCCACCGCGTCCTGGGTCGGGTTCCCGATCCGGGTGTAGATGGGGGCGAGCTCGGCCAGCGCGAAGCGGTTGGCGGCGCTCTCGGCGCTGGGGAAGACGAACGACGTCGTCTGGTAGATGGGCAGTGACCGCGCGCCGGTGGCGCTGTCCGGCTCCTGGCCGGCGTGGATCTGGCGGGTTTCGAAGGACCAGGCGTTGGACATCGGAACAGCTCCTCAGGGGACCGGGCACAGGCCGCCCTGGGCTCATCGCCGGGACGGCAGAGGCGCCGCGCTTGCCCTCCGGCGGGCGCCGGACGGCCAGGTCTTCACCCGGGGCACCCCACCGCGATACGAGGGTTGCCGGCCAGCAAGCCGGGGCTGTGCGCTGGCACTCATGACCTGGCTTCAGTCTAGGAACGCCGCAGCCGCCCTGGATAGCTTTATGACGAAGATGAAGGCGCTGCGGTTCCCCCAGGAAATCCCAGCAGGACATCCCACCACGGTTAGGGCCCCCTAAGCTGAGAGCCCCATCACAAAGTGCCAAGATGATGGCATGCGCATGGATCATGTCTCTTACGCCTGTGAACACGATGGCTTGGCAGCCACCACCGAACGAATTGCGTCCGCCCTCGGCGTCGAAGCCGTGAAGGGCGGAGTACATCCCCGATTCGGGACCCGCAACATGATTATCCCGCTCGCGGGACACAAGTATCTGGAGGTCGTGGAGGCCCTGAACCATCCGGCTTCCGACAAGGCCCCCTTTGGCCAGGCAGTCCGCGCCCGCTCGGAAGCGGGCGGCGGCTGGATGGGCTGGTGTGTCGAGGTCGACGACCTGGCACCCTTCGAGGAACGCCTTGGCCGCGCCGCGGTCAACGGCAACCGGAAGTTCCCGGACGGCCGTGAGCTGGTCTGGAAGCAGATCGGCATCCTGGGCCTCATCGCGGATCCGCAGGTCCCCTACATGCTCAAGTGGGAAGGCGATCCGGAACTTCACCCGTCCAACGCCTACCCGAGCAACGTCAAGATGTCCGCCCTCACGATCGCCGGCTCAGCAGAGCGCGTCACCGAGTGGCTGGGTGTGCCGGTGGAGAAGCCGCTGGAAGACGTTGCCGTGAACTGGCTGGCCCCCCGCGGCACGCCGGGCATCCTGTCCGTCACCTTCGAAACGGCAACCGGAGCCGTCACCATCTGACGCTCCCGCCGCCCAACCCTTCGGCCGCCATCAGCGGGTGCCACTGACGCCACCCACTGATGGCGGCCGAATTCTTTTAATGCCTCCTTCGCGGCCCGCCCCTCAGCCCCCTCCTCAGCCCAAGCCGATCGCCTTCCCGAAGAGGCTGAATCCGACGAAGGCCACGGTGTCCAGGATGGCGTGCGCGATGACCAGCGGCATCACCCGCCGGGTCCGCGTGTAGACCAGGGCAAAGACCACTCCCATCACCGCGTTGCCGATGAAGGGCCCGAAGCCCTGGTACAGGTGGTAGCTGCCGCGCAGCATGGAACTGACGAAGATCGCCGCGGGCATGCTCCAGCCGAATTTGCGGAGCCGGTCCAGCAGGTAGCCCACGACGATCACCTCCTCCACGATCCCGTGCCGGACCGCGGACAGCACCAGCACCGGGACAGTCCACCAATAGGAGTCCAGCGCGCTGGGGATGATCGCCGTCGTGATGCCGAGGGCGCGGCCGGCGGCGTACAGGCCCAGGGACGGAATCCCGATCAGGGCGGCCAGCCCCAGCCCCTGCAGCGCGTCCTTGCCGGGCCTGGCGAAATCCAGGCCCAGCTTCCGGAACGCCGTGGCGCCGTGACGGCTGCTTCCGGGCAGGCCGGCCCGGTGTTCGCTGAGGAAATAGATCACCAGGACCACCGGGACCAGGGCGAAGACGATGTCCAGCAGCTGGTACGTGAGGTCGAAGTACTCACGGCTGCTCTGCGAGCGGTTCAGCGTGGACGTCCCCTGCGCCAGCGGCGCCTTGGTCAGCTTGTCCAGCAACTGGACCACCGAGTACACCGCCGACTGCCCCAGCGACAGCCCCAGCACAATCCATACTTCTAGCCGCAGCCGACGGCGGGAGGGAACCAACATGTTCCCATCTTGCCCGCACTTGCCGGTAGTTGCCTGATCCCCGGCTCTTCCGGGGCTGGCGCCCCGGCCGGCCCTATGCTTGGAGCTTATGAGTGCGCCCGGGAAAATCATCATGATCCGGCATGGCCAGTCCGCCGCCAACGCCGACACCTCGATCTACAACCGGGTGCCGGATTACCGGATCCCCCTGACTCCGCTCGGCGTCGAACAGGCCACGGCGGCCGGCGAGCAGGTCCGCCTGCAACTGGACGGGCGCCAGGTGTGCGTCTATGTCTCCCCGTACCTCCGGGCCTACCAGACCCTCGAGGCCCTCAACCTGGGGCCCCTGATCGAGCGCGTCATCGAAGAGCCCCGACTGCGGGAACAGGACTGGGCCAACTTCCAGATCGCCGACGACATCGAGGACCAGAAGGAGCTCCGCAACGCCTACGGCCACTTCTTCTACCGCTTCCGCGAAGGCGAGTCCGGCTCCGATGTCTACGACAGGATTTCCTCGTTCATGGAGACCCTGCACCGGCACTGGTCCAAACCCGGCTATGCCCCGAACGCGCTGTTCGTGACGCACGGACTGACCATGCGGCTGTTCTGCATGCGCTGGTTCCACTGGTCCGTGGAGTATTTCGAGTCCCTGAACAACCCCGACAATGCCGAGGTCCGGACCCTGCTGCGCACCGCCCGCGGCAAGTACGAGCTCGACAAGCCGTTCAGCCAGTGGGAGGACCGCCGCGTGGACGAGACCGTCCTGGACGCCCCGCCGATGTTTTTCTAAGGGTTCGCGGCAAGGACCGGGCGCGCGCCCCCGGCGGGTACGCTGGGTCCGACGGCTACATTGGAGGCCTTGGCCCAAGGAGGAACGCATGGAGATTGAGGACGTTGACCTGCTCGTCGTCGGCGGAGGGAAGGCCGGAAAGACCGTCGCGATGGACCTGGCCAGGGCCGGCAGGACCGTAGCCATGATCGAACGCTCGATGATCGGGGGCACCTGCATCAACGTGGCGTGCATCCCCACCAAGACCCTCATCAACAGCGGCCGGGTCCTGGACACGATCCGCCGGGCCGGAGAATTCGGCATTTCCGGGGCCGAGGACCCGCGGATGGACCTCACACTGCTGCGCCACCGCAAGGAGGACGTCGTCGAGACCATGGTCAGGGGCCAGTTCTCCGCCTTCACCGGCTCCGGCATGGACTTCATCCAGGGTGAGGCGAAGTTCACCGGACCCCGGACGGTCGAGGTGACCGTGAACGACGGCGGCGTGCGCACCCTGCGCGGCACCGACGTCGTACTGAACCTGGGCACCGAACCGCTGCTGCCGCCCATCGACGGCCTGGCGGAGTCCGGCGTGCAGACCAGCAACACCCTGCTGGAGCTGGAATCCCTGCCGGGGAGCATCATCATTCTCGGCGGCGGATACGTCGGCTGCGAATTCGCGGACCTGCTCAACACCATCGGCGTAAAAGTCACCATCGTCCAGGGCGGCGGCCAGCTGCTCGCCCGCGAGGACAAGGACATCGCGGCCGCCATCGAGCAGAACTTCACGGACGCCGGCATCACCCTGCGGCTGGGGGCCAGGGCACAATCGATCGCCCGCGCCGCCGACGGAACCGTCACGCTCACGCTCTCCTCCGGTGACACCGTGACCGCCGATGACATTCTGGTGGCGGTGGGCCGTAAGCCCATGACCGAGGGCATAAACCTCGAAGCTGCCGGCGTGGAACGTGACGACCGGGGCTTCATCAGGGTCGACGAATACCTTCACACCACCGCCGACGGCGTGTGGGCCGCCGGGGACGCCGCCGGCACCGCCCAGTTCACCCATGCCTCCTACGACGACTACCGCGTGCTGCAGACCAACCTGGCGGCGAAGAACGGCACCGGGCAGCCGCGCAGCACCGTCGGCCGGCTGATTCCGTACAGTGTTTTCACCACCCCGGAACTCGGCCGCGTGGGCCTGGGCGAGCGGCAGGCCCGGGACGCCGGCCACAACGTCCGCATCGCGAAAATGCCGGTCACGGCCATCCCCCGGGCCCGGACCGTGGGCCATCTGGAAGGGGCCTGGAAGGCGGTCATCGACCGGGACACCAACAAGATCCTCGGCGCGGCCCTGCTGGGCACCGAAGCCAGCGAAACCATTGCCGTGGTGCAGATGGCGATGCTGGCCGGGCTGGAATACACCGCCGTGCGCGACGCCATCATCACCCACCCGACCATGGCCGAGGGCCTGACCCTGCTGTTCACGCCCGCCTACCTCGAAGACTGAGGGAGCGGCCGCCGCCGGGATGCCCCCGCACCAGGCCCGCGGCTTCCGGGACATTCACGGCCCTTCAGCCCTAATGAATGGCCTTGAGCCCCACGACGCCGCCGACGATCATTGCCAGAAACAGGACCTTCAGCGCCGAGACGGGCTCCGCACCGGTAACCATCGCATACACGACGGTGAGCACAGCGCCGATTCCCACCCATACGGCGTACGACGTCCCCAGGGGAAGCTCCCGCATGGCATACGCCAACCCCAGCATGCTTGCCGTCAGGGCCACGATGAACACCGCAGAGGGAACAGGCCGGCTGAATCCCTCGGATTTACCCAGGGCCGTAGCCCACACCGCTTCGAGAACGCCGGAAAACACCAAAACAACCCATGACATTACGTCTCCTACGGGCCGTCTTGTCGCACACCGGGTACGGCACCCATCGTCCGGGAAACCCTGTCCGGGTCCCCCTCCAAGTTCGCACGTCTGCCTGCGGCCTGGCAACTTCGCGTCGCGGCCCGGTGCCCTTCGCGTGAAGGGTGCCGGGCCGCCGTCGTTTAGTTCCGGTGTCTATCCGGCGGCCAGGGGTTGGCCGTTGGGGGCCTCCAGTGTCAGGCCGTCCAGGCTGGGCCCCGCCACGCCGGCGATCCGCACGGCCGTGGCGCCGGCGCCGTTGGCGATGATCTTCCCGCCCACGGCCAGTGATCCGACGGGCCCTTCCAGGTCCACGGTGGCCAGGCTGTCGCCGTCGGTGGAGATGTCCGCCCCGATGTCCACGGAGCCGATCCGCCCGGTGGGCTTCACGCTCAGGGCGATGGCCGCCAGAGGCATCAGGACGCCCTTGACCAGGCTTTCGCCGGTGCCGCCGGAGGTGGACAGGCTGCCCTTGATGGTCAGCCTGGGCAGCTCGCGGCTGACCTGCACCCCCACGGACCCGTCGCCGCGGGTGGTGATCGAGTCGAACACGGCCTCGCTCAGGGAGCCGTCGTAGACGTTGAAGCCGCGGGCGCCCAGGCCGGTGGTTTCGATGGGCGCCTCAACCGTGAGCACGCCGATGTCGCCGAAGTTGACGAAGCCGATGCCGCTGGGGCCGTGCGAGGTGACCTTGGCCTTGGCCGTCCAGTTCTCCACCGCACCCCAGTTATCCAGCACCATGTCGTTCTGGCCGTACGTGGTGGTGGTGCCGAGATTCAGCACGTCCGCGGCATGGGCGCCGCTGATGATGAAGACACCGCCGCTGATCAGGTCCGGGGTGCCCGGGGCGATGCCGCCGTCGGAGTAGACGTCCCCGGTGGAGAGCAGCTCCAGCGTGACGGCGCCGCCGTCGGCCGTGCCCGCCCTGTCCCCGTGCCCGCCGACGAACACGCCGCCGCCGCGCACCGGGGCCCCCGCGCTGCCCGCGGAGATGTTCTCCAGCCGTGCGGTGAGCACGACGGCGGCGTCCGGCTGCCGGTTCCAGAGGGTGAAGGCGCCCTGCAGCGCCTCGACGCCGAACCCGGTGGGCCGGTCCGCCCGGCCGCGCGTGTCCGCCTCGGCCACGTGCACGCCGTCGGCCTCGATCCGGCCGGCACGGACGCTGCCCTCCGCGCTGAGGTAGACCTGCCCGTGGCTGGTGACGTTCGCCAGCCGCAGCGTGCCCAGGTCCTCCACGGTGTGGTCGTTGTAGATGGCGAGCTCGTGCGCCGAGGTGCGCACCGTGATGTTCCCGACCGTGTTGTCGCTGGTCAGCCGCAGGCCCTTGGCCCCGAAGACCAGCTCCCCGCCGCGCAGGGCCACCCGGGCGGCAGGGTCACCGAGGGCATCCCCTTCAACGTTCCGGAGATTTCAATCTCCTTGGCGCCCGAGGCCAGGGCCTCATTGAGCTGCGCAACGTCCGATACCTGGGTCCAGGACACAACACCACCACCGTTCTGCGGATCGGAACCTCAAGGCGGCAGCCTTCATTGGCGCCGCCCCTCGCATGATACTCCGGCGGCTTGGAGGCAAGGGTGTACCCGGAACGACGAATTCTGTGGTTCGATCTTGGAAGGCCGCAAGGGGTGGGCCTGCAGTAGCATGACCGGCAGAGTGTGACACCAGCGCTACGGACGGGACGGCCCGTTCGTTTCGATCGATGTGGGGACGGCCCCGTGAAATGGGGTTCAACCCGTGTTTTCCTCTACTGCGCGATCCATTGTCACGCCCATCGCCATTGTGCGCCTCGTGGTCGGCTGGGGCGCCGTCCTCGGATTGGTGTTTGCCCACCCCCTCCTTGCGCCACCCGTCCCCGCCTGGCTGCTGGTCACCGGCCTGGTGTTCATCGTCGGCGTCGTTCTGGTCTGCGCCTTCGGGGTGGTCCATGAGGCCGAACATCTCGCCCACCGGCTTGGTGATCCCTACGGCTCCCTGGTCCTCACCCTCTCGATCGTGCTGATCGAGGTGGTGCTCATTTCCGCCGTCATGCTGGGGCCCGGGGAGCACACCACCATCGCCCGGGACTCGGTGATGGCCGTATCGATGATTATTCTCAATGCGGTGATCGGGCTCTGTCTTCTCGTCGGGGCGATCAAGCACGGCAATCTGGGCCACAACCGCACCGGCACCTCCGCCTATCTGGCCCTGCTCGTCGTTCTCGCCTCGCTGGCCTTTGCCCTGCCGGCCCTGATCGGGCGTGACGGCTCCTACAGGCCGGGGCAGGCGATCCCCATCATCGTGCTGACCCTCGCCCTGTATGCCTTCTTCCTCTACCGGCAGATGGGCAGGCAAGCCGACGACTTCCGGGAAGTCGATCCACGCTTCGCCGCCGGTCCGGGCGCACGTGGCAGCGTCGCCTCCGAGCAGGGCCGCCGCAGCATCACCCAGGTCATCGCCGAGCATCGTTCCGAGGTATTGCTGCGGATTGCGTTGCTGATCGTGACGGTCTTGCCCATCGTGCTGCTCTCGCACGACATGGCCACGCTCCTGGACGACGGGCTCGGGCGCGTCGGTGCGCCGGTGGCGCTTTCCGGCATTCTGATCGCCATGATTGTTTTCCTGCCCGAGTCGATCACGTCAGTCCGCGCAGCGCTGCAGGGCGAGATCCAGCGTGTCAGCAATCTATGCCATGGCGCCCTGGTCTCCACGGTTGGCCTGACCATTCCCGCCGTCCTCATCACCGGCAGCCTTACCGGTCAGGCCGTCGTGCTAGCGGAGTCCCCGGCCGACCTGCTACTCCTCGGCGTCACGTTGATGCTTTCGGTGACAACGCTTGCTTCCAAGAAGGTGACAGCGATGCACGGCGCCGCCCATCTCGTGGTCTTCGCGGTCTACGGCATCGCCGTATTCTCCTGAGCCGCGGCCCGTCAAGGCGTCAATCCCATCCCAGGGCGGGGCGGAGGTCGCGGGAAATCGACTCGAGCAGACGGACGTTGAAGTCCACGCCGAGCTGGTTCGGGACGGTGACGAGCAAGGTGTCCGCCGCGGCCACGGCCGCGTCCCGGGCGAGCTCCTCAACCAGGCGGCCGGGTTCACCGAGGTAGCTGCGCCCGAAACGGGCCAGCCCGCCGTCGAGGTATCCCACCTGGTCCCGGGCATCGGCCTGCGCACGCAGCCCGAAGTACCGCCGCGATTCGTCGTCGATCAGCGGAATGATGCTCCGCGATACGGACACCCGCGGCGTGCGCGGGTGGCCGGCGGCTGCCCAGGCCTCCCGGAAGCCGGCGATCTGCTCCGCCTGCAACTGGTCGAAGGGAACCCCGGTGTCCTCCGTCAGCAGGGTCGAGGACATGAGGTTCATGCCCTGCTGCCCGGCCCAGCGGGCACTGGCACGGTTTCCCGCACCCCAACAGATCCGCTCGGGGAGCGTCGGTGACAGCGGCTGAAGCGGGACCAGCCCGCTATGCCCGCTGACCTGCGGATTGGCCCTGGCAATGCCCGCTCCGGAGATGGCGTCCCGGAAGCGCTGCGTGTGCCGGCGCGCCATGTCGGCGTCGGACTCGCTCCCGGCAGGGAGATGCCCGAAGGCCTCGTAGCCGGCCAGCACTGTTTCGGGCGAACCGCGGCTGACCCCCAGCTGCAGCCGGCCTCCGCTGATGAGGTCGACGGCGGCGGCCTCCTCAGCCATGTAGAGGGGGTTCTCGTATCGCATGTCAATGACCCCGGTGCCAATCTCGATCCGGGAAGTGCGGGCGGCAATCGCGCCGAGCAGGGGGAACGGCGAGGCCTGCTGCTCGGCGAAGTGATGGACGCGGAAGTACGCTCCGTCGATGCCGACTTCCTCCGCGGCCACGGCCAGCTCGATCGCCTGCAGGAGGGAGTCCCGGGCGGAACGAACGTGCGAACCGGGGACGTCACGCCAGTGGCCGAAGGACAGAAATCCGATCCGTTTCATATTAAGACTCCCACCCTTTCACAAGGACTTGCGCTTCCGGAAATGGGGCGGCGGGACCGGTCCCGCCGCGGCGGGATGGAAGGGGTCAGCGGGCGCGGACGCCGGCCCGCCAGACGGCGTGGGTCAGCGGGATGCCGGGCCGGTAGGCCAGATGGGTGGCGGAGGGCGCGTTGAGCAGGTGCAGGTCCGCGCGGTGCCCGACGGCGATCGAGCCCACGGCACGTTCGCCGTCGACGTCGTTCCCGGACTCCCGGCGCAGCGCCAGCGCGCCGCCGTACGTCGCGGCGCGGACGGCCTCGTGGACGCTGAGGCGCATCTGGAGCACGGCGGTGGTGACGCAGAACGCCATCGAGCTCGTGTAGGAGGTGCCGGGGTTGCAGTTGGACGCCAGTGCCAGCTGCACGCCGGCGTCGAGCAGCGCCCGGCCGGGAGCCAGCGGCTGGCGGGTGGAGAGGTCGCAGGCCGGCAGGCACGTGGCGACGGTTCCCCGCCCGCCGGGACCCGCGGAGCCGCCCGTGCCCGAAGCCGGGTCCCAGCCGGCCCAGCTGCCCGCCAGGGCGTCGATGTCCGCGGCGGCGAGGTAGTTCACGTGGTCCACGCTCGCGGCGCCGAATTCGACCGCGAGCTGCACGCCGGGACCCTCGCCGAGCTGGTTGCCGTGCACGCGCAGCCCGAGCCCGGCATCCGTGCAGGCCTGGAGCACGCGGCGGGACTGGTCTTCGTTGAAGGCGCCCCGCTCGCAGAAGACATCCGCCCAATGGACGTAGGGTCGGACGGCGGCGAGCATGGGCCCGCACACCAGCGACGTGTATTCCTCGGCGTCCATCCCGGCGGGCACCAGGTGCGCGCCCAGATAGGTCACCTCATCCACCACGGTGGAGGCGATGCGGGCGCTGCGGGCCTCGTTCTCCACGTCCAGGCCGTACCCGGTCTTGGTCTCCAGGTAGGTGGTGCCCTGCGAGACGGCCTCGGCCACGCGGCCCATGGCGAGCCGGGTGAGGTCGAAATCCCCGGTGCTGCGGGTGGCGCCGGTGGTCACGGCGATACCGCCGGCGCTGTAGCCCTCTCCCGCCATCCGGGCCTCGAACTCGGCCGTGCGGTCCCCGGCGAAGATCAGGTGGGTGTGCGAATCGACCCAGCCCGGCAGGAGGGCGCGGCCGCCCGCGTCCACGGCCTCATCGGCGGCGGGCGCCTCCGCCGCCGCCCCGAGCCAGGAAATCCGCTCGCCCTCGATCACCACCGCCGCGTCACGGAGGACGCGGCGGTCCGCGTCCTGGGTCATCAGTTCGGCGATGTTGGTGATCAGGGTACTCATGGGTCCATTCTTCAGCGCCGGATGGACCACCGGGTCGCGGCCAGCGCCTCCGCCGTCCGGGATGCCGGACCGCGCGCCTGGGCGGCTCCCGCCGGGGGCGCAGCGCCCTGCCCGGCGAGGATCATCCCGGCGGCGAGCTCGGCGAGGGCGGAGGACGTCTGGAACCCGTAACCGCCCTGGCCGGCCAGCCAGAAGAACCCGGTGGCTTCGGCGTCGAACCCCACGACGGGCAGGCCGTCGGCGGCTTGGGTCCGCAGGCCCGTCCACGCCTTGTGGACGCCGCGGATCCCGAGCGTGGTCAGGGTGTTGAGCCGTGCGATCAGCGCCTCGACGTCGCCCGGGTACGGCTGGGCGTCTTCGGGGCCGCTGGGCACGGACTCCGAGGGCGAGATCAGGACCCGTGCGCCGTCGCGCCGGAAATAGAAACTGTCGTCGGCGGCCGCCACCATGGGGGTGGCCGCGGGGAGGGGACGGTCGACGTCGGCGGTGGCCGCCGTCCGCCGGTACGGCTGGAGCCCGAGCTTCTCCACCCCGCTGAGGACGGCCAGCTGGTCAGCCCAGGCGCCGGCCGCATTGACCACGGTGCCGGCCTGGAAGCCTTCCTGGCCGGCACCGAGCTCCCAGCCGGAGCCGAGGCGCTGGGCCGAGTGGACCCCGGCGCCGGTGATGATGTCCACGCCGCCGGCCTCGGCGCGCTCGCGGTGGTCCTCCAGCAGCTGGGGCGCGTCGCAGGCATAGGAGCCGGTGTCCAGGCCCGCCGCGCTGAAGGCGTCCGGATTCAGCACCGGGCACAGCTCCATGGCCCGGGCGTGGGTGATCGGGTGCATGTGGCCGCTGGCCCGCTCGCGGACGGAGTCGTCGTCGCCGATCAGCATGAAGCTGCGCGGGGAGAGCACCGGTTCCGGCCGGGTGCCGTCCAGGGCGGCGATCAGTTCGAGCGTGCGCAGCGTCAGCTCCTGGACCAGGGGAGGCCCGTAGCTGGGAATCAGCTGCCGGGCCGAGCGCCCGGAGCTGTGGTACCCGAGCGTCTGCTCGGCTTCCACCAGCGCGACGCTGCATTGACCGGCCAGCGCCGAGGCGAGGGACAGGCCGGCGATACCGCCGCCGACAATCACGACATCGTAAGTAGCTGACATGATTCCATCCTTGCAGACGCAGGCGCTGGCGGCGCCGTTTTGGGGTGCGGTACCTAGGTCAGGGGTATCTACATGGAAACCCAATTCGCGGAATTTGCGCATGGTACGTGCGGCCGCGATGATCCGGCCGGGCAGTGTCGTGAGGCGGACTGAGCCAGCAGTTCCGGTGTCGGAGCGGGTCCGGGTCAGTGAACGAGGCCGGAGACGAGGTTGATGACGGTAGCGAGCACCATGGCGCCCAGGACGTAGGAGAGCAGGGCCTGGCGGAGTGCGGTGTACCGGATGGCGTCGGTGGTCAGGTCCGTGTCGGAGACCTGGAAGGTCATGCCGATGGTGAAGGCGAGGTATGCGAAGTCCGCGTACCGTGGCGGCTTCTTTTCGTTGAAGTCCACTCCGCCGTGTTCCCCGTAGTAGATGGTGGCGTACCGGAGCGTGAAAACGGTATGCACCAGGAGCCAGGACAGGGTGACGCTGCCGAGAGCCAGGGCGATGATGGCCGCTTTCAGTCCGCCTTGGGCCGAACCCGCCTCCAACAGGATCAATGCGACGCCGCCGAAGCTGCCCATGGTCGCCGCGAGCACCAGCACATCCGACACGACCCGGCCGGGATCCTCACCGCGGGCTTGGGCGTGGGCGGCCGTGCCGGCGGCGTCCAGGCGCCCGACGACGGACCACACCCAGATCAGATAGGTCAGGGACGCGGCGGCCCACCCCAGGGCCGGGGCATAGGCCCAGGACCCGAAAATCCCGACCAGCAGGGCGACGGCCAGTCCAACAACGACCATCACGGCCAGGCGCACGCCGGAACGGTGGACGGGGGTCTTGTAAGTAGAGATGCTCATCCCCCGATCATGGCATTGCAGCCCGCCGAAGCCTGCGCCCACGCAGTGTGTCGCAGCCAGGCTCCGCGAAGTGCCAGGCAGCCCCGATTGCCTGCAAGGTCCGCCTCACGTCCTCAGTTGCCGCCGGGCACCGCTCTGGTTCAAGATCGTCAGCGCCGCCGTCGCCGTAGTTTTCCTGGCCGTCCTTGCTTTCGGCGGTTACTGGGCGTGGCGGCTGCAGTCGAACATCACCACCTCTGTACGGGACGAACGGCTCACCAAGGCGTGACACGCAGCGCAGGCTAAATTCCGGGCGCTTGTTGGAGGGAAGACGACCCCCTATTCAAGGTTCCTGGGCACCGGTATCATTCGGTGGATTGGACGGGTCCGCGCTCGTAGGGAACGGATGTGGACGGCCGGCCAAGACACCACCGGACGATTCCACGACCGCCGTTTCTTCTGTGACAACAAACCGCCCTTCCAATGGCCGTTGATTCTGAAGGAGGACCGATGCCTCCACTGTTCCTGCACCACATCACACGGCGAAGCCGTGGCAGACACCGCACGCGCATGCTCATGACGCTCGCCTGTGTCATCGCCTTGGCCGTCCCGGTTGCGAGCTGTGATGCGGGCACTGCCGGGGCCGGAGGCGTCTCGTCGGGCCCGACTCCCGCAGTGCCGTCCGCCCCGGGGCCCGCCGCGTCGGCCTCGCCGGGTGCCACGGCGACGACGGCTCCTGGTCCTGCAACGACCGCCGATCCGACACCCGCGAACCCCGCGGCTCCCGGCCGAGACAGCGGCCCCCTGCCCGAGGAGCGAATGCCCGTAGGAGATCTGCCCGGGTGGCGGCAGGTCTTCGCCGGGGACTTCACACACGGCGATGTCCCCGTCGGGGCATTCCCCGGGCCGGCCTACAGCGCGAAATGGAGCCCGGGCTATGGCGACGGAACGCCCGATACGGCCGGACAGGTGAGCGGCGGCAAATCCGGTTACTACCCCTCGAAGGTCCTCAGCGTGAAGAACGGCGTTCTGGACTGGTATCTCCACTCCGAAAACGGCATCTCGATGGGTGCCGCCCCGGCCCCAATTATCGCGAATACAAGCGCGGGCCCGCATCGTCCCAACAGCCAGCTGTACGGGCGGTACTCCGTGCGCTTCAAAGCCGACTCGCTCAAGGGGTTCAAGACAGCGTGGCTGATGTGGCCCGATAGCGGTGTGTGGCCAATGGATGGAGAGCTTGATTACCCTGAAGGCGACCTCGCCGGAACATTCTTTGGTGCAGTGCATCGGAGCGGGTCGACCCAGAACGTCTTTGATGTCGTCCAGTCGAACGCGCTCTTTGCGTCGTGGCATACGGCCACCACGGAATGGACTGCGGGACGGGTCGTGTTCTTCCTCGATGGGACCTCGATCGGATCCGTCACTACCGGCACGCCGGTCAAGCCCATGCATTACATCCTGCAGACCGAATCATGCCTGCCAGACTGCCCCCTGCCGACGGCGGCCGGCCACGTACAGGTAGCCTGGGTCGCCGTCTGGTCAAAGGTCTAGGGCAGGTCCAGGTCAGGCGCCGCCCTCGTTGCCAATTCTGCAGAGGCCCGCGAATGTCAACAGGAACGGCGTCCCTCTCTGACGGGCTGGCTCAGGGTGTGAGTGGGCCTTGCAGGACGCGGAGTGCAAGGCCGGCGTCACCTTCGATGACTGCGGTGTCGACGAGGTTGGAGCGGCCCCATAGGCCCAGGTACATTCCGTGCAATGGGGCGGTAATCGATGCCGTCGCTGGCCCGTGGCCAAGTGTCCAGCTGGTGGCCCCGGGTACGTGGAAGGTCACGGCCCCTTGTGGGCGCGGCATCCGCTCCAGCCGCAGCTGGCGTGGGGCGAATATTGCCAGGACCTCGTCGATTCCGTCGAGCAGGAAGTCCTCTCCGGGAGCGGGGGCCTCCAGATCTGATGCTTGGCAGGCATCGACGAGGTGGATGGCGTGTTCGTGTGCCTGGCGCCGAAGCCAGAACCCGGCTTTGCGCGGGGGCGGCCCAAAGTTCCAGCACTGTGTCTCGGGATCAAGCGCAGCCATTGTCCCGAGGAAGGTGTTCACGCCGTCGAGGAACCATGCCGTGGCGCCCTTGGCCGGCGGGGCCGGTTCCTCGACGAACTTCCCCTCAAGAACCACTTTGGCTGCCCACCGTTCGATGGAACCGAGGTGCCCGAAAAGCCCATCGAGTGTCCAGCCCGGGCAAGCCGGAACAGAACGGCTCAGTATTTCGTCTTGCTGGCGCGCCAGCGTGCTGAGACGGTCGAGGCTGGTGGCCAGCTCGGCAAGGTAGCGATCGGGGGACATTAGTTGAGAATAGCGGGCCACCGTGGGAGTTGCAGCTCTAGTTCCCGGCGACGCAGGCGACGTGGCCGGGTGGATCCGGACGAGCAGTCCATGGTCCGCGCGGCTTCTGCGGTGCCTGGACTAGAACTCGACCAGCCGCCGCCGGAGCGACACGACGCCCAAAACGAGGCCGCCGGCGGCTGTCAGCAGCAGCACCGCCACGTCTCGGCCCAGGTTGTCTGTCGACTGGTAGAAGATCGCCGCCTCCAGCGCATCCACCCCGTAGAAGGTCGGCGTGAAGTGCGCAAGCGTCTGGATCCACCCGGGCAGGAACGCCGCGACGCTGATTCCCCCGCTCAGGAAGAACAGGTAGATCGCCACGTTGATCCCGGCCGCCGACACCGCTGAGAATCGGCGCAAGGCGCCTCCAAGGGCGGCCCCGAGACCGGCCGCCGCCAGGGCGATCAGCCCGATCACCGCCAACGCCGGCAGCCAGTACCACCCCGCCGGCCGCAGAACGCCGGTGACCGCCGACAGGACCAGCACCACCGCTGCCACCAGCATGGTGGTCACCCAGCACGCCAGGATTTTGCCGGCGATCAGGGTCCCGCGGCCGATCGGCGAGAGCAGCAGCGCCTTGATCGTCAGCTCCTCGAACTCCCGGGCGGTGGCCAGGCCGCCGTTGACGACGCCCATGAGCGTGATAAGCAGCACCAGGATGGGCACCAGCTCGAACTGCACAAGGTCGACGTCGTGGGGCCTCAGATCCGACTCGGCGACGCCCACCATGATCGGGTTGTCCGGCTGGCTCGCGTAAAAGCGGGTGATCGCCGTCGGCAGCGATCGTCGCAGGTCGTTGGTGAAGTCCAGGTTCAGATTGTTGATCCGGATCTGCACCGGGTCAGGCCGGTGCATCCGGTAGTCGTCGTCGAAGGAGGCGGGGATGGTGATGACGGCAGCGACCTGGAGCGTGTCCAGCAGGTGCGCGGCCTCAACCGGGGTTGCGGGCTGGACGCGGAACGCGTCCGAGTCATTGAGAATTGACACGAGGCGCTGAGCCTGCGGCCCGTTGTTCTCGACCACCACTGCCACCGGGTTGCGGCCGGTTGCCCCGGCCACGATGAAGATGATCAGTAAGAAGGCGATCGGCGGCAGCAGGCTGACCGCGATCGCCGAGGGTGTGCGCGCCCACGTCAATATGTCTTTGGCCGCGATTGCAAGCACCGCCCGGAGCGCCCCCATCAGTGCGAGACCCCCCGGCGGCCGTACACCAATGCCGTGAGCGCGACCGCCCCGAGGGCGAACCCGGCCAGCACCATCGTGTCGACGGTCAGGTCCTGGGTGGCCGTCTGGTATCCGTGGAAGGCATGCTGGAAGGCGGCGATCGCATAGGTGAGCGGGGACACAGCGGCGATCGCACCGGGAATTGCGCCCAGCCAGGTCGCCGGGCCGAACGGACCGCTCAGAAAGAACAGCGGCAGGACGCTGGCGATGGCGAGCGGGATCGCCTGCTGCCGTCGGCGAACCAGCGTCCCGGCGAGAACGCCGAGGGCAAGAAAGGCTGCGATCATCAGCAGACCGAACCCGAGCACCTCCAGGGGATGGAGCGGGTGCACCCCGATCAGCAGGATCACGACGCCCAGCACCAGAAGTGCGGACGCGACCGTGAGCGCGGCCGAGCCGAGCATCTTGCCCAGCCCGATCGCAAGCCGGCTCACCGGCGCCAGTGCCAGCTCCTTGATGGTTCCCAGCTCGTAGTCCCGCGCGGCGTTGACACTGCCCTGCAAGAGCGAGGCGAGCATCAGGCCGGCCACGACGATGCTGACGGCGAGGTAGGGGATGTAGCCGGTGTCGTGCTGCTGGACGTCGGCCTCGAGCGCCCTCACGACCACCTGTTCAGGGAACGCGTCGGCGTAGAAGGATGTTATCGAGAGCGGCACTGCCCGCCGGATGTCGTTGGTGAAGTCGACGTTGAGATTGTTGACCTCGACCGGGATGTCGACTCTTGTCCTGGCGTTTAGCGCGGCATCGAAGTCCTGCGGCACCGTCACCACGGCGACGATGCTGCCCGCCCGGATCTCGCGCTCAGCGTCGGCGGAGGAGGCCGTATGGATGACAAACGAATGCGAGTTGTCCATGCCCTGGACGAAGCGTTCGGCCAGCGGCCCCCGGTCATTCATCACCACAGCGATCGGCGCCTGCCCCCCGCTGATCGCGAAGAGAAGGAAGAGCAGCAAAAAGTTGATCGGGATAACGACGCCGATGATCACGAACAGCGGCTCGCGGAGGGCGAGGCGGATATCCGCCGCTGCCACCGCCCGGACCACACGCAGATCGTGTCGTAGGCTCATTCCCGGAGCTCCTTGCCTGTCAGGCCCAGGAAGACCTCGTCCAGGCTCGGCTCGCGGCTCTGGATCTCCTCGAGGCTCGTGGATTCGACCACCGCCGTCACGACCTTGCCGGTGACGGCGGCACCGCCTTCCACTGTGACCTTCAGCGAATCGCCGGACGCGATCGCGGAGACGACGCCGGGCAGCGCGCGGACTTTCCGAACGATGTCCTCCGCGGGCGCCGGCCGGGTGCGCATCTCGAGTACGGTGTCACCGAAGCTGCGGCGTAAGTTGGACGGCGAGTCGAGCGCCACCAGCCGTCCGCGATCGATGATGCCCAGCCGGTCGCAGAGGACGTTCGCCTCCTCGAGGTAGTTGGTGGTGATGAGCACCGTCGTACCGCGCTCCTTGAGCTCGAGGATCCGGTCCCAGAGCGCGCGCCGGCTCTGCACGTCGACCCCGAGGGCGGGCTCGTCGAAGTAGAGCAGCTCGGGGTCGTGGAGCAGCGCCCGGACCAGGGCCAGGCGTCGTTTCATGCCGCCGGAGAAGGTGGAGACGCGGCTCTTCCGCCGCTCCTCCAGCTGCGCCAGCTCGAGCAGCGAGGTGATCCGCTCGTCGAGACCCTGCCGGGGCACGTCGAAGAGATCGGCGTGAAACCGGAGGTTGGCTTCCGCCGTGAGCTCCTCGTAAAGGGCGTTCTCCTGCGGTACTGTCCCCAGCGAGCGTCGGATCCTGCGTGGATCCGCCAGCAGGTCGATGCCGAGAACCCTGACCCCGCCGGAGGACGGGCGGCTCAGCCCGCTGATCATGTTGATGATGGTCGTCTTGCCCGACCCGTTGGGCCCGAGCAAGCCGAAGATCTCCCCGCGCTCGACCCGCAGGCTGAGGTCGTCGACGGCGGTGAAGGAGCCGAATCGCTTGGTGACGCCTATGAGCTCGATGGCCGTTTCGGTCATGCCCTTTCCTCCCTGAACAGCGGGCGCAGGATCGCCGCCGGCATACGGTCGGGAACGCGGTCACGATTCGGCCGGCAGTCTCATTTGGCGGCGTCACGGCTCCATGATGGGACGGTGCCGAACAAAATACAAGCGGTCGCGATGACTCATCAAAGTCTCCTCAACCTCACTGGTCCGCGGCCACCGCCGCGCGGCTGCGGACGAAGGCCTGGACGCAGGTTTCCACGTCCGCCGCGCTGTGGGCGGCGGAGAGCTGGACACGGATCCGCGCGGCGCCCTTGGGCACCACAGGGTAGCTGAACGCGGTCACGAAGACGCCCTCGTGCAGCATCGCGTCCGCCACCCTGGCCGCCAGGACGGCGTCGCCGAACATGACCGGGACAATGGCGTGTTCGCCAGGGAGCAGCTCGAAGCCTTCCTCCGTCATGCGGTTGCGGAAGAGCTCGGCGTTGGCGAAGAGCCTGCCGCGCAGCTCGCCGGAGTTCTCGACCAGGTCCAGGGCCTTCAGCGTGGCCGCCACGATCGCCGGGGCCAGCGAGTTGGAGAACAGGTACGGGCGGGCCTTCTGCCGCAGCATGGAGACGACCTCGCGCCGGCCCGAGGCGTACCCGCCGGAGGCTCCGCCGAGGGCCTTGCCGAAGGTGCCGGTGTAGATGTCCACCCGGTCCGCGACGCCGGCGTGTTCCGGGGTCCCCGCGCCGGTGGGGCCCATGAAGCCCACGGCGTGGGAGTCGTCCACCATGACCAGGGCGTCGTACTTTTCGGCGAGGTCGCAGATCGCTTCGAGCGGCGCGAGGAAGCCGTCCATCGAGAAGACGCCGTCGGTGACGATGATCTTGCGGCGCGCCGGGTTCTCCTGCGTGGTGGCCTCGATCAGCTTCGATTCCAGGTCCGCCATGTCCTGGTTGGCGTAGCGGAAGCGCTGGGCCTTGCAGAGCCGGATGCCGTCGATGATGGAGGCGTGGTTCAGCGCATCGGAGATGACGGCGTCTTCCGGGCCGAAGAGGGACTCGAACACGCCCCCGTTGGCGTCGAAGCAGCTGGAGAACAGGATGGTGTCCTCGGTGCCGAGGAATTTCGAGACGCGGGCTTCCAGGGCCAGGTGCAGGTCCTGGGTGCCGCAGATGAACCGCACGCTGGCCATGCCGAAGCCGCGCTCGGCCATGGCGGCCTTCGCGGCGGCGATGATGTCCGGGTGGTCCGCGAGGCCCAGGTAGTTGTTGGCGCAGAAGTTCAGGACGTCCGTGCTTGCCCCGCCGATCTGCCCTGCCCTGATGTGGCTGGCCTGGGGCGAATCAATGGGCCGCTCGGTCTTGAACAGGCCGGCGCTGCGGATCTCCTCCAGCTCGCGCTGCAACTGGTCCTTGATGGCTGAATACATGGGTTGTGCTCCTCGGCTTGTTGGAAAGTGTGTTCCGAAACGGAACGGGGCCTAGAATCCGGTCCAGTCCAGGACCACCTTGCCGCCCACGCCGGCGCGGGCGATCTCGAAGCCCTTCTCCCAGTCCGTGGCGGGCAGCGTGTCCGTGACGACGGCCGAGATGTTGGCATGCAGCACCGGGTTGGAGGACAGCATGGCGCTCATGGCGTACCAGGTCTCGAACATTTCGCGGCCGTAGATGCCCTTCAGGGTCAGCATATGCGTGACCACCTTGCCCCAGTCGATGTCGATGGACTGGCTGGGCAGTCCCAGCATCGCGATCCGGCCGCCGTGGTTCATGTTCTCGATCATCTCAGGCAGCGCCGTAGGGTGCCCGGACATTTCCAGGCCGATGTCGAAGCCTTCGCGCATGCCCAGTTCGCGCTGGGCTTCCTTGACGCGCATCCGGGAGACATCGATCGCGAGGTCGACGCCGAGCTGACGGGCCAGGTCCAGCCGCGGGGCGGAGACGTCGGTGATGGCGATCTTGCGGGCGCCGGCGTGGCGGGCGACGGCGATGGCCATCAGCCCGATCGGCCCGGCACCGGTGATCAGCACGTCCTCGCCGACCAGGGGGAAGCTCAGCGCAGTGTGCACGGCGTTGCCGAAAGGGTCGAAGATGGCGCCGAGTTCGGGCGTCACGGAGGGGTCCTGGTGCACCCAGACGTTGGTCTCGGGGATCACGACATACTCGGCGAACGCGCCGTCGCGCTGGACACCGACGCTGACGGTGTTGATGCACATCTGCTTGCGGCCGGCCCGGCAGTTGCGGCAGATGCCGCAGACGATGTGGCCTTCGCCGGAGACGCGGTCCCCGACCTTGACGTCCCGCACGTCCTCGCCGGTTTCCACGACCTCGCCATAGAACTCGTGGCCGGCGATCAGCGGGGCGTTGATGATGCCGCGGGCCCAGGCGTCCCAGGACTGGATGTGCAGGTCGGTGCCGCAGATTCCGGTGGTCAGTACACGGATCTTGACGTCCGCCGGGCCGGCTTGCGGCTCCGGGCGGTCGACCAGCTCAAATCCCGCGTGGGCGCCGGACTTGTAGAGAGCCTTCATGGGCCTTCCTAACTGTTCTTTTGAAAGACATGGGTGGTTCAACCCACCTCATTAGACCGGCTCAAAAGCATTAGCACAACAGGATTTTTCTCAATCGACGGTGTAGCTTTTTCTTCCGCATAGAATGGGAGCATGGAAATCCACCAGCTGGAAATGCTCCGGGAACTCGGGGCGTTGGGCAGCGTGAAAGCCGTCGCCGAGACCCTGCGCGTCACGCCCTCCGCGGTCTCCCAGCATCTGGCCGCCCTGCAAAAGACCGTGGAGGTCCCGCTGACGCGCAAGGAGGGCCGCAACCTGGTCCTCACCGGGGCCGGCCAGGTGCTCGCGGACGCCGGGGCCGCCGTCGTGAGTGCCATGGCGGACGCCAATATGGCGATCGGCGCGTACCACGGTTCCCCGGTGGCGCCGGTGACGCTCTGCGGTTTCCACAGCGTGGGGCAGGCGCTGTTCGCGCCGCTCGCCCGGCTGCTGGCCGCCCCCGGGCAGCCGCGGATCCTGCTCTCGGACGAGGACGTGGCGCAGCAGGACTTCCCGGCCCTGACGGCCCGCTATGACCTGGTGCTGGCGCACCGGATGGACCACAGCCCGGGCTGGCCGGAGGAACGCGTCGCGGTGATCCCGCTCGCGCACGAGCCGCTGGATGTGGCGCTGCCGGCCGGGCACCGGCTGGCCGGCCAGCGCGCGGTGACGGCGGACGACGTCGTCGGCGAACCCTGGGTGAGCAGCCGCACCGGCTACTCCCCCGCGGACGTGCTCGCCGCCGTCGCGGCCGTCTCCAGCCGGGAACTGAACATTGTCCACCGGATCAACGACTACTCCACGGTGGCGGCGCTCGTGGCGACCGGGAGCGTGATCGGCCTGCTCCCGCGGCACACGGCCCGGCCGGTGCTGAACCCGGGGATCGTGCTGCGGCCGCTGGAGGGCATCAGCACCCGGCGGCGGATCGACCTCCTGGCCCGGCCGGAAAACATGAAACGCAAATCGGTCATGATGGTCTGCGACGCGCTGCAGGCCATCATGACCGATCTGGTCTCCTGACCCCTCCTGACCCAAGTAGCTCGCAGTTGTTGCCGTTCTGAGCGCTCAAAACGGCACCAACTGCGAGCCAGTTGGGCGGGGGCCCGTTACGCCGTCGGCGCCAGCTCGGCAGCGGGTACGACGACGGCGCCGGTCGCCGTCGAATCCGGGTTCAGCATCCAGCCGACGCGCTTGGCGGCGCTGAGAACCACGACGCTCTCCACGAGTTCGATGCCCGGGATCCTCTGCTGCAGGGCCAGCTCGGCATCCATGACATCGGCCAGGGACTGCAGCCACATCAGGATCACAAAGTTGGTGCGTCCCGTGGTGGAGGCACTGAGCCTGATGTTGCGGAAGGTGCGCAGCTCGGCAGCAGCGGCCTCATGCTGGCCGGGCGGCACGTTGGCCAGCCACTGGCAGGTGACCGGATAGCCCGAGTATTTCTGCGCGATTTCGCAGCGGAAAGAGAGCATCTGGCTGGCCAGCACCCGATTCAGCTGCCGCTGGACCGTGGCCGGGTTGCGGCCCAATGCGCGGGCAATGTCCGCGGCCGTCGCCCGTCCGTCCTTTGCGAGGAACGGGATCAGCTCCAGATGGCTCTGCGGCAGCTGCGCGCCTGGGGTCCGGGGCGGCGCTGAGCCGGACGCCTCCGGCCCGGCCAGCGCCTTGAGGGCAGCCTGCTGCGACTTGCCCAGGACATTGAGCCGCCACGCGTAGCCGCCGGAGTGCAGACGGGTGCACAGCGACGTCCGGTACTTGATGAGGCCGTGGATCTCCTTGAGCTGCGGCACCACCGTTTCACTGAACTGGTCGAGGGTGGGCGTGATGACCGTCAGCATGAGGTCACGGTTGCTGGCAGCCTCCTCCACCGTGACCACTTCCGGGATGGCGGCCAGCGCGGCCGTGACTTCGGCACGCAGCCGCATCTCGCAGTCCACATCCACCAGCGCCAGGCACATCTGCTGGGGATCGCCCATCCAGTGGGCCGTGGTCCAGGCAGCGCCGGACGCCTTCAGCCGCTCCCAGCGTGCGGCCAGGGTAGTGGCGTGGACGCCGAGGATGCCGGCGGCGTCGGACCAGCTGATCCGCGGCGCGATCTGCAGCGCATTGATCAGCTCAAAATCGTCCTCGCTGAGCTCCATCTGCCACCACCCTCAATCCACCGCGTGAATCCTGCAAGAACCATCATACTTTTGATTTTTTCCAGCCATTTCCGCCGCTGTGAACCGAGTCACTCCACAATAGGTAGTAGGTCACATACCGATCGTTCGATAAATAGGAGAGCTGATGTCGATTACCGCCGATGCCAAGGAACTGCAGGGCGATATCGCCCGGTTCCGGCACGAGCTGCATCAGGAGCCGGAGATCGGCCTGGACCTCCCCCGGACCCAGGAAAAAGTCCTCAAGGCGCTCGAGGGCCTGCCTTTTGAGATCACCCTCGGGAAAAGCACGACGTCGGTCACCGCAGTCCTGCGCGGCGGCGCGCCGCACGCAACGGCCGCGAAGCCCGTTGTCCTGCTGCGCGCGGACATGGACGGCCTCCCCGTCCAGGAACGCACCGGCGTCGGGTTCTCCTCCAGGATCGACGGCGCCATGCACGCCTGCGGCCACGACCTCCACACCTCGATGCTGGCCGGAGCCGCCACCCTGCTGGCCGAACGCCGGGAGCAGCTCGCCGGCGACGTCGTCCTGATGTTCCAGCCGGGCGAGGAAGGTTTCGACGGCGCGGGCCACATGATCCGCGAAGGCGTCCTGGACGCAGCCGGCCGCCGGGCTGACGCCGCCTACGGCATGCACGTGTTCTCCGCCCTGGAACCCCATGCCCAGTTCTGCACCAAGCCGGGCGTCATCATGAGCGCCTCGGACGGGCTCTTCGTCACGGTCCTGGGCGCCGGCGGCCACGGCTCCGCCCCGCACTCCGCCAAGGACCCCGTCACGGCCGTCGCCGAAATGGTGACGGCCCTGCAGGTGATGATCACGCGCCAGTTCAACATGTTCGATCCCGTGGTGCTCACCGTCGGCCTCCTGCAGGCCGGCACCAAGCGCAACGTCATCCCCGAATCCGCGCGCTTCGAAGCCACCATCCGCACCTTCTCGGACGCATCCCGGGAACGGATGATGACCGCCATTCCGGTCCTCCTCAAGGGCATCGCCGCCGCCCACGGCCTGGAGGTGGACGTAGACTACCGCGGCGAATACCCCCTCAGCGTCACGGATGAAGACGAGACGCGCACGGCCGAGAAGACCATCGCGAACCTGTTCGGCGAATCCCGCCTCACCCGCTGGGCCACCCCGCTCAGCGGCTCGGAGGACTTCTCCCGGGTGATGGCGGAGGTGCCCGGCACCTTCATCGGGCTCAGTGCCGTCGCCCCCGGCGCGGACCACACTGCCACACCGTTCAACCACTCCCCCTACGCCACCTTTGACGACGGCGTCCTGTCCGACGGCGCGGCGCTCTACGCAGAGCTCGCAATCTCCCGCATCGCGGCCCTTGCCGCCGCCGGCAACTGACCATTCCCACCACCACTTGGAGCACGACATGACCGCCACCGTAGGCCCTTCGGCCACAGTCCAGGTTCACAAGTCCCACCTGCGCACACTCATCGGCACCGGCATCGGCAACGCCGTTGAATGGTACGACTGGGCCATCTACGCCACGTTCTCGCCCTTCATTGCCGGCGCCCTGTTCAGCAACGCGGACCCGACGTCGGCCGTCCTCTCCACGCTGGCGATCTTCGCCGTCGGCTTCGTCGCCCGTCCCTTCGGCGGCTTCGTCTTCGGCTGGATCGGCGACCGGATCGGCCGCAAGACGTCCATGACCTTCGCCGTCGGCCTCGCGGCCCTCGGCAGCCTGCTCATCGGGATCGCACCGACCTTCGCGTCCGTCGGCGCCTTCGCCTCCGTGATGCTGCTGGTGGCCCGCCTCATCCAGGGCCTGGCCCACGGCGGCGAGCTGCCGTCATCGCAGACGTACTTGTCCGAGATGGCCCCGAAGGAAAAGCGCGGCTTCTGGGCGACGCTCATCTACACCTCCGGCACCGCAGGAATCCTCGCCGGAACGCTGCTGGGCGCCATCCTCACCGGGGTCCTCAGCAAGACGGACATGAACGCCTGGGGCTGGCGCATCCCGTTCCTGATCGGCGGGGCCCTGGGCGTCTACGCCCTGGTCATGCGTGCCCGCATGAAGGAATCCGAGACCTTCGAGGCCGAGACGCCGGACGAGAAGCACGAGCCGATGTGGCCGCAGATCTTCCGGTACCGCAAGCAGGCCCTGCAGGTCATCGGCCTGACCGTCGGTCTCACGGTGTCCTACTACATCTGGGGCGTTGTGGCTCCGAGCTACGCCGCCAGCACGCTCAAGATGGACCGTGGAGAGGCCCTGTGGGCCGGTGTGATCGGCAATGTCGTCTTCATCGCCGCCCTGCCGTTCTGGGGCAAGCTGTCCGACCGCATCGGCCGCAAGCCCGTGCTGATCATGAGCTCTGCCGGGGCCGCGCTGCTGCTTTTCCCGATGACCTGGCTCCTGAAGGACTCCCCTTGGCAGCTGGCCGTGAGCATGTCCGTGATGCTGTTCTTCATCGCGGGCAGTGCGGCGATCGTCCCGGCCGTCTACGCCGAGCTCTTCCCCACCAAGATCCGCACCATCGGCGTCGGCATCCCGTACTCTATCTGCGTGGCGGTCTTCGGCGGCACGGCCCCGTACCTGCAGACCTGGCTCGGCACCATCGGCCAGGCCAGCCTGTTCAACGTCTACGCGGTGGTCCTGCTGCTGATCGGCATCGCCTTCGCCTTCACCATCCCGGAGACCAAGGGCAAGGACCTGACGCTCTAAGCCCCTCGCCCCGGCCCCGCCCAACTGGCTGGCATTCGTTGTCGTTTTGAGGGCTCAAAACGACAACGAATGCGAGTTACTTGGGCGGGGACGGGGCCTTTTCGACGGAGCTGCGTCAGCCCTCCACTCAGCCCTCGACGCCGAGCCGCTCCAGGATCAGCTCGCGCACGCGGCCGGCGTCGGCCTGCCCGCGGGTGGCCTTCATGACGGCGCCGACGATCGCGCCGACGGCCTGGACCTTGCCGCCGCGGATCTTGTCCGCGACGCCGGGCTGCGCGGCGAGGGCCGCGTCGATGGCCTCGAGCAGGGGGCCGTCGTCGGAGACCACGGCGAGGCCGCGCTTTTCCACGATTTCCGCCGGGGTGCCCTCGCCGGCGAGCACGCCGTCGAGGACCTCGGTGGCCATCTTGTTATTGATCCTGCCGTCCTCGACCATCTTGTTCAGCTCGACGATGGTGGCGGGGTCGACGCCGAGCTGGCCCGGGTCGACGTCGGCGTTCTTGGCGCGTCCGACGATCTCGCCCATCCACCACTTGCGCGCCACCGTGGGGGTGGCGCCGGCGGCGATGGTCTCCTCGATCTCGTCCATCACGCCAGCGTTGACGACGTCGCGGAACTCCAGGTCGGAGTAGCCCCAGCCGGCCTGCAGCCGCTTGCGGCGGGCGGCCGGCGGCTCGGGCAGCGTGGCGCGCAGTTCCTCGACCCATTCCCGGGAAGCCACGATGGGCACCAGGTCAGGTTCCGGGAAGTAGCGGTAGTCGTCGGCGTCGGACTTGGCCCGGCCGGACGTCGTGGTGCGCGTGTCCTCGTGCCAGTGCCGGGTTTCCTGGATGACCGGCTCGCCGGAGTCCAGGACGGCGCCGTGCCGCTGGATCTCGTAGCGGACGGCGTGTTCGACGGCGCGCAGCGAGTTCACGTTCTTCGTCTCGGAGCGGATGCCGAAGCGTTCGCGGCCGTGCGGGCGCAGCGAGACGTTGGCGTCGCAGCGGACATTGCCGCGTTCCATCTTCGCGTCCGAGACGCCGAGGTTCTTGACGATCTCGCGGACGGCGGCCACGTAGGCCTTCGCCAGTTCCGGTGCGCGGCTGCCGGCGCCCTCGATCGGCTTGGTGACGATCTCGACGAGCGGCACGCCGGAGCGGTTGTAGTCCACGAGGGAGTAGTCCGCGCCCTGGATCCGGCCGGTGGCGCCGCCCATGTGGGTCAGCTTGCCGGCGTCCTCCTCCATGTGCGCGCGTTCGATCTCGACGCGGAAGATGGTCCCGTCCGAGAGCTCGATGTCCAGGTGGCCGTCGTAGGCGATCGGGTCCTCGTACTGTGACGTCTGGAAGTTTTTGGGGGTGTCCGGATAGAAGTACTGCTTCCGGGCAAACGTGCAGGATTCAGCAATCTTGCAGTTCAGTGCCAGGCCGATCTTGATCGAGGACTCGATCGCGGTCCTGTTCACCACGGGCAGCACGCCGGGCATGCCGAGGTCCACCTCGTTGACGTTGGTGTTCGGCTCGTCGCCGAAGACGTTGGGCGCGGAGGAGAACATCTTCGTTTTGGTGTTGAGCTCCACGTGGACCTCGAACCCCAGGACGGGATCGTACTTCTCCATGGCCTCGTCGAAGCTGATGGTTGCGTCAGCGCTCATTATTTTGCCTCCTTGGTTCCGACAAGGGTCTCGACAGGCTCGACCACCGGGGTTTCGACAAGCTCAACCAACGAAGGGGCACGGTCCAGCAGCGGGCCGCCCCACTGCGCCTCGAGCAGGGATTCGAGGACGGCGCCGACGCGGTACAGCCGGGCGTCCTTCCGGGCCGGTGCCAGCAGCTGGATGCCGACCGGCAGCCCGTCCTCGTCGGCCAGGCCGCCGGGCAGGGACAGCCCGGGGATCCCGGCCATGTTGGCCGGGATGGTGGCGACGTCGTTGAGGTACATGGCCAGCGGGTCGTTGAGCTTCTCGCCGAGCTTGAAGGCCGTGGTGGGGGCCGTCGGGGAGATCAGGACGTCGGCCTTGCCGAACGCGGCGGCGAAGTCGCGCTGGATCAGGGTGCGCACCTTCTGGGCCGAGCCGTAGTAGGCGTCGTAGTAGCCGGCGCTCAGCGCGTAGGTGCCCAGGATGATGCGGCGCTTGACCTCGTCGCCGAAGCCGGCGGCGCGGGTGGCAGCCATGACCCGCTCGATCGTCATCGGTCCGTCTTCGGGCAGGACCCGCAGGCCGTACCGGACGCCGTCGAACTTGGCGAGGTTCGAGGAGGCCTCGGACGGCATGATCAGGTAGTAGGCGCCCAGCGCGTACTTGAAGTGGGGGCAGGAGACCTCGACGATCTCGGCGCCCGCGGCCTTGAGCAGCTCGAGCGACTCGTTGAAACGGGTCTCGACGCCGGCCTGGTAGCCCTCGCCGTGGAGTTCCTTGATGATGCCGATCTTCATGCCGTCCACGTTGCCGGTCCGGGCGGCGGCGACGAGGTCCTCCAGCGGGTCCGGCAGCGAGGTGGAGTCACGCGGATCGTGCCCGCCGATGACCTGGTGCAGCAGGGCCGAGTCCAGCACGGTGCGGGAGACCGGCCCGATCTGGTCCAGCGAGGACGCCATCGCGATCGCGCCGTAGCGGGAGACCCCGCCGTAGGTGGGCTTCACGCCGACGGTGCCGGTGACGGCGCCGGGCTGGCGGATCGAGCCGCCGGTGTCCGTGCCGAGGGCCAGCGGCGCTTCGAAGGCCGCGACGGCGGCGGCGGAACCGCCGCCGGAGCCGCCGGGAATGCGGTCCAGGTCCCACGGGTTGTGGGTGGGCCCGAACGCGGAGTGCTCGGTGGAGGAGCCCATCGCGAACTCGTCCAGGTTGGTCTTGCCCAGGATCGGCATCTTGGCCGCGCGCAGGCGCTCGACGACGGTGGCGTCGTAGGGGCTGTGCCAGCCCTCAAGGATCTTCGAGCCCGCCGTGGTGGGCTGGCCGACCGTGACGATGAGGTCCTTGACCGCGATCGGCACACCGGCCAGGGCGTGGAGCTCCGCGGCGGCGGCACCACCGGCGGCGCGGATGGCGTCCACCTCGGCGGCGACGGCGAGCGCCTCGTCCGTGTTGACGTGCAGGAAGGCGTGGATCTTGCCGTCGACGGCGGCGATGCGGTCCAGGTGCGCCTGGGTGACCTCGACGGCGGACACTTCGCGGGCGGCGAGCCTGTCGGCGAGCGCGGCGGCGGAGGAGCGGATCAGTTCGGTGCTGTCAGTCATGTTCTTAGCCCTCATCCAGGATTGCCGGGACCTTGAAGCGGCCTTCGTACGCGTCCGGGGCGCCGGAGAGTGCCTGCTCGGCGGTGAAAGTGTGGCCCACGACGTCCTCGCGGAAGACGTTGGTCAACGGGAGCGGGTGGGACGTGGCCGGGACATCATCACCGGCGGCTTCGCTGACGGATTTCACCGATTCGACGATGACGGCGAGTTCGCCGGCCATCCTGTCCAGCTCTTCAGCACTCATCTCGATGTGCGCGAGTTGCGCAAGATGCGCGACGTCGTCGCGGTTGATCGCAGCCATGGATCTCCCCTGCAAGTTCGGATTATTTTCGGTCCCAGTCTACTAACAAGCAACGCGGGGTCACTTACGGCCCATCCGGAGGACCGGAATGGGCGGTAAGTGACCCCGCGTTGCTTGGTGCTGTTGTTTGGGTTGTCAGCCGATGCCGATGGCTCCGGTTGCCACTCCTACTCCGAGCATGACCAGGGAGATGACGGCGGTGCGCCAGAGGACCTTCTTGTGGTGGTCACCCAGCTCCACCTTGGCGAGGGAGACGAGCAGCAGGATCGCGGGGACCAGGGGGCTCTGCAGGTGGAAGGGCTGGCCGGTGATGGAGGCGCGGGCCATGTCGGCGGCGCTGACGCCGTAGTGGGCTGCCGTCTCGCTGAGGACCGGCAGGACGCCGAAGTAGAACGCGTCATTGCTCATGAAGAACGTCATCGGGATGCTCAGGACGCCGGTGATGACAGCCATGAACGGACCCATGTCCGCCGGGATGATCTGGACGAGCCATTCCGACATTGCCTTGACCATGCCCGTGCCGTTGAGGACACCGGTGAGGACTGCGGCCGCCATGACCATGCTGACCACGGCGACGATCGACGGGGCGTGGGCGATCAGCTGGGCACCCTGCTCCTTGACCTTGGGGAAGTTGACCAGCAGGGCGATGGCGGAACCCACCATGAAGACGAACGGGAGCGGAATGACGTTGGCGACAAGGGTCACCATGACTGCGACCGTCAGGCCGAGGTTGAACCAGAACAGCTTGGGACGCAGGGTGGTGCGGTTGGGGTCCAGTGCGGTGTCCGCCATGGCGGAATCGCGGGCCGTGTCGGTGTCTGCGACGAGGACTTCAGTGCGCTCCAAGACTGCGACGCCGGCGCCTCCCCCGGTGCCCGGCTTACGTGCGGCGCGGGTCGAGCCCGAGCCGCCCTTGCCGGAACCGCCGCGGCCGGTGCCGCCGTCGAACTCGACACCCTCGGCCCAGATCTCCGGTGCCAGGGCGCGGAGACGGTTGCGTTCCTGCAGGCCGAGCAGCCAGGAGAAGACGAAGACGACCACGAGGCCGGCAATGAGGGACGGGACCATGGGAACGAAGACGTCGTTGACGTCGAGCTTCAGCGCGGTTGCGGCGCGGGCGGTGGGGCCGCCCCAGGGCAGGATGTTCATGGTGCCGTTGGCCAGGCCGGCCACGCAGGTCAGGACCACGGGGCTCATCTTCAGCCGCAGGTAGACCGGCAGCATCGCGGCGGTGGTCAGGATGAAGGTGGTGGAACCGTCACCGTCCAGGGAGACTGCGGCGGCGAGGATGGCCGTGCCGAGGACCACCTTGGCGGGGTCGTTGCCGAGCTTGCGCAGGCTGAACCGGACCAGCGGGTCGAAGAGCCCGACGTCGATCATCAGGCCGAAGTAGATGATGGCGAACATCAACAGCGCGGCGGTGGAGGTCATGGACTTCATCGAGTCGAGCACCATGGGGCCGATGCCCAGGCCAGCGCCGGCGAAGAGTCCGAAGACTGTGGGGACGATGATGAGCGCCAGCACCGGCGTCAACTTCTTCGTCATGATCAACACCATGAATACCGCGATCATGGCGAATCCAAGTAATACCAGCACGGCCGGCTCCTTCTTGTGAACGGCACCACTCCGCTGTGATGCGCACTACAGACATTAGAGTGGCGCCAATCACGGCTGGGTCTTTGCCTCAATTGATTGGCATACTGCTTATTGGACGCATTTAGCTCATTTTGCTCACCGGTTTTTTCGACTACGTTTTAGACCCTGGAAGGAGGGCCGCCATCAACCCGCTCAAAGGCCGCACGGCCCTGCGCTTTTCCACCCAGACACTCCTGCTGCAGTTGGCGGTCGTGGCGCTCGTGGCGCTCCTCAGCGGCGCCGTCCATGCCTGGCTGACCTACGACCGGCTGGGACGCGAGGCGGAAAACCAGGCCCTCACCCTGGCCCGGACCGTGGCCTCGGATCCGTCGGTGCGGGCGGCGGTGCAGTCCATCAGCGCGCTGCCCGGCACTCCCCCGGCCTCCGAGCTGCTGGTCGGACCGCTGATGGCCGTCGCCGAGGGCGCCCGGGCCCGCACCGGCGCCCTGTTCGTCGTGATCACGGATGAGGCGGGCCTGCGGCTGGCGCACCCTGACGCCGAGCGGCTGGGCGAGAAGGTGAGCACCGACCCCTCCGAGGCGCTGTCCGGCAGGGAAGTCACCACCCGCAACACCGGCACGCTGGGCCCGTCCGCCGGCGCCAAGGTTCCCGTGTTCGCCCCGGGCTCCGCCACCGTGGTGGGCGAGGTAAGCGTGGGCTACTCCACGGAAACGATCGGGCAGAGCCTCGCCCGGGACATCGATCCGATCGCCCTGACGGCCGCCGGGGCCCTGCTCGTCGGGATCCTGGCGTCCTTCCTGCTGCGACGGCGGCTGCAGCGGCTGACCCTGGGGCTGGAACCGGAGGAAATCAGCACCCTGGTCCACGACCAGGTTGCCGTGCTCCAGGGTGTGGACGACGGCGTGATCGGCGTCTCCGCGGACGGCCGGATCAGCGTCTTCAACGCCGCGGCCCGGCGGCTCCTCGGCGGCCCCGACCTGGCCGGAAAACCGTGGGCCGAGGCTCCCGTGCCCGCCCGGCTGTTGGCGCTGACCAGGGCTGACGCGGCGGAAGGCGACGCGGTGGAGCTCGTTGCCGGCGGCAGGGTGCTGGTGGCGAGCGCCCGCAAGGCCCTGCACGGAAGGGAGGACCTGGGCTGGGTGGTCATGCTGCGGGACCGCACCGAGCTCCAGCAGCTGACCCGCCAGCTCGACGCCGTCGGCACCATGTCCACGGCCCTCCGCGCCCAGCGGCACGAGTTCGCCAACCAGCTGCACACGATCGCCGGCTTCATGAGCATGGGGCAGCACCAGCAGGCCCGGGACTATCTGGCAGGGCTGGCGGCCACCGGCCCGCTGAAGTTCCCCGTGGACCAGGCCGAGCTGCTCCAGGACCCCTACCTCCAGGCTTTCCTCGGGGCCAAGGGCGTGGAAGCCGACGAGCGCGGCGTCACGTTGCGGCTCGGGCCGGAAACCCTGGTCCGCGGCCGCGTCACCGAACCCCAGGAGGTCACCACGGTCCTGGGCAACCTGATCGACAATGCCGTCAATGCCGCCGTCGCCGGCGCAGCAACCGAACGCTGGGTGGAGGTCGAGATCCTCGACGAACCGGGCGTGGGAACGGGCGGAGCCGGCGCGGGGACGCTGCACATCGTCGTCGGCGATTCCGGCGACGGGCTGCCCGCCGCCGCAGGGACTGCAGCGGACCCGGACGCCGTGTTCGCGGAGGGATTCACGACGTCGGAACGGCCCGCCCGTGCCGGCGCCGGCCAGGGGTTGGGGCTCGCACTGGCGCGCCAGCTCGCGCGCCGCCGCGGCGGCGACGTGCGGCTGCTGGACCCGGGCTCCCCCGGCGGGCCGGGCGCGGTGTTCGTCGCCACCCTGCCGGGGACGACGTCGGATTCAATCCGAAGGGACGACAATGCCTGAGGATTTCAGGGTGCTGATTGTGGATGACGACTTCCACGTCGCCAAGCTGCATGCGGCCTATGTGGATTCGGTGGCAGGGTTCCTGGCCCTGCCGCCGGCCGGCTCGGCGTCGCAGGCGCTGCAGGCCATCCACAGTCTCCGCCCGGATCTGGTGCTGCTGGATGTCTACCTGCCGGATGCCTCGGGGCTGGATCTGCTCGGCCAGCTGGACGTGGACACCGTGATCCTCAGCGCGGCCTCGGACACGGCGTCCCTCCGCTCCGCGTTCCGGCGCGGGGCGCTGGGCTACCTGCTCAAGCCCTTCACGGCGGAGGCCCTCTCCCAGCAGCTGCGCTCCTATGCCCGGTACCGGCGCATCCTCGCCCAGCCGGGGGCGGCGGACCAGGACACGGTGGAACGCGCGAAGCGTGCCCTGATCCCCGGTGACGTCGCGGCGTCGGCCAGGCCCCGGTCCGCCACCGAGGCCGCGGTGCTGGAATCCCTCGTGCCGGGCGAGCAGTATTCGGCAGCGGAGGTCGCCGCGCGGGTGGGGGTCTCCCGGGCCACCGCGCAGCGGTACCTGTCCTCGCTGGCCGACGACGGCGCCGTCGACATCCAGCTTCGCTACGGCACCACCGGGCGGCCGGAACACCGCTACGGGCTGCCGGCACGGACCGGCGGGCGGTAGAACCGCCAGGGCGACCATTCGATTCAACGAGCATTCGGCGCAGACCCCGGAGGAGACAAAGGTCCCTTGGCCCGCACCCCCGAGGGGGCCGACGGCGCCCGCGCGGGACGCCGCCGAAGAACTTTGATTGTTGGTCATGGTGTCCTCATAATCAGCCGCACACGTTTCTACTGGATCGGCTCGCTGGCCAATGTGGTCAGTGTCCCGAGCAATGGGGCGCGTACGCCCGCAATCTCACCGAGGCGCACAATGGCCCCACCGATGTAGTCAGCCTCGGTTCGTCGTCCTGCCTCCCGGTCCTGGAGCATGGAGGTCTTGTGCTCCCCCGCGTGTTTGTAGGCGTTTCTCAGTGCGGCTTCAATCCGATCCCTGGAGACCCGGACATCCTGGCTGTCCGCAACGAGAACAGTCTCGTCCACGACTCGCGCCACAAGTTCCTTTGCCGGACCGCTGGCTCCGATTTGTCCCACAGTTTGCCCGGTGACGGCGCTGAGGGTGTTGAGGGCCGCGTTGAAAGCCAGTTTTTCCCAGATGTGCGTCTGGATGTCGTCTTCCGCGGACGCGTTGAGCCCGGCCTCATTCAGCTTGTCGACGAGCAGACGGAGAAACGCACGCGATCCGTCGGTGAACGTGCCGACCCGGACCTTGCCCCCGGGTCCGGTGGTGATGAGGCCCGGTCGCTCCAGGTCGGCAGGAAAGTCGGTGATGCCGACCAGGGTATGTTCGGGACCGAAACTGCGTGCCAGCGCATCCGCATTGCCCAGGCCGTTCTGCAGCGTCAAACCGAAGGTCCGAGTCGAAATCAGATGCCCAACGGATGCCACGGCGGCTTCGGTGTGAAAGCTCTTGGTGAAGACGATGATGAGTTCAAGAGTTTCGTTGAAATCTGATGCCGTTCCGGCTCTGACGGGCGTGTGGCTCTCCTGTCCTTCCGACCTGACCGTGATGCCCTGGGCGTTGAGGGCCTCAATGGTCGAGGGGGCCGCGTCGATGAAGACGACATCGTTTCCCGCCATCTGGAGCCTGCCCCCGAAGAGCTGCCCCATGGCACCTGCGCCGAGAATGCCTATTTTCATGGGTCTTCCTGCCTGAACTTTCTGTCTCTCGATTGAATGTGCCGTGTGCCGTCCACTTCCATGGACTTGTTCACTTCGGCAAAGGCTGATTTCTGGCCGCAAGCAGCCCGATTCTCAGAAGGGGTAGCGGGCTGCCTCCTGCTGGAGGGTGACCCACTGAATGTCCGTAAAGGACTCGATGTTGGCTTCGGCTCCTCCGATGCGGCTTCCGTTTCCTGAGTTCCCTACGCCGCCGAAAGGAATGTGGGCTTCATCGGCGACCGTCTGGTCGTTGATGTGCACAAGCCCTGAGGGGATCTGGCGGGCCACATTCCAGGCGTTCATCGCGTTGCCGCTCATCACGCTCAGGGACAGGCCGTACTCGGTGTCCTTCGCCAGGTCGATGGCTTCCTCGATGGTCCGGAAACGGATGACGGGAGCCACAGGGCCGAACACTTCCTGGCAGTAAGCCGGAGTATCCGGACGCACGTCGTCGAGGACAGTGGGCCGGTAGTACAGACCGTCGAATTCTCCGCCGGCTGCCAGCGTGGCGCCGCTGGCGACGCTGTCGGTTACGAGCCGGTGAATGTTCTCAAGCTGCCGTTTGTCGATGATCGGCCCGAGTGCGACCTCACCCGTTGCAGGATTGCCGACGGGCAGGTTCCTGGCCTTTTCGGCGAGTTTTGCCACATACTCATCCGCGACCGATTCGTGGACGATGTGGCGGCCGGCCGTCATGCAGATTTGCCCCTGGTGCAGGAAAGATCCCCATGCGCCCGCCGCAGCGGCAAGATCAATGTCGGCATCTTCGAGAACGATGATGGCGCTGTTGCCCCCTAGCTCGAGGTGGGCGCGCTTTAGGTGCTTTGCAGCTGCGGCGCCGACATGCCGTCCGGCGGCCGTTGAACCGGTGAAAGCGATCACCCGGACGGCGTCGTTGGCGACCAGGGTCGCCCCGGCCTCCGCGTCGCCGGGAACCATTTGCAGGACGCCTGCGGGCAGGCCTGCTTCTTCAAAGACGCGGGCGATGGCGACGCCGCCGCTGACAGCAGTGCGGGTGTCGGGTTTGAGGACGACGGCGTTGCCGAGGGCCAGGGCAGGTGCCACGGCGCGGATGGCCAGCAGCAGGGGGAAATTGAAGGGCGCAATCACGCCGACGACGCCTACGGGCGTGCGCCTGCTGAAGCTGATCCGGGAAGGGTCAGCGGCAGGAAGGAGATCGCCCTGGGCGCGGGACGGGAGCGACGCGGCCTCGTAGCTTTCCAAGGCTGCGTGGCGGGTTTCCAGCTGGGCCTTGGGGGAGATGGAGCCGGATTCGCGGATGATCCAGGTCCGGATTTCCTCTTCGTGTTGCTCGAAGAGGGCTGCAGCGCGCCTCAGGATGGCCGCACGGTCTTCGAAGGGTGTGCCGGCCCAGGCCTGTTGTGCCGCTGCGGCCGTCTTGCAGGCCTGATCGATATCTGCGGAGGAGCCTACTCCCAGTGTGCCAAGGGTTTCGCCGGTCGCTGGCTCGGTGATCTGGACGTCGGCGGCTGCCCCGAATTCCCAGGAGCCCGTGAAAATCTTGCCTTGCCAGATTGCGGGATTCATCAGTGACATAGTCGTGGTGCCTTTCAATGCGGTGGTGGGTAATGAGTTACAGGGTGGCGGTTGCGGGTACCGGCCCGGATGTTGCGTTCTGGTGGATCCGGTCCCGGTACTTCCGGTTTGCGACAAGCGCAACGGCGATGACACCGACGACGCCGGGGGCGGCGAAGATAAGGAAGTTCTGCTGGAATGGCAGGCTCAGTGCCACGAGGGCGCCCCCAAGGCTGGGGCCGGCGATCGCACCGCACCGTCCCATGCCTGCCGCCCATCCAACCCCGGTGGTACGGATATGGACGGGGTAGTACTCGACGGCGAAGGCGTGGATGATCGACAGGACACCGATGGTGGCCGCGCCCGCGATGAACATGAGAGTGTTCAGCAGTATGGCGCCGGGGTTGAAGGACAGGGCGAAGAGCGACAGTGACGCGAGGCTGAAGTAGGTGATCAGCGTTCCCCGGAAAGTCCACCGGTCAGCGATCCACCCGCCTGAGATGGCCCCAACCAGGCCTCCGGCGTTGAGGACAACGAGCGTCCACAGCCCGGCTCCGAGTTCGTAGCCGGCCTGCTGCATGAGTTTGGGCAGCCAGGTGTTGAGCCCGTAGCTGAGGAGCATGCACATGGCGAAGAACAGCCAAATGAGGATCGAATTCAGGGCGTTTCCGCCTGAGACGAGCTGACGTACCCGGGAGTCCTCTGCCGCCCGCTGTTTCGAGGACGAGACGCTGCCGGGTTCGCACCCGGGATCGATGCGTCGAAGAATTTGTTCCAGGCGTGCACGTTCGCCCTTGAGGGCCAGGAACTCCGGGGACTCCGGAAGATAGCGAAGGATCAGGGGCAGCAGAAGGATTGATAGCCCCGCGACATAGAACACGCCGCGCCAGGACAGGACGGGCTCGATGTAGATCGCCAGCAAGGCGGCGGCTACACCGCCGACGGAGTACAGCGACGTCACCACGGTGACCATGAGGGCTTTCGATTTCCTGGGTGCGAACTCACTGGTCATGGCGATGAAGTTCGGTACCAGCCCGCCCAGGGCCACGCCCACGGCAAAACGGAGCGCTCCCATGGTGAGCGGGTCATTGACCCACGCGCAGGTGAACGAGGCGATGCTGGCAAGGATCAGGCAGGCGATGATGATGCTGCGACGCCCATGTTTATCGGCCAGGGGCGATACGAACAGGCCGCCGAAGAACATGCCGACGAGTGCCATGGATCCCAGCAGGCCGGCCGTGACAGCATTCATGTCCCATTCATCCATCAGGTGGGTTATGACCGTCCCGAAGGACACCAGGTCATAGCCGTCGGCAATCATCAGGAGGCCGCACAGAACCATGACACGTAAGTGGTAGGAGTTGAACTTGGCGTTGCCGACAACGTCGTCGACAGTGGTACTGGACATATTTATCCTTTGGTGACCGACCCGAAACTTACGCTTCGAATTGGGTGTGAATTTCAATCAGGGAAGGCCCGTGGCTCTCAAGGGCCTTTATAAGTGCGGCCTGGAGGGCTTCCTTGGTGCTGACTGACTCGGCAGCGACCCCGTAACCGCTGGAGATCTGCACGAAGTCGAGTCCCGGAACATCGAGGCCCGGGGTTTCGCCGGTACCGAGCAGCTTCGAGAAGCCGCGCAGTGCTCCGTAGGTACCGTTTTTCATGATCAGGAAGATGCACGGGATGTTGTACCGGGCTGCGGTCCAGAGGGCGGTAATACCGTAGTTGGCGGAGCCGTCGCCAATGATGCCGATGACGCGGCGGTCCTCGTGCGCCAGCTGTGCCCCTACGGTGGCAGGAAGCCCAAATCCAAGTCCTCCCGAGGCAGGGAAAAAGTAGCTGCCCTGCCGGTTAAGGTCCATCTGCTGCCAGAACGAGGCCGAGGTCGAGGTCGACTCTTTGACAAAGACAGTGCCGGCAGGGGCGGTGGTGCGCAGCACCTCAAATACCTCATCGGGATGAACCGAGTCGAAGCACCCTTCGGAGGCTGCCGGAATGTCCGGGAGTGCGGGTAACTGCGGCCGTGCGGTCTGCCGGACGGATTCTGCCAGGGTGCGTAAGGTGCCCAGCACCGAAGCGACAATGGAGTGACCCATGGGGGCCCTGGCGGCTTCACCGGCGTCGCTGGTCACGTGAACAATGCGGGTTCCGCTTTTCAGGTACTCGCCGGGAACATACTGGTGGTAACGGAACACCGGGGCACCGACAACGAGGACGAGGTCATGGCCGTCCAGGATCTCGGAGATGTCTTTTATGGAAGCCGGGAGCACGCCCCGGAAGCTGCGGTGACGGGTGGGAAACGGGCATCGTGACGCGGAAGGAGCGATCCAGACCGGGGCCGCAAGCTTGTCGGCCAGGGCAACGGCAAAATCGTTCGCGTAGTCGGCGTCCACTTCCGGGCCGAGGACCAGGACAGGATTTGCCGCCGCATTGAGCACGTCTGCCAGTTCCTGGGCCTGGTCTGCGCTGAGTGCCTGTGCCGCGACGGTGGTACGCCCGGCCAGATGGCGGGCTTCCGCCGGCGCCGTCTTGTCCCAGTCGTCGTACGGGATGGAGACGTACACTGGTCCCTTTGCCGGCAGCAATGCGGTGTGGATGGCCTGGCTGATGGACCGGGGGACGTCTTCGGCGCACAGCGGCTCGGCACTCCACTTCACCAGCGGCTTCGGCAAAGAGGTGGCGTCCACGTTGGCGAGCATTGCCTCCAGGCCGACCATGGACCGGACCTGCTGGCCGGCGGTAATGACCAGCGGAGAGTGCGAGTACACCGCATTGGTGAGTCCGCCCATGGCGTTGCCGGAACCGGACGCGGCATGCAGGTTGACAAAGGCGGCCGCTCCCGAGGCCTGCGCATACCCATCCGCCATCGAGATCACGGCGCCTTCGTGCAACCCGAGGATGTATTGAAAGTCCTCCGGGAAATCCTGAAGGAAGGGAAGCTCGTTGGAACCGGGATTGCCGAAGATCGTTGTCAGCTTGTTTTGCCGCAGGATCTCCATCGTTTCCCTGCGCACAGTTCTCGTCACGGGTAGGCCTCACTCTTGGTTTCGTGGTGCAAATCACACTCCTAGAAGCGTAGGAGCGACTTGATCATTTATCCAATAAATATTGCTGATATTCATATAGACCTCGTCTATGATGAAGTCCATGGAAGCCTACGATTTGAACCTGTTGCGGACGTTTGTCCGCATTTATGAGACTCGGAGCGTCACGCGGGCGGCCGAGCAGCTTTTCGTCAGTCAGCCTTCCGTGAGCTATGCCCTGGCCAAGCTTCGGAAGATGTTCAAGGACGAGCTCTTTCTCCGGGCGGCGGAGGGCCTGCAGCCTACGCAGCTAGCGACGGCCGTGTATCCGCAGTTGCGCCATTCCCTGGAGTCGATGGACAGCGCCGTTCAGGGTGTCACGGCGTTCCATCCTGCTACGTCACGGCACAATTTCCGGCTTCTCCTCACAGATATCGGTGAAATAGCACTGCTTCCCGCAGTCCTGAAGAGTATTGAGGAGTCGGCCCCCAAGACCTCGGTGGCGGTTCTCCCGCTTGCCTACGGCACTGCGAGGGAAGACCTCATTCACGGCAAGGCTGATGCCGCAATCTGCACCCCGCGAATTGATTCGTCGGACCTGTTTCGGGACCAGCTTTTGGTGCAGTCCTACTGGGGTATCTGTTCTGCATCCCACCCGCGGATAAGTGATGAGCCGACGGTAGAAGAATTCCTCAGCGAGCGGCAGATTGTCGTGAGTGAAGAACTAGGCCACGAGCATATCCAGCAACGCATGCGTGAGCTGGCTTACGATCAGCCCGCTGCGGTCAGGCTTCCGCACTTTTCGGCGCTGCCCCATGTGCTTGCCACGACGAGCTACGTCAGCGTTGTCCCGGTGCTCCTGGCGCAGATTTTCGTCGCCGATGGACGCATCAGGATGTTCAAGTTGCCGTTTTCGGTCGAACCAGGAAATGTCGCCTTGTATACGTATCGCAGGCCGAGTCCTACGCCTGCGGTCGACTGGTTGAGGGCCACGATTCGCGGTGCCCTTCAGAAGGTATCTGTTCCTTGACGGGTGCCTAAAGGCGCTTAGGGGCATTACACAGCCCGAAGTGCGTCATGATTAGCGCATGACACACCTGCAGGCACTCTCTGCTGACGAATGGGAATACGCTGTGTCGCAAAGCTTCGTTCCCCTTCGCGTCTCCCGGGTGTCGAGTGGCTTTACCGGAGCGATCTCCCGTCTGCGGCTCACCCCGCACTCGGCAATCAGCCGCGTGAAGTCCGCCGGATCCGTCCTGGAACGCACGCCATCAGCGGCCCTATCGGCAGAGACTCCAAGCGTCTTATTTGTTGCTCATTTAGGCGGACAGGCCCGGGTAACACAGAACAGCTCCGTCTCTGAGCAGAAGCCTGGGCAATCGGTGCTCTACGTCACGCACCGCCCGTACGAATTGGCGTTTCCGACGGCGATCGACGAACTGGTCTATCAGGTTCCTGTTTCCGGCCTCTCAACGTCGCCCCGTCGCCTCGATGCCCTCGCCTCAAGGTCCTTTGAGCCAACCACCCCGTTCCGGTTGCTTCGTACCTTCCTCACCGGTCTGTTGGAAGCTCATGACGACGACAACGCGGGCGGTCTTGCCCGCATCGCATTGGAGCTCTTGGATGTTGCCCTTGCATCCCTCGACGGCGTGCACCGAACCACATCGCCGGAAACGGCCCTCGTGTCGGTCAAACAGTTCATCCGCGAGCACGCAAACGATGCCGCGTTGGACCCCGCTGCCATCGCCGCCGCATTCCACATCTCCTTGAGGCACCTGTACAACCTCTTCGCGGAGACAGGCCAGAGTCCTGCCGACATGATCCGCGAGGCACGAGTCGACAGAGCCAAGCGGCTCCTCGTAACGGAACTGCACCGGCCCATCGCCAGTATCGCCCACGAATGCGGCTTCAGTGATCCAACGACCTTCACCCGGACCTTCAAGGCGAAGACAGGCCTGGGGCCGGGGGCCTACCGCCGCAAGGCGCCAGTGCACTCGTAATAGACGGGATGCACGGAATGCCGGTATGGGTGCATGCAACGATCTCCCATCCCCGTAAACGCCGATCTAGCCTGTGAAGGTACCTGCCCCAATATAGGAGGAACGGACCATCATGGTTGACTACACCAAGACCTTTACCGCGGCTGCAGTGCAGGCAGAGCCTGTGTGGCTTGATCTCGACGGCGGCGTGGAGAAAACGATCGCACTCGCCTGTGAAGCATCCGGTAATGGCGCTTCGATCGTTGCTTTCCCCGAGACGTGGATCCCCGGTTATCCGTGGTGGATCTGGCTCGACTCCGTAGCTTGGCAGTCCCAGTTCGTGGTGCGGTACGCGCAGAACTCCCTCGAACTCGACTCTTCCCAGTTCGAGCGCATCAGACAGACTGCAGCGGACCTTGGCATTGCGATTGCCCTGGGCTACAGCGACAGGGTGGGCGGGTCCCTTTATATGGGCCAGGCCCTCATCAGCAGCACCGGCGCGGTGCTGAAGACGCGGCGCAAACTTAAGCCTACCCACGTTGAGAGATCAGTCTTCGGTGACGGCGACGGCTCGGACCTCGCCGTCGTCGACTCCGAATTCGGGCGGCTCGGCGCACTCTGCTGCGCTGAACACCTGCAGCCGCTCACCAAATATGCCATGTTCGCCCAGCAGGAACAGCTGCATATCGCCGCGTGGCCCAGCTTCTCGGTCTACGAGGGAGCCGCATACCTCCTTGGGCCCGAGGTGAACACCGCCGCGTCTCAGCAATACGCCGTCGAAGGGCAGTCCTTTGTACTCGCACCAACCGGCATCATCGGCCAAGCAGCCTACGACGCCTTTGTCGACACAGAGGCCAAGAAAGAGCTATTGAAGCTCGGCGGCGGGCATGCCCGCATCTACGGACCAGACGGCCGCTCGCTGGCCAGCCCCCTCGCACCGACTGAAGAAGGCATCCTTTACGCGGACATCGATTACCGCGAGATCCTCGCCGCCAAAAACGCCTATGATCCCGTAGGCCACTACTCCCGCCCCGATGTCCTCCGCCTTGTCTTCAACGGGGCGGCCCAGTCCCGTATCGTCAATACGGAGGTCCCCGAGGCCGCCTGGGAAGACGCTCTCACCCTTGCGCCAGCCGGCGATGATTGACCTTAGCGGGCGGGCGTCCGGCAAGGACACATTGGCTAGACGCTTTTCTGGGCGACGAGTTCGATCTCGACCAGCATCTTGGGGTCCAGGAACGGCAGCACGTGGACCAGGGCGAGCGCGGGGCGGATCGCCCCGAAGACCTCGCCGTGGGCGCGTCCCTGATCCCCACCGGCGGGGCCATCGCCCGGGCGTGAGCACGCGGGGGATGCCGTGTGCTTTGGCTGCGCCAGGGAGGTTTTCCACATAGGCCAGACGGGCCCTGGTCCATGCCCACCGTGGCTTGTAGCGTCGGACCATGATGATTCACGCTGGTTTCGACGTCGAAATTCCTGCCCGCCGCAAGGATGCCGGCGAGTGACGGCATCGCGCAGCGCCTCAGGGCTCCGGGTCATTGCCCCGGCGTTCGTTGCCGCCGCGCCCGCCGGGGTGCGGATCCGCACCCGCCTCCACCCCACACCGGATGAAGAAGCCGCGCTGTTCGCGGTCGGCACGCACCTGGGATCCCTGTACCGGAAAGACCTGGCCGACAGGGTCCGGACGGGGAAGGTCCCTGCCGCCGCCCGGGGCCGGACGGAGCGCAAGCGCGGCCTGACCGCCCTGTCGTCCTCGCGGTGGGCCGGGAGCATCACCCGCGCCACGGAGGATCAGTACCAGTCCGGCGTGCGTGCCCTCGCCGCGGAGGTCAGCACGCTGCGCGCCGCCTGCGCCGCCATCCAGAAGCGCTCCGCCGTCCCGTGCGGCGCCGTCATCGCCCGCGTCCGGGGGTACAAGACCGCGGCCGAGCGGCACCGGAAGACCCGGCGCCTCGCCGCCCTGCAGGACCGGCTCACGGACGCGGAGGCACGGCTCGCTGCCGGGAAGCCCCGCATCGCCGCCGGCGGGGGCCGGCTGTGGCGCGCCCGGAACAACCTCGACGCGGCAGGCCTCACGCCCGCCCAATGGGAGGCCCGGTGGGCGGCCTCCCGGCTGTTCCTGACCGCCGACGGAGAATCCGGGAAGCGGTGGGGCAACGAAACCATCCGCATCGACACCGACGGGCGGCTGTCCCTGAAAGTCCCCGCCGTGATGGCCGCGGAGCATGGTGCGCGGCTGCATCTTTCCGTCCCGGTTCTGTTCCATCACCGCGCCGGCGAATGGCACGACCGTGCCGCGTCCAACATGAACATCCGCTACGACATCAGCCACAACCCCGGGACCGGGCGCTGGTACATCGACGCATCCTGGGGATACCGGGACCTGCCGGTCCCGTCCCCGGACAGCCTGCACGGCTCGCCCGCCCTCGGCGTTGACCTGAACGCCGGCCACCTGGCCGGCTGCGTCATCGACCCCTCCGGCAACCCCGTCGGGGCACCCCTGAGCATCCCGCCGGACCTGACAGACATCCCCGCGGCCACCCGGGACGGCAGGCTCCGCGCCGCCATCAC